>CAYUCC010000064.1:0-30877 GCA_964443225.1 uncultured Anaerolineae bacterium
CGGGTCACCTGGCTTGAGCATAGCCATCGATTACGCTCGATCAACCGCCGCAGTCCTGGCAGATGGCCCGGTACTGTTCAAATCCGCGGCTGCGATCGAGTACGAGTACGAGTACGAGTAGGAGTACGAGTACGAATAGGACGGTACCCGTACTCCTTACTCGAATCAGACATGGCACAGCAGACCCGCCAGCACCGCCGTGCGGGGGGCCAGTTGATCGACCATCACGTATTCGTCGTCGGTGTGGGCGCCGTTGCCGCACGCGCCCAAGCCATCCAGGGTCGGAATGCCGAGGGCCGAAGTCAGGTTGCCGTCACTGCCACCGCCAGTGGCCGTTTCGTGCAGCTCCAGACCAATCGCGCGGCCCAGGGCGCGGGCCAGCTCGAACAGGCGCACCGTGGCCGCGGTGCGTTCCATGGGCGGGCGGTTGATGCCACCGCTGATGGTCAGCGTGGTGCCGGGCAGAACCGGCTGCAGCCCCATGATCTCGTTGGTGATCCAGCCGGCATCGGCAGCGGTCTTGACGCGCACGTCGATGATGGCCGACGCACTGGCTGCCACGGTGTTGACCGCGGTGCCACCCTCGACCTGGCCCACGTTGATGGTCACGCCGCGCACATAATCGGTGAGCGCGACCAGCCGCAGCACCTGGTGTGCCAGTTCGGTGATGGCGCTGATCCCCAGCTCGTGGGCACCCCCGGCATGGGCCGGCCGGCCGCCCACCGTCAAACGGAAGGTGCCAACACCTTTGCGCGCCGTCTTGAGCTCACCACCGGTAAACGCCGGCTCCAAAACCAGGACCGCTTCGGCGGTGCGGGCGGTGGCCTCGATGCGGGCGCGCGACTCGATACTGCCGATCTCTTCGTCGGCTGTGCTCAACAGGATGACCGGCCGCCGCGGCGTCCAGCCCAGGCTGTGCAGCACACGCAGGGCGGTGCCTATCATGAGCAGGCCTGCCTTCATGTCGTAGCCGCCGGGGCCGTAGCAGCGCCCGTTGCTGAGGCGCGGTGGATTCTTCGACAGGCTGCCGATGGGATGCACGGTATCGTGGTGGCCCAACAGGAGAACCGGCTTGCCCGGCCCGCCCGGCCACACGGCCTCGACCAGGGTCCCCGTCGTGATGCCGGGCACCAGGGTAACCTGAGCGCCGCATGCCGCCATGTGCGCCGCCACCTGCTGCGCCATGCGTGTGGTGGCGGCCGCGTCTTTCGACGGCGACTCCATGGCACACCACGCCATCAGGTCCTGCACGAGCGACGCAGTGTGCGGCTCGATGGCATTCAGGAGGGTGGGCAGCGCAAACGTGTCGGGCATGGTGGGTTCCATCAGGTGGGCCGGAATGTCTGGCTGTGTTGGGTGACACGCACCAGCGCATCACGGTCGACGGTGACGCCAAGTCCGGGTACCGCTGGCACCGTGATCGTGCTGTCGGCGTTGAGCACGAAGGTCGGGCTGGCGACGTCGTGCGCATAATAACGACTGCTGGCCGAAATATCGCCGGGCAGGGTGAAATTGGGCAGGCTGGCGATGGCCAGGTTGGCCGCACGCCCGATGCCGGTTTCGAGCATACCGCCACACCAGACCGCGAGGCCGTGGGTCTGGCACAGGTCGTGGATCTGCATCGCCGGCAGCAGACCGCCCACGCGTCCCACTTTGATGTTGATCACGCGGCAGCTGCCGAGGGCAATGGCTGCCCGCGCATGCAGCAGCGAATGAATGCTTTCGTCCAGGCAGATCGGGGTTTGCAGCTCACGCTGCAGCAGGCTGTGCTCGTAGATGTCGTCGTGGTCCAACGGCTGTTCGATCATGAGCAGGTCGAACTCGTCCAGGCGGCGGAGCAGATCGATGTCTTCAAGCGTGTAGGCCGAATTGGCATCGGCCATCACGGCCATGTCGGGGAACTCATGCCGCACCGCTGCCACGTAACGAACGTCCTTGCCCGGCTTGATCTTGACCTTCAGGCGCCGGTAACCCTGCTCGACGTAGCCAGCCGCCACAGCCACCAGTTTGGCCGGTGACTCCTGGATACCGATGCTGACACCGACCGGTACGCGGGGCTGGGTCCCCCCCAGGTATGCGGCCAGGGACTGCCCTTCGACCTGGGCCAGCAGCGCGGCTGCCGCGCCGGCAAGCGCCGCTTTGGCCATGTGGTGCCCGCGCACCCAGGCCCACCGCGCGTGCAGCTCGGCCAGGTCGTGCAGGGGCTGCGCAAACGCCGCCGGTATCAGGAAGTTGGCCAGGACGGACCAGGCGCTGTCGTTGGTTTCGTACGAGTAGGCGGGTGCCGCGGCCGCTACGCATTCGCCCCAGCCGCTGCCCGCGGCCGTGCACAGTTCCACGAGGATGGCATCACGTACGGTCTGCCGTCCGAAGCTGGTTTCGAACGGGCTGACCAGCGGGAGAACGATGTGATAGAGCGTGATCTGTTCGACGTGATTCATGGGTTGGCAGTGGGCACGGGTTTGTTGTTGACCGGTGCCTCGATGACCGGGATTTGGGCGGCCGACCCCGTCGGCGGTGGGATCACGAAGGGCTGTTGGGGCTCTTCTCCCTGCATCACCAGCTCGCCCCGCAGGTAACCGCCCGGATCGAGCAAGAAGGAGGCGACCTTGACCGTTCCCCAGATGCGGCCGCCCTCCAGAAGTTCGACCCGCTCGGCGGTGACGATGCCTTTGTATGCACCGGCAACCGATACCACTTTGGCCTGAATGTCGGCCATAACACGTGCACTGGCGGTGATGACGACGTTGGAAGGGGTGGTGATGGTGCCGCTTTCGATGACCCCATCGATGCGGATGGTGCCATCGGCACGCAGTTCGCCGCTCATCGTGGCGCGTGAGCCGATGACCACTTCGATGGCATCGGGCTCTGGTTTTTTGTCTTTACCAAAAGGTGATGAAAACACGTGTTGTCTCTCCTCATCGTGCCCGTCCGGGGCAGGTCGGTGTCACGATCGCCGCCAGGGCGGTCGCGCGGTGCTGTCCCGATGTGGGCATTTACAAGCCCTTACCACTCGCTGGGCGTCAGCTTGAGCAAGGGGCTGATGGTTCGTGCTTCGTGAATGCGTTCGATGGCGTCGGCCAGCAGCGGTGCGATGGAACAGACCCGCAGTTTGGGGTGGTGACTCTCTGGTGGGATATAGATCGTATTGGTCACCACCAGTTCCTTGATGATTGGGTTGTCCAGCCGCTTGAGGGCCGTCGGCAGCAGCACAGGATGGGTAATGGCCAGGTAGATTTCCGGCCGCGCGCCGGCCTTAACGAGCGCGTCGAGCTGGGTCAGGAGGCTGCCGCCGGCGATGACGTCGTCGATGACGATCGGTACGGCATTTTCCAGGTCACCCACCACGTGAGACGTTTCGACGTCGCTGTGTGACAGGCGTCGTTTATGCATCAGCGCCAGGGGCAGACCCATCATTTCGGCGTAGCGGCCCGCCAGTTTGGCGCGACCCACATCGGGGGCAACGATGACGGCGTTTTTCAGTTCTTTGCGTTTGATGTATTCGGCAAAGACTTTACGCGCTGACAAGGGATCGACCGGGATATCGAAAAACCCTTGCGTGGCTTCGGCATGGATGTCGACGTAGACTACCCGTGTGGCGCCCAGGGTCTGCAGCATACGCGCGACCACCCTGGCACTGATGGCCTCGCGTCCCTTGGCCATACGTTCCTGGCGGGCGTAGGGAAAGTACGGCACCACCGCGGTGATGCTGTGAACGGAGGCACGGCGGAAGGCATCCATGTACAGCAGCAGCTCCATCAGGTGATCGTTGACGGGTGCCGAACACGGTTGAATCAAAAAGATATCCTGGCCGCGGACCGCTTCCTTAATCTCGACGAAGACTTCGGTGTCAGGCAGCCGTTTGGTCTCGCACAGGCCAAGTTTTTGGTTCAGGCAGGCAGCTACCTCTTCGGCCAGGGGCAGATTGGCGCTGCCGGAAAAAAGGTGAAGAGGATGTCCCATCAATCGCTCCCAAGTTCGGTCAGCAGCGTTTGCAGCATGCGGCGTGCAGTGCGGGCGGCTTTGGAACGGTGGCTGATGGCATTTTTGAGTTCTGGTGAAATTTCGGCCATCGTCAAGTCGCTGTTTTCGATGACAAAGATGGGATCATAACCGAAACCGCCGCTGCCACGTGGTTTCGAGGCAATCAGCCCTTCGATGGTGCCCATGGCGGTGAAGGCATCCCCATCCGGCAGGGCGATGGCTACCGTACAGCGAAAACGCGCCGTACGCTGTGTCGTGGGCACATCACCCAGCCGTTCGAGCACCAGGCGGTACCGCGCTTCGTCGCTGTCCAGTCCGCCGTAACGGGCCGAAAGAATCCCCGGCTCCCCCCCCAGCGCATCGATTTCGAGCCCTGAATCATCGGCCCAGGTCCACAACCCACTCATTTCGGCATAATCCAGGGCTTTGAGCACTGCATTCTCTGCAAAACTCTCGCCCGTTTCCGGCACCTCATGCGTAATCCCCTGCTCCGCCAGCGATACAACCTCCAGCGGTAAATCCGCCAATAACTCGCGATACTCGCGCAGCTTCCCCTGATTATGCGTTGCAATCAACAACTTCCGCATTCCCCACTCCCTACTCCGTACTCCCTACCGATTCCGCCCATACTTCTCGTGACTGGAGACCCAGTCCAGCGATGAAATCGCCGAGGCGAGGGAGAGCTCGCCAGCCAGCACGGTGGCGGTGATGATTTCGGCGAGACGATTGACCTTCCCCTTGCCGTTACACCCCAACATTTCGAGACATTCGCGCTGCGTGGCCAGGCTGGTACCGCCGCCGTAGGTGGCCACGATCAGCGAAGGCACCGTAATCGAGATGTACAGGTCGTGTTCTGGCGTCAGTTCGGTGTAGATCAGACCCGCCGACGATTCGGCCACGTTGGCCACGTCCTGACCGGTGGCGATGAACATGGCGGTGATCGCATTGGCGGAATGCAGGCCGTTGTTGTTGGCTCCCGACAGGATGGCACCCATGTTGGCAACGCCGGCGTGGTAAGCCAGGTTGTCCGGCGTCACCCGCATATGCTCGATCAGCACGTCACGTTTGATGGTCGCTTCGGCGGTGACGCGTTTGCCGCGCGTACGCATGATGTTGATCTGCGAGGCCTTTTTGTCGGTGGCGAAGTTGGACTCCAGGTAGAAGTGTTTGATGCCCGGGAAATGGTCCAGAATCCAGCTGCACGCCGCAAACGTGGCACGGCCGACCATGTTTTGCCCGGCGGCATCCCCCGTCGTGTAGTTGAAACGCAGGAAAACGAACTTGCTGGCGATGTACGGGTCGATGTACTGCAGCCGCGCCACACTCGACGTCGCTTCGGCCTCTTCACGGATCTTGTCTTCGTTCTGCCCCACCCACTGCAGGAACTCACGGCCCGCCCGCGCATCCTCGAACACGAACACCGGTGCACGCTGCATGGCGTCCCCGACCACCGAGACCTTGGCACCGCCGCACAGGTTCAGCAGTTTCATGCCGCGATTGTACGAGGCAACCAGCGTGCCTTCCGCCGTCGCCAGGGGAATCAAAAAGTCACCCTGGGCATGTTCGCCGTTGATGCGCAGCGGACCGGCAAACCCCAACGGCACCTGCGCCACGCCGGTAAAATTTTCGATGTTGCCCTGCGTGATGTGCGGATCGAACGAATACTTGGCGATGTGGTGGAGCGTGGCCCCAGTGTACTGGCTGATGAACTGCTGCCGGCGGGTGATGATCTCCTCGGAATAATTATCCACCGGATCGCGCGGGATACGTACCATCTCGCGGCCACTCTCCGAGATGGAGTCCTCCACCTCGAACTTGAGTGAACCGAACGGCTGCGTTTCACACGCAATCTGGATTTTATGTTTGCCTTTCGGCAGGGGATCGATCCGCAGACGGAACATCAGGATTGCCCGCAGGGGGAATGCAATCGGATCGCCCGGCGAAACGTCTTTGGCCGCGACGGTGACACCGTCGGCCAGCTCGATGGTCACGACATCCAGGTCGATGTCCTGGTCATCGATGCGCACGCCCTGCAGGGCCGTCATCTGGCCATCACTCAGCCGGTTTTTGATCAGAAAGCGCACACCGCTCGCTTCGTTCTTCAGGGTGTTGAAGGTGTACAGACGCTGCAGGAGCAGGCTCGGAATTTGGGTCATGTCAGGCCTCCGCGCAAGTGGGTTGGTTGTCTGTGCGGTCCACGACTGGCAGCGCGTGCCGGGGTTGGGCTTACGGTGCCGTGGATGACCTGCCGCGGGTCGCACAAATTTGAGGCATTATACCATACGATCCTCAAAACCAGGTAGAGATCAAACAAGGCCCTGCACGAAGGCCTTGATCGTACCGGCCACGACCACCGGCGCTTCGGTGGCCACGGAATGGCCGGCGTCCGGCACTTCGGTCAGGGTTGCCTGTGGCAGCTGCCCGGCCAGCCAGCGGCCGCGGCGCGCAGGGGTCATCCGGTCTTCACTGCCAACGATGACCAGGGCCGGCAGGTCGATCTGCCCGACCTGGTCGGTGACGTCGAACCGGTTACAGGCCTCGAAGTCCCCGATCACCACCGCCGGATCGCTCGCCATCAGATGGCGGGCGTACAGCTCGACCATGAGCGGATCGGGTTCGCGGCGGTGCACCCAACGGGCGATCTGCTGCGCCGTGCCCGCATAATCGCTGCGCAAACCCTCCAGAATGGCGGGCGCCACCGCCAGCCGCGCATCAGTTCCGACCAGAACGATGCCCGCCAGGCGCGCCGGCGCGGCGAGTGCCATCGCCTGGGCAATCGCCCCTCCCATCGACGTCCCCGCCACGACGAAACGCGGCAGCGCCATCGCCTCGGCCCACGCCAGTACCACGTCGCGATAGGCTGTCACTGTGTCACGTCCGGCACCGTGCGACTGGCCATGCCCCGGCAGATCGAGCGCATAGACCGTCAGGTCCGGCAGAAAGCGTACCTGGGGTGGCCAGTGCAGGTGCGTGCCCCCGGCACCGTGCAGCAAAACCAGGGGCGGCGAGCCCGGGCTCGCCGCCCCACGACGATGCTGCGTCGAATAGATCGTTTCGGCTCCGACCCGCACGCGGCTCACGCCGCAACCTTCTCCGGCGCCACCTGTTTGTGCAGGTGGGCCAGGTATTTTTCGACCTCCATCGCCGCCGCAGTGCCCTGTCCCACCGAGGTGGCCACCTGACGGAAACGCTTGTCCTGGATCTCGCCTGCCGCAAAGACACCCGGCACGTTGGTCGCCATCAGCCGGTCGGTCAGGATGTAACCTTCGTCATCCATGGCCAGCTTGCCCTGGAAGATCTGCGAATTGGGATAGTGGCCGATGAAGACGAACACACCCCCCGTGGGGAGCACCTGCGTCGCACCCGTTTTGACGTTGGCCAGACTCACCGAGGTGACGGCGTTGTGGTTGCCGCTGGCATCATTGATCGACGTAACGACCGAATCCCAGATGAACCCGATCTTCTCATTCTCGAACGCACGCTGCTGCAAAATCTGGCTGGCCCGCAGCTCGCTCCGCCGGTGGACAATGGTGACTTTGCTGGCAAACCGTGTGAGGAAGATGGCTTCCTCGATGGCGCTGTCACCCCCGCCCACCACGACCACCTCGCGGCCGCGGAAGAAGAAGCCGTCGCACGTGGCGCAGTAGCTGACGCCGCGCCCCGTGAGCTCCTGTTCGCCCGGTACGCCCAACCGCCGCGCCGTCGCCCCGGTGCTCACAACCAGCGTCCAGGCCTTGTACTCGGCACCGTTGACCGTGCGCACCGTATACGGCTGGTGAGCCAGGTCCACCTCTTCCACGTAATCGAACTCGATGCGTGTGCCGAACTTTTCGGCCTGTTTCTGCATCCGCTCGACCAGCTCGGGACCACTGATCGACTCGGGGAACCCGGGATAGTTTTCTACTTCGTACGTAATGGCCACCTGACCACCCAGGTCGTTGCCGGTGATCAGAAGAGGATTCAAATTGGCGCGTGCGGTGTAAATCCCCGCCGTCAAGCCGGCCGGACCGCTGCCAATGATGATCACGTTTTCGGCGTGAATTTCCTGCCCGTTTTTGTGATTGTGCGTCATGTGCTCTCGTTGCCTTTCACCAAACTGTTCGTCAGGCCCGCGGCCTGCTGTTTCCACAAAAGACTCGTGCGACGACGATCGTTATTGATTCACTGCACCTATTGGATGGCCACCGGCGCCGTTTGGTTACATGTCGTGCCGTGCATACAGCAGCGCGGTCACGGCGGCCAGGCTGGCCGTTTCAGCGCGCAGGATACGTGGCCCCAGGCCGATCACCTGTACGCCTGCGGCGCGCGCCGCCACGATCTCGTCCGCGGCAAAACCGCCCTCCGGCCCGATGAACAGATCGATCGCCACACTGCGGTCGCGGGCAGCGAGCGGCTCCACGATGTCGCGCAGCCGCCGGCCGGTTTCGTTTTCCCAACAAATCAGCCGCAGGTCCGGCGGGCGCTCGCTCGTGTTCAGCGCGGCCACCAGGTCGTGCGCCACGGCCACCTCGGGCACCCAGGAACGTCCGGCCTGTTCCGCGGCCTCGCGTGCGATCGCCTGCCAGCGCGTTCGTTTGCCCGCCAAGGCCTCACGGTCGCGCACGATGCTGCGCTGCACGATCAGCGGCACGAAGCGGTGTACCCCCAGCTCGGTGCCTTTCTGCAGCACCCACTCGAATTTGTCCGCTTTCAGGGTGCCCTGGTAGAGCGTGATGCGGGTCGCCGGCTCGTTATGGTCGGTCTGCTCATCCAGCAGCCGCGCTCGTGCGCGGTGCGGTTCCACTTCGACGAGCTCCGCCTGCCAGGCGCGTCCGCGGCCATCGGATACGATGACGTGTGCACCGGCGGCCAGGCGCAGCACCTGCCGCAGCTGATGCGCCACCCCGGCATCGAATTCGACCACCCCATTGCGAATTGCCGCCGCCGGCACGATGAAACGCTGCATCTCAGGCCCGCGCGGCAACCAGCTCTACCCAGTCGCCCTCGGTCAGGCGCTCGATCGTGCGCAGGCCGTGACGGTGCAGGGCGTCTTCCACCGCCGCCGCCGCCGTGTCGATGATGCCCCCCAGCACGAGGACACCGGCGGGAGCCAGCAACGTGGCCAGGCCGGCATCAAGAAGCGTCACGTGTGCCTCGGCCAGGATGTTGGCCACGATCATGTCGAACGAGCCCGACGCAGGCAGCGACGCGGGCAGGAGCGTCATCGACCCGGCCACGTCGTTGGCTGCAAAATTGGCCGCCGCCACATCGAGCGCCACCGTGTCGATGTCGGTCGCCAGCACCTGGCCGGCACCCAGTTTGGCCGCGGCGATTGCCAGGATGCCCGAACCGGTTCCCACGTCGAGTACCCGTTGGTCGGGCCGCAGCCAACGTTCCAGGCACACCAGTGACAGGCGCGTCGTGGCGTGTGTGCCGGTGCCAAACGCCATGCCCGGATCGAGCCGGATCACCACATCGCCCGGTCGAGCGTCGACGTCCTGCCAGCTGGGCACGATGAGGAGGCGCTCACCCACGCTTTGGGGGTGGTAGTGTTGTTTCCAGGCGTTGGCCCAGTCTTCTTCGTTGACCTCGCGCACGTGAGCTGTCTGAAAATCGACAGTGCGACGCAGCGCCTGCAGGGCCTCCTCGACGCGGTGCACGACGCCGGTCGCCGCAGCGTCGTTGCGCACGTAGGTGCGCACGACCAGGATCGGCGCACTGAGCTCACCGCGGCTGTCGAATCCGCTGAGCTCCACGACGGCGCCGCTGGTCCCCCGGCCCTCACCGGCGTAGAGGTCGAAGACCTCGCTCACCGCATCGACGGCGGCGGCGTCGACCTCGACCGTGATCTCGATCCAGTTCACCGTCGTATTGCCCTCGCTCATTTATCCCCGGCGGGCTTGAATGCGTCGCCAATCGCATCGACGATTTTGTCGAAGATGCCGCGCGGCGGTTTGTTGACGTCGGGTGTGCCCAGGGTTTCACCGAGCTCACGCAGCAGCTGGCGCTGTTTATCCGTCAGTTTGTTGGGCATGACGACTTGTACCGTGACGTACTGATCACCCCGACCGGCCTGGCGGACGTTTGGAATGCCTTTGCCGCGCATGCGGAAGGTGTGGCCGTGTTGGGTGCCGGCGGGTACGTTCAATTTGACCGGCCCATCCAGTGTGGGCACTTCCACTTCGGCACCCAGCGTGGCCTGCACGAAGTTGATCGGCAGATCGATGAGTATGTTCTGTTCGCGACGCTGGAAGAGGGGGTGAGTCTGGACGTGCAGTACCACGAACAGGCTGCCCGGCGGACCGCCACGCGTGCCCGGCTCGCCCTCGTTGGGCAGGCGAATCTGGGTGGCATCGTCGACTCCTGCCGGGATGTCGACCGACAGGGTGCGTGTGACGCGGTTGAATTTACTACCGCGGCATTCGGTGCACGGAGTGGTGACGATTTCACCGGTACCGTTGCAGCGTGGGCAGGTCGAGCTGGTCACGACGGTGCCGAAGAAGGGGCTCTGCTGGCGGCGCTGGATTTCACCGCTGCCGTTGCACTGCGGGCAGCGCAGGGGTGACGTGCCAGGTTCGGCGCCGGTGGCCTGGCAGCGATTACACGGTTCCTGGCGCGTGATCTGGATGTCGCGCGTGACGCCGTGCACCGCCTCTTCGAAGGTCAGGTTCAGGTCGATGCGCAGGTCGTTGCCGCGGCGCGGTGCTGTGCGGCTGCGGGCCGAACGCCCACCCAGGCCGCCAAACAGCTCGTCGAAAATGGTGCCAAAATCGGCAAATCCCCCGCCGAATCCACTGTCACCAGAACCGGCGCCCATGCCCGCGTGCCCGTAGCGATCGTAGGTGGTGCGCTTCTCCTGGTCACTCAACACCTCGTACGCCTCGTTGATTTCCTTGAAGCGTTCGGTGGCGTCGGGTGCTTTGTTGACGTCCGGGTGGTACTGGCGCGCCAGACGGCGGAAGGCCTTACGAATGTCTTCTTCGCTGGCGTCACGCGGAATGCCCAATAGGTCGTAATAGTCGCGTTTTGTTGTCATCTCTTACAATCACCCCGCACTTGACGCAGCGTTCGCCAGCGTGCCACCGCCGGCCTGAGGGCTATCGTGCACGTCGATAGACTGTTCATCGAGGATTTATTTGTCTTCCCAACTGATAATCCAAATACAAGCGCCCGCCAGCAGGATGGTGATCGCGATCAGCGCGGTCCACTGCACCGGCGTGAAGCCGACGGCGCGCGCCGACCAGATGAGGATGGCGACCATCCCGAGGGCCAGGGCCATCCACTGGCTGAGATGGGGGTGTTTTTCGTAAAAACTGCGCAGTTGATTCATGGTTGACTCATACCATCGGACAGGTGTGATGTATTTGACGGCAGACGCTGCCACGCCGTCTCGACCCGCTGGCGTGTTTCTTCGAGTGTGCCGCTGTTGTCGATCACGACGTCGGCGCGACGGACCTTGTCGGCCTGCGGTAGCTGGGCATCGATGCGCAGCTCGGCCTCGGCGCGGCTCAGGTGCCGGCTGTGCATGAGACGTGCAATTTGCTGGTCGCGCGTGCTGGTCACGACCCAGATCACGTCGCACAACGTGATGCTGTAACCCGCCTCGAGCAGCTTGATCGCCTCGATCACGACGACGGGGCGCACACTGCTGTGCACGAGTTCCTGCATGCGCACGAAGATCGCCGGGTGCATGATCCCTTCGAGCCGCGCCAGGGCCGCCGCATCGCGAAAGACGATGGCGCCCAAACGACCGCGGTCGATGGTGCCGTCGGCGGCCAGAATATCGGTACCGAAGGCCTGCACGATCGCGGCATGGGCCGCCTGACCCGGGCGCATCACGGCGTGCGCCACGGCATCGGCGTCGATCGTGGCGGCGCCGAGATCGTGCAGCATCGCCAGGATCGTGCTCTTCCCCGTGCCGATGTTGCCGGTCAGGCCAATTACCGTCGTCATGGCGCCGATGTCCTCATGAGAGTTCGGCCCACGCCTCGAGCAGGCGGTCGATCTCAGCACCCACGGCCTGGTACTCCTGCCCCAGGCTCGTGATCTCGTCGACGGCCTGGGCGGCGCCGGCCTGGTCCAGGCGAATTTCGAGATCGTTGCGGTAGCGTTCGAGCTCGTGAATTTGGGCTTCCAGCGCATCCACCTGGGCGGCGCGCGCCTCGGCGGCTTTGCGCTGGCGGCGCTCCTCACGCGTGCGCTCGCGTGCCAGCCAGGCCTCCTGACGGGTTGGTTCCACCGTCCGCTCGCTGGCGGTCAGCCGCTCCTGCTCGCGCAGCCGCAGGTACTCCTGGTAGTTGCCCTTGGTGACGTGCAGCTCCCCGTCGCGTATCGCCCAGACGAAATCGGCCAGGGCATCGACCAGGTAACGATCGTGGCTCACCAACAGCACGGTACCCGGAAAACGATCCAGGACGTCCTGCAGGATCTCCTGCGAGGCCAGGTCGAGGTGGTTGGTCGGCTCGTCGAGCAGCAGGAAATTGGCGCCTTCCAGCGTGAGGCGGGCCAGCGCCACGCGGCTGCGCTGCCCACCGCTCAAGGTGGCGATGGGTTTGAAGACGTCGTCGCCGCTGAACAAAAAACGGCCGAGATAATTGCGCGCCTCACCGATCGGCAGGTTCTCGATGTCAAGAATGGCGTCCAGCACGGTCTGTTCGGGCCGCAGGGCAGCACTCGCCTGCGCCAGGTAACCCACGATGACACTGGCTCCCGGGCGTACGCTGCCCGCCAGCGGAGCAATCTCACCCATGATCGTCTTGAGCAGCGTGGTTTTGCCTGAGCCGTTCGGCCCAATCAGGGCCACGCACTGCCCGCGCCGCACCTCCACGTCGGGCATCGTGAACAGGGCGTGTTCCGCACGGTAGCGGCGCCGGCGTGGTTGGCCGGCCAGCCCATCGCCTGGTCCACCAGTCAACGGGTTTTCCTCGTGCACGGCGTACCCAATGACCAGGTCCTTGGTACGCAGGACGATGTCACCGCTGCGCACTTCGGTCGTCAGACCCAGGTGGATCGTCTTCAGCTCGTGCGGGCGTTCGATCAGCTCGTCCCGTTTGAAGCGTTCCAGGCGCGTTTGGCGACCGCGGGCCTCTTTGCTGCGCTGGCCGGCTTTGTAGCGTCGAATGAACGCTTCGGTTTCGGCAATGTACTCCTGCTGCGCTTCCCACACGGTGCGGCGGGCAGCGGCACGGTCCGCACGCTGCTGCACGTAGTGCGAATAATTGCCGCGGTACGTTTCCAGGCTGCCGCGTGCCATGTCCCAGATGCGCGTCGCCACGTGGTCGAGAAAATAGCGATCGTGTGCCACCACGACGAAACTGCCGGGCCATTCGGCCAGGACATGTTCCAACCACTCGACCGCCTCCAGGTCCAGGTGGTTGGTCGGTTCGTCGAGCAGCAGCAGGTCGGGTTTCTCCAGCAGCAGCTTGCCCAGGCGCGCCCGTGTGCGCTCGCCACCACTGAGCACGGCCAGCGGTTTGTTAGTCTCGGTTGGCTCAAATCCGAGCCCGCTCAACACCTGCTGCACCTGCAGCTCGTACGTGTAACCGCCGCCGACTTCGAACGCATGCTGGATCTCGCCGTACGTATGCAGGAGGGCGTCATGTTCGGCACCGTCGTGCGCACTGGCCAACCGCTGCTCCAGCGCGACCAGCTCGGCCTGCTGTGCACGCAGCGGCTCGAATACGGCCAGCAGGTCTTCCAGTAGGGTGGCAGCGGCACCAGCCGGTGGGTCCTGTGACAGGTAACCGATACGCAGCCCGCGTTTGACGATCACCTGTCCGGCGTTGGGCTGATCCAACGCGGCCAGGATGCGCAGAAGGGACGTTTTGCCTTCACCATTGGGACCCACCAGGCCAATGCGGTCACCGTGTTCGATGCGACAGCTGACGCCGTCGAACACGTCCAACGCACCGTATGATTTGCCCAATCCCTGTGCTACCAATACCGACATACCGGATGTTTTGCCTGATCTTCGATTTGCCGGTAGATTATACCATGAGGCCCGCGGTCTGACTAAACTGCCCATCGCAAACGTGACGAAATTGAGAACTTACGATATTATTAGAAGCCAGGATGTTATTTCGTACTTTTTGAACGTAACTTCACAAGGTCGAACTGCGTCATTGGGGATGTATTGCATTTTCGTGGCCGTTCGGCACGGCCTGACACTCTGTTTGGGGGAACTATCATGCCCACCCTTTTTGCCCGTTCCACGTTGGCGACGCGCGTCGTCGTCGCGTTGACTGCTGCCCTGGTGCTGTTGGCGGCGTTTTTTTATCTCGGCCATGTGGCCAGTGCGCGCACGGACCAGCCGGAAGCAGTCAGTTTGACCCTGCTCGATGCAAACCAGGCCCAGGTCAGCCTGCAGATAACGGTCCCACCCCTGTTACCGCAGCCGGCATCGGCCGAGGCACCCTATGCGCGACTCTCCGTACCGGGGACCAACCTCGAAGAGACCCCAGGCCAGCCGATGCTCCCCTACACGGTCACCCTGATTGCTGTACCTCCTGGTGCAACGATCGAGCCGGAAGTCACCTCGGCCAACTGTCAGACCCTGGCCGGGTCGTGGCGCCTGGCGCCGGCCGCTGCACGGTACCCGGTTGCATCCAACGGTGGTTTCCTGGATGCCATCCAAACGGGTGAGCTGCACTGGGAAAGCACCGCGACGGAGGACGCAGCCATCTATCAACTGCGCACCTATTATCCTGCAAACCAGGTTGCCGTTGGCAAACCGCAGACCATGCGCGGGCGCCAGTTGGTCGATGTGCGCATCTATCCCTGGCAAATCGTTCCGGCCACCGGCGAGATGCGCGTGTGTACTCATATGGAAGTGACGCTGCATTTTTCCCAGCCCGCCGCGGTCGAGACGGCAAACCAGGCTGCACCAGACCCCTGGTTCGAGCCCGTCTTTGCTGCCCACGTGGCCAACTGGGACGCGGCGCGCACCTGGTCGACTCCCCGACCCCAAACACCCGCGGCATCACCGGCCTGGCAGCCCGCCGTGCGCATTAGTCTGCGCGAGTCGGGCCTGTACCGGATTACGCCGCAGATGCTGACCGCCGCCGGTGTCAACGTCGCTTCGGTCAATCCAAAAACATTCCGCCTTTCCTGGCGTGGGCAAGAACTGGCCATTGAGGTCGTTGGTGAAGGGGACGGGCGTTTCCAGTCGGCCGACGAGATTCGTTTTTATGCACCCCCCGAACGCAGCCGCTACACGTTGGACTCGGTGTTCTGGCTGCGCTGGGGCAGCGGTAACGGCGTCCGCATGGTGCGGCGCAGTGCCAGACCCGCGAATTCAGCCGCCAATCTGACCGTCTACACGCGCACGCTGCGTCTGGAAAGCCAAAGTGAGTATCGTTCCGAGCCGAACATTGCGACAACCGAGGACCACTTCTTCTATCCGGCGCTTCACCCGACGACCAGTTCACCGAAAGTCGTGGCACAGTATGCCTTCACACCAACGGCGCTGGCCGCTGTACCCGGCGCCACGGTGACGGCACGCCTGTCCGGTCTCACCTACCAACCCGGCACACCAGACCACTGGGCGCGGCTGTGGCTGAATGGCCGGCCCGTGCAGGAAGCCGGCTGGGAAGGGCCCACCGTGGTCACGATGACCAACAACCTGGCCGGGTCGGTTTTCCTGGCCTCAAGCAATGTGCTCACCCTGGAAACCAACCTGGCCCGTGTGCCTGGGCTGAACCAGTACTGGGTATACCCCGATTGGTTTAGAATTGCCTACCCGGCCACGATGCAGGCCACCAACAACCGCCTCGACATCGAGCGGGTAGTTGCCAATAACAAAGCCCTGCTGGCACGTGGGTTCACCAGCAACAGGCTCGCCGTGTACGACGTGAGCAACCCACGCGTACCGATCAGCCTGACCAATGTGAGCCTGACCACGCAGAGTGGTCTGACCTCGGCGCGTTTTCAGTCTTCTGGCTCGCGCTACTACCTGAGCACGCGCGCCGCCCTGCGCACGCCCAACCAGCTCGCGCTCGTGAACGAGCCCGATCTGAAAAGCACGGCGTTGGGCGCCGACTACATCGTGATGGGTCCGGCTGATTTTCTGGCTGCCGCTCAACCGCTGCTTGCCACGCGCCAGGCTGAAGGACTGCGCGTGCAGGCGGTGGACGTCGCACACGTGTACGACCAGTTTACGTACGGTTACCCCGATCCACAGGCCATGCGGAACTTCCTGGCTGCGGCGTATACCAACTGGGCCCGACCAGCACCCGCATTTGTGCTGCTCCTGGGTGATGGTCACTTCGACTATCGCAACGACCTGGGGTATAACCTGCGTAACCCCGTACGACCCTACCTGGCGCCCATCGACTGGTGGATTCGCGAGACAGCCGCTGACAACATGCTGGTCACCTTCGATGGTCCGGGCGATGTCCTGCCCGAGATGCATATCGGGCGCCTGCCGGTCAACCGGGTTCAGGAAGTGCTCGATGTCATGCAGAAGATGGAAGCCTATGCTGCGGTGCCCCTCGATCAATGGCCGACCGAGAGCAGTTACGCCGCCGACCGGCAGCCAGATCCCGGCAGCTTTGGCGATTTTCACACCTACTCGGACGACTTCCGTTACAATTGGCTGACCCCCGATATGACCAGCGAACCGGTGTACGTCGGCACACAGCCCTATGCCTACCCCGATGGACCCGCCGCCAACACCGCCCTGCTTGACGCGTGGGGCAATGGCGAACTTTTCACACAGTGGCTGGGTCATGGATCGATCTATCGCTGGGGTTACCTGTCATCCGACCGTGTGCTGAGCGTGGTCCATCGCAACAACCTGCCGGCACAAACCAAACTGCCGTTCGTGGCCGAACTGGGATGTTCCACGGGCTATTTCATCATGGCGATGCCTGCGGACTCGGACTCGGCCCATGGCCTGGGTGAAACCCTGGTCAAAACTGCGGGTGCGGGTGCCATCGGGGACGTTTCGTTCACCGGGCTGCACACCTTCTCGTCAGCGGTGGCGATGGGGCGCGGCCTGCACGAGAACCTTTTCGTCAACCAGGTGACCCGACCCGGTGTCGCTGTCACCGGTATGAAGCTCTATACGTATTTCAACGCGAGCAGCCCCAGCAGCATCATCCATTCCACGGTGCTGTTTGGGGATCCGGCCATGTCGCTGCGGCTGCTGACCCCCAACCAGGCACCATCGGCGGCGGGTGCGCCCGCAGTCGGCAGCGTGGGGTCGGCTGTGGATCATCCGACGGCTGTCATCCTGACCGATGTGGTCGCAGCCGCGCCGGCCGCGCCGGTCGAGAGCCTGGTTTTCATCTTGCTGGTCGGGATCACAACGCTGTGGGTCATGCGGCGCCGCTGGCGTCACCGGGTGTGGGCCGCAGAACCGCGCGCCGCGAACCGACCTGACGGGCCGGCATAACCGGCCCGCATGACGTTACTGATCGATGGGCACAACCTGATCGGTGTCTTGCCCGACATCGACCTGGCCGATCAGGACGATGAGGCCCAACTGATACGCCGCCTGCAAGCCTACCACGGCACCAGCGGGCGGCGTATGGTTGTCTTCTTCGACTCCGGCGACATGCCCGGCGCAGCGGGTGATCTGTCGACGTCCGGGGTCACGGTCCGTTTTGCGCGCCGGCCGCAAACGGCGGACGATTTGATCGGCGCGTTCTTGCGCAAGAGCCGGCAGCCCGGCCAGCATGCGGTCGTGACCAACGATCGTGAGCTGGCCGGGACGGCGCGCCGCCTCGGTGCCAGTGTGATGACAGCGAACCAGTTCGCCGGTCAGCTGCGCAGTCCACCGCGACCATCCCGTGTATCCACCACCGAAGAATCGACCCCCGATCCAGGCGATCCGGCATTTGCGGACATTTACGCCGACTTTTTGAGTGCCAGCAAAGATCGGGCGCGCCTGGCGGCGTACCCTGCCCACGACGTCGACTGGTGGCAGGAACAGCTGTATGGGGATGACGTTGCGTTGGCCGAAGATGCGGTACGATGGCTGCGGCGCTTTGGCAACCGGCGGCAGGTCGTGCCGCTGTTGGTGGACGCCCTGAGCCACAGTCACGCCGGTGTTCGTGCGGCGGCGGCCCTGGCCCTGGGTGAGCTGGGCGCCGGCAGTGCACGCACGGTATTGGCAGAAAAACTTGCTGCGGACCCTTCGTCGATGGTGCGCGAAGCGGCGGCGCAGGCCTTGGGCCGCCTGGGCGGTCCGCAGGCCATCGAGGCCCTGCGCCTGGCCACCCAGGACCCAAAACGTAAAGTGCGCAAGACGGCCGAGTCGATGCTGCGTTGGGTGGGGAATACGAAGTAAAAGAGGAGAGTCGGCACAGCTCCGGCTGTGCCGACTCTCCCTACTCCCTACTCCCTACTCCCTACTCCGTACTCCCCGGCCAACGCGATTTCTTCCTCGGCAGTCTGGACCGTGCCATCCAGGCGGGCGGCGCGTACCGCGGTCAGAATCTGCCGGTACAGCGGGCCTGGTGGAATGCCCAGGGCGCGCAGGCGGTGACCATCGAGGGACGTTTTGACGTGCATGAGATTGCGCTCGTAGAAATCGATGCGCTGCTGAACCAGCCACGATTCACAGGCCACGCGTACCACGAGGCGTGCGGCGGCGCTGCTCGGCTGCAGGATCGTATCGATCTCGCTGGGGCGCAGGGCAGGCCGGCCCAGGTCGGCGAGCTGGCGCTGAAGGGCACGCACATCGGTCAATACGCGCTGCGTATCAGTGCGCAGGCGCAGCCGGTTGGTGACGCTGAGATCGGCGGCACGATCGAGACGATAGAGCCAGAGCGCCAGGTAGAGGCGTGGCATCTCTTCGCTCGATCGGCCCTCCTGCCGCGCGTTGCGCATATCGACAAAACGATCGGCGATCCAGCGGTCGTAGGTCAGGTGACGATCGATACGCTCCAGGACGTGCATCTGCTGCAGCCGTGCCAGGGCACGTTCGGGTTCCTGCTCCTCCAGGATCAACTCGATCTCGTGCCGGATGCGCGCCGGGCTCACGCGTCCTAACAAATCGAGGGCATCGACAATCAGCTGCTCTGTGCGTGGCTCGATCTGGAAATGAAAACGCTGCTCGAAGCGCACGGCGCGCAGGATGCGCGTGGGGTCCTCGACGAAACTCAGGCTGTGTAGAACGCGAATGACGCCATTGTCGAGATCTTCTTTGCCGTTGTAGAAATCGAGCAGCTCACCACGCCGTTCGGGGTTGAGCCGAATCGCCAGCGTATTGATGGTAAAATCACGCCGGTGCAGGTCGAGTTTGATCGAAGAACGCTCCACAGTGGGCAGTGCGGTGGGGTGCTCGTAGAACTCGGTGCGTGCCGTCACAAAATCGAGGTGATTGACCGGCAGCTCGTGGATGGCCAGGTCGAAGCCGTTGCCCGTGTCTCGGTATTCGATCAGCTCCTCTTCGGCGGCTTCATCCTCTGCGTCATGGTCATCGGCCCTGGTTGGGTGACCAGCGCGTGCCTGACTGGCAGGTTCTTCTGCGCGCAGGACCCACTTGGCGGTGCCAAAACGGCGGTGCGAGCGGACGTGTCCACCGTAGGTCTGGGCCAGGAGGCGCGCCAGGGCGATGGCATCCCCTTCCACCACCAGGTCGATGTCGAAATTGGGCTGGTTCAGCAGCAGGTCACGCACGAAGCCACCCACGGCGTACAGCGGAAAATTGAGCTGCGACGCCGCTTCACCCGCCTTGACCAGGAGGGTGACCAGAGGCTGTGGCAGCAGTGCCTGCATGCGCGCGCTCATCTCGTCGGCCTGCGAGACACGGCGCGACTCACCACCCCAGAGTTTGATGAGATCGGTACGCGTGACGATACCGATCATCTGGCCGGTATCCCGATCGACAACTGGCATTTGCCCCCAGCCGGTTTCCATCATGCGACGCTGCAGGACGTCCAGACCGTCTTCGGGCGTGACGCTGTGGCTGCCGCGGCTCATGATCTGCGAAACCGGCGCCTGGTTCATACGGTGACGCAGGGCGCGATCGACTTCACGGCGCGTGAGCATGCCCACGACTTTGCCGAGATCGGCGACGGGATAGCCCTCGAAGCCAAAACGTTCCATGCGGGCTGCGGCGTCGGCCACTGCCAGGTCAGGGTCGAGGGTCTGCACGCCCCACGACATGATCTCGGCCACGGTGATCGACGGGCGCACGCTCTGCTGGAGCAGCTCGATCAGGCGGTTTTTCACTTCGGGCAGTGATTGGCCGCGAATCAACGCTGCCGCGGCACGATTGTGACCACCGCCGCCCAACTGGCTGGTGATGTGCCCCACGTCGGTTGTGTCGGTCGTGCTGCGGGCCACGATCTGGATGCGGTCCCCCAGGTCGACGAGCAGAAACACGGCGGTGGGTTCGTACAGATCGCGTACGCGGTGGGCGAGCGTCGAAATCTCGTCGTCGAAATCGCGCAGGTACGCCGAGGCAATGATTATCGGCTGGCCGCCAAATTCGTACGGCTCGCTGTTGGTGATCAGCTGCTGAAGCAGGAGCTGCTGTGGGGTGCTCAGTGGATGGTGCAGAAACTTGCCCACGATCTCGACCCGTGCACCGCGGTCGGGGTGCAGCAGATAGCTCACGGCCAGTGCATCGCGGTCCGTGGTCGCGGCGTACGTCAAGGCACCGGTGTCTTCGTAGATGCCCAACAGCAGGCAGGATGCTTCGATCGAGGTCAGCGGAACGGCGCGTGCCTGGAGCTGCTCGACCAGCAGGGTCGTAGTCGCGCCCACACGGTCACCTTCGCTGGACCAGCCCGCGGGCAGGGGCCGGCGCAGCGGCTCGTGATGGTCGATGACGTGGATTGTCGTTTGGTTCGTCATGCGGCGAATCGGGGCCAAGGCCTGGGTATCGACCAGTATGGCGTGGTCGATACGCCGCGCCGGCAGCTCGTGCGGTCCGACGAAGGGCAGCTGGTCGCGGTAGAGGGTCAGGAATTCGCGCACGTTGCGGTTCAGCTGGCGTGGCAGCACCGGGTACGCCTCGGGGTAGAGTTTGCCCGCGGCAAGCATCGACGCCAGCGCATCGAAATCGGTGTGTTCATGGGTCAGGATCACGGTCAGGCCAGTCGTCACGCGGCATTTCCTGTAGGAAGATTAAGCCCATTATACCATAACGCGTGCGTTTAACGGTTCCCTCTCACTCTCGATCCCCACATGGTGCGTTCGTGCCGGAACCCCAACTTTTCATAGAGCCGCAGCGCCGGCGAATTCGACGCGTTCACCGTCAGCCATTGCAGCGCTCATCAAGCCACCGCTGACGGTGCGCCATAGCGTGCCTGGACGATCCGCGCGCGGCCGGACCGTTTTGGGGCCTCAATGAAGAACAATTTGTCGAACTCTGCCTCGCTGACCGGCGGAATAGCTGCGGCACCCAGAGCCGCAACGATCATGGGGATTGTATTGGTGTGGCTCACGACGAGCACAGGTGTCTTCTGGGAGGCCGATCGTATGGATGCCACCAGTTCCTGCGCGTATGCTTCGGGGTCCGCCGGGTCTACGACCATGACTGTGGGCGTGATCCGCAAGTGGTGCGCCAGCGGCTTCGCCGTCTGCACCGAACGGACGTACTGGGTTGTGAAGATAGCCCGGACGCCGGCATTTCCTGCCACGCTTACGAGAGCATGCGCACGTTCGATGCCTGCCGGCGTGAGCGGCGGATCGTCGGCCGGCGCCACGGCCCGCTCGGCATGGCGTAACAGGAGGACCGTGATGGGGCAGTCAGAGACGATGCGGGATGGGCTCATAGTGACCTCGAATGGCGTGATGATGGGTGGGATCGGCGCAGACACATGTTGGCGCCAGACTGGCTGGTCTCGAACCCAGCAGAACTACTTGCGTTGCGATCGGCCCAAGTATAACACGGGCAGGTAGAAATCCCGAATCAGAACCAGCGACGGCCCCACAACATGACGAATACGCCGGCCAGCGCGATGCCAGACCCGATCAGGTCGAAGCGATCGGGCCGCCAGCCATCCACGATCACTCCCCACAGGATCGAAAGCACGATGAAGACACCGCCGTAGGCCGCATACACCCGGCCAAAGGCCGATTCCTGCTGCAGGGTGGGGATGACGCCGTAGAGGACCAGGACCACGCCACCCAGCAGCCCCATCCACAGCCCCCGGCCATTACGCAGCCACTGCCAAACCAGCCAGCCGCCGCCAATTTCGGCCAACCCCGCCAGCACAAACAGGATCATTGCGCGTAGGATCATCAGAACTTGACCAAAAAAGCGGTGAAGTACATGATCGCGACCCCAGCCACCACGCCGCTCAAAGTCACCCAGTTGACCGCCGGTCGTCCGGCACGGGCGTTGTCGCCCGCGACCAGTTTGCCCACTTCCCAGATGACCTGTACGATGGCGCCGATACCAATGGCCAGAAACACCGTTGCCACCACCGGGTTGAAGGCGTAACCGCCCAACCACGTACCCAGGATGGCTGGCCCGCCCGCCAATACGGCCCAGGCCACGAAGTGCTTCAGACCGGGCGAGATGCGCACCACGGGGGCGGCGATGCCTATGCCTTCGGTGATGTTGTGCAGGGTGAAACCCAATATCAGGAAAGAGCCGAGCGCAGCCTCACCCAGGGCGAAAGCCGCTCCGATAGCGAGCCCCTCGCCCAGGTTGTGCAGGCCGATACCCAGTGCAATGAGATAACTGACCTGGAGAGGCGTGCGCGCCCCGCGCCGGCTGCTCAATGCCAGCAGCACGCCCAGGGAGATCAGGCTGACAAAGATGACCATGGGGGCACCCTGCCAGAAAGCCGGCAGCGCGGCGGCGAATTCCATTGCGTCCAGCCACGTGCTGACCGCCAGGAAAATCAACAGACCGATCGTCAGGGAGAGGATGAAGTTCATGGCCGAGCTGCCCAGCCGGCGCATGAAGGGATACCACAACAAACCCAGTGTCACAGGCACGATGCCAACGTACAGTCCCACCAGGCCAAAACGCAAGAACAGGCTGAACGAGGGCTGTGGTGATTCCACGGCGACCGCAATCTCGGCGTCGAAGGTGCTGCCCAATGCGCTGACCAAACGCACAACGTGAGCCTCTTCGGCTACCCAGGGATAAGGGATTGTGAATGTAGACCGGGCAAGTCGCGGGATTGTGGTAGAAGGTGCGGCCGTGAAAGCCCAATAGGCATCGTCGACCTGCACCTGGGCCACGGTAATCGGCTGCGGGCCATCGTTGATTACTTCGACCTGGATCAGGCCAGGCTGTGGCAGCAGCACTCGTTGGACGGTGAGCTTTTCAACGGGTGGGCCGGCCAGTTCGCGCAAACCGCCACCGGTGATGACGATGAGGGCCAGGATGATACCCAAAAGTAACAGCGGAACCAACACCAGCAGCCAGCCAATGCCAATGTGCCGCCCTGGCTCGGCTTGCGTCTTCGTGCTCATGATCCCGCCTCCCCGCGCCAGGGTACGGTGGCTCCCTGGGTACTCCGGTGATCCCAGGTCTGGTTCATGCCGACTTGAGCCAGCGCGGCCGGGAAATCCTCCGGCTTGACAATGTTGAAGTTACCCATCCAACCCAGCTCAGCGAACTCGCTAACGTGGGCGTGAAACATGTACTGACCCGGCCAACGATAACGAAACTCCAGGATACCGCGCTGCGCCTGGGCCTGGATGATTGTGTCCACCGTACGCAGCGTTGGTTCCAGGGTCGTGCCATGATCGTAATAGTCGAAGAATTCGGCGTGCAGGTGAAAGGAGTTGATGGGGTCGAACTCGACAATGTTGATCAGGTAAAGGCGGATCAGCTCGCCGACCTGGGCCGGAATCGGGCGGCGTGAATAGACGTGACCCACCGTGTTGACCGCGTAGACCTCGTTCGCCCCATCGAAGTTGGTGTCGAAGGCGTTCATCACCATCACGAACTCGCGGGCTGGTCGCCGGCCAACCTTCGGATCGACAATGAATGCGCCGTACAGCCCCTTGTGGATGTGGCGCTTGAGCGGATTGGCATGGCAGTGGTACAAATGACAACCAAACGGCTCAGCATCGAATTCGTAGGTGAACGATTGGCCGCTGGCGATTTCGCCCGGCCCGGCACCGGGCACGCCGTCCATCTCGTAGGGGTGAACGCCGTGGAAATGCAGGGTGTGCGGGTGAGCACCAGCGTTGGTGAACCTGATGCGGATGTGGTCACCCTCAGTACAGCGGATCGTTGGCCCCGGCACGCGACCGTTGTACGTCCAGGCGGGGAAAAAGATGCCGGGGGCAATCTCGATGTCCTTATCGGTGGCTACAATGTTGTACTCCCGCAGCGTCTGGCCATTCGCCAGGGTACTGACCTGGCCATAATCCCAGTCGACCAGCATCTCCAGCGGGTCGAAGCCATTGCGGGCATTGTCCACTTCACCCACCATGCCCATGGCGCCGTGCTGCATGTCAGGTGCGCTGTGGCTGGGATGGTCGCTCACTGGGCCCTGCGCCAATGGCCGTGCGTTGGACGGCTGGGATAACAGGGCGGCCCCTGCCAGGCTTGCTGTTCCTGCCAGACTGGCGCGCAGAAAGTCGCGCCGTGAAAACAACTTGCGCATGCGATGGGTCATAGTACGATCCTCTCAACAACAAGATATAAGCCTGGAAAAAAAAGAAATTTAGTGAAGTCTAAATTTTGTCTGTAATATGACCCGGATGCAGGTGTTTGTCTGGATACTAAATTACAAAGTTACAAAAACAACTTCGCGTCTTCACGTCTTCACGCCTCCCCCTGCCGTGCGGACTGGGCCGCGCGGCCCAGCAGTTCCTGAATGTGGGGAACCATGCCCAAAATGTCAAAGAGACGCCCGTCACCAATTCCGCCAACCTGGCGTTCTGCAAGGTTAACATGGCCCAGATTCTGCAGTGCCAATGGTGTGTGTCATCCACTTCTGGTTTTCGTGGGCCGCGTTCAAGCCGGAGACGCGCGTTTTCCAGAGGTGAGGGGTCAATTACTATTCCACCACAATGCCCAGGTCACCTTGCCATGGCTCATCCTCTTGACCTGGGCCGCGCCACTGGTATACCTTCAGGTTTACCTTGTCCTTCACGAACACGATTCCCTCTTGTTCGAGCAGTTGTCGTTGGCGCTGTGCGCCGGGCCGGTCGCTGATCTTCCCCTGCGCATTGATCACGCGCTGCCACGGTACATCATCGGGACAGGTTGCCATGGCGCTGCCCACCCAGCGTGGACTGAGCGCCTGGTAGGTTTCGAGGTCAATTTCTGCCGGCGGAGGGAGCAGCTGGGCAATCTGTCCGTAGGTCGCCACCTTGCCGTGCGGCACCTGGCGGACCAGACGCCACACCTGTTCGTAGTAGGCTTGCGGGTTGGGAGGGGATTTTTCAAGCATGAATCGGTTCTCCGTCACTGTAACACGAATTTGCCCATCGCCTGGCTTACTCTTTGTTTGATGTATTCTGCCGTGGCTCTGCGATGGATAATCTCACGGTCACGTTTGCACCAGGTTCAATTCCGCTGCCTCGTATCCATGCTGCTGCCAAACGAAGAAAATAATCTTGTCCCAATGCACCCAGGGTACCTCGTACTGCTATATCGTTTATCGTTCCTGAAACAGGATAGCGTGGCCTCACTCCCCAGACTTCGCGCGGCGAGAATGGAAGTGCTACAAACGTGAAACTACCCTCTTTCTGAACTATCGCATCAAATACTTCGAAGTCTGGCTCACTCATCTAATATTTTATTCCTCGCTATGTTATGGGAAATGACAACGTGTGTTAGCAGCCCAATCGTGACTCGCGGGAATGTCGGCCGTCATATTCCGCCAGCTCGCCACTTCGCTCTTCACCACTCTGTGGTGTGATAGGCGGAATGCCCGCCGCAAATCGCGCCCTGCCGGGGTTTCTGGCGGAAATCGGCGGATCGATAAACGCGGATCGCCGTCACCGCACGATTGGTCAACCGGAAGCGATGCCCTCGAGTCGATCCGCATTGTATCATCGCAGAGACGGGACGGCAAGCCGGCGCGTTTTGCTGCTGCTGTACGCAGCGCCGCCATGACCAGCGCGGCAACGACAGATCCCCTCACAACCTTAAAATACTGCGACACGCCCACGGAGGGCGCTGCCGTGAAAGGCTCACCGGGGGTGTGTGTCATCCTTGCAATTCTTCCATGTTATGGATAAAATACAAGCATGATACCCAGGAAAGCACTTGCGACCGTCACCGATGCGCTTGACCGCCAGGCAGCCGTAGCGCTGATCGGCCCGCGCCAGGTGGGCAAGACCACGCTGGCGCTTGCCATTGCCGAAACCAGGCCGTCGCTTTACCTCGATCTGGAAAGCCGGGAAGATCAGAACAAGCTGACCGATCCGGCGCTCTTCCTGAGCAACTATGAAGACCGGCTGGTCATCCTGGATGAGATCCACCGTGCGCCGGAAATCTTCCAGACCTTGCGCGGGTTGATCGATAGAGGGCGGCGCAAAGGCCTTCGCAATGGCCGCTTCCTGATCCTTGGCTCAGCCTCCATGGACTTGCTGCGACAGTCCGGGGAAAGCCTGGCGGGAAGGATTGCGTTCGTCGATCTGGGGCCGTTCGATATTCGGGAGATCGGAGACAGCCCTGCCGAGACGAATGCGCTTTGGGTGCGCGGCGGCTTTCCCGACAGCTATCTGGCCGCAAGTGATCGGCTGAGCCTGGATTGGCGCAATGACTTCGTTCGCACCTACCTGGAGCGCGAAATCCCCCAATTCGGTCCCCGTGTCCCCGCACAAACGCTCGGCCGGCTCTGGACCATGTTGGCCCACAACCAGGGCACACTGCTCAACGCCGCCCATCTGGCCGCGGCACTGTCGATCAGCGGCCAGACCGTGAACCGCCACATTGATCTCCTGGTGGACCTGTTGCTCGTCCGCCGTCTGCAGCCGTTCCATGCCAATACCGGAAAGCGGCTCGTCAAATCCCCCAAGACGTATATCCGCGACAGCGGTTTGGTGCACGCACTTCTTGGCATCGCCGATCACAATGCGTTGGCCGGGCATCCGGTCGTCGGGCTGAGCTGGGAAGGATTCGTGATCGAGAATCTGGTGGCTGCCGCACCGAACCAGACGAAGTTCTCCTTTTACAGGACCTCTGCGGGCGCAGAGATCGATTTGCTGCTGGAAATGCCCGCCGGCGAGCGCTGGGCTGTCGAAATCAAGCGCGGTCTCGCGCCGGGATTGGAGAAGGGGTTTCACCACGCTCGCGCCGATCTAAACCCGCAGCGCTCCTTTGTAGTCTACTCCGGCCGGGACCGGTATCTGCTCGCAGCGGGCGTGGAAGTGATTGGCCTTCGCGCAATGGCGGAGATGCTTTCGCCTGTGGGAGACGGCGACTCGGGCGGGCAGACAGCCCTAACCTAGGGATCTCAGGTGCGACCTGAGGAACTGGGCGATGTCGTCCAGCGATTCGATGGCCTGCGGCAGTGCCATGAAGATCTGGAACACGTGCCACATGCGCGGGTACGTCTCCAACCGTACGTCGACGCCGGCCGCGCGCGCCGCGGTCGCGATACGCACGGCGTCATCGAGCAGAACCTCGTCTTCCCCGGCATGCACCAGCAGCGGCGGCAGGCCATGCCAGTCACCGTACACCGGCGAGATCAGGGGGGTGCGGCCATCGCTGCTGGCGACGTAAGACGCGTTGTAGAACTTCACCGCGCGCAGCGGCAGCAGGGGGTCGCGGAATTGGCCGGAATTGTGGCGCTCGGACAGGTCCGCCACGGGTGAGAGGCAGGCGGCGGCCGCCGGCAGCGGCTCGCCGCCGTCGCGCAGCTTCATCATGGTCGTGAGCGTCAGGTTGCCGCCCGCCGAGTCGCCTGCCAGCACCGTGTTGTGTGGGGCAAAGCCCTGGTTCAGCAGCCAGCGATAGGCGGTGGTGCAGTCGTCCAGCGCGGCGGGAAACGGGTGCTCCGGTGCCAGGCGATAGTCCACGACCAGGGCGCGGGTGTTCATCTGGCGTACCAGGTGCGCCACCAGGGTGATGTGCTGGGGTGTCACACCGTAGACGAAGCCGCCGCCGTGCAGATAGACCAGCGCCTGATCGGGCGGGCTGCCCTGCGGGATGAGCCATTCGCACGGCACGCCGTCGGCAGACACGGTCTGTCGCGTGATATCGGCTGGCAGTTGGGCGCGGGCCGTGGCCCGGCGGAGCGGCTGCCTCGTCCAGCGCAGCGGCAGGCGCGTCTGCAGGAAACGGATGACGGGCAGCCCTGCCCGGATTCTGCGTTCGGTGGTGGAGGGTGTCATTGGGTCTCCGTCATTTGTCTCCTGGTCACCCCGCTGCCTACGCGGCGAATGTGCCTGGACGACGTTGCGCCGGCCGTGCGCTTTGATCTCACCGGCCAGCAGTTTGCGCAACTAAGGGCTTGTAAAAGAATAACTTCCTGCAAAATGGCCGGAATTCGCCGCGAAGAACGGTAAGTTATTCTTTTACAAGCCCTAAGGGCTCGTAAAAGAATGACTTCATGAGAATGGCTCAATCAAGCCGCAAGCCACGGCAAGTTATTCTTCTACAAGCCCTGAACAAAAAAGGTCTTGACTTTGATGCGAGATATGCTATACTAGGGTCATAACCCCCCCGGAGATAGCATCTCCGGGCCGACGCCCGCCTGCAAGGGTGGGCGTCCCTTTATGATAAGAGAGGCCGATGTCCCGCGCGATTGTCTACATTGACGGCTTCAACCTGTATTATGGGCTGCGCGCCAATCGCTGGCAGCGCTTTTATTGGCTGAATCTTCGCCAGGTGGCGCTTCACCTGCTGAAGCCCGGCCAGGCGCTGGTCGAGACCAAGTACTTCACCTCGCTCGTCACCGCACCGCTGGATAAGAACCGTCGTCAGGCCATCTTCCTGGAAGCGCTCGGTACGCTACCGGATTTTTCCATCTACTATGGCCATTACCTGGCTGACACAGTTGTCTGTCGACAATGCGGGCATACGTACACCACGCACCATGAAAAGATGACGGATGTCAACATTGCCACAGAACTCCTCTCCGACGCCTTTGCAGACCGTTTCGATGTAGCGTTGCTTGTTTCCGCCGACAGCGATCTGGTCGGTCCTGTGCAGAAGGTGCGCCAGTTGTTTCGCCAGAAACGCGTTATTGTGGTCTTCCCGCCAGCCCGACACTCCAACGCGCTGAAGAACGTAGCGAACGCGACCCTGCATCTTGATCGGGCGACGCTGGCCCAAAGTGTATTTCCAGATCAGGTTGCCAAACCGGATGGCTATGTGCTCCATCGACCCGCCGAGTGGCGCTGAGCATAGCCCGCCAGACTTCTGCTGCAATTATTGTCCGCGTTGGTTACGCCCCGCAGCCGGCGGTAGTAATCCCCTTCTTTCTGGATGATGTACCGGCTGAGGTACTGCACGGGGATCTTCAGCAGTACCGCGCACCACTCGCGGCAGCCACGACCGCATCAATGCCCCCTGCCCACCAGCCTGCGCCAAACAGCCAGCCCCATTAGCCCAGCAAGCACGACAAAGCTGGCGCCGAGCAGGGCCCACTTCAACGGCGTGAACCAGGTGGTCAGGAGGTCGATGATCGGCGTCGGCGCCGGATAACGCAGCATCACGATAACGGCACCCAGGTTCTCCAGGTAGTCCAGGAACAGGCTGCACAGTGGCAGCAGATTGACCCACCGCCAGGGCGCGGCAGTCACACCGGCCTTCGATGCTGCCCAACTGATCGCCGTCACCAGGAAAAAGGTGTAGACCAGCGGCCAGACCACATCGAAGGTGACGCGCGCCTGCACGTAGGCGGCACGACCGGCGGCACCATAGGCTTCCGCCATCCGGTACAGGTCCTGCGGGCTGTAAAAAAATGAGCCGTCGGGCGAGCCGGCCGTCTCGCTGTAGACCTGGCTTTGGGCCGATTGCGCAGGCAATACCAGGGCCGAGAACAACAGGAAAACGACCAGTCCCAACAGCGCGATCCAGCCGTTGACGTGGCGTTGTAACCAGCGAGAGACACGTTCGAGCATTGGATACCTCACACCTGCCAGCTGCGCCAAACCGAAACAAGTTGGGCGCGATTATACTGGCGAATTCGTGAAAACGCAACGAACTGGCACCCCGTAACGATTCCAGGACGGCAGCCGGGACCAATGACAGCGTAGGATTCAGAACGGCAAAGATGGCTGGGCGCGAGAGACCGGGGGTGTGGGGTTTGAGGCCTTTCATGGTTCGTATGCTCTCGCCGCAGTGTGATGCGGCATGGACCATCATACCTGCCCGGCAGGCTGGACGGCAATCATGGCCCTTGAGCCGCACCGGCGCCAGCAGGTCGCAGAACGCCGGATGCTCGATTCGCCGGGTTCGTCGTACCAGGTGCGCCACCGCGCGGAACCGGGCGCGCACCTGGGAAGATTGCGGGTTATCTCGTAGATGGTCGTGAGGGGCGATCCCATTCGTCCCTCGGCGCGCTCGTTGAGCGTGCTCAGCATCCTTTGCACCATGACCGCATCGGGGATTTCCAGCGTCTGGTCGCGAGTCACTTCACGCGCTCCGGTTGGTATGCTTCCTCGAATTTCAGTTCGAACTCTGGCCTCAGGCCGGTATGGGTCAGGTTTTCCCTGGCCACGCGCAGCAGGCCAAAGAGCGGCGACCAGGGCTTGAAGACCCGGTGTTCGACAAATTCCCGGTGCTGACTGGCCATCATCCTGACCAGTTGGCGGGCGGGAATCTCGGCCGGCTGGCCCAGAAGGCGCAACACGAAGCCAAAGTTCTTGAGCTGCGCCTGCGCCTTTTCACCCACCACACGCGGGCTGGTGAGCATATCCGTGGTCATCATACCCGGGCTGAACCCCAAAATCTGCACCCCGCTGCCCTTGTTTTCCTTTGCCAGACTGCGGGTGAACGATGTCAGCCAGGCCTTGGTCGTGCCATATAGCGCCGTCGGGGTAGCCGGCTTCAGAAATGAGCCGTTACCATAGATATTGACCAGCA
>CAYUCC010000065.1:0-30836 GCA_964443225.1 uncultured Anaerolineae bacterium
TTTCGACGATACCGAAGCGGGGGTCGGGGAGTGGGGATTGGGGGATGGGGGTTGGGGATTGGGGGGTGGGGGTTAGGGATTGGGGGATGGGGGGTGGGGATTGGGCGTGGGTGGGAGTGGCGAGGAGGATGAGTGCAAGAAGGAGCAGACTGCGCAGGGTGCGCAGGGGTGGGTGGTTGTGTGAGGAAGGCGGCGAAAAGGCAGTCATGGGTGTCCTTGGGTCTACTGAGAAACTTCCACCCGACGGAGGAGTTCGCACCCCCAGGTGCGAACGCTTCCGTCGGGTGCGGCACGCCTCGCTGTCGAGTTTCTTGTGGAAAACATGAGGTCATTGGCCTCACGAGCTGCTTGGTGCTGACCTGCAGTGTACCACGTAGGTGATTGGGTCGCAAGCGGGTGTGTGAAAAACGTGTCACACTGCCAGGGCACCTGTTCATTGAATATTCATCTGACGGGCGTATGATCGGTATAACATAAGCGAATGCTACGTGCCGGGCGGGGAGTTTCGAGGATTGGAGCCAACTGGGGCAGTTACGCGCCGGAGCGGTGATTGGAGGTGACAAATGTCACAGGAGTATCTGATCGGGCTGCTGTTCTGGTTCGTCTTGATTACGGTCGTCGTCTTGGTTCGGGTCTTTCTGCCGCTCATACGCTATCGGCTGCACCGGGCTGCTGCAGCTCCTCCTCTGTGGGTACTACGCAATTACCTCAGGCGCACCGGAGTTTACCGGGACTACGTCGATAGCCGGTCGGAGATGGCGGCGCAATTGATGGAGGAGTGCTACTTCTCACTGGACGAAGCGTTGCTCAAACTCGATGAGCTGGAGATGCTGGGCGAGCTGGTGTATGACCGCAGTGGGCGTTGGGTGATTACGAACGATCAGAATCCTTATAGTCGTTAGGCAGTTTGTAGTGACGACTTCAGTCGTTTCTGCGGCCACCGATCGACTGAAGTCGCCACGACGGTCTTGCTTGAGATCTCGAACGGGCGCCTCAAAGCCCCACGTTGCTGGTTGTGAAAATCGCGATTGTGACTATAATATTCACGTTGCTGGTTCACAGCGAAGCCAGGCTGTGCCGAATGCACTCGCTGGCCTGTAAAGATTCCTCAGAACCAGGTTGAGACCCAATGTCGATCCAAGATAGCGTCATGCAGCTGCGAGACAACCCACTGCCCGACCAACTTCAAGGCATAACCAAGGCGCGGATTCGGGCTGTGTTGAAATCGATCGATCGGGAATCCGACGACATCGTAGATGCCGTGTTTGCGCTGTTGGATGACATCACACCAAGTTTGTTCACAAGTGCGCGTCCAGGTACGAGGTTTTGTGACGGTGCCTCGACACAACACATTGCAGCCCACGTCGGTACGTTGCAGCGCGCCAGCAGACGACTCGATCGCGAAGGCAGGGACTACTGGATCAAGCCACTGCGGGAGCTGGGTGCGATCGAACCGGTGTACCTTCAGCCAGAAACTGGCGCCTTCATTCTTGGCCATCCAATCGCAAAGTCTCCGAATTCTGCCTACCGTCTTGCCGTGGATTTCCGTGACATCCTGGCGGCAGCCGAATCTGAATGGGAGCCTCGGCTCAAAGAATGGATTCAACAGGACCGCGTGCGCAGGCGGCTCGAGCTACAGGCGCAGATGGCGGAATTGGCCAGGAATGCGGTCGACACCAAACACAGCGATCTGATTCGCGCCTGCCAATTAGTATATGCATCGATCTTCTTGCCGGATTACCTCGTGGTGTACGTCGATGATGGCGATGGCGACCGCATAACAGAGGCGCAGCAGCACTCCCTGGCAGAGGCCGGTATCGAGCTGACGCTCGGTGATGCCATGCCGGATATCCTTCTGTGGAATCGAAGCAGTAATCGGCTTTGGGTCATCGAGGCGGTTACCAGTGACGGTGAAGTCGATCTTCACAAACTTCGCCAACTCACATCGCTGGCCGTGCGCGCTGGGAAGACTGGTATTCACTTTACGACAGCCTACCAGACCTGGAAATTAGCCGCCGCGCGCCAGGCCAGGTACAAAAACCTGCCGCCTGGGACGTACCTCTGGATCATGGAGGACCCAACGAAGCACTTCCTGGCCATTGAGCCGCCGGCTTCTGGTACGAGCGTGGAGTGACAAGATGACTTTGATTTCACCAGATCGATCACCGGTTCGGTCGAGTGCCGCTCACGCAACCACGCTTTCGGCGGAAGCCGACGTGCGTAGGTTGAAAACTCTGCCACAACTTGCACCGGCGACGAAGTCGGAGCTCGGTCAATTTATGACGCCTGCTTCGATTGCGGAGTACATGGCGTCGCTGTTTTCGGATGTTTCGCGACCTGAAATCACTTTGCTTGATCCGGGTGCTGGCGTTGGCTCGCTTACCGCGGCGTTCATACAGCGCGTATGTGCGGAGTCACGACGTCCCTCGCATATTTCGGTAACCGCATACGAAATCGATGGCGGATTGGCGACCACGCTTCGCCTCACCCTTGAGGAATGCGTCCAATTTGCTGCGGCGGCCAATATCCAAATGACGTATCGCTTGGTGCAGGAGGATTTCATACTCCACGCGTCCGAAGCCTTGGACGGGGGGCTTTTTGCCGAACGACCCAGCTATTCGCACGTCATCGCGAATCCACCCTACAAAAAAATCTCGAGCCTTTCGTCTCATCGCAAGGCGCTGCGACGTGCGGGAATCGAGACGACGAATCTGTACGCAGCATTTGTAGCCCTGGCAGTCAGAATGCTGGCACCAGGCGGCGAACTGGTAGCCATCACACCGCGCAGCTTTGCCAACGGCCCGTATTTCCTGCCGTTTCGTAAGATCATCCTGTCTGAAGCAAGCCTTCGCCACATACACATCTTCGAGACGCGCGATACAGCGTTCCGTGATGACGAGGTACTACAAGAGAACATCATCTATCGTATCGCAAAATCGGCACAGCTGCCACAGGTTCCGATCACGTCGAGCCAGGGACCTGAATTTCAGCGTGTCACCGTGCGACAGGTTGATTTTGCCGATGTTGTCCGTCCCGACGATCCTGACCTCGTTATTCACATTCCAGCCTTCGACGAGGATGCTGAGATCGTGCAGCGCATCAGGCGACTCACGCATTCGCTGGATGATCTGGGCATCACCGTATCCACCGGTCCGGTGATCGATTTCCGACTGAAAGCACATATCCACACGGACTCGAGGCCGCAATCAGTGCCTCTGGTTTATCCTGCCCATTTTCAGAAGGGTATCGTCGTCTGGCCAAAGCCAAACGGCAAGAAGCCAAATGCGATCGAAGACACGGCGGTTACCCGCAAGTGGCTGATGCCCAACGGTTGGTACACACTGACCAGACGGTTTTCTTCCAAAGAAGAGAAACGGCGGATCGTGGCGGCGGTTTTCGATCCATCTACGGTTACCTCGGATTGGGTGGGCTTCGAGAACCACCTCAACGTCTTTCACTGCCAGGGTCATGGCCTATCGCCAGATCTAGCGCGCGGACTGGCCTTGTATCTCAACTCGACGCTCGTCGACCGGTTCTTCAGGCTGTTCAACGGCCACACCCAGGTCAACGCCACCGACCTGCGGGCGCTGCCCTATCCAGGTGCGGAAACCTTGATGATGCTCGGTGCGGCACTCGACTCGGCGGCGCTTCCAGCACAGGACGTGATCGACGGGCTAGTGGCGCGTTTCGTTTTTGCGCAGTGAAAATATGACACAATACTCGAAAGTTGCCCTTGGCCCCCTCTTTCATTGACAAACCACCCCATGCTGCCTATAATAAAAACGTGACGTTTTACACACCTGTGCTTCCCTGAATTGCCCGATTTGCCAGTCATCCCCAAATACCCGGTGACGAACTCGCTGACATAATCTGCCGCGAGGTGGTTTGTCTGCGAATCCTACACCAGGCTATTGCCACAATGATCGAGAGGAGGTTGAACCAGCCACATCCCACCAAACGTCACATGGCTTCCTTCGATACGGGGAAGTCGCACACGATGACTGTGTCGTCGCACACACAGACGAGTTTACCCGCCACGTTCATGATATCCAACGGAGGATAGTGCAACATGAAACGCAACCTCTGGCTCGTGTTGGCCGTTGTCATGGCCCTCACGCTGACCTTCCTGTTCGCCATGTCCGTAAGTGCCAATCCGCCCTACCCCGGCGACAGCACCGCCCAGCCCAATCCGGCTGACCAGGCGGTCACGGTGCCGACGGCCAAGACCAAACCGATCGACCAGCCCAATATCAAGGACTTCCTGCGCAATCGCGAGCGGATGCGCCTGGTCGAAGCCGGCAAAATGACCGAAGCGGCCGACTACAGGCTCACCGCCACCGACCGCGTGCTGGTCATCCTCGTCGAGTATGCCGGCACCGATACCTTCACCTGGAATCCCGGCGATACCTGGGATCCCCTGGGGCGTGCCGACGAATCCGAAGCCGTGTACGATGACGACGGCAACGTGATCGTAGGCGACTGCTCGAACATCATTACCCAAAGCCAAACCTTCGTCTACGGGGGACCGGCCCACAACCTGCTGCCGCGACCGCTCTCGGCGGACGATCGCTCGGGCGACACCATCTGGACCGAGGATTTCAGCAACAGCTGGTTCAACGACTTCATGTTCGGCAACGGGGTTCACTTCAACTACACCCGCGTCGACGGCTCCGTGGTCGATGAAGACTTCACCGGCATGTCGGTGAAGCAGTACTACATGGACATTTCGGCCGGTGATTACGAAATCAACGGCGACGTGATCGGCTGGCTGCCGCTGCCGCACTCCACCTGGTACTACGGTGCCGATGAGTGCCCTGGTGCCCGCTCCGGTGGTGGCTCTAATTCGGGTGCCATTCCCGGTGCCGGCAACAGCCGGCAGTTGGTACGCGATGCCCTCGACGCGGTCAACGCCATCAGCAACACGCTTCCCGGTTTCGACTGGGCCAACTACGACCTGGACGGTGATGGTGTCATCGACCGGCTGTGGATCGTACACTCCGGATACGGCCAGGAAGACGGCACCGTTCTGCTCAACCGCACCGATTACGGTGAAGCAGCGATCTGGTCACACTCCTCATCCGTCACGCCGCCCTACCCGGTGGGCAACGGCATCTCCGCCGGCCCGTACATCATGATGCCCGAAAACGGCGGCATCGGCGTCTTCGCCCACGAGTACGGCCATAACCTGGGTGCCATGGACCTCTACGCCTACGACGTGGGCGAGACCTCGGCGGGCTTCTGGACGATCATGGCCGATGACTGGACCGGCTACCCGATCGGCTTCCAGCCGCCCGCACCCGACCCGATGCACCTGGATTGGTGGGGTTGGCTCAACCCGATGGTGATTTCCGACACCACGCAGACCTACGAAGTGACGCTTGGCCAGGCCAGCAACTTCCCCGGCGGTGACGGTGTCTACCGCGGGGCGAAGATCCAGCTGCCCGATGGCGTGTCGCCGCTGCCAGCCCAACCCTGGCAGGGCACCTACTTCTGGTGGGGTGGCAAAGCGGACGTGGCCAACGGCATGATGACGACGGTCAATCCGATCGCCCTGCCCGCCTCCCCAGCCGCAACCCTCTCTTTCGATCTGGCCTACAGCATCGAAGAGGCGTGGGACTTCCTGTGGGTGCAGGCTTCGACCGACGGCACCACCTGGACGACGCTCACCAATGCGAACACGTCATGTGAGCACGATGCCGGTTGGATCGGCGGCCTGTACGGATTCCCGGACGACCTGTGCGGGGCTGGTATTGGCGGTTTCTCCGGTCATAACGACGAATTCCCGGGTCCGCAGGCGCAGACCTTCGACCTGAGCGCATTTGCCGGACAATCGGTCTCCCTGCGCTTCTGGTACATGACCGACTGGGCCACCACCGAAGCCGGTTCGTTCATGGACAACGTCATGGTCATGGCCGACACGACCACCCTGTTCGCCGACGATGCCGAAGGTGGTGATGCCAACTGGACCTACGCTGAGCCGTGGACACGCAACGACGGTTCGCAGACTTTCACCCAGAACTTCTACCTGCAGTGGCGCAACGTGGGCGAGACGGGCGGCTACGACAGCGCCCTGGGTGAGTCACGCTGGCGCTTCGGGCCGGCCAATTCCGGTCTGTTGGTGTGGTACAACAACAACTTCTACTCCGACAACGAAGTGTGGCATTACCTGGCTGATTTCCCGAGCTTTGGTCCCAAGGGGCGTATGCTGGTGCTCGATGCGCATCCGGAACCGTACCGCGATCCGGACTTTGTTGGCACGTACCCGAACGAATACGCCAACCTCGCCCACCGCGGCCAGATGCGTGATGCGACCTTCTCGCTCGTCGACAGCATCGATTTCAGTCACAGAGATCCGTACCGTGCGGGTTCCAACTGGCACAACTATGCCGGCCGGCCAGCTGCCAACACCTTCAGCGATGCGATGGGTTACTATCCGGGGGCCGAGTTCGTACCCGCCAGCCCGTATGGCCAGACATCGCCGCGCTGGATGACCAAACAGTGGGACGCCAGCACCGTCATGCCCGCTATGGCAGCCTACGGCGTTAACGCACCGGGTTACAACGGGACCGATCGGTTCCGCTTCAACTGCAGCCAGCTCAATCTGGCAGGTCAGCTGTTGTGCTATTCGTACGCCACGGGCCTGGGTTATGCCGGCAGTTCGGGCAATCCGGGCGAAACCATGGTCCAGTACGGTTGGTACGTTCAGATTCTGAACCAAAGCGATGACCGCGCCACGGTGCGCATCTGGAACGTCAAGATGGACCCGGCGATCACGGTTGACCCGGAGACCGCCCCGGTCGGCTCGACGGTTACCGTCGATGTACGTAACCACAACGCGGGTGACCTGCAGACCGGTCTGCTCCAGGTCGTCCCGATCGACACCGCCCAACTGGCGTACGTGGATGGCAGCGTCTACGGCGGTGCCTTCCCGATCGGCGTTCCAATGGAAAGGGCACGTGAAATCTTCCTGGCGGGCGGCGTCGAGGCGCTGAAGAACACCGTCACACCCGAGAGCGGTATCGTCGCCGTGGCCTGGATTGGTGATCAGGCGGCGGGCCAGGAAGTCAATTTCGGCTTCCAGGCCGAAGTCCTGGTGGGTGCTGCTGATGGCGCATGGCCGCTGTACGACCTCGTGATGAAGATCGATACACAGCAGGAACTCGCATCGGCGATGACCACACTCACCGTGCCGGCGTTGAATACGTTCGAGGTCACCTTGCAGGAAGGCGCTGCAGGTTACGATGGGACGAGTGACACCTATGTGAGTGCCTGGGCGAACACGACTAACTACGGCACTGATACCGCCTTGTGGGCACGCCAGCCGGCCGTCAAGAGCCCGCTGGTGAAGTTCGACCTGACGGGGATCACCGGCGTGACCCAGCTTGTGGAGGCCAAGATCGGCGTCTACGTCACCTGGAGTGCCAGCAACCCGGTCACTCTGGCATCGTATCAGCTGCTCAAACCATGGTCGGAAGGCGAAGCAACCTGGATGCAGGCTGCCGCCGGCGCATCGTGGGAGATGCCTGGTGCAATGGGGCCGAGCGACCGTGCCGCCACGGCAACGGACACGCTGACGGCAAGCGGTGGTGGTACCTGGGCGTGGTTCGACGTCACAGAACTGGTGCAGGGTTGGCTGGACGATCCGGGCACCAACCACGGTGTGTTGATCCTGGGCAGTGGGAATGTCAATTCCGAGCTCCAGGCAATCTCGTCGGACTTCCCGCTGACGTGGATGCGGCCGCAGTTCCGGCTGCAGTACCAGGCGCCGTGAGGTAAGGTAGGTGGTGTTCAGTGTTGCAGGTGAACACCGCGAGTTAGCATGAGGAGAACGGGAGAGGCCAACTACCTCTCCCGTTTTTTTGGGGTGGGGAACGGATTGGAACGGATTGCTGTCAACGGATTGCTGTCAACGGATTCAGGGAACGGATTGAACGGATTGGCGGAGTAGGGAGTACGGAGTACGGAGTAGGGGGCGTTGACGGCCGCGTCGGGAACGGATTGGAACGGATTACTGTCAACGCGGGTGGGACACGGTCCCATCCCCGGGAACGGATTGAACGGATGATTTGGAACGGATTGAACGGATTACTGTCAACGGATATGGGGCACAGGTTCCCTCCCCGGGTACGGTTTTCATGGTTTGTTTTGTACGGTTTTTCCGGTTTTCGTGCAATGGTTTTGGGGGTTTGGGGGGGGGGGGCCTGGGGTTGGGGTTTTGTGGGAGCGCCGCCCGATGGCGGCGCTCCCTGTGTGGGTCAGGGGAGTGGCTCGAAGCGGGCCTGGAAGAAGCGCAGGTATTTGGGCTCGTAGACCATTTTGAGACCGCGGGCCTGCTCGCGGGTGTCGAAGACCGCTTTGACGGCTTCGGCGGTGACGTCCATGTGGGCCTGGGTGTAGACGCGGCGTGGGATCGTGAGCCGTGTGAGTTCCAGCTTCGGATAGTAATGATCGCCCGTTTTGGGGTTGCGGCCCGCACTGACGATGCCGCGTTCCATGGAACGAATGCCAGAGTCGAGGAACAGCCCGGCGGCCAGGGTCTGGGCGGGGAATACGTCCTGGGCCAGGTGCGGGTAAAAACGCCGTGCATCGAGGAAGATGGCGTGCCCCCCCACCGGCTGCACCATCGGAATACCCCAATTGGTCAGGAGCTCACCCAGGTAACGCACCTGCCCGACGCGCGAGCGCACGTGATCGTCCTGCACCGATTCTACGATGCCGATCGCCATCGCTTCCATGTCGCGACCCGCCAGTCCGCCGTAGGTGTGCAGCCCTTCGAAAATTACGACCTGGTTGCGCAGCTCTTCGAAAAGTGTCCAGTCGTTGACCGCCAGCCAGCCACCGATGTTGACCAGGCTGTCCTTTTTGGCGCTGATCCAGCCACCGTCGGTGAAGTCGCAGAATTCTTTCAGGATCTGCGCGATGGTGTGGCTTGCGTATCCCTCTTCGCGCTCCTGGATAAAGAGGGCGTTTTCGACCATGCGCGTGGCATCGAGGTAGATCTTGATCCCATGCTGATCACACAGCGCACGCAGTGCCTTGACGTTGGCCATGCTGACGGGCTGGCCGCCGGCCATGTTGACCGTGCCGGCCAGACTGACGTAGGCGATGTTATCCGCACCGACGCGCGCGATCAGCCCCTCCAGTTTGCCCAGGTCGATGTTGCCTTTGAACGGGTGCAAATCGGTGGGATCGTGTGCTTCATCAATGATTACGTCGACGAACGTGGCACCCGCCAATTCCTGGTGCAGCCGTGTGGTGGTGAAATACATGTTGCCCGCGACCCACTGACCGGGTTTGATCGCCGTACGCGACAGCAGGTGCTCGGCCCCGCGCCCCTGGTGGGTGGGCACCAGGTGACGATAACCGTAGTAGGTCTGCACGGCATTTTCCAGGTGGTAGAAGTTGCGGCTGCCCGCATAAGCTTCGTCCCCCAGCATCATGCCCGCCCACTGCCGGTCGCTCATGGCACTGGTGCCGCTGTCGGTCAACAGGTCGATGTAAACGTCCTCGGAACGCAGCAGGAACGTATTGTAGCCCGCGTCGACCAACGCCCGCTGGCGTTCTTCGCGGCTGACCACGTTCAGCGGCTCGACCATCTTGATCTTCCAGGGTTCGGCCCAGGAGCGGCGGCCGAACTGCTGGCCCATGGTTTGTGGCGTGTGATCGGACATGTCAGAACCTCCTCGTTCTTCAAATCGATTGCTGCACCCGCCAGGCGCGGATGGCCTGGGCGTGGATGGGATAGTGGCTGTAGGTGTCGAGCCGCAAACGCCGGCGGAAGCGGGTTTCGCCGACGAACTGCTCCTCCGGCACCTGCTGAACGTACGCCAGCAGGCGAGCGTGCGTTCCTTCCATGGTTGTCATCACCTCGGCCAGTGACAATTCCCGTTTCAATTCGGTCATCTGCGCATTGAAGGCATCGATGCCGCCGTACTGCGTCGAGTAGCGCGGCGGCCGGCCGCCCTGCTCGATGTGGGGCAGATGCTTCAACGCTTCCTCTTCCCACCAGGCGACGTGCGCGATCAGGTCTTTGATCGACCAATCACCGGTGACGCCCGGTGCTTCGAGCTGTGCGTCCGAGAGACCTGCATATGATGCCTTGAAGGCCACCCACTCCTGGTCGAGCCGCTGCACAAGTTGTTGTCTGTTCATAGTCGCTGCCTGTATCTCGATTCAACCGGCACGGGCATAGGTCTGCACCAGCTCGATACATACCGCCGTCGCCTGTGCCATGTCCTGCAGACTGACCCATTCCAGCGGTCCGTGCAGCTCCTGCATGCCGGTGAACAGATTGGGCGTCAGCAGCCCACGTTCGGTCAACTTGGAGCCGTCGGTACCACCGCGCACCGGGTTGAACACCGGTTCGATTCCGCAGGCGCGCATGGCAGCGACCGCCATATCGACGGGGCGCATGTCATTTTCCAGCCAGTAACGCATGTTGCGGTACTGCTTCTTGATCCCGACCTCGATGTGGGCACGTGGTTCGGTGGCATTGACCGCCGCACACACCGAACGCAGCAGGTCACGCTGGCGGGCCAATCCATCGCGCTCGAAGTCGCGCAGAATGAAGTGCAGCTCACACGCGGCGGCCGAGCCGTTCAGGGCGTAGACGTGGATGAAACCCTGGCGGCCGGTGGTGGTCTCCGGTGTGTTGGTGTGGTGAGGCAGCGTATCGATGATTTTGGCCGCCAGGTGCAGGGCATTGACCAGTTTGCCGAATGCCTCACCGGGGTGGGCCGAAACGCCGGTTACCTTGACCACGGCCTTGTCCGCCGAAAATGACTCGAAGTCGAGTTCGCCCACGGCGCCGCCGTCCAGCGTATAGGCATAATCGGCGGCCAGATCGGCCACGTCGAGGTTGTTGATGCCGGTGCCGATTTCTTCATCGGACGTGAAACAGATGCGCAGCTCACCGTGGGGAATCTCGGGATGTGCCAGCAGGTGCGCTGCCATGGTCATGATGATGGCAACGCCCGCTTTGTCGTCGGCCCCCAGCAGCGTGGTGCCGCTGGCCGTGACGATGTCGTGGCCCACTTGTTGCTGCAGGTAGGGCAGGTGCGCCGGGTCGAGCACCTGGTGCGGGTCATCGGGCAGGACGATCGGTGTGCCATCGTAGGCGCGGTGCACGATCGGCCGCACGCCGCTGGCTGCGAAGCCCGGCGCCGTATCGACGTGGGCCAGGAACGCCACCCGCGGCAGGGTTCGATCGGTGACCGTGGCTGGCAGGGTGGCAAAAACAAACCCGTTTTCCTGCAGCCGCACGTCCGTGGCCCCTGTTTCGGCCAATTCCTGTGCCAGCAGCCGCAGCAGATCGAACTGGCACGCCGTACTGGGGATGGTTGTGGACTGCTCGTTGCTCTGGGTATCGATTTGCACGTAGCGCAGGAAACGCGCGGCAAGCTCTGTTACAAAATCGTTCATCCCTAGACTATGCCTCATTTCATGTTTACGGGCCTCCACCATCCTCACGTGACCTGGCAAACATCAGGCCAGGGTCTGCGATTGGGCGGAGGCCGCATCTTCGGTTAAAATAGTCAAGCGCGATCGATCCGGTTACCGGCCCGTCGCGCGGCCCACTTTGTCCGGTCGAGGTGCATCATCATGGCCATCGTTGTTCGTCCCAGCGTGGATCAGGACATCCTCCACATCATCTTGCTCATCGCACAGCTGCGTGGACCCACACCGGCGCCCGATCAAATGGAAGCCGTAGGCGTCGTCTACCGCTCTATGCTGGAGGACCATAACCAGGTCCTGCGTGTCGCCGAAATCGAGGGTCAGATCGTAGGCGTGATGCTTGGCGCCCTCCGGCCGCGCGGCAACTGGCTGACCCCAGAACTGTGGATTGCCGATCTGGCCGTCACCGAAAATGGCTGGCGACGCGGCGCCGGTCACGCCCTGGTTAAAGAGGCATTGGCGATTGCAGAGGGGTGGCAGTGCCACCAGGTGGTCGTCGAAACCACGCGCGACGACCGTGCCCTGCAAAGCCTGCTGCGGTCTTTCGATTTCGACTTCACGCACCGCACCTTTACCCGCAGCCTGCTCGCACAGTCTACCCTGACGGCCCTGGCCACGACTGGCGAGGAGAGCACCGCGCCCCAGGTGGGCGTACCGCTGGTAATTTACGATCTCGGCGTGTGAGCGCTGGTCACCTCAATCGCCCGCCGGATCCCGACCGCGGAGCCAGCGCCAGACCAGGCGGATGACCACCAAGGCCGTGACGCCCACCGAGAAGATGTAGCCGAAGTAGGCAATGACCGGCAGGTTCTCCCATACCGTTCCTGTGACCGTGGAGAAACTGGCGGCAATCGCCGAGCCGATGATCATGCCCACCAGCAGGAGGGCCAGCACGATCTGGCGTCCCAGGCGTCCCACCTTGCTGACCGTATCGGCCAGGCTGGACGTGTCGACGTATACCTGTAAACGGCCCTGCTGGTATTGATCCAACCAGCTCAGCGAGGCGTTCGACAGGTCGGGCAACCGTTTGAGGAACTCCCGCGCCGTGGCGGTCACCTGTTTCATCGCCAGTTCGAGCAGGCGATCGGCGGTGACCTCCTGAACCGCCAGGTCGCGCACCATCGGCACCCCCACATCCATGATGCCGCCTTCCGGGAAGAGCAGCGTCGTGACGGCTTCGGCCTGCATCAGCGCCTTGATCGCCAGCGTCAGATTGGGATCGAGGCGCAGGCCGTGCTGGCGCAGCAGGTCGAACATCACGCCGATCATCTGTCCAAAGTCGGCCTGCGCGCCGGCGAATACGTACCGTCCAATCGAGCGCTCGAAATCCTTGTAGTATGCCTTTTCGTTGATATTCGGCAAAAAGGGCTGGCTCAGGTTGAACATGACGTGTGCCATGCCGTCGATGTCCTGCTGCTGGATCGCAATCAGCAGCTGAATCAGGTTGACGCGCTGGTTGAAATCGAGCTCACCCACCATTCCGGTATCGATGAACGTCACATCACCCGTGGTGAGGTTGACGAGCAGGTTGCCGGGGTGTGGGTCGGCGTGGAAGAAACCGTCGATCAGCAGCTGTTTGATCATGGCACGCAGCGTATTGGCCGCCAGCGTGGTACGATCGATCCCGGCCTGGTCGATGGCAGCGAGGTTGCTGATCTTGACCCCACGCACGAACTCCATGGTCAGGATTTTTGTCGTGGACAGCTCGGCATACACGATGGGGATATGCACGCCAGGCAAACCGGTCATGTTGCGTGTCAATTTATACGCGTTGTACGCTTCGCCCGTGTAGTCCAGCTCGCGTAACGCGCTGGTGCCAAACTGCTCGACCATGCCCACCAGGTCGAGCGAGCGTGCCTGAATCGAGCGGGACGCCAGCACACGCGCGGCGTTTTCCATGATGCCGAGGTCGGCCTTCATCTGGGGCCGGATGTGCGGCCGCTGCACTTTGACGGCGACGGGCGATCCGTCGTGCAGCGTGGCACGGTGGACCTGTGCCGTCGACGCGGCCGCAAAGGGCGTGACCTCGAAGGTGGCAAATAGCTCTTCGGGTGGCTTGCCAAGCTCCTCGATGATGATCTCCCGCACCTGGTCGCTGGGAAACGGCGCGACGCTGCTCTGCAGCTTTTCCAGCTCGACCTCCCATTCGTGCGGGATGACGGACGCCTGGCTGGAGATGATCTGACCCACTTTGACGTACGTTGGGCCCAGTTCCTGCAGCATGAGACGCATTTTGACCGGTGAGCTGAGCTTGGACAAGTCTTCAGGCAGGTCCCAGACCCAGCGCTGCATCGTATGCCGGAAGTCATTCAGTAACTCCCAGCGGCTGAACAACTCGTCGAGCCCGTACCGTAGAAATACGTTGTACACTTGCTGGATGCGCAGACTCTCGCGCAGCTTATCGAGCGTCGACCGTTCCATGTTCAGCCTCCTGCGGTCTGGACGGGTGTTGGTGCGTCAGCGACGGGGTCTGCGGGGGTGGCTGGCAGTCCCCCGGTTATGGGCGCGGCGCTGGCCGCCGGCGCTGACCCTTCTGATGGCGGCACTTCTGTTGCAGGCGCGACGTCGGGCAAAGTGACAGGCGCCGGTTCTGCTTCGACCGGGGTCAGGGGTGTCGGCGGTTCGACCAGCGTCTCGACGATCTGGGCGGTGGTGGGTACTTCCTTCTGCAGCTTCTTGCGCAGGTCTGCGTGTTTTTCGGGCATTATGGGCAGCGTGGCGCCGAGCAGGTTTTCCAGGAGACTGCTCAACAGCCCCAGCAGCAGGGCGGCCACGATGGCCCAGAAGAGACGGTCGACCGCAAAACGCTGCGAGAAGAAGGCCAGGAGGTACAGCACCACTGTATTGATGACAACGACGATCAAGCCGTAGGTCACGAATATGAAATTGAGCGTCAGAAACTGCAGGATGGGTTTGATCAGTGCATTCAGGATGCCCAATCCCAACGCCAGCAGGAAGACGGTGCCAAACTGCCAGTCGACGAATCCGACGGCAGGGACGAGAAGGACCGTGATCAACAGAGCCACCGCGTTGACGATAAATCGAATCAGGATGACTTTCCAGTTGAATCCCTTGAGCAGCGCAAATCGCTGCATGACGCCCGTTGATTGCATGGAAGACCTCCGTTTCCTGCTGTTTAGACGCTCAAGGCCAGGGTATCAACGTTGTTGAGATCCTCGAACGCCTGCATGAGCCGCGCCTTGAACGACTCTTCGCCTTTGCGCAGCCAGACACGCGGATCGTAGAATTTTTTGTTTGGCTTTTCCGGCCCGTCCGGATTACCGATCTGACTCTGCAGGTATCCCTCATTGGCCTGGTAGTACGCACGCACCCCGTCCCACAGCGCCCACTGCAGGTCGGTGTCGATGTTCATCTTGATGACGCCGTAGGAGATCGCTTCACGAATCTCGGCCAGGCTGGAGCCAGACCCCCCATGGAACACGAGGTTGAGCGGTTTTTCCCCCGTGCCAAACTGCTGCTGAACGTAGACCTGGGCGTCCCACAGGATCGAAGGTCGCAGCTGGACGTTGCCCGGCGCATACACCCCATGGACGTTACCAAACGCCGCCGCCACGGTGAAACGGTCGCTGACCTTCATCAGCTCCTCGTAGGCATTCGCCACGTCCTCGGGCCGCGTGTACAGACGCGACTTGGCGACCCCGGAATGGTCGACACCGTCCTCTTCGCCACCGGTGATGCCCAGTTCGAACTCGAGCGTCATCCCCATCCTGCTCATGCGTTCCAGGTAGCGTTTGCAGATCTCGATGTTTTCGTGGATCGGTTCCTCCGAAAGGTCGAGCATGTGCGAGCTGTACAGGGGAATGCCGTGGGCTTTGTAGAACTCCTCCCCGGCATCCAGGAGGCCATCGATCCAGGGCAGCAGCTTTTTGGCGCAGTGGTCTGTGTGCAGAATCACCCGCGCCCCATACGACGCGGCCAGCTCATGCACGTGCCGCGCCGCCGCAATGCTGCCGGCGATCGTCGCCCGCTGCCCGTCGAGCTTGAGGCCTTTGCCGGCCACAAACGCCGCGCCACCGTGTGAGACCTGCAGCACGACCGGGGAGTTGATGTCGCGCGCCGTTTCCATCACGGGGTTGATCGTATTGCTGCCGGACGTGTTGACCGCCGGCAGCGCAAACTGGTTTGCCTTGGCGTAGGCGTAAACTTCCTGGACCTTGTTGCCCGTCACGACACCCGCGGCAATATGGTCGGCAATGGTTCCCATCGTTCAGCTCCTCTCTGGATGTGCGATGTTCGACGACCCTATGGCCGCCAGGCGATCAGGATAGTCGGTGATCACCGAGGTGACGCGCAAGTCAGTGAGCCGGCGCATGTTTGTTTCGTCGTTGACCGTCCACGTGTTGACTGCGTACCCATGGCCCCGCGCCCACGCCACGTAAGCGGCATCGACCAGGGTATGTTCGGGATGCAGGGCCTGCGGCCGAACCCAGGGCCGCAGCCAGGCGCGGGCCAGGAAGATCGGCAGGTTCGGTGCGTACAGCAAACCGATCTCGATCTGCGGGTCCAACCGGCGCAGACGCCGCAGCGCCACCGGGTTGAACGACGAAACGATGATACGATCGTGGACCCGCCGCCGGGCGATAATGCCGGCCACGGCGGCCTCCAGCCCATGGCTGCGCAGCGACTCGGTCTTGAGCTCGATATTGACCAGGACCTGGGCACCAAGACTGTCGAACACCTCGTCGAGCGTGGGGATGCGCTCGTCCTTGAACTCTGGTCCAAACCAGCCGCCAAAATCGAGCGCCTTCAGCTGCGTCAAAGTCAGATCGGCAATGCGGCCGTGGCCGTCGCTCGTTTTTTCCACATCGACATTGTGGCACACCACGACGGCGCCATCGGCGCTCATCTGCACGTCGAGCTCGACGCCGTCGGCACCCAGTTCGATGGCGCGTAAAAATGCACCGACCGTATTTTCTGGCGCGACGGCACACGCCCCGCGATGGGCCAGATTGAGTGGGCGGGTCGAATCAGGAAGATACTGCATATGGATGTATTCTAAGGGTCATTCTGTGGTTTGTCAATAGAGGGTTGGGGTAGGTTCTATTTGGAGATCGTTTCTGGCACAAGTATAATGACCCCAAACACCCGCCGGGCACTTGATCGGTACAAATACCGTGCAAGGCCCGCGTGAGGCACACAACAACTACGCCGCGCGCACACCAGGTTCCCACTCACCGTCGATTGGCCCCATGTCCCGGATTCAGAATCTATGCGCGCGCAGCGACAGCCGGCCGCCGTTGTGTCGTTCGCAGCGGTTGAGCCGTCCAACGATAAACAGGAAGGACGCGGTATGTCTAATTCGTTGACCACCGATCTGTGGTCGAGTGCCGCAGAGTCGACAAGTCCAGTTGTTCCGCTCCCCATCGAGCAACTCAAAACGATGTACCAACGGATGGTTCTGATCCGGCGCGTGGAGGAGTCGCTGCTGGAGATGGCGGTTTCGGGCAAGATTGGTGGTGCCATGCACACCGCCATCGGGCACGAAGGTTCCGCCGTTGGCATGGCAGCTGCCCTGCGCGCCGACGATTACGTGACCCACACCTATCGTGGCCACCACCATGCCCTCGCGCGCGGCATGGACCCCAAGGTGGCCATGGCCGAAGTGTTGGGCCGCGCCACTGGCTTCGCCAAAGGCAAAGGCGGTTCGATGCACTTTATGGACCCCGGTCTGGGTCTTTACGGCGGTAACGGCATCGTGGGTGGTCAGGTGCCCCACGCCGCCGGCCTGGCCCTGGCCAGCCACCTGCGCGGTGAAGGTCGCGTGGCGATTACCTTCTTCGGCGAAGGGGCGATGTTCCAGGGTGTCATGCACGAGACGTTCAACATCACCAGCAAATGGAAACTGCCGGTCATCTTCTACTGCGAAAACAACCGCTATTCGGAAATGACCCCCACCTGGCGCACCTCCTCACCCTCCGAGATCTACCTGTTTGCCCGTGCCTACGCCATGGCCAGTGAGCAAATCGATGGCAACGACGTCGAGGTGGTTTACCATGCTGTAAGTCGTGCTGCGGAACGGGCGCGTGCCGGCGAAGGCCCCACCTTCATCGAAGGCCTGACCTACCGCCTGTCCGGCCACATGGCGGGTGACCTGGAAACCTACCGCACCCCAGAGGAGATCGACTACCAGCGCCAGCACGAGCCGTTGGCCGTGCTCACCAGCAAGCTGCTCGAACGGGGTGTGGACGCCGCAGAACTGGAACAGATTCGCCAGGCGGTCGAAACCGAGGTTCAGGCGGCCGTCGAGTTTGCCGAAAAGAGCCCCTGGCCCGACCCCGCCGAGGCCTATGTCGACGTTTTTGCCGCCTAGATCGAGGAAGGAAACCCGTCATCATGATGCGTACAACAACGTATATTCAGGCCATCAACGAGGCGCTGAAAGAAGAGATGCGCCGCGACCCCAATGTTTTTATTATCGGCGAAGACGTGGGCTATTACGGCGGACTGTTTCGCGTCACGCGTAACCTGATCGACGAATTTGGCCCCAAGCGCCTGCTCGATACCCCCATCAGCGAGCAGGCGTTCATTGGGATGTCCATTGGCGCTGCCATGGTCGGCATGCGTCCCGTCATCGAGCTTATGTACATGGACTTTTTTCTGGTTGCGGCCGACCAAATCCTCAACCAGGCAGCAAAGATGCGCTACATGTACGGCGGCCTGGTCCAGGTGCCGCTGGTCATTCGCGGCCAGCAGGGCGGCGGCAAACGGTACGGCTCCCAGCACAGCCAGTCGGTCGAGAGCGCCCTGGCGCACTTCCCGGGTCTCAAAGTCGTTGCCCCCTCGACACCCTACGATGCCAAGGGTCTGTTGGTTGCGGCCATTCGGGACAACAACCCTGTCGTATTCCTGGAACACAAGCTGCTCTACTTCACCAAGGGTGAGGCCCCCGCGGCCGGCGACGAGTACACCGTGCCGTTGGGCCAGGCCATCGTGCGCCGCCCCGGTAAGGACTTGACCATTGCCACCTTCAGTTTCTGTGTGCTGGAGGCCGTGCAGGCGGCCAACGAGCTGCAAAAGGAGTACGGCATCGACGTAGAGGTCGTCGACCTGCGCAGCATCGTGCCGCTCGATATGGAAACGGTGCTGGATTCGGTGCAAAAGACCGGACACCTGCTTGCCGTGCACGAGTCGTATGCCAACAACGGCATCGGCGCCGAGATTGTCGCGCGTGTGTACGAAGAGGCGCCCTACCTGCTGAAAGCACCCGCACGTCGCCTGGGCGCACCCCCGGTTTCGATCCCGGTGTCGATGACGCTGGAGGAAGAAATGCTCCCGCGCAAACGGCAGATCAAGGCCATGGTGCTGGAGATGTTGGACGGGACCCCACTGCTGGATAAGGAGCGCAGCCATGGCAACTGAGATCAAGCTGCCCGATCAGTTGGAAGGTGTCGACGGGATCACTGTCACCCGTTGGCTGGTCAAAGAGGGAGATACGGTTCAGGCGGGCGATGCCCTGCTCGAAGTCGCCACCGACAAGGTCGATACCGAGGTGCCGTCACCCATCGCCGGGTCGATCCTCAAGATCAACTACCGCGACGGCGAAACCATGCCCGCCGATCCGGTGCTTGCGGTCATCGGTGCTGCCGGCGAGACAGTGACCGCTGCTGCACCCACGGCACCAGCCGCCGCAACACCCGCACCCGAGCCGGCGGCACCCGTGGCTGCCGAGGTCAGCGACAAACCGAAGGCCACACCGGTCGCCCGCCGCATGGCCGAAGAGCGCGGGATCGAACTGGAGTCCGTCAAGGGAACGGGGCCGCGCGGCCAGGTGACCAAGGAGGACGTCCTTTCGTACGAGGCCCCGGCATCACCAGCGCCCGCCGAATCGGCGGTCCTGCGCGATCCGGAACTGGCCAACCTGGCCAATGCAACCGTGGCACGCCTGGCGATCGAAAACAACATCGATCTGCGCGCCCTGGCCGGTGACCGGCCGTTGGCCGCTGTGACCAAATACGACGTGCTGAGCGCAATCGCCAGCCGTGCCGCTGGCCACACGGTCACCGTGCACCCGCGTCCAGCCCCAGCCACACCGCCGCCCGCCGTCACGGCCGCACCGCCACCGGTGGTCCAACCACCCGCGCCGGTCGTGCCGCGACCCGCACCCGCCGCTGCACCCCAGGCCGGCGAAGACTTCATTCCGCACAGCCGCATGCGCCAGCTGATTGCCCGCAATACGATGCAGAGTGCTTTCGGCATCCCGCACGTGACGACGATGTGGGACGTGAACATGGCCGCCGTCCTGGCGCACCGCAAGGCACACAAGGCCGAATATGCCGCAGCCGGTGTCAATCTCACAGTCACGGCCTACCTGGTGCAGGCAATCGTAACCGGTCTGCAGGCGGTGCCGGTGGCCAATGCGCGCTGGACCGACGAGGGGGTGGTGATCAAACGCTTTTACCACATCGGTGTGGCGGTTGCCCTGCCGCCGGATAAAAACGGGATTGGTGGCCTGATCGTGCCGGTCATCAAACACGCCTCGGACCTGAATTTGATGGGGACGGCACGCGTGGTCAATGACCTGGCGGAACGGGCGCGCGCCGGCCAGCTCAAGCCCGCCGAGCTGCAAGAGGGCACCTTTACCCTGACCAACTACGGTACCAGCGGCAGCCGCTTCCAAACACCGATCATCCACGATGGCCAGGCCGGTATCCTGGGGGTTGGTGCCATCGAAAAACAACCGGTGGTGGTCAGCAAAGGCAGCCCGCTCGAGGCTAATACCGGCGATCACCTGGCCTTTTTGCCAATGACCACCCTCGGCTTCAGCTACGACCACCGCATCCTGGACGGTGCCACGGCCGACGCGTTCTGCGCCGCCGTCAAAAACGCCCTGGAGAACTGGTCGTAGTTACATCACATCGAAGCCGGATGTAACCACAGAGAACACACAGGGCACACAGAATCCCTATTTTTCTGTGTGCCCTGTGCGTTCTATCAAAAAACTCCTCAGTGCCGAGGAGTCCGCACCCCCAGGTGCGGACCCGCTTTCGTGGAGAGGCTGTGCCGCACCTGGGGGTGCGGCACTCCTCACTGCCGAGCTTTTTGTAGAAAACATGGGGCCACTGGCCTCACGAACAGCTTTGCGGTTTACACAGTCCCCTGGGAAATTTGTCACTTCCTGCATTTCGCCGTATCCTATAGGCCTGAACAAGCGGTTTGTCTGCGGTATTGCGTTTGCACGTCCGCCGCGTGCGGTGTTTGAATCGGAGTCAGGTCATGGCCTTTCAAGACGTATCCAATCAAGTCGATTTTGTTGCGCTGGAGCACGATGTCCTGCGTTTCTGGCAGGAGACCGATGCTTTCAACCGGCTGCGTGCGCTGCGCGCCGGAAGTTCCAAATATTGGAGCTTTCTGGATGGGCCGATTACCGCCAACAACCCGATGGGTGTGCACCATGCCTGGGGCCGGGCCTACAAGGATATCTTTCAGCGTTTTAAGGCCATGCAGGGTTATGACCAACGCTGGCAGAACGGCTTCGACTGCCAGGGTCTGTGGGTCGAAGTCAACGTCGAAAAGGACCTGGGCTTCAAGTCCAAGCGCGACATCGAGGCTTTTGGCCTGGCCGAGTTCGTCAAGCTGTGTAAGATGCGTGTCCTCGATTACGCGGCATTGATGACGGAACAGTCGATTCGGCTTGGCTACTGGATGGATTGGAATGATGCGCAGGAGCTGCGGCGCCTGCGCGCCCTGCTGGCGGAAGATCCCATGCAGCCGGTCACGACGCAGGGTGTCGACGGCACCGTCACCGATTCGGTCGAACAAATCGTTGGCCGCCTGGGGATGCCAGAGCTGGGTGGTTCGTATTTCACCTTCAGCAACGAGAATAACTACCAAATCTGGGGCTTTCTGCGGCGCTGCCACGAAAAAGGCTGGCTCTACAAGGGTACGGACGTGATGCCGTGGTGCTATCGCTGCGGCACCGGCATCAGCCAGCACGAAATCGTTACGGATGGTTACCGCGATCTGACCCATGAGTCGGTTTTCGTGCGTTTTCCGCTGGTCGGACGAAACCAGGAAGCATTGCTAGTCTGGACCACCACACCATGGACGTTGACGAGCAACGTGGCGGCGGCGGTTGGCCCCAACCTGACCTACGTCAAAGTGCGGCAGGACGATGGTTGGATCTACTACCTGGCCAAAGGCACGCTCAAAACCAGCCTCAAGGGCAGCTACGAGGTCCTCGAGGAGCTGCCGGGCTCGGCTTTGATGGGCTGGGAATACACCGGCCCGTTCGATGATCTGCCGAGTGTGAGCGATGCTTTTGCGTGCCACACCCCGGCACCCTACGCCCATCGCGTGATTGGCTGGAAGGACGTCGGTGAGGCAGAGGGCACCGGCATCGTGCACATCGCCCCGGGATGCGGTGCTGAAGACTTCGCTCTGAGCAAAGAGTACAACCTGCCGGTCGTTGCTCCGCTGGACGAAAACGGGGTGTACGTCGAAAATTTCGGCTGGCTCACGGGCCAACACGTCGCCAGCGTGGCGCAGCCGATCTTCGACCATCTGCGGGCGGCGGGTTCTTTGTACCGTTTGCACCGCTACACACACCGCTACCCCACGTGCTGGCGCTGCGGTGAAGAGCTGATCTTCCGCCTGGTGGACGAGTGGTTCATCAGCATGGGCCAGGTGTACGACAAGCCGCGCGAGGCGTTGAGCGAGGCCGAAAAAGAGGCCAGCCTGCGTTACCAGATCATGGATGTGGTGGGTGACATCAACTGGATTCCCGGCTTTGGTTACGAGCGCGAGATGGACTGGCTGCGCAACATGCACGACTGGATGATCAGCAAAAAGCGCTACTGGGGCCTGGCCCTGCCGATCTGGGTGTGCGAAACGTGCGGTCACTTCGACGTCATCGGCAGCGATCACGAGCTCAAGGAACGTGCGATCGAAGGGTGGGAGATGTTCCAGGGTCATACCCCGCACCGGCCCTACATCGACGCGGTCAAGGTCGCCTGCGCGGCCTGCGGTGGGCGTGCCACGCGTATCAAGGACGTGGGCAATCCCTGGCTCGATGCGGGCATCGTCGCCTTCAGCACGATGCACTTTCGTGAGAAACCAGAATACTGGGCCAAGTGGTTCCCCGCCGATTTCATCACCGAAAGTTTTCCCGGCCAGTTCCGCAACTGGTTCTACAGCCTGCTGGCGCAGAGCACGGTGCTGGCGCGGCGCGCACCCTTCCGCAACGTGCTCGGTTATGCAAGCCTGCTGGCCGAAGACGGACGCGAGATGCACAAATCGTGGGGCAACTCGATCGAGTTCAACGAAGCGGCCGATACGATGGGGGCCGACGTCATGCGCTGGTTGTTCGCCAACCACCGGCCCGAATCGAACCTGCTCTTCGGCTACAAACTGGGCGACGAGGCGCGCCGCCGCTTTTTGATCACGCTGTGGAATGTGTACGCGTTCCTGGTGAACTACGCCAACCTGGATGGCTGGGAGCCGGAAGCGGGCTACTGGAGCCTGGAGATCGAACTGGATTCCCCCCGCGTCGACCAAACCTCGCCCGTGTATGCCAACGCCCAACTCGACCGCTGGATCGTGGCCCGCCTGGATGAAACGACCCTGGCGGTGACGCGCGCCCTGGAAGAATTCGACTCGATGCGCGCCGTGAGCACGCTGGAATCCCTGCTCGATGACCTTTCCAACTGGTACCTGCGCCGTTCGCGCCGCCGCTTCTGGAAGGGCGAGGTGGACGACGACAAACGCGCGGCGTATGCCACGCTCTACCACGTCCTGGTGACGCTGGACAAACTGCTGGCACCGTTCGTGCCGTTCGTGTCGGAGGCGATGTACCAGAACCTGGTACGCAGCGTCGATGCCGGTGCGCCGCTGAGCGTGCATCACTGCGAATGGCCGGCCGTCGATGCCGCGGCGCTCGACCGCCGCCTGCTGGACAAGATGGGCCTGGCGGTGACGGTGGCCAGCCTGGGACGTGCCGCCCGCAGCACCGCCGATGTCAAGCTGCGCCAGCCCCTGGCGCGTGCCCAGGTACACGTCACCCGCGCCCAGGCGCGGGCCGACCTGGAAGAGCTGGCTGACGTGCTGATGGACGAGTTGAACGTCAAGACGATCGAAGTGGTCGCCGAGGTGGGTGAGCTGGTCAACTACAGGCTGCTGCCCAACAACCGCCTGCTGGGACCGCGCCTGGGCAAAAACTTCCCGGCCGTCCGCAGCGCACTCACTGCCCTCAATCCTGTGGAGGCAGCCACGACCTTACAGAGCGGCGGCGCACTCACGTTCGAGATCGCCGGCGAAACGATCACGCTGGCCGGCGAGGATGTGCTGATCCAAACCGAATCGCGTGGCCAGCTGGCCGTGGCCAGCGACCGCGGCGTCACCGTGGCCGTCGATACGACCCTGACGCCCGACCTGGTGGCCGAGGGGTACGCACGCGATCTGGTGCGTGCGATCAACACCCTGCGCAAAGATGCCGGCTTTGCCATCGACGATCGGATCGAACTGGCCTACATGGCCAGCGGCGAGAGCGCCGCGGCCTTCCAGAGCTTTGCCGACACCATTCGCCGCGAAACCCTGGCGACGCGCATGCAGCCAGGGACGCTCGATGGCGCAAAGCAGACCGTCAAGGTGGGTGACGAACAGGTCACGATCTCCATCCAGCGCCTCGGTGGGTGACCACGAATCGACGCCAAGGATCATTAACCACGAATCGGCGCGAATGGTTATTTACCACGAATCCACGCGAATCTGCGCGAATGGTTCTGGAGTGACGGTGTGTGCCGGAGTCTCTTTCGTGCACGCGGTACGCACCGTCACACACCATTCTGCCTAATTCGCGTCGATTCGCGCACATTTGCGGTCGCAAATCATTGGCGTCGATTCACGTGGATGAGCGGTCGCTAGTTGTTCGCACCGGAGCGGTGCATGTGCGTGGTCGATTCCCCTGCCATCGCGGCCAGTGCGCGCAGCTGATCCTGGGTGCCCAGCACGATCAACAACATGTCTGGTTCGAGGATCATTTCCGGGCGGGGGGCGGTTATCAGTCCTCCGCCCGCTGGTTTACAGGCCAGGACGGTGACACCGGTCGTGCTGCGCAGCTGGACTTCCCACAGCGTCTGGCCGGCGAGCGGCGAGCTGGCGTGGACCGTTACCTGCTCGAGAAACAGCTCTAACCCCGATGAGTGCATCACCTCATCCAGGAAGTCGGCGACATCGGGCCGCACCAGCAGGCTGACCATGCGGCGCCCGCTGATCGAATACGGGGTGATGACGCGGTTCGCACCCGCCTTGATCAGTTTGGGTTCGGACTCCTCGTAGTTGGCACGGGCAACGATAAAGAGGTCCGGCTGCAGACCGCGCGCCGTCAGCACGATGAACACATTCTCGGCGTCGGAGCTGACAGCGGTCACGAGATGACGTGCTTGACGGATACCGGCTTCGATGAGCTGCGCCTCATTGGCGGCATTGCCCTGAATCGCCAGGAAACCGGCCTGCTGTGCGCTGTTCACCCGCTGCGGGTCCTTGTCGATCACTACCAGCGACAGACCTTCGCGTTTCAACTCGTGGGTCACGTTGCGCCCCACGCGCCCGTATCCACAAACGATCGTATGATTCGTCAGCCGACTGAGCATTTTCCGCCTCCGTTCGACCAGCAAACTGCCGCGTAGATCACCGAACACGATGGCCGTCAGGATCGTATTCGCCACGAAAGCGGCCAGACCGACCCCGCCAAAGATCAGCACCATGGTAAACATGCGCCCCGTTGGTGACAGCGGTTTCACCTCGCCAAAACCGACTGTGGTGATCGTGGTGACGGTCATATACAGGCTGTCCAATACGGACATGCCTTCCAGGTAACGATAGCCCGCCGTACCCACGAGGAGCAGCGAGAGCAGAATCAGTAGAGCGGCCAGAAGTGGGCGGGCAGGCTGGCGAAAAATGAGCCGGCGCATCAGGTCCCCTGGTGTGTTTATTCCTACGGCGGCGCAGCGCTCATTATAACACGGCGGTCGAAACTGGCGCAACGCTCGTGCACCAGGTGCCGCCGACCGCCGCGAAAAGCCCGCAGCGTCTTGACAGGCGCGCGTAAGACCTCCGGCCTGTTGGGTTTGTGTCTCCAGCCAATTGACAGGAACGTGCAGGCGGATGTATAATGGCGCCAGAATCTCTACTATTTCAGTAGAATTAGTGGGTAATGCGATGAACCTTTCGAAACGTAGTGAATACGGCTTGCGCGCGTTGTTCGACCTGGCGGGGCGAGCCGCCAACGAACCGGTGCCCCTCAAAGAACTGGCGCAGCGCAACAACCTGCCCGCGCGTTTCCTCGAGCAGATTTTGCTGTCTCTGCGCCATGCCGGCGTGGTGCGCAGCCATCTCGGCGCCAGCGGCGGTTATCTGCTGGCTCGTCCGCCGTCGGCCATTACGTTGGGTGAAGTGATTCGTACGCTCGATGGTACGATTGCCCCCGTGAGTTGTGTCAGCCAGATTGCCTACAACCCGTGCACCTGCCCCGACGAAACCACCTGTCCTCTGCGCCAAGCCATGAGCCAGGTGCGTGAGGCGATCGTAGCCATCGTCGATAATGCAACCCTGGCCGATTATGTTCCCGCGCGACCGGATCCGGCAGCGGCTGCTGGCCGATCCAGTTAGTCTGGATGTCCCCTCGTGCCACGTTGGCTGCGGCGCCATCCAGCGCGCAAAGGAGTTCGATTCATGCACGCGTCAATTGCTCGTTATTCGACTATCAGTCTGTTGGTTGTGCTGTCTGTGTGCGGCCTTGCAGCCTGCGGCAGCCCTGTGCCGTCATCGACCGATGACACATCCTTGACGATGCGCGTCGGTTATTTTCCCAACATCACTCACAGTCAGGCTCTGATTGGTACAGCGCGCGGTGACTTCGCCCAGGCGCTGGGGCCCGATGTGACCCTGGACACCAAAGTGTTCAACGCCGGTCCTTCGGTCATCGAAGCCATTTTCGCCAACCAGCTCGACCTGGCCTACATCGGCCCCAACCCGGCCATCAACGGCTATCAAAAGAGCAGCGGTGAGGCACTGCGTATCGTGAGCGGCGCCACCAGCGGCGGCGCATCGCTGGTGGTGCGCCCAGAAGCCAACATTCAAACGGCGGCCGACCTGGATGGCAAAAAACTGGCCACGCCCCAAATGGGCAATACGCAGGACATTGCCCTGCGTGCCTACCTGGGCACCCAGGGTTTAAAACCGATCGAAAATGGCGGCACGGTGCAGGTGATTCCGGTCGATAACCCGCAGATCCTCGACCTGTTTCGCCAGGGACGCATCGATGGCGCATGGGTCCCCGAACCCTGGGCCACACGCCTGGTCGTCGAAGGGGGTGGCCGCGTCTTCCTGGATGAGCGCGACCTCTGGCCCGACGGTGAGTTTGTGACAGCCCACGTGATCGTCAGCACGCCGTTCCTGGAAAAACACCCCGACCTCGTCAAGGCATGGCTGGATGCGCACGTCGAGATCACAGAATGGGCCAATCAGAACCCTGACCAGGCCAAGACCCTGGTGAACGCCGAGATCGCACGCCTGACGGGCAAGGCCCTACCCGCGGAAGTGATCGACGGTGCCTGGTCGCGCCTGCGGCTGACCAACGATCCGATCGCGCAGTCGCTGTTCACCAGCGCCGACCACGCCTTCGCCGCAGGGTTTCTCAAAGAGCAGCCCGATCTGCAGGGGATCTACGACCTGGGGCTGTTGAACGAAGTCCTGCGGGCCAAATCGATGCCCACCGTCGCCGCAGACTGATCATCCGGCCGGATAACACATGAAACTCGAACTCAACAAGGTGGGCAAAACCTTCAAAACGAGCCGTGGTGAGACCTGTGCATTGGAAGATATCGATCTTGCGGTGCAGCCGGGCGAGTTCGTATGCCTGTTGGGGCCATCGGGCTGCGGCAAATCGACCCTGCTCAACCTCATTGCCGGGCTTGACAGCCCCGATCGCGGCACGGTGGTGGTGGATGGCCAACTCGTGCAGGGGCCGGGGCGTGACCGAGTCGTGATCTTCCAGGAAGCGGCGCTTTTTCCCTGGCTGAACGTCCATGACAACGTGGCCTTTGGTTTACAGCTCATGCGAATCACCCCCCAGGAACGGAAACGGCGCGTAGATCATTACCTCCAGCTCGTCCACCTGACCGGTTTTGCCCGGTCGTTCGTGCACGAGCTGTCGGGGGGCATGAAACAGCGTGTGGCACTGGCGCGGGCCCTGGTATTGGAGCCTGACGTGCTGTTGATGGACGAACCCTTTGCCGCCCTGGATGCCCAAACGCGCGACATGCTGCACGAGGAGCTGCAGGGCATCTGGGCTCAAATTGGCACCACCATTCTGTTCGTCACCCACAACGTGCGGGAGGCACTGGTCTTGGGTGACCGTGTCGTCTTGATGACGTCGCGTCCGGGTCGGATCAAACGGGAGTTCGATTTCGATTTGCCGCGCCCGCGTCACATCGAAGACCAGGCGGTGGTGGAGGCGTCACGCGTCGTGCTGGCCGATCTGCGCACCGAAGTCACGCGTGCAGCATCTGCGGAGGTGATCAATGGGCCCGTGGGGGCGTAGGCTGCTGTTTCTGGCCGGGCTGCTGGCGGTGTGGGAGATTCTATTTCGTCTGCACCTCTGGCCATCGTACGTCTTTCCGTCACCCTCGAGTGTCGTGCAGTCGCTGGTGGATGGCACGGTGAACGGTGCTTACCCGCTGGCCATCGTCACCAGCCTGCGGCGGATCGTAGTGGGTTACGTGCTGGCCCTGGTGATCGGCATTCCCCTCGGTTTGCTGTTGGGCCGCGTCAAATTCGTGCAGGAGACCGTGGGGAGCATCGTGCTTGGCCTGCAGGCGCTGCCCAGCATTTGCTGGCTGCCGCTGGCACTGCTGTGGTTCGGTCTGTCGGAACGGGCCATTCTGTTCGTGGTGGTGATGGGGGCCGTGCTGTCGATATCCCTGTCGACGGCCGACGGTGTGCACAATACGCCACCGTTGTATCTACGGGCAGCGCAGACCATGGGGGCACGCGGTTTTCATCTGTACTGGCGCGTCATTTTGCCGGCCGCGCTGCCCGCGGTGATCTCGGGCATGAAACTGGGGTGGTCCTTTGCCTGGCGTTCGCTGATGGCGGGCGAGCTGCTGTACGTCAGCATGGGCTTGGGACAGCTGCTGACCATGGGGCGCGAGCTGAATGACATGAGCCAGGTGATTGGCGTGATGGCGGTCATCATCGCCCTCGGCCTGGTGGTCGATCGCCTGGCGTTTGGCCCGTTGGAGCGCCGCATCCGAGCCCGCTGGGGGCTGCAGCCGGTGGGTGTGCGCTGAGCCGTTCACACTGTATCCACGCGTCCCCGGTCACCTCGCCCGGCCCTGACGTAAGTCATGGTAGGGCGCCTGGTGCCCCTGTATAATATGGCCCATCGACACGACAGCCGGTGGGCTGTCGACGATGATGAATGCGCAAGGAAGCGAAAACCAAGGAGGGTCCATCCATGCCCGTGAACAAAGTCAAGCCGGTACCCAGTGATCTTGCCATCGCCCAGGCGGCCCAGCTTCTGCCGATTTCGCAGATCGTGGAGCAACTCGGGCTGACCATCGACGATGTCGACGTCTACGGCAAGTACAAAGCCAAGGTGCACCTGGACGTGCTGCAAGATGCACGGTTCAGAGACCGCCCCAACGGTCACTACATCGACGTCACGGCCATCACGCCCACACCGTTGGGTGAAGGCAAAACGACCACCACGGTCGGTTTGACGCAGGCCCTGGGTTTGCTCGGCAAACGCCCGATCACCTGTATTCGCCAGCCCTCGATGGGACCCACATTTGGCATCAAAGGGGGAGCTGCGGGCGGCGGTTACGCGCAGATCGTGCCGATGGAGGACTTCAATCTGCACCTGACCGGCGATATTCACGCCGTGTCTGCGGCCAATAACCTGCTGGCAGCGGCGATCGACGCACGGATTCTCCATGAAGACAACTACGACGACGTCAAACTGACGGCGATGGGCCTGCACCGGCTGGGTATCGACCCGTATTCGATCACGTGGCAGCGTGTCGTCGATATGAACGACCGTGCCTTACGCTCCATCATCGTGGGTTTGGGCGACAAGGCCGATGGCCGGCCGCGCGAGACCGGTTTCGACATCGCCGTCGCCTCGGAGGTGATGGCGATCCTGGCCTTGACCACCGGTCTGAAGGATATGCGTGCCCGCCTGAGCCGCATGGTGATCGGTTACGGCCGCAACGGTATGCCGATTACGGCCGAGGACCTGGGTGCCGGCGGTGCGATGGCCGTGATCATGCGCGATGCCATCATGCCCAACCTGATGCAAACGCTGGAAGGGCAGCCCGCTTTCGTCCACGCCGGGCCATTTGCCAACATCGCCCACGGGAACTCCTCCATTCTGGCCGACCTGATTGCCCTCAAGCTGGGTGACTACGTCGTGACTGAGTCGGGTTTTGGGGCGGACATCGGCATGGAGAAGTTCATGAATATCAAATGCCGCTATTCGGGCCTGCGCCCCTCGGCGGTTGTGTTGGTGGCCACGATCCGCGCCCTGAAGATGCACGGCGGTGGTCCCAAGGTGGTGGCCGGCCGGCCGCTGGACAAGGCCTACACCGACGAGAACCTGCCGCTGCTGGAAAAAGGGGTGGCCAACATGCAGCGCTGCATCGAGATTGCGCGCCTGTTCCACGTCCCCGTCGTTGTGGCGGTGAATCGTTTCAGCCACGATACCGAGGCCGAGATCCGGCTGGTCACCGAGGCGGCCCTGGCGGCGGGTGCTGCGGGCGCTGTAATGAGCGATCACTGGGCGGAGGGTGGCGAAGGGGCGCTGGAACTGGCGGAGACGGTGATTGCCGCGTGCAACCAGGCGCAGCCCGAGGCGTTCGAGTTCCTGTATCCCCTGGAGTGGACACTCAAACAGAAGATCGAAACCATTGCTCAGAGGGTCTACGGTGCAGCGGACGTGGTGTATGACCCCAAAGCGGAGCAGCAGCTCAAAGCCTATGAAGCGGCCGGCTTCAACCAACTGCCCATCTGCATGGCCAAAACCCACCTCTCACTGTCGCACGAGCCCGCATGGAAGGGCGTACCCAGCGGTTTCACCCTGCCCATCCGTGAGGTGCGGGCATCGGTCGGCGCCGGCTTCATTTATCCCCTTTGCGGTGAGATGCGCACCATGCCCGGCCTCCCCTCCAGACCGGCATTCATGAGTGTCGACCTGGACGACCAGGGCCGCGTCGTAGGGCTGTTTTAGGGGATGGGGGATGGGGACTAGGGGTTGGGGGATAGGGGTTGGGGGATAGGGGAGCACCTACGTACTCGATGAGGCTTTCCCCCACCCCCCCCCCCCCCGCCCCCCCCACCCCCCCCCCCCCCCCCCCCCCCCCCCCCCC
>CAYUCC010000066.1:0-30284 GCA_964443225.1 uncultured Anaerolineae bacterium
CTGCTTGGCATCGTATTTGAGAAAGTAGGAATGGGCGAGTAGAATGTCAACCATGTTCCACCGGTGATGCGAGTCGCATTGGAACGGGCAATGCATGCCCCCTACGGGACTGTAGGGGTAAGACGGTATGATACGGCCATTTCAGGCGTCTGTCAAGTTCGTAATAAATGTGAAAGCCATCAGAAAAATTGGCTCCCATGTCGCCACTGCCAACGATTCCAACCTGGTTCAACATCGGTGCCGCGTGTACCGATGCCCACCGCGATGGTCCAATCGCCCAGCGTACCGCTATGATCGTCGAAGACGAAGTTCGTGGCACCACCCAAATGACCTACGCCGAACTGGCAGATGCCACGGCCATCTTTGCCGGGTTTTTGCAGCAGATCGGACTGGAAGCGGGTGAGCGTGTTTTGATTTGCCTCGCCAACAGCCTGGCCTACCCCATCGTCTTTTTGGGCACGTTGAAGCGTGGTGCGGTCGCCGTGCCGGTCTCGACGCTGCTGACGGGTGAGGAGGTGGCCTACCTGGCCCGCGACGCCGGGGCGACGGTGATCGTGACCGAGAAGGACGCCTGGCCGGCCTTGCAGATGCACCTCACGCCGCTGACCACGCTGCGGTACCTTGTCCTGACCGGCCCCGGTGACCTGCCCGACGGCGGCGGGCTGGCGGTGCATGATCTGGCGACCCTCCTGGCGCACACCAGGCCCCTGGCTGAGCCGCACCCCACGCGCGCCGACGACCCCGCCTACCTGGTCTACACGTCCGGCACCAGCGGTTATCCCAAGGGGGTGCTGCACGCCCATCGCGCCCTGTTGGGGCATGCGCCGGCGTGGGAAAACTGGTTCGCTTTTGGGGACCAAGACCGCATCCTGCATTCGGGCAAGTTCAACTGGACCTACGTGCTCGGCACGGGCATGATGGACCCGCTTTTCCTGGGGCACACGGTGCTCGTGTACGAAGGCACGCCCGACGCCGCGGTCTGGCCGCGCCTGATGGCTCGCCACGCGGCGTCCATTTTCATCGGTGTGCCAACGATCTACCGGCAGATCCTGCAGAAAACGAGTGCCAGCGCAGCCGACGTGCCCACACTGCGCCACTGCATGTGCGCGGGCGAGCACCTGTCGGACGATGTGCTGCACGGCTGGCGCCAGCGCTTTGGGCTCGACATCTACGAAGCGATTGGCATGTCCGAGTGTTCCTACTACATGTCACAAACCCCCCACCGCCCGATTCGTCCGGGCACGGTCGGTTTCCCACAGCCCGGTCACACCGTGGCGCTGCTGGATGGTGAACTGCAGCCCGTGCCGACCCACGTCGAGGGCATGATTTGCATCCGAGACGACGATCCCGGCCTGTTTCTGCGCTACTGGAACCTGCCCAACGAAACAGCGCAGGTGCGGCGCGATGGCTGGTTCTTTACCGGCGACTATGCGCGGCGCGATGTCGACGGGTACATCTGGTTCCTGGGGCGCAAGGACGATATCATTAAAAGCTTCGGCTATCGCGTCTCGCCGTTCGAGATCGAGCGTGTGCTCAAGGACCTGCCAGGTGTGGCCGACTGTGCCGTGATCGGCGAGGAGGTCGAGCCGGGTAAGACCCTGATTGCTGCCTACATCGTACGCCTGCCCGACGCCGCACTCACAGCCGACACTGTGCTTGCCTATGCCGCCGAACACCTCGCCCGCTACAAGTGTCCGCATCGCGTGACCTTCGTGGACTCGCTGCCGCGTACGTCGAATGGCAAGGTGCTGCGGAGGGCGTTGAGGAGAGGGGGATAGGGGTTGGGGGTTGGGGGCCAGGGGTTGGGGTTGTGTGGGGGTAGATTGAGCGAATTACTGTCAACGGATTCGGGGAGCGGATTGAACGGATTACTGTCAACGCGGGTGGGACACGGTCCCACCCCCGGGGAACGGATTGAACGGATATTGGAACGGATTAATGTCATAAGGTTGCGCGGAACACACTGAGCCAAAAAGATTAGCGCTGATTGGCGTTATTCGCGGTTAGCCATCCGCATGCGCGGTGGAAAGCTGTGCTTTGAGGGCGCGTAATACCTTTTGATCGGTTACGGGGAAGGCGTACCGGTCCAGATCGGCGGTCTCGACCCAGGCCCAGGCGGCGACGTCAAGAGTTTGCGGGGTGCCTGATACCCAGCGGCACTCGAAGGCGTGCAGGGTGATTTTCAAGTGGGTGTAAGTGTGCGGTACCGACACCAGTTTGGTCCCTACCTCGATCTGGATGCCCAGCTCTTCCTCGATTTCGCGGGCCAGGCAGGCCTCGAGCGTTTCGCCGGGCTCCTGTTTGCCGCCGGGGAACTCCCACAGTCCGCCCAACATGCCGCCGGCGTGGCGCTGGGCGATCAACAGGCGCCCACAATCGTCGCGGATCACCGCGCAGGTCACGTCGAAGTGGGGCAGGGGATGCCGCGGGCGCCGCACGGGTCGCGCCGCTTGCAGGTCCAGCTGCTGGGCCCGGCACACGCCCAACAGCGGGCAAACCAGGCACGTTGGATTCTGCGGCAGGCAGACGGTGGCGCCCAGGTCCATGAGCGCCTCGTTGAGCACGCCGGCCTGCGCGTCGGACGTAACTACCTCGACCAGCCCTTCACTCCGGGCCCACAGCCGCCTCTCGGTGGTCGATTCACCCAGCGGCGTATCGACGTCGAAGACGCGGCTCAGCACCCGTTTGACGTTGCCGTCCAGGATGGCCGCACGCTGGCCAAACGCCAGGCTCAGGATGGCGCCGGCGGTGGAACGACCGATCCCGGGCAGCGCCAGCAGAGCGGCGCGTTCGGCCGGAAGCTCGCCGTGGTGGTGCGTGGTGACGATCTGCGCGGCCTCATGCAGGTTGCGCGCCCGAGCGTAATAACCGAGACCCTCCCACGCCTTGAGCACATCACCCAACGGTGCAGCCGCCAGCGCAGGGATGGTTGGAAAACGCTGCAGCCAGCGTTCGTAATACGGGACCACGGTGGCCACCTGGGTCTGCTGCAGCATGATTTCGCTGACCCAGACGTGGTAGGGATCGCGGCGGCCCGCGGCATCCGGCGTGCGCCAGGGCATGGGTCGTGACTGGGTATCGGCCCAGGCCAGCAAACGACCCACCACCGCGGCGGGTGATGGTGGGGCATGGGCAGTCGGCGGTATCGGTGACGTCATGGGATGGTCAGGCCCGGGCTTGCCGGCGGGTGCCGGCAGCCCTGGTGATCGCTGCTGTGAATCAACCCTGTTTAGCGCGACGACGCAACCCAAAAGAACTGCACCGCAAACCAGACCAGGATCATGATCAGGGCGATGATCAGGATCCAGTTGGAGGTCAGCTGGCGTTTCTTTTTGGGCGGTGCCGGTTTGGGCAGTTCGGTCTGGCAGCGCCAGCACACGCGTTTATCGTCCGGGTTCCAGGTTCCACAACTCGGGCAGTTCGGCATATCTCCTCCGCCGGGGCGGTTTGTTGGTCGTGTTACTGTGCTGTCGAGTATACACCAGGCACGCGGCAAGTCAAACCGGCACGATCAGGCTCATGCAGGTGAGGCCGGCTTCGGCTTTGAGGAATTCGGAGATGTCGAGCGGGATGATGTCATAGCCCAGCCCAGCGACACGATCCAGGGTGCGCGGGAAGGCCTGGTTCATGAGCAAACGCGTGTCGAGGCGCAGCACGTTGCCGCCCCACGGTTCGGCCGGATCGACCGGCACCTGCCGGTAGGCCGCAAACGCTGACGGATCGATCCAGTCTGCGTTGATGAGCACGGTCTCATCGTCCAGCGCCGTGACACCGGTTTTGAGGTGCAGGCAGCCAGTGACCGTCACCGGCACGACTTCATAACCGAGTGGCTCGGCCAGGGTGCGCAGGGCAGCGATGCCCGCCGCGTTCGTACGCACCGACAGGCCGACGAACAGGGTGAGGCCGATGCGCAGCACGTCGCCCCCCTCGAGGGTTGCCGGTGGTGTGATGGCAGCCAGTGGCCGCCAGCGGCGCAGTGCTGGCTCGATCAGTGCCAACTCGGGCCGCCGTGCCGGCGTGCCGGGCCACGTCAGAACCGCCAGCTCGTCGAGAATCACCGCCGTGTCTTCGACGAACACGGCATCGGGCAGGTCCGCAGCAGCCGGCAGGACCTCGACCTCGACCCCACACGCACGCAGTGCCGCGTTGTACGCCGCATGCTGCCGCCGCGCCCGTTCGACATCGATCGGCGCCCGGTCGACAAACGTCAACTCACACTCCCCCAACACCCCCGAAGGCGTTCGCGTCAACGCACGCACCCACCCACCTCCCCTTGCTGGCTATGTCCTCCACGCGGGCAAACGTGTCACGTGCAGCACGCCACAGATCCGCGGCCTCGTCGTAGGCGCGGCTCTCCATGGCCAGGTTGGCGAGGTCGGCCAGGATCGCTGCCTGTTCCAGGTCATCCCCGTCGAGCTCGATCTGCGGCGAGCCCAGAAAAGACAGTTTGAGAGATGGCACGCTGTTCCACGCTGGGGCGGACTTGGGCTGATGTGGGTATTATACCGTCGATGATGGTCGTGATCAAAACGGCTGTGCGACGGCTGGGGCGTCCCTTCTTTTGGTAGATTCGAGGTTGAGACACAAGTTTTCGGAAACCTATTGACAAACTATCCGTTGCGTAGTATACTCTCTGCAAGTCGATAAATTGGTCATACCACCTGATGATCTGATGGCATAGACATCAGACGATCGAGCGAAACCGACGCTGAATCCCAGCGTGCACAGGCATGCTCAGGGCTTGTAAAAGAAACCCTTCCTGCAAAATGGCCGGAATTCGCCGCACATCACGGTAAGTTATTCTTTTACAAGCCCTCAGGAGGCGATCGAATGCCAACACGGGAACCTGCCTTCCAGGCGCTGCGGCGCGAAAAGTTGAGCGAACAGATCAGCCGGCAGCTGCTGGCCGCCATCACGTCCGATTATTATCGTGAAGGTGACCGCCTGCCGCCCGAACGCGACCTGGCGGAGATGTTCCAGGCCAGCCGCGTGGCCGTGCGCGAGGCCTTGATGACCCTGGCGGCCAAAGGGATCCTGACCGTGGAACAGGGGCGAGGCTCGACCGTCAATCCGCGTGCGCAGTGGAATGTGCTCGACGCCGGCCTGTTCATGCTGCAAAACGGCGAGCTGGCCTTCGACCAATTGAACGAAGTCCGGCAGATCCTCGAACCGGAGATGGCGGCCCTGGCAGCCGAACGTGCTACGCCCGAACACCTCCAGGCGATAGCCGCCTGCATCACCCATCCCGTGCCCGACAGCGTCGAACAGCACGTCGAGTACGACACCAGTTTTCATCTCGCCATCGCCCAGGCAACCCACAACACCGTACTGCTGATCCTGATGTCATCGATCACCGATCTGCTGCGCGAAAGCCGGCGGCGCACTTTTCAGGTGGAAGGCGAATTGGAGCGCGCCTGGGCATGTCACCGCGAGGTCTACGCCGCCATTGCTGCGCACGATCCTGAGGAGGCCCGCCGGGCGATGGCGGAACACATGGATCAGGTACGCCAGGCCACGCACCGTTACCAGACCGATACCTCCCCCGACCAGGTCGACGCGCTGGCTCTGGCCGTCGTTTGATCGTTCAGGACGGGGGTCAGCCAGATTCTATTACCATCTGGCCCCTCGCAAGGCGATAATAGTTTACCATTTCATCTGACAGAGCACCGGGATATGATGAGGATGTTATGAGCCTGAGCGTAACGATGATGGACCCCAGCTCGATGACCACTGCCACCCTGCCGCGAGACACGCTGTTGGCGATGTACCGCACCATGGTCACAATTCGCCGCTTCGAAGAGACCGTCTACGACGTGTACAGCCGCGGCATCATGCCCGGACTGGCCCACCTCTACACCGGTATGGAAGCCATCGCGGTCGGTGTGTGCCACAACCTGGGACCCACCGACAACGTGACGAGCACCCACCGCGGCCACGGCCACCTCCTGGCCAAAGGCGGCAGCCCGCAACGCATGTTCGCCGAGCTGCTCGGTAAGGCGGGCGGCTACAACGGCGGCAAAGGCGGCAGCATGCACATTGCCGATTTCAGCCTGGGCATCTTGGGCGCCAACGGCATCGTCGGCGGCGGTATGGGTATCGCCACGGGCGCCGCGTTGTCGGCCAAAATCCAGGGAGAGGACCGGATTTCGGTCGTGTTCTTTGGCGACGGCGCACTCAACGAAGGACTCTTCTACGAAGTGGCCAACATGGCAGCGCTTTGGAACCTGCCGGTGGTCTATGTGATGGAGAACAACAACTACGGCGAGTATACGTCGGCCGAACGTTCGACCGCCGGCAGCGCCGTCGCCCGCGCCGAGGCAATGAGCATCCCGGCGCGCACAGTCGACGGCAACGACGTGCTGGCCGTCTACGAGGGGGCGGCGTGGGCCATGGCCAGGGCACGCGCCGGCGCCGGCCCCAGTTTCCTGGAGTGCACAACCTACCGCTGGCGCGGACACCACATGGGCGACCAGGGCGACACCTACGGCTACCGGACGCAGAAAGAAATAGAATTCTGGATGGAGAAATGCCCCATCCAGCGCCTGCGCCGCTATCTGCTTGGCCATGCCGTAACCGATGCCGCCACGCTCGACACCATCGATACCGCTGTGCAGCGAGCCATCGATGAAGCGGTCGAATTCGCCAAACAGGCCCCCTACCCCGATTCGAGCGAGGTCTACACGCATGTCTACGCCTGAGCGTCTCGGCACTTTTCGCGAAGCACTCAACGAAGCCCTGCACGAAGAGATGGCGCGTGATCCGCGGGTGATCATCCTGGGTGAAGACGTCGGCCTGGCCGGCGGTGTGTTCAAGATTACCAACGGTTTGCAGTCAGCCTTTGGCCCGGCGCGCGTGCTCGACACACCCATCTCCGAAGCCGGCATCACCGGCGTGGCCCTGGGTGCCGCCCTCACCGGCTTACGACCGGTCGTCGAGATCATGTTCGTCGACTTTACGACCCTGGCTTCTGACCAAATCGTCAACCAGGCCGCTAAACTGCGCTACATGACCGCCGGCCAGTGCACGGTGCCCATGGTCATCCGTACGGCGATGGGCGCAGGGCGTCGCGCCGCAGCACAGCACAGCCAAAGCCTGCAAGCCTGGTACTGTCACATCCCCGGCCTCAAAGTGGTGATGCCGGCCACCCCCGGCGATGCCAAAGGTCTGCTCAAAAGTGCGATCCGCGACGACAACCCCGTCCTCTTCCTGGAGGACAAGATGATGTACAACCAGAAGGGTCCCATCCCGGACGGTGACTACATCATTCCCCTGGGTCAGGCACGCATTCATCGGGAGGGCCGGGACGCGACCTTGATCTGTACCTCCAGCATGTTACAGCCGGCCCTCGAGGCGGCGGCTGCGCTTGCTGCCGATGGCATCGACGTTGAGGTCATCGACCCGCGCACGCTGTCGCCGCTCGATGACGAGACCCTGATCCGGTCGGCCATCAAGACTGGGCACGTCCTGGTGATCGATGAAGGATACCAGAGTTTTGGGGTCACCGCCGAAATCGCCGCGCGCATCATGCAGGGCGCATTCGACTACCTGGACGCACCGGTGCAGCGCCTGGGTGCCGCCGACGTGCCGGTACCCTTTTCCCCACCCCTGGAAGATTTGACGATCCCCAGTGCGGCGCGGATCGTCGAGATGGTCAAGGCCATGCGGAGCTAACGGGATTCATATGGCACACGAAGTCGTCATGCCACAGTTGGGACTCGCCATGGAAGCTGGCCGCATTGTAGCCTGGCTCAAGGCGCCGGGTGAATGGGTGCACCCCGGCCAGGGCCTGATCGAGGTCGAAAGCGACAAGACCAACATCGAAGTGGAGGCCGTGGCGAGCGGCATCCTGCAGATCGTGACGCCGGCCGGCCCGCACGAAATCCCGGTGGGCTCGGTGATTGCCTATCTGTTAGCCGACGATGAGGCTGTGCCAGCCACACACGCCACCGCCGCGCCTGTCAACGAGCCAGCTGCGAGTCAGGCCGCTGAACCGGCGGCTGAGAGCCCACCGGCCGCGCTTGCCCCGCCGTTGGCAGTTTCGCCGGCCGCGGGCGCGGTCCGTCGCCTGCCATCCAGCCCTGCCGCGCGCCGCCTGGCGCGTGAGCTGGACCTCGACTGGACACAGGCCACTGGCACTGGTCCGGGCGGGCGCATCAAAGCGCGTGATGTTCTGCGCCTGGCGGCGGAAAAAGCCCCGGCGCCGGCTGCACCGGGCACGGCCCACATCACCATTTCCCCTCTTGCCCGCCAGCTCGCCGAACGGTTGGGCATTGGGCTCGACATCCTGGCGCAGCGCTACCCCGGCAAGCGCATCGAACGCGACGACGTCGAAGCCGCCGTGCGTGCCCTGCTGCAGCAGCCGGTCGCGCCCGCCGCGGCGCAGCCGGCCTTCACACGCCGTCCGCTCAGCGGCCTGCGCCGCCTGATTGCCGAGCGCATGGCCGCCAGTGCGCATACGACGGCACCGGTCACCCTGATCGCCGAGGTGGATGCCAGCGAGCTGGTTCGCCTGCGCGAGGTATTGAAGCAGAACGCACCGCCGGCGCCCAGCTACAACGCCATCCTGGCCAAAATCACCGCCACCGCCCTGCTCGAACACCCCGATCTGAATGTCACCTATGAGGATGGGGAGATCGTGTCCTGGCAGTCGGTTCACCTGGGCATTGCCGTCGATACGGCGCGTGGCCTGGTGGTCCCCGTGGTCCGCCACGTCGAACAGCGCTCTCTGGCCGCCCTGGCTGGCACGTTGGACGAGCTGCTGTCGCGCGCCCAGGCGGGCAAGGCCCTGCCCGATGAGCTGAGCGGCGGGACATTTACCTTGAGCAACCTTGGTGCCTTTGGCGTCGACAGTTTTACACCCATCATCAACCCGCCGCAGGTCGCTATCCTGGGCGTGGGCCGGCTGATCCGTAAACCGGTGGTGACCGGCGATGACAGCATCAGCGTGCGCACGATGTTGGGACTGAGTCTGACGTTCGACCACCGCCTGGTCGACGGCGCGCCGGCGGCCCGTTTCCTGGGACGCATCAGGCAGTTTATCGAGAGTCCGTACCTATGGCTGACACACAACAATCAGGCAGCATACGCGTAGCGATCGTCACCGGCGCGGCGCGCGGGATTGGCTTCGAAATCAGCCGCCGCCTGGCTGAGCAAGGCACCGCCGTCGCCCTGGTCGATCTGCGCCTGGATGAGGCACACGCCGCCGCAACGGCGCTGGTGGATCGCGGCTTCCTGGCGTTTGGTCTGGCGGGCGATATCAGCCAGGGTCAGGTGGTTCGCAGCATGCTGTACACCGTCATGCACCGCTGGGGTCGGGTCGATGTGCTGGTCAACAACGCCGGCATCTGTCCCCTGACGCCGCTGGACGCCATCGATGAAGGCGAATGGGACAGGGTCATGGCCGTGAACCTGAAAGGGCCGTTCCTCTGCGCCCAGGCGGTGGCGCCCATCATGCAGCAGCAGAAGGCCGGCAAAATCATCAACATCGCCTCCAGTGCCGGACAGATGGGCGGCCTGGCCGTGGGGCTGCACTACACGGCCTCCAAAGCGGGCATCCTGGGCCTTACCAAATCCCTGGCGCGGATCCTGGCGCCCGACATCCAGGTCAACGCGGTCTCGCCCGGCACGACCGAGTCGGAGATGACCGCCGGTTGGGAACCGGCAACCCTGGACAGCATCGTGCGCACCATCCCGCTGCAGCGCCTGGGCCAACCAGCCGACGTGGCGGCCGCCGTGCTTTTCCTGGCCTCGGCCGAGGCTAACTTCATCACCGGGCAGACGCTGAGCGTCAACGGTGGATTGTGGATGGCTTGACGATGCACCTGACCCTGCCCTACGGCCAGACCCAACTCGCAGTCGACCTGCCCGACGGGCACGTTGACGTCCTCGAAGTCCGGCGCACGGCGATCGACCCGGTGCGGCTGGCCCTGGCGGCACCGATTGGCAGCCCGCGGCTGCGCACGCTGGTCTCGCCTGGCCAGAACGTTGTGATCGTGACCAGTGATGTGACGCGGCCGTGCCCCACAGCGCAGCTGCTGCCCGCCCTGTTGGCAGAGCTGCACGCGGGTGGGATCGCCGACACTGACATCACGGTTGTGTTTGGACTTGGCACGCACCGCCCACAGACACCCGCCGAGCACGCCCGTTTGATGGGTGATGTGTACGGCCAGCTGGCGTGTCTCGATTCGACAGCCGCCGCCATGGTGCCGGTGGGCGTGACCACACGCGGTACACCGATCGAGGTGTGCGAGCCAGTAGTGCGGGCTGACGTTCGTATTGCGCTGGGCAGCGTGGAATACCACTATTTTGCGGGCTACTCGGGCGGCGCCAAGGCCCTGGTGCCGGGTGCCTGCTCGGCCGCCACGATCCGGCACAACCACGCCATGATGGTCGATCCCCAGGCCCGTGCTGGCAGCCTGGCGGGCAACCCGGTGCGCGAAGACATCGAAGAGGGAGCCGCGCTCATCGGCCTCGACTTCATTCTGAACGTCATCATGGACGAGGGGCAGATCGTACTGGCGGTGGCTGGGCACCCGCTGCACGCGCACCGCTGGGCCTGCCGCGCGGTCGATCACCTGAGCGCGGTGCAGCTCGAGCGAGCCGCGGACATCGTCGTGGTCAGTGCGGGCGGCTATCCCAAGGACATCAACCTCTACCAGGCGCAAAAAGCCCTGGACAACGCCGCTGCCGCGGTACGCACGGGTGGTGTCATCGTGTGGGTGGCCGAATGTTGCGAAGGCCTGGGCAACCCTACCTTCGAGCAGTGGATGGTTGGTGCCAGCGCCGAAACGATCCTGCAGCGCATCCAGCAGGAGTTCGTGATTGGGGGTCACAAGGCCGCCGCGATCGCGTCGATCCAGAAACGCGTCAGAATCCTGTTGGTCAGCGATCTGCCGGCGGCGCTGGTGCGCAGCTGCGGCATGGAACCATACCCTGATGTGGCAGCCGCGCTGGATGCAGCCCGGGCCGCATGTGGGCCGGCGGCCCGGATTGTGGTCATTCCCGAAGGGGCATCGCTGGTGCCGCAGGTCGTATCCAATGCAGCGTCGGACCGCCAGCGTTTTACCTGAACAGTAATGGTTCATAAGAATGAGGAGGATCGTGATGATCACACGCACATTCGTGCCCGATCGTTTTGCCGGTAAAGTCGCCATCGTCACCGGGGGATCGTCGGGCATTGGCCGTGCCATCGTCGAAGAGCTGTGCAAAGAGGGGGCCAAAGTAGCCCTCAGCGGCATCAGCGACATTGGCCTGACGACGGCCAAAGAACTGCGGGAGGCCGGGTTCGAGGTGCTTTTCGTCAAGGGTGACATGTCGCAGGAAGCTTTCTGCCAAACCCTTGTCGACGAGACCCTGGCGCGCTGGGGCAAGGTCAATTACCTGGTCAATAATGCGTTTTCCTTCACCGCCAAGGGCCTGGACGCCACGCGCGAGGACTGGGAGCGCATCTTCTTCGCCGGACCGGTGGCCTATGCCACCATGGGCCAGCTTGTTTGCCAGTCGATGGCCGACCAGGGCGGAGGGGCGATCGTCAACATGTCCAGTATCTCGGCGTTCATCGCCCAGGTCAACCGCTGGACGTACAATGCTGCCAAAGGTGCCGTCACGCAGCTGACCCGCTGCATGGCGCTCGATATGGCACGCTACGGTATTCGGGTCAACAGCGTCAGTCCGGGTTGGATTTGGACGCGCGAGGTCTACAAGGCGGCTGCCATCGACGGGGGTGGCCGTGAAAAGTGGGACCCGGTGTGGGGCGAATACCACATGCTGGGTCGCTGCGGTGAGCCGGTCGAGTGCGCCGGCCCCACCCTGTTCCTGCTCAGCGATGATGCCTCGTTTATCACCGGCACCGATCTGGCGATCGACGCCGGTTACTGTGCCATGGGGCCCGAAGGCCTGGGCAAAACGGCCAAATTCGCCGGTTCCGAGTGAGCCGGTCATCATCCACCTGCTGCGGTGACTGCACGAAGGAGAAATGATCATGTTACGTCTGGTCGATCTTTCCCTGGACATCTACGACAAGGCGCCGACCTTCTGGCCGGATCCCAAAACCGCCATCCTGCCGCACCTGGCTGTGGCCAATCTGAATTACAACATCACCCAGATCATCATGAGCTCCCACCTCGGGACACATGCCGACGCACCGTTCCACTTTTTCGACGACGGCCTGACTATCGAGCAGATCGACGTGCGGCGCGGCTTTGGCCCGGCTGAAGTGTTGGACCTGCGTCACAAAGCGCCGCAGTCCTACATCACGGTCGAGGACTTGCAGGCGTTTGGCACGCGCATCCGGCCGGGCTGCCGCCTGATCTTCTGGACCGATTGGGACAAACAGTTCCCGCAGCCGCACTACTTTGGCGACCAGCCGCGGCTGCACGTCGATACCTGCGAATGGATGGTGCAGCAGGGAGTGCGCTGCATCGCTATGGATCTGCCGACGACCAATCCCCCGGAGTACACACCGACACACCATGCCCTGTTGAATGCGCAGGCCCAGGTGTTGATTGTCGAGGGCCTGCGGGGTCTCGAACGTCTACAAAGCCCGCAGGTGATCCTGATGGCGCTCCCGCTGCGCCTGCGCGGGCGTGACGGTGCGCAGTGCCGTGCCATGGCCATCGATGGCGACATCGGACCCCTGGTTCCGTTCTTCGACCTGCTGGAGTTCGACGCGACCTATTGATGGGCATGCCGGCTGTGCTGACCGCATCGTGGGTGTGACCACGCGGTACGGTGTCATCAGAAAGTGAGGTAAGACGGGGTGACAGGCTTATGACAGAGACAACGCCGCATCCAATCCTCAAGGTCAAGGGCATTACGATGGCTTTTGGTGGTGTAGACGTGCTGCGCCGTGTCGATTTCGACGTGCGGGCGGGCGAGATCCACGCGCTGGTTGGTGAGAATGGGGCGGGCAAATCGACCCTGGCCAAAATCATCGCCGGTATTCACCAGCCGCGTGAAGGCGTGATCGAGCTGGCCGGCGAACCGGTCGTGATTCCCAACCCGCACACCGCCACTGCGCTCGGCATCGCCCTCATCCACCAGGAACCGCTCATTTTCCCCGACCTCGACGTGGCCGAAAATATCTTCATCGGTCACCAGATCACCGGCGGCACCGTCCGGCGCATCGACTGGCCGGCCATGTACCGCCAGGCAGACACCATCCTGAAATCCCTGGGTGTGCAGCTCGATCCGCACACACGGGTGCGTGGTCTCTCGATTGCTATGCAGCAGATGGTCGAGATGGCTGGCGCCCTCTCACAGAACGCGCGCATCCTCTTGATGGACGAGCCCACCGCGTCGCTCACCCCCAGCGAAGTCGATGAGCTGTTCACCATCGTACGTCGGCTGCGTGACCAGGGCACGGCGGTGGTATTCATCAGCCATCGTTTCGAGGAAATCTTCGCCCTGTGTGACCGCATCACCGTGCTGCGCGATGGTGAGCTGGTTGGAGAGCGCCAGGTGGCCGATACAACGGTGGATGAGATCATCCGGCTGATGGTCGGCCGGCCGTTGAGCGTTCTGTTCGAACACGGCGATCAGCACCAGATCGGCCGGCCGATGCTCGAGGTATCGGGCCTGTCACGCCACAAGAAGTTCCAGGATATCACGCTGGACGTACGCGCCGGCGAAATCGTCGGCCTGGCCGGGTTGGTTGGCTCGGGACGCAGCGACGTGGCACGTGCCCTGTTTGGCACGCTCGATATCGATCGTGGCGAGGTGCGTATCGACGGGAAAGCGGTACATGTCCGTGCGCCGCGCGACGCCATGGCGCGCGGCATGATCTACCTGCCCGAAGACCGGCAGCATCAGGGTCTTCTGATGCCGATGAGCGTTGCGGAAAATGCCACGTTGGCCGTGCTGCAGCGCCTGGCCCGCCGCGGCTGGCTGCGGAATCGGGCCGAGCGGGCCGCCACGCAGACCTACGTCGACAAGCTGCAGATCGCCCTGCGCGATGTCGGCCAGCCGGTGCGTGAGCTGTCGGGCGGCAACCAGCAGAAAGTGGTGCTGGCCAAGTGGTTGATGGCCGATCCACAGATCATGATCCTGGACGAACCGACACGCGGCATCGACATCGGCGCCAAGACCGAAGTGCACCGCCTCATCGGCGAGCTGTCGCGCCAGGGTATGGCCATTCTGATGATCTCCTCGGAACTGCCCGAGATTCTGGCCATGAGCAACCGGGTGTACGTGATGCGCGAAGGGCGCATCACCGGTCACTTTGCCAAACACGAAGCGACCGCGGAGACCATCATGGCCGCGGCAACCGGCCAATTGGAAAGGGTGTAGCCCATGGCAACGACATCGACCACGGTCAACCGGCGATCGAACAACCAGGGCCTCGTGACCTGGTTGGCCCGGTTTCGCGAACTGGGCATTGTCCTGTTCCTGATTGCGATCGTGCTGCTGGTCACGGCCGTCCAGCCGCGGTTTTTCAGCCTGTTCAACCTGCGCAGTATTCTGCTGTGGGTGCCCCTGTTGACGGTCGTCGCCATGGGCGAGATGATGGTCATCATCACGCGTGGCATCGATATCTCGATCGGCTCGATCCTGGGCTTTGCCGGGATTGCGGTCGGCATGATCTTCCGCGACAATCCCGGGTTCAACATCTACCTGGCAGCCGTGCTGGGTATCCTGATCGGCATGGTCCTGGGGGCATTCAACGGCGCCCTGGTCGCCTGGGTCAAAGTGCCGCCGATCATCGCAACGCTCGGTACACTGAGTATGTACCGCGGCCTGACGTTTGTGCTCAGCGGAGGGCGGCAGATCGACCCCAACCACGTGCCATCGGAGCTGATTGGTTGGTCGCAGTCGGGGCCGGGTGGGCTCGATCTGGTGCCGTGGGTGGTCATCATCGCCCTCGTCGTAACGATCCTGGCCTACCTGTTCCTGCGCTACACCCGGGCGGGTCGCAACGTCTACGCCCTCGGCAGCAACCCCGATGCCGCCGACCTGCGTGGTATTCCGGTTGCCCGGACCAAGCTGGTGGTCTATACGATCACCGGTGCCATGGCCGGGTTGGCCGGTATCCTCTACGCGTCACGTTTTGGATTCGTCAATCCTGGCCAAACCGGTGTCGGTTTTGAGCTGACCGTCATTGCCGCCGTGGTCATTGGCGGCACCAACGTCTTCGGCGGCTCCGGGTCGGTTCTGGGTGTCCTGTTGGGCTGCCTGCTCCTGGGTACCATCAACGTGGCCCTGGCTGTGTTGGGGATTGCCGCCACCTGGCAGCTGGCCGTGTACGGGTTCGTCATACTGCTCGCCGTTGCGACCGATGCCATCATCCAGACCCAGCTGCGCCGCGCAGCCACCGGGGAGTGAAGACCATGACCAACGATGAATCGCTGAATCTGCCGACCGCCGCCACAGCCGCACCCGCCATTGGTCCCCGGCCCAGCCGCTGGCGTGCACTGCTGCGCCGGCCTGAGGTGGCACCCTTCCTGCTCCTGATTGGGGCGTTCCTGGCCGGTGCGCTGTTGTCCCCCTATTTCCTCGATTTCAATTTCCTGTTCGACCAGACGTCGGTCTACATCGAAATCGGCATCATGGCGTTGGGGCTGACCTTTGTGATCATCAGCAACAACATCGACCTGTCGGTGGCCAGTACGCTCGCCCTCGTGGGCAGCGTGTTGGGGGTTGTGTTCTTCATGCTGAACCTGCCCATGTTCCTGGCAATCCTCCTGGCGGCGCTGTTTGGGATTGTCTTGGGCTGGCTCAACGGCTGGATGATCACGCGCATCAATCTGCCATCCCTGGCGGTGACCCTGGGTACTCTGGCGTTGTACCGGGGGATTGCCAACATTCTGCTGGGGGATCAATCGCTGCCGCGTATGGCGTTTCGCGACAAGGTCGGTTATCCCGACTGGTTCGTCGGGATCGACCAGGCCTACCTGCCCGGTACGCACATACCGATGCCGCTGGTCATCTTCCTGGTCCTGGCCTTGATCCTGGCCCTGGTGCTGCACCGCACGACATTTGGGCGCTGGGTGTACGCCATCGGCACCAACGAGACGGCCGCGCGCTATTCGGGCATTGCCGTCGATCGTATGAAGCGCTGGATTTTTGCCTTGTCCGGGTTCCTGGCCGGCCTGGCTGGCATCGTCATGGTCTCCCGCCTGGGTGTCTCGCGTTATGACCATGCCCGCGGCTGGGAGCTGGATGCCATCACCGCCGTCGTTTTGGGCGGCACATCGATTGCCGGAGGTCGTGGCAGCATCCTGGGAACGGTGATTGCATTCTTTCTCATCGTGGTGCTGCGCACCGGCATGGGCGTGGCCAACGTCAAGGCTGAGAGCCAGGCAACAATCATCGGTGCGCTGTTGATTGTCGCCGTGGTGGTCAGCAATCTTTTGGGGCGAATCCGCAAATAAAAGGAGGTGGTCGCAGGTAGTCAGGTTCGGCAGTTCGTGGGGCAATATTGTGCCCCAAACCAGAGCGCCACGTCGCTGTGGCGACAGTATGACCATACGTTCGAAATTTCGGAAGGGAGATCAGAGATGCGACGCAATCGATTGATGTTGTTGCTGACGGCAGTTCTCGTGCTGTCAGTTGTGCTGGCTGGCTGTACCCAGACAGCGGCGCCCACCGCAGCCCCAACCCAGGCTGCGACCGAACCGGATGCGCCAGCGACCGGGGCGACCAAGATCGTCTACATTCCTAAGAACACCGGCAACCCCTATTTCGACTCAATCATCAAGGGCTTCGAGACGGCGTGTAAAGAGATCGGCTGCGAGTTCACTACCACCGCACCGGCCACAGCAGAAGCGACGTCCCAGATCCCATTCGTGCGAGAGCAGATCCAGCGCGGGGTCAACGTCCTGGCGATCTCGCCCAACAGTCCCGATGCCTTGAACGAGGTTTTCGACGAAGCACGCGCCAAGGGCATCACCGTGCTGATCGTCAACTCCGACATTCCGGGCAGTGAAGCGCACCGCGATGCCGCCGTGCTGCCGATGGACTTCAACATCACCGGCAGCAGCCAGGTTGAGCTGCTGGGCTCGTTGATCGACTACGAGGGCGAAATTGCCGTGCTCAGCGCGACCGCCGATGCACCCGACCAGAATTTCTGGATCGAAGGTATGAAAGAAGCGCTGAAAGATCCCAAGTACGCCAAGATGAAGCTGGTCGAAGTGGCCTACGGCAACGACGACCCGCAGAAGAGCCTGACCGAGTGCGAAGCCCTGCTGTCCAAATACCCTGACCTGCGCGGTATCATTTCACCGACAACCGTCGGTGTGGCGGCGGCGGGCCAGTGCGTCGAGTCGGCCGGTGTGTATCCCGGCGGCAAGAACGCCAGGGGCAAGGGCCTGGAAGTGGTCGGACTGGGCACGCCCAACCAGATGCGCAAGTACATCGAAAACGGTGTCGTCAAGGCATTCGCCCTGTGGAGCCCGTACGATGAGGGCTACCTGTCGGGTTACCTGGGCAACGACCTGGCGACCGGCAAGGTGGAGGCCGCTGAGGGCAACACCTTCACCGTGCCGAACCTGGGTGAGCGCACCTTCCTCAAGGATGCGGTCGTCATCACCGGTCCGCCGACGGTGTTCGACAAGGATAACATCGCCGACTTCGACTTCTAAGTGTTCGCGGCGGCGGCGCCCACTACGCTGTCGGACGCCGCCGCCCCTCCCGTCAAGGCGCTGGTTGTGAGAAACCAGCCAGACTATCATCTGCCAACCGCGGAGTCATCGTATGGAAATCTGGCGCATCAACGTAGGAACACAAACCCTGGCGCGTGAACCTGTTCCCGCCGCGTGGGAACCCCTGGGGGGACGCGCCCTCCTGGCGCGCATGCTGCTCGACGAGGTGGACGCCACGTGCGATCCGCTCGGCCCACGCAACAAGTTGATTTTTGCGCCGGGACTGCTGGTCGGCCACATGCTCTCGAGCTGTGACCGCATATCGGTTGGGGCCAAGAGCCCACTGACGGGCGGAATCAAAGAGAGCAACGCCGGTGGCCGCACCGGCCTGCAGCTCACCTACCTTGGCATCAAAGCCTTGATCCTGGAAGACCAGCCAGACCTGCACGGCTGGTGGGTGCTGCGCCTGAGTGCAGACGGTGCACGTTTCGAGCCGGCGGGCGACCTGGTGGGCCTGGGGGTTTACGCGGCGGCATCGCAGCTGGTCTCGCGTTACGGCAACCAGGCTGCCATGGCGCTCATCGGGCCGGGGGGTGAGTGGGGCCTGACGGCGGCCGGCATTCAGAACCTGGACAAGGATCGTATACCGTCCCGCATCGCGGCGCGCGGTGGCCTGGGTGCGGTGATGGGCAGCAAAGGACTCAAGGCCATCGTTATCGACGCGGCACGTGGTCAGAAGCCACCGATCGTCGACCAGGCCGGTTTTCGTGACGCGCAGAAGGAATTCAACCGGGCCTTGATGTCGGTGCCGCAGACGCAGATCTATGCTGACTACGGCACGGCCGCCATGACCATGATGTGCAACGGCTTCGGCGGTTTGCCCACACGCAACTTCTCCGCCGGCCAGTTCGACGATGCCGAAAGCTTGAGCGGCGAACACCTGCGCGAGCTGCTCTTGCAGCGCGGCGGTGAGAGTGAGACTACGCACGCCTGCATGGCTGGCTGTACGATCCGCTGTTCCAACGTGTTTGGCGGCGCCGATGGTCAGGCCATCGTCTCGCCGCTCGAGTATGAGACGATCGGCCTGCTGGGGGCCAACCTGGGCATCGCCAGCCTGGACACGATCGCCCGCCTGAACTGGCAGGCGAACGACCTGGGGCTCGACTCGATCGAGGTGGGCGCCGCGCTCGGCGTTGCCGCCGAGGCGGGCTTGATGCCATTTGGCGACGGCGAGCAGGCCCTGGCGCTGGTCGATGAGATTCGCCGCAACACACCGCTCGGACGCATCCTCGGCGGTGGGGCCGCGCTGGCCGGCCGGGTGTTGGGCGTGCGCCGGGTGCCGGCCGTCAAAGGGCAGGCGCTTTCGGCCTATGACCCGCGCGCCATCAAAGGCACCGGTGTGACGTACGCCACCTCACCGCAGGGAGCCGATCACACCGCGGGTTTGACAATCCGCGCCAAGATCGATCACCGCGACCCGCAGGGGCAGGCTGCGCTGTCGCGCGGCGTGCAGATCAGCATGGCGGGCTACGATACGCTGGGTGCCTGCGTGTTTGCCGGTTTCGGCTTCGCCGCCAGCCCGCTGACGATCCGCGATTTGTTGAACGCCCGCTATGGCTGGCAGGTTGGCGATCGTATCTTGCAGGAACTGGGCCGCGAGACGCTGCGCCTGGAGCGTGAGTTCAACCGCCGGGCCGGTTTCACCGCCGCCCACGACCGCCTGCCCGAGTGGATGACCACCGAAGCCCTGCCGCCGTACGGTCCGGTGTTCGACGTACCGGCAGAGGATCTGGATCATATCTTCGACCCATTGATGTGATAAGGCGCGATGGGGGCCGCCGGCACTTCCAGCCGGTACGGTTCGCACCTGGGGGTGCGAACTCCTCCGACCAACAGGAAACCAGGGATGTTCGCACCTGGGGGTGCGAACTCCCCCGACCAGCAGGAAACCGGGGGAGTTCGCACGTGGGGGTGCGAACTCCTCCGACCAACAGGATACCAGGGAAGGTTCGCACCTGGGGGTGCGAACTCATCTAATGAAATGGAGATCCTATGAAACGTATCGGATTTGTCTTCAAGGTCAAACAAGAGAAAATCCCTGAATACAAACTGCACCACGAGCACGTCTGGCCGGACATGCTCGATGCCCTGCGGCGCACCGGCTGGCACAACTATTCGCTGTTCATGCGCGACGATGGCCTGCTCTTTGGTTACTTCGAGACACCGGTGGACTTCCAGACCGCTCTGGCCGGTATGGACAAAGAAGAGGTCAACCTGCGCTGGCAGGAATTCATGCAGCCCTATTTCGAAGTGTTGGGTGGCAGCCGCCCCGACGAGGCGATGCTGGAGCTGGAAGAAGTCTTTCATCTCGATTGAGCCGGAAGGAGACCGTCATGCCCGAAACCCAGGCCGGCTATGCGGCCCTGGCCGATGACCTGCAGCAGCGCGGCATCGACCTGGATCGTGTCAAAACGGCCCTCAAAGCGCAGCATATCGAGACCCCGTCCTGGGGTTATGGTAACAGTGGTACCCGCTTCAAGGTCTTTGCGCAGGCTGGCGCGGCGCGCACGATCGCCGAGAAGCTCGCCGATGCCGCCTTCATCAACCGGCTGACCGGCATCGCACGCAGTGTGGCCCTGCACATCCCCTGGGATATGACGACCGACTGGCTGGGGTTGCGGCAGTATGCGAGCGACCTGGGGATCACCCTCGGTGCCATCAACCCCAACGTGTTCCAGGACGACATCTACATGCTGGGCAGCGTGTGCCATCCCCAGCCGGCCGTCCGCCAGCGCGCGGTCGAGCACATGATCGAATGCTGCGACATCATGCGCGCCACTGGCAGTGCGATCCTCTCGGTCTGGCTGGCCGACGGCACCAACTACGCCGGACAGGACAGCATCCGGGCGCGCAAGCACCGTTTGCAGGAGACGATGAGCCAGGTGTACCGGCATCTACCGGCGGGCAGCCGCATGCTGCTGGAGTACAAATTCTTCGAGCCCGCGTTCTACCATACCGACCTGGCCGACTGGGGCATGTCGTATGCGCTGTGTCTCAAGCTGGGCCCGCAGGCCGAGGTGTTGGTCGACACGGGACACCATGCACCGGGGACGAACGTGGCGCACATCGTCGCCCTGCTGCTCGATGAGGGGCGCCTGGGTGGCTTTCACTTCAATGCCCGCCAGTACGCCGACGATGACCTGATCGTGGGCAGTACGAACCCCTGGGACCTGTTTGTCATTTTCAGCGAGCTGGTTGCGGCCGGCGAGGCCGCGCACAACGTCGCCTACATGATCGATCAAAGCCATAACATCGAGCCAAAGCTGGAAGCCATGCTGCTCAGCATTCTCAACTGCCAGACGGCCCTGGCCAAGGCGTTGATCGTGGACTATGCGGCGTTGGCGGCTGCACAACAGGCCGGAGATGTGTTAGGCAGTCACCAAATTTTGACGGATGCATTCCAGACCGACGTACGGCCGCTGCTGCGGCAGGTGCGCACTGAGATGGACGTGCCGGCCGATCCCCTGGCGGCGCTGCGCACCAATGCCTACGTGGCCGAAGTACGCGCCGCACGCGGCAGCAGCGGCTCGTCGATCAGCGGGTATCCCGGGGCGTGACAGCTGGTGGGCTGCTCGAGGTTAGTACAAGACCCCCCGTGTGACCTCGTTCCTGTCGATCGTGCTCGTCACGGTTGTACTCAGCAGTGGATCGATACCTCAACCCGCCCAGGCGACGTCGGCCACGCCGCCAACACCGACGCCGACGTCCTCGCCGCCGCCTACGCGCTGGTACTTCCTGCCGGTGATCAGGCGGTAGCGGTGTTCAGCGCAGAATGCCGCGCAGCACATCCAGGGCGTGCTCGATGTCGGTGCGGTTGACCTGGTAGTGCGTCACGGCACGCAGGCTGGGTCCGCCGGCGGGGAGGAGGCGCACGCCGCGTGCCGCCAGGGCCCCGGCCAGCTGTGCCGGCGTCATGTCTGGCCGCAGCAGATCGAAGTAGACGATGTTGGTTTGCACACGTTTCAAGTCGACCGCCAGGCCGGGCAGCTGTGCCAGCCCCTCGGCCAGCAGCCTGGCGTTGGCATGATCTTCCGCCAGGCGGTCGACCATCTCCTCCAGGGCGACGATGCCCGCCGCGGCAAGGACGCCCGCCTGGCGCATGCCACCACCGACGACCTTGCGGTTACGCCGCGCGCGGGCGATGAAGGCATGCGAGCCAACAACGATCGACCCCACCGGTGCGGCCAGCCCCTTCGAGAGACAAAAACTGACCGAATCGGCTGGCGCGGTCAGCTCCCGCACGTCGATGCCGAGCGCTGCCGCGGCGTTGAAAATGCGCGCCCCGTCGATGTGCAGGCGCAGCCCGTGCCGCCGACCCAGGTCACCGGCGGCCTGCGTGTAGGCCGCGTCCAGCACCGTGCCACCGCAGCGGTTCTGCGTATTCTCCAGGCAGATGACGCGCGTGATGGGGTAGTGATCGTCGTCGCCGCGGATGGCGGCCTCGACCTGCACCAGGTCCAGGGTGCCGTCGGGTTGGTTGGGCACGGTGCGTGTGTGAATGCCACCCAACGCCGCCGTGCCGCCCTGCTCGTTGAGGAAGGTGTGCGCCAGGTGGCCCATGATGATCTCTTCGCCGCGCGCACAGTGGGTGAGCAGCGCCACCAGGTTGCCCATGGTGCCGCTGGCAACGAAGAGTGCCGCCTCTTTGCCAAACCGTTCCGCTGCCATCTCCTGCAGGCGGTTGACGGTGGGATCATCCCCAAATACGTCGTCTCCCACCTCGGCGCGCGCCATGGCGGCACGCATCGCCGGCGTGGGATGGGTAATCGTGTCCGAGCGCAGGTCGATCGTGTGCATGACGGGTTTCAGTACTTGCGCACGATGCTGCGGTAGGTCAGCGGCTGGCGGCACTGCATCAGCTGGAATTCCTCGCGCGCCTTGCGCACCTGGTTGAGGTCGATCTGGGCAATGCCGTAGCCGGTGGCGTTGTCTTCCAGGCCGGTGTAACGCTCACCGCGCGGGCCGAGGACCATCGAGTCACCGAAGAACTGGTAACTCGGCTCTTCGCCGACGCGGTTGGCCGCCGCCAGGAAGACCGAGTTTTCGCACGCACGCGCCACGCAGTACGCCCGCCATTCGTCCTGGTGCGGCACTTCCCAGTTGGCACAGCACACCAGGATGTCGGCACCGTCGAGCACCAGGCTGCGCGCCGCCTCGGGAAAGGCCAGGTCCCAGCCCACCATCAGGCCGACGAGGCCGAACTCGGTTTCGAAGACCGGGTAGCGGAAACCGCTGCGGAACGCCAGCCGTTCCTCACCTTTCAGGTGGATCTTCTGGTAACTGCCGATCAGCTCACCGTCAGGACCGATCAACACCGCCGTATTGTACAGCACACTCTCGACCTTGGCCTTGGAGACCATGCCAAACGCGACGTGGACGTTGAACTGGGACGCTTCGCGCGCCAGCCGGCCCACCGTCGGCCCCGGCACGGTCTCGGCAAAATCGGTGAACCGCACCCCACACTCATAACCGGTTGTCACCAGCTCGGGAAAGACCACCAGGTCGACCGGCTGCTGTGTACAGATTTCACCGATGATGTCCGCCATGGCGCGGATGTTGTCATCGGGCTCGTTCAGGATGGGCTGTGACTGCACCACGGCAATCGTAATATCACTCATCGATGCATCTCCTGTTGGGGACGGCAACAAACCAAGCGGGCTCACACGCCCGGCTGGGTTCAGGCTGTCTCTACAAAAATCTTCTCGACGTCCGACCAGGCTGGGCCCGGCCAGCCAAACTGTCGCAGGTCGACGCGTTCGCGTGCGTCGAACACCACGCCTTCATCTTCGAGCAGGGCACGCTGCATGGCCGCCGTATGGGTCAGGCACGAGGTCGTAACCCAGCCGTGATCGGGGCCGGCACGACCGATGACGCGATGCCAGGGTACCACACCCTCCGCCTCTTCGGGCGAGATGTTGTGCAGCGCCCAGCCCACCGTGCGCGCCGCTCGTGGCTCACCCAACCAGGCCGCCACCTGGCCGTAAGTCACCACGCGCCCCGCCGGAATCAGGCACACCACTGCTTTGACCCGTTCAAATACCAGCGCCATGTCCGTTACCCAGCGCCCAGCCAGGGCTGTGCCGCGGCCCACTCGGCGGGCGTATTGACGTTCATGAACGATAACCGTTGCGGGTCGTACACTTCTACGTCTGCCGCCTCAAAAAATCGCACCGCCACATCGGGCAAAAACGAAATCATGCGCCGGTCGCCCGCTTCGAGGCGGCGCAGAATCGCCGGCGCACAGACGGCGGGCCGGTAGACCGCGTGCAGCGGCTCGACCAGGTCGTCGATGCGCGGCACGACGGCGTCGTACGCTGCGGCCTGTTCAACCATCGCCCGCAGCAGGTCCAGGTTGAGCAGCGGCATGTCGCACGCCAGAGCCAGGGCCAACGGTGATTGGGCGGCACATAACCCCGAATAGAGCCCGACCAGTGACCCGCGCGCCGCGTAAGCATCAGCCACCAACCGCGCACCAAACTCGGACACCAGGAAGCGGTACACGTCGGGCGTATTGGTAACGACGATGATCTCAGCGCACAACGCGCGCACGCGCGCCACGGTACGCGCAATCAGCGGCTGCCCCGCAATCTCCAGCAGCGCCTTGTTCGTCCCCATACGCTGGCTTTCACCCCCCGCCAGAATCACCGCCGTTACGTCATCTGGCGGGTGCATCATCGATCATAGCACAAATGTTCTCACGCGTCAACAATCCAAAATCCAAAATCCAAAATCCAAAATCCAAAATCTAAAGACAAAGCCCGCCGGGCAGGTGATCCCTTGAGGCGGGCTTGTGGTTCTGGTCAATAACAGCAATGCAACGCCGCGACAGCTGGCGAATCAGGCGCCTTTGGATTCCAGGTAGGTCACGGCTCCGCCGACGGTTGTGATCGACTGTGCTTCTTCATCGCTGATCTCGCCGCCAAACTCTTCTTCGAAGGCCATGATGAGCTCGACCAGATCCAACGAATCGGCTTCCAGATCGTCGCGGAAGCTCGCTTCCATGGTTACCCGGTTCGCATCGACGCCCAGCTGCTCGACAATGATGGCTTTTACGCGCTCGAAGGTGTCTGCCACGTGAATACTTCCTCCTTGTCCCTACGGATATCGAAAGTGATGATGTCTCAAATTTGGGTAGGCCGGGGAAACCTGGTCGTTATTCTAGCAGGGATACAAATCACTGTCAACTCTGTGCGCTGATGACCGGGTTATGCCAATTCGATCTTGACAACCCCCCAGGGCACTGGTAAGATGGTGACCAAGAGTCTGACTCCAATTCGCTGCTTGCCACGTCTCTGAACACCAGTCAGCAGCGAAAGTTACGAAGGGAACTCCACCGTGACCCAAGTGACCGCCGGCGCACCACACCAGGAACGCAAAGCCGATCACATACGCATCAACCTGGAAGAGGACGTGCGCTTTCCCAACCTGACGACAGGCCTGGAACAGGTCCGGTTTCGTCACGTGGCGCTGCCAGAGCTCAACCTGGCCGATATCGACCTGCGCACGACCTTCCTGGGCAAAACGCTGGCGGCACCTCTGCTGATTTCGTCGATGACCGGTGGCACGGAACGTGCCGCCGTGATCAACCGGCGGTTAGCCGAAGCCGCCCAGGCTCGCGGCATTGCCATGGGACTAGGATCGCAGCGCACAGGGCTGGAAGTGCCCGCGACCGCCAGCACCTTCCGTGTGCGTGATGTCGCGCCCGACATTCTGCTCTTCGCCAACCTGGGTGCGGTGCAGTTGAACTACAGCTATACGATCGATCACTGCCGGCGTGCTGTGGAAATGATCGAAGCCGATGCGTTGATCCTGCATCTCAATCCACTGCAGGAGGCCCTGCAGGCCGACGGCAACTGGGACTGGGCGGGCCTGCTGGACAAAATCGCCGCCGTTACCCGCCAGCTGCCCGTGCCGGTGATTGCCAAGGAAGTGGGCTGGGGTATTTCGGGTGCGCTGGCGCGCCAGCTGGCCGATGCCGGCGTTGCGGCGGTCGATGTCGCCGGTGCGGGCGGCACCTCCTGGAGCCAGGTCGAACTCTACCGCGCCCCAACCGAACGTCTGCGCCGCCTGGCGCGTGCTTTTGCCGATTGGGGTATCCCCACCGCCGAGGCCATCGTCGACTGCCGGCGGACCGTGCCGGAGATGCCGTTGATCGCCAGCGGGGGCATTCGTACCGGTATCGAAGCGTCGAAGTGCCTGGCGTTGGGTGCCGATCTGGCTGGGCTGGCGGGACCATTTTTGCAGGTGGCCGATCGTGCCACCGACGCGGTGATCGAGACCATCGACACCCTCGTCGACGAGATGCGCATTGCCATGTTTTGTGCCGGCGCGGCGAACGTTGCCGCCTTGCGTGCCCCTGGCTGCCTGCTGCCCGCGTCCGCCAGGGTGCTGATAACCCCATGACCCTGGATCGTTTTGCCGCGACGTACCTGCCGCGCGTCGAATCAAGTCTGCGCGAGCTGCTGGCGATGCCTCGACTGGCGGCTGGCACCCAGTACCAGATGATGGCCTATCACCTGGGCTGGCTGGACGAACATTTCCAGCCGGCGCAGGCCAATACGGGGAAAGGCATTCGCCCGCTGCTTTGTCTCTTGGGCTGTGCAGCCGCCGGCGCCGATCCCCAACGGGCCATCACGGTCGCCGCGGCGGTCGAGATGCTGCACAATTTTTCACTCGTCCACGATGATGTCGAAGACGGCAGCCCGCTGCGCCGCCACCGGCCGACGGTGTGGCGGTTGTGGGGGCAGGCCCAGGCCATCAACGTGGGTGACGGGATGTTTGCCCTGGTGTTCGAGAGCGTGCTGCGCCTCACGCCAGACGTGCCCGCCGCGGTGGTCGTGCAGGTGCTGCAGCGGCTCATCGATGCCTGTCTGGCGCTGACCGAAGGCCAGCACCTGGACCTGGCGTTCGAGACGCAGTTGAACGTTACGGTGGACGATTATTTGACCATGGTTCGGGGCAAAACGGCTGCACTCCTTGCGGCGTGCACGGCGGCTGGTGCCCTGTTGGGCGGCGCCGATGCTTCGTTGATCGAACAGTACCACCGATTCGGTGAAAACCTGGGCCTGGCTTTCCAGGTGGAGGACGATATCCTGGGCATCTGGGGTGACGAGCGGCTGACCGGCAAATCGGCTGCCAGCGATATCCTGACGCGCAAGAAGTCCCTGCCCGTTTTGTTTGGCCTCAACGGATCCCAGGCCGGCGCCCTACGGCAGTTCTACGCGGCGCCCACCCTGACCGCCCAGGATGTACCGGCGGTCCTGGATCTGCTCGATGCCTCCGGTGCCCGCGACGCCGCAGCTGCCCTGGCCGAACGTTACAGCCGCCTGGCCCTCGAAGCCCTCGATGCCGCCCACCCCCACGAACCCGCTGCCGGATATCTCCACGAATTGGCCCTGCGTCTGCTGCAGCGTAGCGCGTAGGTGGTCATAGTCTGCGAATGTGCACGCATGTTTTGACCGCCAATCTGCGCAAATCTACGCGAATCGTGATGAATTGTAGTAGTGAGATACGTGCGCGAGAGGCGATAACATCGACTGTACACGGACCTGAACCATAAAAGATTCGCGCACATTTGCGGTTGGCCGTACGATTCGCGAGTATTGGTGATCAGGCGTAGGTATGGTCCAGAAACCGCTTGAATACCTGGTTGCCAACCAGGACAGCGGTGGAGGTCAGGCGGACGGCATCGGCGGTGACTTCGAGCAGGCCGCGGGTTTGTAGATCGGCGATCTGGTTGGGATAGGCGGTCAGCACGTCCTGGGCAAAGCGGGCACGGAAGCGTCGTCGATCGACCCCTTCCTCCAGCAGACGCAGACCGACCATCATCGTCTCGGCCATGGCCAGGCGTGGGGTGGCCACTTCTTCCCAATCCCAGGTTGGTTCGCTGGCCATCGTGCGGCGGACGTACCCGGCCGGGTCGCGCAGATTCGACCAGCGCCGGCCCGCCAGGCCCGAAAATGCCCCGGGGCCGAAACCGAGGTAGTCCTGGTTGCGCCAATAGGTGAGATTGTGCTGGCAGCGCCAACGGCCATCCCCCGTGGCACGTGCCCAGTTGGAGATTTCGTACTGTGCATAACCGGCCGCGCCCAGCCGCGCCTGGGCTTCCTCGTACTGGTCGGCGGCCAGGTCCTCGTCGGGCATGACGACGCGTCCGGCGTCGACCCAACCGGCGAGCGGTGTTCCATCTTCTACGATCAGGCTGTAGAGCGAGAGGTGTTCGGGTCCCAGCGCCAGGGCCTGGTCCAGGGTGTCGCGCCAGGTTGCCACGGTTTGGCCCGGCAGCCCAAACATAAAGTCGAGATTGATGTTGTCGAAACCGGCGGCGCGTGCGGCGGCATATGCCGTCACCGCCTCGCCCGCCGAGTGAATGCGGCCGAGGAAGGCCAGTTCGGCGGGTTGAAAACTCTGCACACCCAGGCTCAGCCGGTTGACCCCCAGGGCGCGCAGGTCGTTGAAACGATTCTGGTCGACGGTGCCCGGGTTGGCTTCGCTCGTGATTTCGGCGCCGGCTGTGATGCCAAAAGAACGGTCACAGGCGGTCAAAATGGCCGCCAGCTGTGCGGCGTCGAGCACGGTGGGCGTACCGCCGCCGAGGAAGATCGTATGCACGGTGGGATGGCCGTGTTGCTCCCCGGCACGTTCGATTTCCTGCACCAGGGCACCGGTCAGGGGTTGGTAAAGCGCCTGCAGGCCGGCGTACGTATTAAAATCGCAGTAGGGGCATTTGCGTGCGCAGAATGGAACATGCACGTAGAGGCTGAGGCTCATGACGGGCGATTCTCGAAGCGGAAGCCATGGCCGCGTACGGTGATGATGTACTGATACTCGGGGTCGAGTTCGTTCAGCCGTTCGCGCAGACGACGGACCAGGGCGTCGATGGCCTGCTCCGACACCCCCGCCTCGACGTCTTCCGGCCAGACATAACGCGCGACGTCGTCGCGTGGCACGACGCTGCCATTGGCCTCGATCAGCAGTTCGAGGAGGCGATATTGGGCCAGCGACAGGGGGGGCACGAGGGGACGCTCGTCGATGAACACCTGGCGTGTTTCGGGCCCCAGGCGCATGGCCAACACCGGCGCAGCTTCGTCAAAGAGGAGGGGTGCCGTGGCCCCCGCATCGACAAACGCCAGCTTGTAGCGCAGAGCAATCTGGATCTCGTCACCGTCCTCCAACCGCGCCACACCGGTCACATCGCGGCCGTTGATGTGGGTGCCGTTTTTGCTGCCCAGGTCCTCGATGCAGTAATGTTCTTCCTGCCGGTACACGCGCGCGTGGTGACGCGAGACCTGCCGGTCGTCGAGCACAATGTCGCACTCGGCGCTGCGGCCGATCACCACCTGCGGCAGATCCAGCGGGTAACGCTGGCTGGTCTGTTGACCACGCTGCAAAATCAACATCGCGTGTTCGCGAGTCGACGTCATTGGGTGTTCCTCAGATCAGGTATCCACTTCTCAGACGTTTGACAGCCGCTGCAAACTACGGGATAATGGGCATCACGAGACATAACAACCGGTGAATCGTCCCAGACGAGCGGGTAGATGAGCAAAGTTCTGACGAACGGTACCATTCTATACGACCGCTATAAAATTGTCGAACTGGTGGGCCAGGGCGGCATGGGTGCCGTTTACCGGGCGGAGGATGTTCGACTCAAAGGACGCACCTGCGCGATCAAGGAAGTCGTACCCGACCAGGAAGACGAAGCGTTCGAACAGACCTCTGCCCAGTTCTACCGCGAAGCCAGCACCCTGGCGCGGCTCGATCATCCCAATCTACCCAAGGTCTCCGACTACTTCACCGATGGTGGGCGCGAATACCTGGTCATGGACTTCGTGCCCGGTCACGATTTGCGCGAGCTGGTGAACGATGCGCGACGCCAGGGACATTTCCTGCCCGAAGCCCAGGTGTTGGGCTGGATGGAACAGCTGAGTGATGCCCTCGTGTATCTCCACAACCAGGACCCGCCGGTGCTCCACCGCGACATCAAACCATCCAACATCAAGTTGACACCGGGCGGCGCCATCAAACTCGTCGATTTTGGCCTGGTCAAGCTGCTGGTGGCCGATGACATGCGGACGGTCACCGTGGTTCAGGGTCGCGGTACGGTCCAGTATACGCCGTTGGAGCAGTACGGTGGTGACACCGGCTACACCGACGTTCGCTCGGACATTTACGCGCTCGGTGCGACGCTGTATCACCTGCTGACGGGGCAAGCGCCGGTGGATGCCAAACAGCGTTTTCTCAAACCGGGCAGCCTGGTACCGCTGCACTCGGTCAACGCCGACGTCTCGGCGCGCACTGAACGCACGGTGATGCAGTGTATGGCCATGCACCCGAGTGACCGGCCGGCCAGTATCATGGAAGTGCGCCAGCTGCTGCTCGACCCCACACATCGCACGTACGAATCGGTCTCGGTGCCCGCCAGTTCCTGGCAGCATGCGCTGCGCGAACATCGTTGGTTGGTGGGTGCAGCCATTGGCCTGATCACCCTGGCCCTGTTGGTGACGCTGCTGGCGCCACCCCTACCCGGACCGTGAAAAAACCGGCAGCACCCCAACGCATTCGCGAGCGGCCAATCCAAAATCCAAAATCCAAAATCCAAAATCCGGCATGGTTCAAGTTAGCTTTACATTAACCACGGAATAGCTC
>CAYUCC010000067.1:0-29184 GCA_964443225.1 uncultured Anaerolineae bacterium
ATCTTGGCGTCGCGCATCAGTTTTTCGACCGGGTATTCGGCGCTGTAGCCATAGCCGCCGAATACCTGCACGGCATCGGTCGTGGTCTTCATAGCCATGTCGGCGCAGAAAGCCTTGGCATAGGCGGCCTCGGCGGTGTTCTTTTTGCCCTGGTCGATCAGTGAGGCGGAATGCCAGGCCAGCAGGCGGCCGGCGGCTACGTTCATCGCCATATCGGCGATCATGAAGCTGATGCCCTGGAACGCAGCAATCGGCTGGCCGAATGCTTTGCGTTCGCTGGCGTACTTCACCGCTTCTTCCATGGCACGGCGTGCCACACCAACGGCACCCGCCGCCACCGGCGGCCGCGACTTGTCGAAGACACCCATCGCCACACGGAAGCCCGATCCTTCGGGGCCAATGCGGTTGGCGGCCGGCACTTCGACGTCCTCGAAGATGACCTCGCTGGCCCAACTGGCGTGCTGTCCCATCTTCTCGATCGGTTTGCTGGTCTTGACACCCCGCTCGCGCTCGACGACAAAGAAGTTCAGTCCTTTGTGCCCACCCGACGGATCGGCCTTGGCCAGCACCACGAAGAGGTCGGCCACCGGGCCGTTGGTGATCCAGGTTTTGGTGCCGTTGAGCACGTAACCGTCCCCTTTGTGCAGCGCTGTGGTTTTGATGCCGGCGACGTCAGACCCGGCGCCGGGCTCAGTGACGCAGTAGGCCGGCATCTTATTGCCATCTATCACATATTCACCCAGGAATTTTTTCTTCTGCTCTTCGCTGGCACCGATGATGATGGGCAGACAGGCCAGCTGGTTGAGCATCATGGCGGTTTGGATGCCGGAGCAGGCCCAGGCGAGCTCTTCACCGACGATGCACTCGTCCAGCACGGAGATGCCCGGCCCGCCGTAGGCCTCGGGTATGTTGAGGTTGACCAGCCCAACCTCGCGCGCCTTGTTGATGATGGGCCAGGGGTATTCACCGCTGCGGTCGTAGTGTTCGGCCTGGGGAAGAATCTCCTTGGCCGCAAAATCGTGGGCGAGATCGCGCAGCATACGCTGCTCATCCGTAAGGGTAAAATCGATCATGGTTCAATCCTCCAGAACTGTGTCAGGCACACTGCGCTGCAACAGCAGATTGCACAGGAGTCGCTGCCTGTAGAGAGAAGAGTGCAGTCCTTCGCGTCTTTGATTTGTGACGCCCCGCGTCATCAGTGTACCACAGCTTCCAGAGAAAACGCAAGAAAAAGCGCTGCTTGGTGGCGGTTGCACAGTTGCCATCTTTCCAAAAAGATGGCAACTGTGCAACCGCCAGAAGTTATTCTTTTACGATCCCTTATCGCGCGCCCCAGGGGAAAAACAGCTGCTTATCCAGATTCGTCACACTGAACAGCACCAATCCACCCTGGTCCGCAGCCACAGCCGCCCGCTGACCCGTGACGTCGACGCCCTGTGCGCTGCCCGCCGTGGGATGGGCACCCTGTATGGTGGGAGTTGTGGGCAGGCTGACGTCGATGACCTTCAGGCCACCCGCTCCATCCGCCACAAAGGCCTGCGTCGCGCTCAAGTCGAGCCCCAGCGGCGTGCCGCCGGTCACCAGGTTGCTGATCTGGACCGGTGCGGCCGGGTTACTCACGTTGACGATCTGCAGACTGCCATCACGGATTGCTATGTGAGCCAGGTTGTGTTGGACCTTCACCTGTGCACCCGCGCCGGTTAGTACGTATTGGGTGATGAAGGTTGGCGCAGCCGGGTTGGCCACGTTGATGATGCCCAGGCTGCGGCGCACCGTCACGTACGCGGTAGTACCGGCCACGTCGACACTGAACAGGTTGCGCGTACTGAGCCGCCCCACCTCGGTCGGGGCTGCCGGATTGTTGACATCGGCGACCGTGAAGGTTACACCGTCGGCCAGATACGCGAGGGTGCCGCGGATGGCGACTTCCAATGCGTAACCGGCCGTGTCGAGAGCGCCCACGAAGGTAGGATTGGCCGGATCGGCTACATCGACGATCTCCATCCCGCTGTCGCCAGCCGCCACGTAAGCCGTACTGCCCACCACCGTGACGTTCTGCGTGCGCTGCGGTGTTTCGTAGAGGCTCAATGGGTGGGGGTCGGAAGGGTCGGAGATGTCGATGATCCACAGACCGTCGAATTCATCGGCGAGATACGCAATATCACCGACAGTCTGTACGCGCAGGGCGCGTGCCGGCGTATTGTAGCTGCCCAGCACGGCGGGTGAAACGCCGCTGAGGTCGAGGATCACCAGGCCGCTCTGGCCGTCTGCCACGAACGCACGCGATCCCATCACGGTCAGCATCGTGGCCACCGTGGAGAGTGGGAAGGAGCTTTGCAGCATGGGCTGTGCCGGTGTCGAGACGTCGATGACGTCGACCGAGCTGCTTTGTGCCCCTGAAGATACCAGGTAGGCCGTGGTGCCGGTCACCTGCACGAATCGTGCCGAGTCCCCCGGGTTGATGGTGCCTACCGTCACAGGTGATGCGGTCTGCGACACGTCGACCATCGCCAACCCGCCGACGTTGGCGGCCACAAAGGCCAGTCCATCGGAAATCGCAACGTGCTCAACATAACTTGGTGCCGTATACGAGCCGAGCAGCACGAGATTGGCCGGGTTATTCGCATCGAGGATCAGCATCGACGTGCTGCGAGCCAGGTAGGCCCGCACGCCGTCCATCGTGATCGCATAGGCCTGGCCGGGGTAGGTGGATACGAGCGTGGGGTCGTCTGGGTCAGCGACGTCGATGGCATGCAGACCCGCGGAGCCGTCGGCCAGGTAGGCCATGGTGCCCGTGACACTGACACGCCGGCCGCTGCCGGGTGAGTCGAAGCGGCCGCGCAGCTGGGGTGCGGTGGGGTCACTGACGTCGATCAGCTGCAGGCCAGCATTACCAAGCGTGACGTAGGCCATCATGCCGTGCAGGTCGAGCGCCTGCACGATGTTCGGCAGCACCGGGCTGCGCCCAACGACTGCCGGCGCGGCCGGGTTACTGATGTCGAGCACCACGAGGCGGGGGCCGACGCCGACGTAAGCATAGGACCCGGCCACGGCGACGGTGTACGTCATGCCGCCATACTGACCGAGCAGTTCCACGGGGGCTGCCGAGTCACCGGGTGGCCGGTCGGGGGGGATGGAAGCGTACACAGCGGGTGCCAGGGCCAGCAGACAGGCAACCAGGCCGGCACGCAAAAAAACGGACGAGCGATTCATGGGTCTTCTCCTGAAAGAAGGTTGGGTTTCGGGAGTGAAAGCGGTCGCTGATCGATACGCAGATCACCGCAGATTACAGCGTTGCCAGAACTGCAAACGCCTCTTTGAAACATGCCAGTGGCGCGCTGAGCAGCCCGGCGCCGACCATGCCGATGCCGGGTTCTTTGTGCGCAATCCCGGTGTTGATGCGCGGGGTGATGCCGGTTGCCATGACGTTGCGCACATCGATCCCGACGGGGGTGCCGCGGAAATTGAGCGCCGGAATCGTAAAGGCGCTGTGTTCGCCGGCGGTAATCTCGTACATCTCAAGGGTTGCGTTCGTGGCGTCGGCTGGGGTGCCGCCGACGAACTGCACGATCGCGGGCGCACCCGCCAGGGCAAAGCCGCCAATACCGCCGGTCTCGGTGATCGTGCTGTCGCCGATGTCCTTGTTGGCATCGGCCTGGGTAAAACCAGGGAAAAACAGGCCGATCGGGTCGCCCGACTCGCAGGTGAACCAGCGGTCGCCGGTGGCACTGACGCGAATGCCAAAGTCGGTGCCGTTGCGCGCCATGGTGGTGACCACCGTGCAGCCGGGGATGTTCTCAGCGGGCAGCAGCATCGCCTTCATCGCCGGCATCGAAAGGTTCAGGAAGAAATGATCGTTACCATCGATGAAACGCATGACGGCGGCAGCGGTGGCGGCATCCGACGTCTCGGCGAGGGCCGGGCCAATGGCGCGCAGGAACAAAGAGGTGCCGGCTTTGTTGCGATTATGGCATTCGTCGCCCATGTGCAGCGCCTGGGCAATCATGCTGCGCAGATCGACCGGCCCGCGCTGGGCCAAGACACGCTGCAACGCCGGATACAGCGTATCCGCCATCCAGCGCAGGCGGGCCAGAACGTCAGGGCCATAGGCGCCGTAACGCAGCACCTTGCCCAGGCCCTCGTTTTGTGTGGCATACGCCGTGGTGCCAAACTCGCCATTTTCGATCACAAACACCGGCATGGATGGACTGATGATGCCCGCCATGGGACCGGTGGCGTGGTAGTGGTGGCAGGGCGCAAAGTCGATCGCACCCGATGCCGCCAGGGCCGCGGCTGCGACGGGTGACTCAGCCCAGCCTTCGTAGAGAATGGCGCCCATCACGGCACCGCGCGTCGGGCCACTCATGCGGTCCCAGGTGATAGGCGGGCCGGAATGGCAGATCAGGCGGTCGTGATAGCCGCGAATCGTATCGCGGGCCACACCCATCGCCACCAACATGGGACGCCCGGCGCTGATCCGGCGCACCGCTTCGGCGTTGGCGGTGTCGATGGCCACACCCTCGCGTGTATGAGTCAAGGGTTGGTAGCCAGTCATCGGAGGGCGCCAATCGACGTCGACCGGCGGTACCCCCTGGGTTTCCAGGCTCGTCTTGAACACCTCCAACCCCACGTTGACGGGCTGCAGCGGCTGGGTGAACAGTTCCAGAATCTTTTCTTCCATCGACAGAACTCCTCTCTGTTCCGGTGATCGAACCTGAGGTGGGGCTACGCATCTGGTCCGCGAACGATCAAACCGGCAAGCGTAGCCGCGGCCGCGTTGCTCGGCAGCACCAACACCCCGGCCTGGCGCAGTTTCGTTTCCTGGTCCGCCAGATTCTGCGGATCGTCGACCGTGCCGCACACCGATGCCACGAAGCTCACGTGGCGGCTTGCGCTGGCCGCGGCGTTACGCGCCTCGATCACCGCGGGCACGACGGCACCCGCCGGATCGGGGTGGGCACCGTACCCGAGCACAACGTCGAACAGGATGGCCGCGACGGCGGGATCCGACGCTTCTTGCACGATACGCCGGTTGCGCAGAGTCGGATCCAGCATTGGGTGCAGGCGCCCCTGGGTGAACTCGTCTTCGCCCAGGTCGACGCAGGTGTGTTCCACGCTGGTCAGGGCATTGGCCAGACGTTGGGCGGCGGGGAACGGTGCATTGGAATGGACCGTGCCCACGAGCGGTGCCAGCAGCATTTGGGCCTCGTAGCAGAAGGTACCACCGCTAAAGAGACCGCGCAGCCATTGGCCGGTGCGCTGGGCGCGCTCGCTGGCGGCGACGTCGGTCAGCCGCTGGAGCTCGCGATGGAAACGTCCCTTGGCGCGGCTGGCAGGTTCGCCAGCCACGAGGACCGCGGCCACCTGGGCTGCCTCTTCCAGCGTCGTGGCGGCAATGCCTCCCTCTGCCTCGATCAGGCTGGGATCACCACCGAGCATGCAGACGACCACTGGTTTGTCGCTGCGAGCAATGCCGCGCAGGATGCGGGTCGCGACGTCGGGATCGGGTGGTTTGGAGATCAGCACGATGACGGTGGTCTGGGGATCGTCCTGCAGGGCCCGCAGCCCTTGCTGCATCGTCACACCGCCCACGTCGCGACTCAGGTCACGACCGCCGGTGCCGATGGCCTGTGACACGCCCGTGCCGAGGCGCGCCAGGGCACTGGTGACGCCCTGGATGCCGGTGCCCGCGGCACCGACGATGCCCACGGGGCCGCGCGGCACGGCATTGGCGAATCCCAGACCGACCCCGTTGATGATCGCGGTGCCGGCGTCAGGCCCCATACACAACAGGCCCTGTTCAATCGCCAGGCGTTTGAGCGCGATCTCGTCGGCGAGGGGCACGTTATCGCTGAAGAGCATCACGTGCCGGTGATGGGTGAGGGCGGTGTGCGCTTCGGCAGCGGCAAACGGCCCGGCCACCGAAATGACCACCAGGTTGGCTGCCGGATGCTCGTGCAGCGCCGCGGACAGGCTGCGGACGCGTCTTGCGCCTGGACTGCCGGCGCGCTGTCGTTGACGGCTGGCCACCAGAAGCTCGTTGGCCCGCTGCAAGGCCTGCTGCGCACCGTGATCGTCGTCGGCGCGGACGGCAATGATCAAATCATCGGGGCCGGCGGTGGCTGCTGCGGCGGTCAGCAGGCCTGCTGCATCAAGAATGTCCTTGTTGGCTGCGGTCGCCATCACCACGGCGGCATCCGCGACGAAGGACAGCTCCAACAGCTCCTTCGCCACGAGCATCAGGGTCACCGAATCGTAGTAGTCCGATTGTTTGACTTCGGTTCGAATCGACATCCGCCACCTCCCGGTTTTCACAAAGCTTTTTACATGATACGGCTGCGCTGCCATCGAACCCACCGGTTGGCGATGATTACGAACACAAAGCCGGTGGCCAGGCCGATGATCATCTGCACCCTGACGTCAGCGCCAACCAGCCAGGCAATCGTACTGCCGGCGCCCATGCCGATGAGGTAGACCAGCATCCAGAAGAGCAGGCTGTACAGCGTACGGCCAGGGGAGGGGCGCGGCGGTTTGGATGATTGCTTCACGATAATGTCTCCTGTAAAAAACCGGCGAGCATGGCGTAGCCGGAGGTGGCACCGTGCGCCAGGATGCGCTGCCCGATCCGCGTGATGGCATCGAGGGAGCCATGGGATAGGGCAGTGAGCAGCTGGCGCCAGGTTTCGTCGGTCCATCCGGCCGCCGCAGCACGCAGCCAACTCTGGCTCAACCGCGTCGTGCGGACTGCGGCGTGCTCGCCGACGAACGCTGTAATCATATCGATGGGGCGATGACCTGGCAAATTGACGATCGGGGCCGCGTGATCAACCAGGTGCTGGTGCAGCATCCAGCCCGCCAGCCAATCGTCGCCCAGCGGTGTCAACCCGGGCCCCAGGCCGATGAGGCCGGCCAGCCCCTGCTGAAGGTCCAACCAGGTGCACGCCGCGGCGACCTGGCGGGTGGTCCGGTGCAGCGCCGCGGCGGTGGCCTGGTCCAGGTACGCCTCACCGTAGGGCTTCTGCCGGCGAAACCAGGCGCGCAGCTCGTTCTCGTGCACCGCCAGCATTGGCGACCGCCCGATCACCGCCCAATCCGGGGACGGGTCCCACACCACTGCCTGCTCCAGGTCGATCACCCAGGGGCCGATGTGCAAACGGTTTTCATCCAGGTAACCGCAGTCGCACGCATCGCACGGCATCGCAGCCGCGTTCCACGAGGGCACCACCACGTTGAACGGCCCCGGTCCTACCGTCTCACTGACGACGGCCACCACACCGCCTGCCGTGGTGACCAGATTTGTGACCTGGGAGTGCTGGCTGAGCAGCGACAGGTGCACGGGTCGCGGCCGTGCCAGCTGTGCAATGGGCAGCGCAATCGACGCTGCCCGCAGTGGACGCGCAGGGCGACCGGACCCGCTTGTGGATTCGGTAGGGGCTTGTAAAAGAATAACTTCCTGCAAAATGGCCGGAATTCGCCGCAAATCACGGTAAGTTATTCTTTTACAAGCCCTAGGCGTCTGCGCAAGGGGGCGTATCGTATCGTCCTTCAGACGGTGCTGGTCCATCTTCTCCGGTCGATCTGGCTATTTTGCGACTGGCAAGCCCTGTGTTATAATCGCCGCGTCTGATTTTCAAGAGGGAGAGGTCGCATAGTTCGGCTGAGTGCGCGCGTCTCGAAAACGCGTAGGGCTTATCACCCTCGAGGGTTCAAATCCCTCCCTCTCCGCCTCCAACGGCGCTCGTTAGCGAGCGCCGTTTTGTTTTTTCTGGCGTCGACGCGCACAAGGTCATGGCTGCGCCCATTGTGCCGTGGAAGGCGCGGATCAGGCCATGATCCAGGTCATGTGTGCAACCGCCACCGCCTTCGGAGCGGCGATTTCCGGCCAGTTTACAGGAAGTTATTCTAAGGAGAGGAGGTGGTGATCGGTGTGGGCGGAGGCGTATCTGTAACGACCGGTAACGACTGGACGGGTACGCTGAGATTGACGTGCTGCACCATCACCCAGCCTGGCCACCCGCCCAGGCAGCAGGTGAGAACCCAACGACCTGTCGTATCGCGACCCGTGACGGCGAGCCGATCGCCGTTGTAGGCCACCTGGGTGACTGTGGCATCCGCTGCGGTTTGTTGGCGCAGATTCAGTGCACCAACGGCTACGATGAGAAATGGTGTAGGCAGCGGCGTGGGAGCCGGTGTGCACAGGATGCTCATCGACATCGTGATCGGCACCCCGGCGCTGGCTGTGCCGCCCGAAATGCCTGGTTTCGAGGGCCGCCGTGTGGCAGTTGGCGTCGGGGTAGTGGTAGGCGTCGCGGTAGGAACCGGGGTGGGTGACGTTGTCCAGGTGGCCGTTGCCTGTGGGGTTAATGTGACCGTCGACACCGGTGCGGTGACTGATTGCGGCGTGTGCTCGCCGGCCGCAATGGCCTGGGCTGGTCCAACCAGGTGTAGGCGCCCCAGAAATGATGCATCCCGCGCCCACAGCATCAACAAGACGACGGTCAGTACCCCAAAGGCGCCCAGCGATATAAACAGGAGCGCCGAGCGCACGCGCGGCCCCCGGTTTGTCTCACGTTCGATGGCTTCGGCGCGCGCTGCCGCATTCGGCGTCCGCCGATTGACCGCTGCTTGATAGAAGCGGCATTCCGTGTGGAAATCCCCGAGGCAGTAGTCTGTCTGGTGGTTCAGGGCAATCGACACCACACCTTTTTCGGCGTAACAGAGGTTGTCGGGCACGGGAAAACCAAAGTGAATCGCCGGATCGGATCGAATCCCCAGGTATGGACAGGCGGGACGTATGGAAGATGTGGGTTCCGGTAGTGTTGACATAATACGCTCCCTGCCTGATGGCCATCAAAGAATCGTCGAACGCGCTGCAAATCGACTATCAAGACGTCCGTTTGGGCAGGAAGTAACGCACGTGCAACGGAATCAGACGCGGAAATTACCCACAAATCTTCTACGCACCGCGACGGGTTTACCGCGAATTACGCAAATCTTCGCCAAGGATATCTATCGTCCACGCCTCGTTCGACCCCTTGGGTTGCTCTCTCGCGCTCGCTAGTCTCGATCGATCTTGCCCTGGCTACCCACACCCCACGCAGCGCCTGCTCCACAAACCCAAATTTTACGCACATGGGCGTCAGTTCGCGGTGGACCATAGATTCGAGGGTAATCATCCCGGTCCGCCACCGCGGTGTCAGGGCGTAATCGTTGCTGTGGCGGTCACGCTGACGGTGGATGTAATCGGTGGTACCGCTGTGATGACCGGCAGATCACCGATCGGTACGCTGACGGTCACAAACCGGGTTGCGACCCAACCAGGCAGACCGGCCAGACAGCAGCCCTGTACCCAGTCGCCGGCGGTGTTACGTCCCTGTATGGGCCACTGCGCGCCACTGGGCAGAACACCGAGCACACCGTAGGTGACACCCGGCCCTTCGCGGACGTTGACGATATCGGCGGTAATCAGGAATGGCCCCGTAATGACGGCGGTCGGCGTGATACTGGCCACCGCCGTGACGGTCGGTGTGATGACAGCCGCCGTCGTGGCTGTGGCGGTGATGGTGGGTGTCGTCGTGGGCGTACCAGTCGCCGTGGCTGTTGGCGGTTGGGTGGCAGTGGGAGCGGCGGTGTGTGTCGCGGTGGGATCCAGGGTTGGTACGACCTGGACCACGGGCGCTGCCGTGGCGGTGGGTGCCGTTACTGTCGGGCTGGTTGTTGGCGTGCTGGGGGTGGCCGGCGCGGCACTTGGACGCAGCAGGAAGAACGCGAGGAGGGCGATGGCGATTACCCCGGCAGCACCCAGGAGCAGGGGACGCCAGGCGATGCCACCCCCGGAAGAGGTCTCTACCACCGGTGCCACCACTTCGGCTGGCTGGCTGGCAGCGACTGTCAGGATGCCTTGTGCCTCCTGGTAGCGGGCGCATTCTTCATACGGCCCACCCAGGCAGTGGGTCTCCTGAAACTCCAGGTTGATCGACGCCCGGCGTGCGGCGGCATAACAGACATTTTCGCGTGTGGCATATCCGCAGTGTACGGTGGCGTCGTGGGTGGTGCCAAGGTAACGGCAGGCAGGCTTCGCAATCGTAGACGGGCCTGAGGTCATGACAGGTCAGCGTAGTCCTCTCCGCAAGAATCGACAGTGAGCAGTATATCACGATCGACCATTCCGGGCAATTTGGCCAAACGGTGCCCGGCTGTTATAATCATCGCCGCTGCGGAGAGGTCGCATAGTTTGGTCGAGTGCGCGCGCCTGGAGAGCGCGTAGGGTCTTCATGGCCCTCGAGGGTTCAAATCCCTCCCTCTCCGCCTTTGACAAAGCCCCTTACATCAGGTATGATCACACCGGTCGTGCTAGACGGGGCGCTAGCGGTGCCCTGTACCCGAAATCCGCTATATGCGGGGTTGAATTCCCTTCGGAGGGCTCGTCTGCCCGGAGACTGTGGGGCGGAGCGGCGTTGATGGTTGGGTCCTGTGCGGCGGGGGCCTGTGAATCGTGTCAGGACCGAGAGGTAGCAGCACTAAGCAGTAACCTTCGGGTGCCACGGGGTTGCCTGGCCTGAGCTAGCTGGTACCAGCAAGCCCGAGCAGCAGATCGAAGAAGGGTGCACGGCCAGCAATCATGTGCGAGCCAGCGTGAGAGAACTCACGCTGGCTCGTTTGTTATTGAACCCGGATCGCTTGAATGTCCACCTCGCGGCAGCGGCTGAGACCGGCCAGACCACACGCGGTGGTCAGGCGTTCGCCGTGGCCGGCGCGATACAGGCCGACGACCAACCGGTAGGCGCCAGGTTCGATGTTGGATGGCGTTGTGAGCACGTGCCGGTCGCGCACCAGCTCACCCGGCTGCCAGGCCGTGGTGCCGTAGCGGCCCGTGAGCGGCTGTGCTTCGGAGTTTGCCGCCACCTGCCCGTGCGCATCCAGGAGCTGAACCACGACCACCAGGGCTTCGGGACGAAACGCCGGTTGGGCTTGCCAGGTCACATCCAGTGGAATGGCGTCACCAGGACTGATGGTGGTGGCTGGGCTCTGGCCGGCCACGAGGGCGACCTGGTCACCAAATACGGCCTGGGCCGGTTGTGGCAGGGTCACTTCGTCGCGCTGTACGCTGACTTCAGCAAGTTCCCACCCTTCTCCCTCCGTAATTCCCGGTGCTTCGATGGCAAACGGCTGCCCGGTCTGTGGATCGTACGGCACCAGCACGAGTCGATAGGCGCCGGGCGCCGTGCCCGCGGGCACCGTCAAACGCAGGGGCTGATAAACGGTCGTGGCCTGGTGCAAGTCCAGCTGGCTGCCGCCGATAGGTTCATCGTGCTGTGCCCACACCGTGCCTTGGGCGTCCAAAAGGCGCAGCGATACGGCCAGTGCCGGGCCTGGTGGCGTGGCTGAGCGCCGCCAGCGGAGGGGGATGTCCAGCGTGGCTCCTGCGGTCACCGGCAGGGTGGTGGTGAGCGGCGTCTCTACGGTGAGCGTTTCGCCCACGCGGACCTGCTGCACAGAATCGCCCCAGTCAGCTGAGGCCGCATCCCCCCAAAAACCCTGCACGCGCAGGTTGGCTTCACCGCCAAACACCTGATCCTCGAACCGGCGCCATTCAGCCAGATTGGCTCGCACGACACCGTCGGGATCGGTCACCGTGTCATACACGCGATACTGCCAGAGCCGGCGTTGGCCGGCACGCAGCTCAGCGAGGCGCTGCCGGGTGTCGGGCTCGCTGATGGCATAGAAGTCGGATGCGGGCAGCCCCCAGCCCAGGTTGGCATCGCCATCGACACTGCCCATCTGCACGATGACCGCGCCGCGGGCATCACGCAGCTGCGCGGCGACATCGGGCGTGAAATCGGACAGGCGTCCCCGCCAGCTGACAGGCCCGTCCCAATAGGTCAGCAGGGCGGTGTAGGGGTAGCCCGCGTTGACGAAAATGACGTCGCCGGGTCGCCAGCGGTCGGCAAGATACTGTACGGCGCCGCGGTGATCGTCAGCCGCCAGCGTTGGATTCGTCCACAATTGTTGGAGCGACCACCCGCTCAGGCCAACCAACAGCACGACAGCGCCACCCGCCAACGCGCGTCCCAGCGGCCTACGCAGATACACGAATTCAGCCACACCGAGTGCCAGAAGTAGACTGAAGGTGGGGGCATAGGTGAACAGATAGCGCACGTGGTACAATGGCGTCAGCAGAATCGAAACCAGGACAATGAGCAGCAGCGGAAGCAGGGTGCAGCCAAGCAGGAAAAAGGGCACCCAGCGCTCGCGACCGGCGCCCGCAGCCCGCCGCGACCAGGGTCTCACCAGGGCCAGAACGAGTAATACGACTAGTCCCAGCACGGCAACTGCGCCCGCGGTCGCGGGCAGCGACTGGCCAAAACCGAGGGCGGTCAGACTCTCGACCAGCATATCGGCGAGGCCAACCGGCGTGCGCCAGGGTGGTACCGGGGGGTTGCCTACCTGGCGAATGGCTGTTGGCAGCCAGGGCACAAAGAGCACCACGACCACCACCTGTGCAGCAATCCAGCGGCCCACGGGCGGGCGTGTGTGTTGTGACGGCACTGACCGCCGCCTGGCCCGGTCGAGCACGACCACCAGGACGAGCGCGTTGAGGGCCAGGAGCAGGAAGCCAAAATAGTACAGGGTGTACAGCCCGATGCTGGCGGCCAGTACGTATGCCAACCAGGGCGCCAGTGTGGAAAACGGGCGGTTGCCGGCAGCGGCATCACGCGATCGCAGGATTGCCAGTACGCTCCAGATGCAGAGCATACCCAAGGCGGCGCCCAGCGTATACATGCGCACTTCCTGGCTGTACCAGATGTGGAAGGGTGCTACTGCGGCGAGCCACATGCCGCCCAGGCTCACCGCCTGGCCCAGGCCCGCACGGCGCCCTACGACATAGGTCAACGGCAGGAGCAGCATGCCCCAGGCTACGGATGGAAACGCCGCCAGGAATTCCAGACCTGGTCTCGTCGAGACCAGGCTCAACCAGGCGTGCATCATCAGGTAATAGGCCGGCGGGTGAATGTCGCGTGCCGTGTGGGCCAGGAGATCGGGAATGGATTGTTGAGCCAGATAGGTCGTAACGGTCTCGTCGTACCAGAGGCTTTGTGCGCCCAGGTTATGGAGACGCAGAGCCAGGCCGACGAAGAGAGCGAGTCCAGAGAAGATATACAGCGTGCGCCGCGTCACCGGTTGCCTGCCTCACAAAAAAACTCCAATTGCGGCAGCAACTGGAGTTGATACGAAAGCGGGTGATGGGATTCGAACCCACGACTCACTGCTTGGGAAGCAGTTGCGCTACCACTGCGCCACACCCGCAAGCTGGGCACGATTTTACCACAGTACGCACCGCGTGGCAAATGCATGATTGCATTCACCTTCGACATCACAGATGGGTGTACCGCAGCAGGTGTGGACCTTCGGCCGGCAGCATGCTGACGTGACCGCTGTGGTCCATCACTTCGGCTTGAACGGCGATGATGTGACCGTAAGCGGTTGCCAGCTGCTCCAGAGGAATCGCCAGCTCACAGACGCGCCCCTGGACTGCACTGGGGACAGTGCCCTGTGGTACCCAGCCCGCGGGTCCTACCCAACGATAGAGGTGGGCCGACCGTTCGGCGGCGAACAAACGAACCGCCCACTGCCCGGCTGGGCCATCGGGTTGTTCGACGCGCAGCGCGCAGCCGAGGTGCAGCTTGTTTGCTGCCTCGGCGATCTCCAAACGCACGTACATGAACTGTCGATCGTAACCGACCCGCACCAGCTGCAGCGGGTTCGGCGTGGTGTCGGCGCGCTGCATGGCCCCGGTGACGGGCAAAGCACGGATGACCGCCGCACCGTTCCATTCTGGTTCTGCATCGGCTGCGGCATGGAGCCCCGGTGTGATGAAGGCGGCCGCTTGGTCCAGCGTTGCCAGCATGAAGCCCGCTGCCGCAATCGGGTTGACGACCCAGTCTGGCAGCGGCTGTCCCATGACGTCATACACCACGGCCAGGTGAGCGCGGAAGGTCTGGTCGAACAGCAGGTCTTGGTCGGACGAGTTGTTGCGCGAGTACCACCAGAACCAGTCGCTGCCTTCGCTGATGTCGATGGCCTGCCAGGCGCGCGCAATACGCTGTGGATCGACGTGGCGCGCGGTGCGCTGCCAGTCTTCGAGGTCGGCGCGTGTACGGGCCAGCGCGCGCCACGCGCGCGTATGTTCGGGATCGCCGATCCAGGTCGTCAGGTCGCTGCGAATCCACGAGCCGGTGGCCAGGTGGGGGAGAATGGCGCGCGCCGGATGTTCATCGAGGTATTCGCTGACCGTGACGCTGCGCAGCTCCGGATGGTGGCTGAGACGGGCGTACAGGCTGTGCAGAAAAACGTCGCCGTTGTGTTCGTACCATTCCCAGCAGTTTTCGCCATCCAGGATGATCGAAACCAGGTAGGGCTGCTCGTTTCCCAGGCGCCAATGCAGCCACTGCAGGCGGGTGATCATCTCGTCGGCCGCCTGCACGCCGTGGATGTTCTGGTAGAGGAAGCCGATGCGGTCCGACATTTCGTGATCGCGGAAGATGATCGTTGGCCCCGGCTCGTTGTTCACCAGCAGTTGGTATGGCTGATAAAACACCGCCGGGTTGGTCATCAGCTTTTCATGGTCGCGCGCGATGGTAATGCCCAGGCTGCGTGCCAGGATTTCCTCGTCCGAAGCCAGCCAGCGCAGACCCGCGGCCTGCACAAAAGGCAAGATTTCGGGTGCCACTGCCCCTTCCGACGGCCACAGGCCGCGCGCCGGACGGCCAAAGTGCTGATTGTGGTGATCGACCGCCATACGAACCTGGCGATTGGCGTCCTGTGGGGCGCTGAAGAGGTACCCGGACGGCGGCAGTGAAATGTGGGGGGTGGCCCGCGCCGCCAGTCGGTTATCGATCAGGAGCGGCAGAATCGGATGATAATAGGGCGACGTCGTCACCTCGATCTGACCCCTGGTTTCCATCGCGCGATAGCGAGCCACGACGTCGTGACACATGGACAGGTGCTTCTGGATCACCAGTTGGGTATCGGCCAGGGTGAAGTTCCGGCCTTTGTTCACCAGTGCGTGCAGTTCCGGATCCTTTTCCAGGACGTTGGGATCGGTCCAACCCAGGTTGAACCAGGTCAGCAGATCGCGCAAGTCCTGGTCGGTGAAGGTGTCCGGTTCGTGGCGCCGGTCGATGAGTTCGCTGTAGCGTGGGTAGCGGCGTGCGATGTTGTTCCAATTGATGCTGAAGCAGATGTTATGCAGGTACGCCTTCTCTTCGGCCGACCAGTTCGTACGCTGCGCCAGCGCCATCACACGGTCGTACAGCCGCCCATCACCATAATCGACGAGCTGCTCGACGAGTGATGGAACCAGGTTGAACGTGGCATGCACCTGGGGATACTGTGCCAACACGTCAAGCATGTGCAGGTAGTCCTTGGCCGCATGCAGGCGCACCCAGGGCAGCAGCGCTTCGTCCTGTCCTGGTACGCGGTAATAGGGCTGGTGCATGTGCCAAACAAAGGCAACGGAGAGCGGATAGGGCATGGTATTTTTAGTCGCGTGCGCGCAGGTGTGGGAAAAGAATCACCTCGCGGATGGTCGGCTTGTCGGTAAACAGCATTGCCAGCCGATCGACCCCCGTGCCGAAGCCACCGGTCGGTGGCAGGCCATAACTCAGGGCAGTGACATAATCTTCATCAAGGGGATTGGCATCCTCGTCACCTTCGGCCAGGGCGCGTCCCATGTCAAGGAAACGCTGGAGCTGGTCCTTGGGATCGTTGAGCTCACTAAAGGCATTTCCCATTTCCATGCCGCCGATGAAATACTCGAAACGCTCGACCATCGTTGGATCGTCGTCTTTCTTTTTGGCCAGCGGCGAGATTTCGACGGGGTAGTCGAGCACGAAGGTGGGTTGGATCAGGTTCGGTTCCACGTGGGTCGCAAACAGCGAGTCGATCAGTTTGCCCCGGTTCGACTTGGGTTCGGGCGCATGTCCGATCCCGCGCATTGCGGCGGCCAGGCCCTCGGCGTCGGGATAGTGCGCAAAATCGAGCCCCGTGGCATCGAGGATCGCCTGGCGCATGGTGATGCGGCGCCAGGGTGGTGCCAGGTCGAGCTCGTGGCCCTGGTAGGTGATCTGTGTTTGCCCGTTCAATGTGACCGCGACGAAGGCGATCATCTCTTCTACGCGGCGCATGACGGCATGATAATCGGCGTACGCTTCGTAGAACTCGAGTTGGGTGAACTCGGGGTTGTGTTTGAAGCTGATGCCCTCGTTGCGGAAATCGCGGCCAATCTCGTACACGCGCTCAAAACCGCCCACCAGCAGGCGTTTCAGATAGAGCTCGAAGGAAATACGTAGATAGAGCTCCTGTTTGAGCTGGTTGTGATAGGTGGTGAAGGGTCGCGCCGCCGCGCCGCCGTAGATTGGCTGCAACACCGGCGTCTCGACTTCCAGGAAGCCGTTTTGGTCCAGGTAATCGCGCAGGGCGCGGATCAACCGCGCGCGCGTGACGAACACCTCGCGGGTTTCGGGATTGGCCAACAAGTCGACATAACGCTGGCGATAGCGTGTCTCGACATCCTTGAGGCCGTGCCACTTGTCAGGCGGGGGATGCAGCGATTTGCTGATCAGGCGCAGGTGCCTGGCCTGGCAGCTCGGTTCGCCCATGCGTGTGCGCACCATGGGTCCGGCGGCTTCCACGAAGTCACCGAGGTCGAAAACTTTGCGAACGAGGGTGTCGTACGTATCGGCGCCGACATCGTCTTGGCGAACGAAGACTTGCACGCGGCCGCTGCCATCTTCGATGTGGGCAAAGCTCGCTTTGCCCATGATCCGAATCGACACCAGGCGCCCCACGATCTGCACGTTTGGCCCGGGTTCGCCGCTGGCTTCGGCCGCCGCCAGGGCCGCGATGGCTTCGGCGGCGGTATGATCGCGTTGAACCTGGGCCGGGTAGGCCGGGATACCGAGTTCGTGCAGGCGCGCCAGCTTGTCGAGCCGTGCTTGTTCTTGATCGCTCAGGTCGTCAAACATAAGATGCTCAGTTGATCTCGACAATCTCGAAATGGAGCATGCCGCCTGGCGTATGGACCTGGACCCGATCACCGGCCGTACGACCAATCAAGGCGCGACCCATGGGCGATTCGTTGGAAATGCGTCCTTGGGTGGGGTCGGCTTCGGCATACCCTACGATGGCGTAGGTTTCGAGGTCGTCGAAATCGAGATCGCGCACCGTCACGCGCGACCCGAGGGCAACATGGGTGTTGTGCTGGTTGTCCTGAATCACCACGGCACTCGCGATCAGGTGTTCCAGGGTTTTGATCCGACCTTCGACAAACGCCTGTTCGTTTTTGGCTTCTTCGTAGCCGGCGTTTTCCGAAACGTCACCGTCCATTTTGGCCTCGTGGATGTGGCGTGCAACCTCGGGCCGTCGGACAGAAACGAGGTGATCGAGCTCATCCTGGAGTTTCTGGATACCTTCTGGTGTCAGGTAGACTTCTTTATTGTTCGCCATCTCACTCTCTTCGACCGGGTTGGGCGTTTGTGATGGCCGCGTTCAGCGGCCTGGTGCAAAAAAAACCAGCGCCAAAGGCGCCGTCAAGTTGGCAGTATCGGGCAGGGTATCGCAAAAAAAGGACATTCGATGGATTGACCTTAACGTTGGCGCCATTATACATGCACATTTTCAATTTGACAAGAAACGCGGGCGTCATTGCTTCATGCCACCAGCAGCGCCTGTCCGCGAATGTCGCGCAGTCGCTTGGCGACATCCGGCTGACCCTGTTCGACCAGAGATTCTGCAATCGATTCCATGGCTTCCAGTACCTCTGGCGTAACCTCGCGCCGGCGCTGACCGAGAATCTTGCGGGTTTCGGCGGGGTATTCCGCTTGCATCAGATCGTTGATGAGCCGCAAGGCGGGTGGCTCGGACGCACGGGCCTCCGCCTCGATGGCACGCCTGAGCGCCTCGAGTGTATTGAATACCGCGGTAGCGCCCTGCTGCTGCGCGGTGGCCAGGTTCATGGCCAATACATCGATGAAGGTACTGTCGACGCGGTCCCAGTTGGCTTGCAGGGCAGCCACCGGGTCCGGCGCCTGCAGCAACTCTTGCAGGAAGTCAGCGGCCTGCTCCATGATCGCCCGGTTGGCCTGGTCGAGCCGTTGGGTCAACTCAAGCAGCTGCGCCCGCGTCACTGTGAGCCGTTGTGCGGTGGTGGTATCCCCTCGGGCTTCGGCCTGTTCGATGCGCGAGGCCAGCTGTTGGTAGAACGCATAGTCGATCAGGGGGCGAGCGTAGGCCACGTAGACCAGGAGCTCATCGCCGGTGGCGGTGATCACCTTTTCCAGCAGTTCCTCTTGCGTCGTTTCCGGCGTGATACTGTTGGCTGCCGCCTGCTGAGCGAGCACCCGTTCCCCAAAACTGGTCATGTCGTACAGCTGGTCCTGCAGACTGGCAAAGACCGAAGCCGTACGCTCGTCGCCCGCCGCCGCGGCCTGTTCGACCATAGTCGTCAGCATCACGAAGAAGTCGTAATCGATCTGTGCATCGTAGGCCTTGGCTGTGGCGCGTAGGGACTCTTCACTGGTAGCGCTGCGCAGCAGAAGATTGACGAGCTGCATCCGCTCCTGCTGGGCGCGCATCATCTCGGGTGTGACGCCGTCCGCGGCGAGGATCGCCTCAACCATGCCGTTGAGTGTGAGAAACTCCTTAGGCTGGAAAAGGTAGGCGCGCCGCTGTTCCGGCGGCAGACTGTCCATGGTTCGACGCACCAGGTCGCCAATCACGCGCTGCCGTTCCTGGTTCGAGATATTGGCCTCTGGCGGCAGGAATGCCATGAGCAGGTCTTTCGTCCCGTCGTGGTACATCAGCTCGCCACCGATCTGAAAAGTCTGCCGGCAGTTAGGGCAGTTCGCTGTGTTGAGCCGTCCCGAAAGGAATCGGCGCTTCAGGTCCTGATCGTGGGTGACATCCACGATGCTGAGAACCTCGGCCGTGACCGGTGCACGGCAGTTTGGGCATGCCATCGAGATACGCTGCGGGCCAATCATCACGTGTAACGATCCTTTCTTAGTTGCGGACGCAGTGCCCGCCTTTCTCGAACGACTTACGTTATTATTTCACAGGCCCCGACGCGGGTGCGTTCAGCCAATCCCGAACCATCGTCAATACGACCGCGGCCGGGTCGGGTTGTGCCTGGAACCAGCGGATGCGTTCATCGCCGGACCGGAACCAATTGCGCTGCTGGCGCACGAAACGCCGTGTTGCACGTTGCAGATCGCCCACGGCCTCGGCCAGGGTTACTTCGCCTCGTAAGTAGCGCACGATTTCGCGGTATCCCAGGCCAGTCATCGCCGGCAGGTCGGATGTATAGCCCCGTTCGAGCAGCGCCTGCACTTCGGCGACCAAACCGTCTTCGAGCATGGCCACGATGCGCGCGTCGATCTGCCGGTAGTGAACCTCGGCGGGCAGTGTCAGGCCAACCTGCAGCACGCGATAGGGCGGCGGGTGGCGCTCCTGCAAACGGCTGATCGGCTGACCGGTAGTCAGACACACTTCCAGGGCGCGGATGACACGGCGCACGTTGCGGGCATCGATCCGCGCGGCGGCGACGGCGTCGAGCCCGGCCAGGCGGGCGTGCAGCGCGAGGGGTCCATCCGCTTCGGCCTCGGCCGCCAGGCTCGTGCGCAGCGCCCAATCGGGTGCCACCGCCGGCACCGTCCACCCCTCCAACACGGCACGCACGTACTGTCCGCTTCCCCCCACGAGCAGGGGAAGGTGCTGGCGTGCGTGGATCACCTCGATGGCTGCATAGGCCATCGCCTGAAACTCAGCTACCGACAGCACCTGGTCGGGCGTCACCACGTCCAGCAGATGGTGTGGCACACGCGCCCGCGCCTCCGGGGATGGTTTGGCCGTGCCGATGTCCATACCGACATAGACCTGGCGTGAATCGGCGGATACGATTTCCCCGTCGAGGGCGTTGGCCAGGACCAGGGATAGGGTCGTTTTACCAACCGCCGTAGGCCCCACGATGGCGACGAGGGGTGCCTGGCGTATCACCTAGCCTCCCACGGCATTTTTGATCAAACTAAACCGGTCGACCTGATCGTGTCCGCGCAGGACGATGGCAACCACGTCGATGCGCCACGGACCGGTCCAGTTGACGGTTTGTACATAGGTTTGCATGGCCGCCGCCAGACGGGCCTGTTTGGCAGTCGTGAGTGATTCCTCGGGCGAGCCAAACGCCTGGCTGCGGCGCGTGCGTACTTCGACGGCCACCAGCCAGGTTTCATCGCGTGCTATGAGATCGAGTTCACCATAGGTGCAGCGCCAATTGCGGGCCAGGATGGTGTAACCACGTTGGGCCAGCTCGTTTGCCGCCAGGTCCTCGCCCCAGCGGCCTAGGCGCTGCCGCCCGGTCATACCAGCCCATCCATGAGCGGCAGCTGGCTCACCGGCGCAAAGCTGTAACGGTGTTCGGCACACGGGCCCAGGCGCGCAATGGCCTCCCGATGGGCGGCGGTGCCATACCCCTTGTGCTGATCGAAACCATAGCCGCGGTACACCGCGGCCAGTTCGGTCATCAAACGATCGCGAGTCACTTTGGCCACGATCGACGCCGCCGCAATCGAGATCGAACGGCAGTCCCCTTTCACGATACCCTGTTGGGGCAGTGGCAGGTTCAGGGTCAAAAAATCGATCAGCAAATAATCGACGGCGTGCCCATGGTGCTGAACATCGGCCACTGCCAGGGCCATGGCCTGCCGGGTCGCGGCGGCGATGCCCATGCGGTCGATTTGTGATGCGCTGACCAGTCCCACGCCCACCGCCTGGGCAACATCTCGAATCATGGCAGCCAGCTCGTTCCGCTGCCGCGCCGGCACCTGTTTGGAATCATTGATGGCCCCCAGGGACGACGGGAGTGCGACGTTGGGCGGCAGCACGACCGCCGCGGCCACGACGGGCCCCGCCAGCGCACCGCGGCCCACTTCGTCGATACCAGCAACCGATGTATAGCCCGTCTGCCAGAGGCGCTTCTCTTCGGCCAGGTCGGGCCTCGCAGGCGCCGCCGGCGGGCGTGCGTCCCGCTGCCGGTCAGTCGTGTGGGTAGGCGTCATCAGTGGATAACCTGGTATCGACGCTCCGGATGTACCGCGTGTGGCTTTCAGCAAACCACAAAACTGTTCGCGAGGCCAGTGGCCTCATGTTTTCTACAAGAAACTCCTCTGTCGGGGGGGGGGAGTTTCCTGGTAGGGCAAAAAGAAAGCGCAGGGCGGTCCCTACGCTTGACTGGTCGGCCGGCCCGGCGGTCGCCGTGCGCAGCCACTCACAAAACGATCAGGGAATACGCTCTTCGCGCAGCCGGGCTGCCTTCCCGCGGCGGTCACGCAGGTAGTAGAGCTGCGCGCGGCGCACACGGCCATGGCGCAGTACCTCGATTTTGTCCAGGCGGGGTGAGTTCAGCAGGAATGTCCGCTCGACACCCACACCGTGCGATGCAATACGGCGCACAGTGAAATTGCCGCTGATCCCATTACCGCCGCGCAGCCGCATGATCACGCCCTGGAAAACCTGCACACGCTCGCGACTACCTTCGACAATGCGCTGGTGTACGCGGACCGTGTCACCCACACGCAGTGTGGGCAAATCGTTGCGCAATTGTTCCTGTTCGACCGACAACATTAATGAATTCGTCATGATGCCTTGCCCTCTTTAACAAGCGGAACCCGGAGGCACGTGCCACCGGGCCGCAGGTCCTTTGTCTCAAGCGGGCCGCATTATAGCATGGATTGAAAGAAAGGCCAAATGGCCGGTGGTCACTGCGCACCGGCCCGAGCCCCACAAGATCGGTGGGGCAGCACCCGCCGGCGTTTTCAGGGGCACGGTGTTGGAGCAGCACCATCGACCGACAAGCCGGTGCTGTCACTCATTGATAGGGTTGCACTGACCGCTGCCGTGTCCCCGGTCAGTGCGAGACTGGGATCTGGCGCCGCGACGGTGTCATCCGCACGCGCCTCTGGGCGCAGAGGCCCCTGGTTTGCACGATCGAGCATCGCCTCGCGCGCGGCCAGCGATGGGATTATGCCCTGCTCGCCGGCTGCCATGTTTTCGTCACTGGTGGCGGCGGCTTGCGCACTTTGGCCGGCGCTGCTGCCGTTCTGTTCCAATCCCAAATCATCCGATGGGATCGGGGTTGGGCAGCCGCTGGTTGCATCTACCCCGGTCGCCGCGCCCGGCGAGGGTTCGCCGGCGGTAGGGGACAGGCCCTGCGCACTGCAGCCGGTCAGGATCAGCACAGCGAGAGTCCAGCGAACCGCTGCGCCGAGCAGTCTGCCGGGGTGGGCAAATGATGTGGCAAAAGGGAGTTTGTGCAACATGATCGGTCCTTTCGATGGCTGCCTGGTTGTGCTCACGGTACTGTCCATAAGACGCACGACCGGGCGTGCCTGTTCCAGGTCGAACAGCACAAAAACACCGGTGATGCCGCGGCATCACCGGTGTTTTTGGCTTCCGGTTGTGCACTCGAACCGGTTTGTTAGCGGAGCGTGGCATTGCGCATGCTGTACACTCCGCTAACAAGCTTCTGCTCAGCGGATGATGTGAACGGTTGGGGTGATGCGGTCACACCCAGCCGGTCACGTCAATGGTCGGCTATTTGTTCTGCCAGTAGTTCCAGGCCCTGGCATCGCGGGCGCGCCCGAAGTTGAAGAACACGGGGGCTGAGCAGGCGCTGCACGCGCTGCTGCCCGGGATGTAGTGAGCTGCGGCGACCCAGTTGGTCTGCACGGGCGACATCGGCCGCACCGTGTTATAGTCGCCCCAACGGCGATCGGATGGGCGAGCCCCGCTGGTCTGAATGGTGTAGTAGGTGCCGCCGGGAATGGCAGGAGCATAGTCGTCCTGCATCATGTAGGCCACTGCCGGCACCTTGTTGGATCCGGCACCCACGTTGAACACGACGCCCAGATCACCGCGCACGTTGGCGGCCACGCTGGGATAGAGAATGCACGTATTGTTGTCACGCATGAACGGCCGGCCTTGAGCGCCCGACAGCAAGCCCATGGTGTTTTCATAGACGGCTACACCATTCGCGTACGGTTGGCTGAAGCCGAGGCCGGCCTTGACGTTCCACCACCAGCCGAGCACGGTTCGGCCCGGTATTTTGACGTTGGTGGTGTGCAGCATATAGCGTGCGCCCGTCAGCATACGATCGTCCAGGCGTGCCGCCCAGTTGTTGGTCGAGCTGCCGCAGACGGCCTGGCCGCGTCCGGTGTAGTTCCAAACCGGAACCGTGAGGGTGGTCGAGGTGTTGACGCTACTCGAATCCTCGCGCCAGGTCCAGATGCGTACGCGGTTGTAGGGCGACGAGGTGGGGTAGTTGGATGCAAAGTACATGACATGATCGGCGTTCTGGACGGGAACCCAGGTAAACCAGGTGTTCGTGCTGGTATAGCTGTAGTTGAAGCCGGTACAAGTCGCCAGTTTATCGAGCGGCCAGCGCAGCATCACGGTCCGGGTCCAGTTGTCCGAGGCGTTGAACATGTTGGTGGCGATGTAGAGGTAATCGGCCCCCATCTGAAGGTGCGGGTAGTCCCACCACTGATTCGTCCACCCCGAGTTTGTATTGGTCGGGAATGTCTGATACGTGCAGAAGGTACTGCCGCCATTGGTGGACACGCTGAGCAGGAGGCGGTTGACTCCGCTGGCGTTGGGAACACCCTGCCGGTACCACAGGAACATATCGTAGGCGGGGTTGTACAACACGACCTGATCACAGCAGAAGTCAGCGAAGCCGGTGAAAGAACTGCGGTACTGCCAGCTGACACCGCCGTTGGTCGAACGTGCACCGAACCAGTTGCCACTGAAGAAGGCGAACTTACCGTTCTGTGCCGTGCTGCTTTCCATCACGTTGGATTTGTATCCGCCTGGGATCGTGCCACCAAAGGTGGTCTTACGGTACAGCTGCGGATCGCCAGGGGCCGCCGGTGCGGCTTCGGACGTGGGTGCCAGCTCCTGACCCACGAGACCGAGTGATGCTTCGGGGGCTGCGTCTGTTGGCAGCGTGGCTTCGCTCCCACGGTCGATCGCGGGTCCTGGTCGGTTCGCACGTTTGGTCCCGGCAGCAACCTGGATGAGTTGTTCATTGGTCAGCACTGGGACTTCGTCAAGCCACTCAGCTTCCTCGATCACGGGGGCTGCTTGTTCGGCGACGAATGACCCTTCGATCCCCTCGACAACACTCTCTTGGGCGCTGGCACTCAGACCGGCGACCAGCAAGACAGCCACAACGATGGCAAGCCACCAGAAACGCTTACGCATTTTGACTCTCCTTCTGAATCACGTGCATGTTGAGAATCGCTGCGCCGAATGTCGAAGCAGTCGGCAGCAGAAGGATTGGTGAGAACCCGCAGGTTCCCGGCGGTAGTTCGGCAGTGCACACGAAAGTCAACGTCTTGCGGCAGCCCGATCGGTGGCCAGCCCAGGTCATGTTACCCGGGCCACGCGCCAAACCAGGGCACGCGATAAGCTGCCCGCAATCTTACCTATCATGACGCAGCAGTGGTTGTGGATGTTACACGGCACTGTGATGTGCCAAAATGGAAAACACAACAAGCTGCTCGTGAGACCAATGGCCTCATGTTTTCCACAAGAAACTCAGCAGCGAGGAGTGCCGCACCCCCAGGTGCGAACTCCTCCGTCGGGGGCGTTTCTTAGCAGAGCACAAAGGTTCAGGACTTTGTACTCTCGCTGCTGGCTGGTATCCTGGCAGTCCATTCGAAAACTTGCGGAAGCGCCTTGTTTTCCAGGGAGCATTCGGGTTTTCGGATGGACTCTAAACTCATGTTCTGTTGAAACCTGGGGTTGTGAGGCGACACGGCATCTCAAAAACTCCTGGTTTCTCCAGAACATGAGTGTAAATGGTCCATGAGGGACGAGTGTGATCAGGCGGCCAGGTCGTCGGCATCTTCGAGATCGTCGTTATCCTCGCGGCCAGCAAATGGCACCACTTTGGCCGTATCACCAGGCGTGAACGTGTGGACGTTGAGACCCGCACGCGTACGGATCTCACCTTCCAGCTGATCCAACACTTCGCGATGCTCGGACAGGTAGGTCTTTACATTTTCACGCCCCTGGCCCAGGCGCGTTTCCTGGTAGGTGAAGTAGCTGCCGCGTTTGTCGATGACACCCATGGAAACACCCAGGTCCAGCGCATCCCCCTCGCGCGAAATGCCCTGGTTGTACATGATGTCGAACTCGGCGACACGAAAGGGCGGGGCAACTTTGTTCTTTTTGATCGTCACTCGGGTCCGGCTGCCCGTAATATCACCACCGGTTTTGAGGGTTTCGATGCGGCGTACGTCCATGCGTACCGAAGCATAGAACTTGAGCGCCATGCCGCCCGAAGTTGTTTCGGGGTTGCCAAACATGACACCGATCTTCTGCCGCAGCTGGTTGGTGAAGATCATGACGGTGTTCGACTGTTTGATGGCACCGGAGAGCTTGCGCAGGGCCTGACTCATCAAACGCGCCTGCAACCCAACGTGGCTGTCGCCCATTTCTCCTTCGATTTCGGCCCGCGGGACGAGAGCCGCCACCGAGTCGATGACGACGACGTCGATCGCACCGGAACGCACCAGCGCCTCGGCAATTTCCAGGGCCTGTTCGCCCGTGTCAGGCTGCGAAACGTAGAGCTGATCGACGTTCACGCCGCAGCGTTCCGCGTAACGCGGATCCAGGGCATGTTCGACGTCGATGAAGGCGCACAAACCACCGCGGCGCTGGGCCTCGGCAATGATGTGCTGGCAAATCGTGGTTTTGCCCGAAGATTCAGGTCCATAGATCTCAACAACGCGCCCGCGGGGTACACCACCGATGCCCAGGGCAAGATCCAGCGACAACGAGCCAGTTGGGATGGCGTCGACCCGCAGCTCGGTTGCTTCCCCCATTTTCATGACAGCACCTTCGCCGAAACGTTTGGTCAGATTGGCCAGGGTCGTTTCCAGGGCTTTGGTCTTGCCGTCACTGCTATTCGACTCTCGTTTAGCCATCGTATATAACTCCTTCGATCAAGGTCATGTGCGCGAAGAGGCGATGGTTTACTTTAGCACGGATGTTCTGAGTTGTCAAATAGGGGAAGGCCTACTTGACGATCAGGATACTTCGTCACTAACCCAATCCCTTACGCCGCGCCACGTCCATGGCCTGGGCCCGGTCGGCCACCTGCAGCTTGTTGAAGATGTTGGTGACGTGGTTACGCACGGTCTTGAGGCTCACGACGAGGACGTCGGCGATCTCGACGTTGGAGTATCCCTGGGCGATCAGATCGAGGATTTCGTGCTCGCGGTCGGTGAGTTGCGGAAAGGGGGGCGCGCCCAGCGGGCGGCGGGGAACGGCGAAGTACTGCGCCAGCCGCTCGGCGATGCGGGGACCGAAAATTGCTTCCCCGTTGGCCACCGCGCGGATGGCGCGCAGCGCCTCGTCCTGGCGTGCACCCTTCAGCAGGTAGCCGCGCGCACCGGCCCGCAGTGCGGCGAACAGGGAATCGTCGTCCTCCAGCATGGTCAGCATGAGAATGCGCACGTTTGGATCGGCGGCAACCGTCCGGCGCGTCGCCTCGATGCCGTTGAGGTCGGGCATCTTGATGTCCATCAGCACCACATCTGGCCGCAGGCTGGCGGTCAGCGCCACCGCTTCTTCACCGGTCGTCGCCTCGCCCAGCACCTCGAAGTCACCGGCGGCTTCCAACATGCCGCGCAGCCCGTCGCGAAACAGGGGATGATCGTCGGCCAGCAGAACCTTGATACGTTCAGTCATGGTCTTCTCCCAGCGGCAGCCGCGCCCAAACGGTCGTTCCACCGGGACCGCGCGTGACCGTACAGGTGCCACCCAGCTCGGCCGCCCGCTCCTGCATGGTGTGCCGGCCAACGCCGCCCGCGGCCTGGCCTAACCCGCCGCGGCCGTCATCACGAACCTCCAGGTTCAGCGCCTGGTTGTCGAGCCAAAGCCGCAGCGTGCAGGTGTCAGCGGCGGCGTGACGGGCCACGTTGGTCAGCGCCTCCTGGGCGATGCGGTAGGCCGCCACCTCGAGCGCTGCCGGTAACGGCGGCAGCTCGGGCGCATCGACGACAACGGTGGTCGCTCCACAGATTTGCTGGGCGCTCTCGTGCAGTGCGGCCACCAGGCCCAACTCGTCCAACGCGGGCGGTCGCAGGTTGTACACGAGCCGTCGAATCTCGCCCACCGTGGCCTGGAGCTGACCGGCGGCGGTGGAAAGCAGCGCATCAGCCCGGGCGGGATCACGCGCCATGAGGTCGCGGGCCGTGTCGAGTTTGATGGTGAGGCTGGCGAGCGACGGCCCCAGGCCGTCGTGCAGATCGCGGCGCAGCCGGCGGCGCTCTTCCTCGCGCGTGGTCACCAGCCGCGCACGTGCACCCTGCAGATCGGACGCGAGCTGCTGCAGGTCGTGCTGCAGCTGCACGGCACGGGCCACCAGGCCGGCCTGGCGCGCGACATCACCCAGCAGGCGCTGGTCGGCGACACTGAACGGCGCATCCGCGGCACGCGGCACCAGCAGCAGCTGCCCGATCGGATCACCGTGGTAGGTCAGCGGCAGCGCGGTGAACTCTTCAGAGGGCGCCGGGTCGACCACATCGCGCGGGCGCGCGGGATAATCGGCGACCACCCTGGACTGGCCGCCCTCCAGCAGCTGAATCGCCACGTAGGGCAGTTTCAGCGCCTGGCCAACCGTCTCGACCACGGTGTTCAGGGTAGCCTCCGGCGTCGCCGTGGCTTCCAGGCGCTGGCCCAGCTGCGAGAGGACCGCATAGGGGTCCTCTCGCTCGCCATAGATCAACCGGTTGGCCCCCCGCTGCAGGCGCTCACGCAGCGGTTGAAACGCCACCGCCACCAGCCCGGTGGCAATCAGTGAAATCAGCAGGCTGCTGTTCTTTCCAAACAGATAGCCCAAACTGCCCACCACCGCGACGTAGAGCGCGATGACCAGCGCCGTCAGGGCGCCGTAGACCAGCGCGCGGTTGAGAATCAGATCGATGTCGAACATGTGATAGCGCATGATGGCAATCGCCAGGCAGATGGGCAGGAACGCCATAAAAACGGTCTGCAAGGCCGGCCGGACGAGCAAATAGGTCAGGAAGGCCTGATCCGATGACCAGCGGCCGTCCTGCGCCAGGGCCAGCAGCCCGTAGTACAGCACGCCGCCGGCGACAGCCCCGGCCAGGCCCAGTACCGTCCACTTGAGCTGCTGGCGTTCCACGACACCGGAGACACGTCGGTAGCGGTAGACTTGAGCCAGCAGCCCGCTGCCGAACCAGGCGATGCCAATCAGCAGCGACGGCAGCGGTGTTGCGCGCCATGTCGGCCCGTTAAGCGGATTGAAGGGCGCCTGCGGAACGAGCAGCCAGACGAGCAGCAGAACGACCCAGGTCACCGCCAGCCCCTTGCTCCAGGCCGGCACAAAACGCCCGTCGGGAAACGCGTACAGCAGGAGCAGCGCGCCGCCCAAAGTGACTGCCCCCAGGGACAGGACCAGCCAGCGCAGCAGTGGCGAGTCGATCCCGTGCTGCGGGTTGGCCAGCGCGCCGGTGATGCCGGTCTCGGTGGCGCCAATGGCCAGCAGCGTCAGTGACAGGAAGAGGGCGACCGGTGTACGGTCCTTGAGCCGCACGATCCACAGTGCGGCCCCGGCAAACAGGCCGGCCAGGCAGACATTGAGCGCCAGGATCGCACCGGCAACGATCAGCGGTGAGACGAGCGGCTGTCCGGTATTGGCCAGCAGCTCGCGATAGCGCGCCGGGAGGCCGGCCAGCGTCAGGCCGATGGTCAATGCCGCAATGAGCAGCCAGGCTGCCCACACCAGGCGCGCACCGACACGCCCGGCCGGCCTGATGGGTATGAAACCTGCGAAGGAGAGGCGCTTCATGCTGTTATCATAGCCAGATTGGCCAGATGGTCAAAGCGCCAGCCCAGGGCTCTGTCGGGTTTGAAAACGGTAGCCATCGATCGAGCCAGGTGACCCACGAGTACGAGTACCATCCTACTCGTACTCCTACTCGTACTCGATCGTCGTCACGAATCTGAGCGGTAGCCGGTCGCTCACCACGATTGTAGCCATCGATCGAGCCTGGTGACCCACGAGTACCATCCTACTCGTACTCGTACTCGTACTCG
>CAYUCC010000068.1:0-6580 GCA_964443225.1 uncultured Anaerolineae bacterium
TGGGGGATGGGGGTTGGGGGTTGGGGGTTGGGGAGGGAGGTTCGTGCGTGGGCGGTGTCAATTCCTCGGGGGGTGGGAGGGTGGGGGTGGTTTCTACGGCGAGTTCGAGGGCGGCGAGGACGGCGCGGGCGTCGCCGTTGGCGACGTTGACCAGGTGATCGAGGGCGTCGTCGTCGAGGATGACATTGAGGCCGCCGTAGCCGCGTTCGGGGTCGGCGAGGGCCTGGCGGGCGACGGTGCGCAGGTCGTCTTCGGTGAGGGTGCGCAGCTGGAAGATACGGCTGCGGCTGACGAGGGCCTTGTTGACCTCAAAGTAAGGGTTTTCGGTGGTAGCACCGATCAGGATGACGGTGCCGTTTTCGACCCAGGGCAGGAGTGCGTCCTGCTGGGCCTTGTTGAAGCGGTGGACCTCGTCCACAAAGAGGATCGTTTTTTGACCGTAGAGGCCACGGCGTTCCTGGGCGACGGCGATGGCATCGCGAATATCTTTGACGCCGGCGAGCACGGCGTTGATCGCGATGAAGTGGGCGCGTGTGGTGTTGGCGATGATGCGTGCCAGGGTGGTTTTGCCGGTGCCGGGCGGGCCGTAGAAAATCACCGACGAGAGCTGGTCGGCCTGGATGGCGCGGCGCAGCAGGCGGCCGGGGCCGACGATGTGCGCCTGGCCAGCAAATTCGTCGAGCGTCCGCGGACGCATGCGGGCCGCTAATGGGGCTTCTTTTTCGGTGAGTTCGGCGCGGCGCTGGTCGAACAGGTCTGGTGGCATGGAGGGATTATAGGGCAGGGGTGGGGGGTTGTCAATGAATGAGGGGGGACGCGGATGGGCTCGAATGGAAACGTATGGTCCGCACCCACGACCACCCCAGCAACAAGCGGAAGAGTCCCAGTGCGTCGTAAAAGCAACCACTGGCGGATCTCCAAAACCCCGCGCCCACAGACAATGCGCGCTCGCCGAGACTCAGTCGCAAAACCATTAGCGCCAATTCGCGCCCATTGGCGGTTGAACTCATTGGCGCCAATTCGCGCCCATTAGCGGTTGAAACCATTGGCGCCCATTCGCCGTTCACAGACCATGCACCTCACGCACGCGCCGCAGAAGCCCATCGATCTCACGCTCGCGGCGCGGTGAGGGACCGAACGGGTCGGCGGTTTCGGCGGCGGGGTCACGCAGCAGATGCAGGGTGTTCGAAACGGCAACCTGCAGTACGTCCAGGTTGTACCCACCCTCCAAAACCAATACCAGCTTACCATCACACAGCTCGGCGGCCATGCCGATCAGTTCGCGGACCAGGTGGGCGTAACCTTCCAGCGAGAGCAGCTCACCCGCCAGTGGATCGTCCCAATGGGCATCGAAGCCGGCAGAGACGAGGATAAGCTGGGGGCCGTAACGTCGCGCCGCCGGCCACAAGATCTGTTCGTACACGGCGGTGTAGCCGGCATCGCCCACCCCGGCCGGCAGTGGGACGTTGACCGTAAACCCCTGGCCGGTGCCGCGGCCGGTATCCAGGATGGCGCCGGTGCCGGGGTAATACGGGTACTGGTGCGTGGAAAAGAACAGTACACCGGGGTCGTCGTAAAAGATCGCCTCGGTGCCGTTGCCGTGGTGTACGTCGAAGTCGACGATGAGGATGCGCTCGAGGGCACGTTCGGCCTGGGCGGTGCGGGCGGCGACGGCCACGTTGTTGTAGAGGCAAAACCCTTCGGCGACGCCGGCCGAGGCATGGTGGCCCGGCGGCCGCACGAGTGCCATGCCGTTGTCGTATGCTCCATCGAGCACCGCCAGCATCAGGTTGGTCAGGCCGCCGGCGGCCACCCGCGCCGCCATCGCCGACGCGGGGGTGACGTAGGTGTCGGGATCGACGTGGCCGCCGCCGCGCTGCGCAAACGCCTCGATACGTGCGATGTGCTGGGCGGTGTGGGCACGCTGCAGGCGCTCGTCACTGATCGGGGTGGCGGCGACCGACGACAGATCGTTGAGCAGCCCCTCGTGCTCCAGGCGGCGCATGGTGCCAGCCAGGCGCTGGCAATTTTCGGGATGGCCCGGCCAATCGTGTTCGCGTTCGCGGGTGTCGTAGCAGTAAGCGGTGTCGTGCATGGGTCTGGATTCTCACCTGTCTTGCGCTGTTGTGGTATAATGGCTTCAAAATCGCTTCTCAACGTCCCCGGCACGGTCCGAACAGGTGCCGGTTAACCAGGAAATCCTTCGGACCGTGCCGGGGACGTGATACCGGAAAACGAACATGTACCCAAGTGTCGAAAAACCACGCACCGTGACCGTCAACCGCCAGGTGGGTCAGCTGATCATCGATTGGGCCGATGGGCATCACAGTGAATACCCGCTGGCCGGCATTCGTGCCGTCTGCCCGTGTGTGACCTGCCGCGGCGGCCACGCCCAGATGTCAGCGCCGGTCCCGCGGCATGAATTGTTCAATGCGCCCAACGGCAGCGACACCGTCACCGCGGCCGAGTTCGTCGGCGGTTACGCCATCCAGTTTACGTGGGCCGATGGCCATACCGCCGGCATCTACTCGTGGGGCATGCTGCGCTGGTTGTGCCCATGCCCGGCCTGCCAGCAGGCCTACGGCGATGCTGCGACCCCGGTATAATCTATTCGGAGGACCTTGTGGAACACAGTAACGACGTCAACGTACACTTGAACGAGCAGGAGCAGGAGATGATCGAGATCCTCAAAGAGGATCTGGAACTGCCGTCGACGGATGACGTAATCCGTCTCCTGGTCAAACAGGAGGCCCAACGTATCGCCGTCGTCTGCCCGGCCTGCGGTCATTACGCACGCAAAACCCAACAAGATGTGGCCAGCTGCAACTCGTGCCTGTCGATCATCAATCTGAGCGAAGGCATCTGGGAAGTCAGCCAGATGCACCGCAAGAGCTAGGCTCATCCTTTAACCGAGCAGCGGCAATCGATGTATCCGGATACGACCAGGCTGGACCGTCACGACTGCACCTTCCTCCAGCTCAGCTTCACATTGGGCACACACCGTGCGCAGCAGATTGGCCAATGGGTCAGCCCGCAAACCCTCTATTCGAATGCGAATCACTGACGGGGTTGTTGCGCCCGAGTGTGCGAGCAAACTATGAAAGTCTGCGTCCAATGTCACGATCACCCGTTTGTTGGTACGAGCAACTGCGAGAATCTCTGCATCTTCTGCTGAGCTGTAGCCAATCTCACCCACATGCACTGTGTCAATGCCGGCTTCCCGCAGTAGTTGCGCCCCGGTGCGAGGCAAGCCCTGGTCAAGCAGCAGCCGCATAATACACAGGTAAGTCTACAATGCGGTCGTCAAGCACAGCGGCAGCATATGCCAATGCCTGGCGGATGTCCTCGTCTTCTAATTCAGGGAATTCGCGCTGCAGCTCTTTACGATCTGGATACAGGGCAACCAGTTCTACAACCCGCCGCACAGTCAGGCGCAGATTGCGGACACACGCCTGTCCATTCATGCGTTTCGGATCAATGGTGATTCGGTCGAATTTCATAACCGATGTCCTCCCCGTCAAACAGTGATTTCGCATTGACTATGCTCACACAGTCATGTGTTTAGGTGGTCTCAGCCTCGACGACACTTTCATCCAACTTCTTGATCAGCGGGGCCGGCTCGCGCAGGGCCTGCCCCGCGGCCAGCTCACCCGCCTGCCAGTGGCCCATCGCATCCGCGTTGTCGTAGCGCAGCACCAGGTGCTGGCCGCGGGCATCCTCGACCACTTCGGTGTACTGGCGGCCAAACAGCTGCCCGTCGTAGCCCAGGTACTCGTGCACGAGCTGTGAGGTGTGCGGCAGCACCGGGGCGTACAGCGTTTTCAGCCAGTCGATGGCCTGCAGCGCCACGTAGATGCTGGTGCCAGCCGCCGCCGGGTCGGTTTTGATGGCCTGCCACGGCGCCTTGTCATTGAGGTAGCGGTTGACTTCCTGCGACAGACGCTGTGCCTCGGCCAATGCCGCTTTGAAGCGCGTCGCTTCGTACAGACGCCCGACCGAATCGAAGCCGCCGCGCACGGTTGCCAGCAGGGCGCGGTCTCTGTCGTCGAGCACACCCGGCTGCGGCACCTGGGCGTCGAACCGTTTGTAGGCAAAACCGAGCACGCGGTTCACCAGGTTACCCCAGTTGGCCAGCAGTTCGTTGTTGTTGCGCGCGACGAACTCTTCCCAGGTAAATTCGCTGTCGTTGGTCTCCGGCGCCAGCACGGTCAGCACGTAGCGCCAGGGATCGGGGTCGTAGCGCTGCACGACGTCGAGAATGGCAATGCTGCGCCCGCGACTCTTGCTGAACTTGTTGCCGCCCACGGTCAGGTATTCGTTGGACGCCACGTCGTAGGGCAGCTTCAACCCGCCGTAACCGATCAGCATTGATGGCCAGATGATGGCATGGAACGGGATATTATCCTTGCCGATGAAGTGGTAGGTGCGCACGTCGGCATCGGCGTCCCACCAGGCGTGCCAGGCCTCGGGCTGCCCTGTCAGCGCCGCCCATTCTTTGGTTGCCGACAGGTAGCCGATCACGGCGTCGTACCAGACGTAGATGCGTTTGTCGTCGTAACCTTCGACCGGGATCGCCACCCCCCAATCGATGTCGCGCGTGATGGGCCGGCCGCGCAGGACGCCGCTTTCGATTTGGGCGCGGCTGAAGTTGAGCACGTTGGGCCGCCAGTGTCCCTTCTGGCCATCCTGGATCCAGGCTTCGAGGGCCGGGTTCAAGCGCGCCAGGTCGAGGAAAAAGTGCTCGGTTTCGCGCACTTCCAGGTTGCGGCTGCCGCTGATTTTACTGCGCGGATCGAGCAGCTCGACGGCATCGTAGGTGCTGCCGCAGTTGTCGCATTGGTCACCCCGCGCCTCGGTGTACCCGCACACCGGGCAGGTGCCCTCAACGTAACGGTCCGGAAGCCAGCGCCGGTCGTCCAGGCTGTAGAGCTGGCGCTGGACGTCACGGTAGATGTTGCCCGTTTCCAGGTGACGCAGGAACATGTCCTGGGTCACCGCCCAATGGGTGGCCGTGTCGGTATGCGTAAACAGGTCGAAGGTCAGCCCCAGCTTGAGGTAACTCTCGATCATGAGCGGGTGATAACGCTCGACGATCGCCAGAGGGGTCACGCCTTCCTCTTCGGCGCGCACCGTAATGGGTGTGCCGTGGGTATCCGAGCCGGAGACCATGAGCACGTCGTTACCCTTGAGACGGTGGTAGCGCGCAAAGGTGTCGGGCGGCAGATAAGCCCCCGCGATGTGACCGATATGCTGCAGCCCGTTGACGTAGGGCCAGGCGACACAAACCAGGATTTTTTCAGGCATGACGTTTCACCGTTACGTAAGTTCGATTGAAGCTGCGGGCCATCCGGGCAGGCAAAAACCGCGGCAGAGGCGATTTTACCACAAGTGCCGCGGTTTCCCAACCACAACCGTATCACAGTTAGCCGACAAGGTCAAAGGTCAATCCGTCAGGAGCAGCCGGTCGGCAACGACTTCATGCGCCGTCTGAATACTCACCCTACCACACCGCGCCACATGCCGATCAGGCGTGCCAGATCGCCGACTGCTTCGAGGCCAGCGTAACGGCCTGTGTCCTGCATCAAAACGCGCGCCGTGCCACCCGCCAGGGCCGACAGCGTGACCGCAATGGAGGCGCTCAACGTCTCCGCAATGCGGCGGTCCATCGCCGCGGTGGTCGGTGCATGCAGGAGCCCTCCCTCGGCTCGCGTGGCCAGCATCTCGAGGCGGTGTTTTTTGCTGCGCACGATCCAGTGTACGTGCTGGTCGTCGACGGTCAGGTGCTCGGTGCGGGCACCAGTGTAGGTGGCAAATCGGTAGAGCTGGCGTTCGTGCCACAGGCCGACGATGAAGCCGGGAAAGGCCTGCCGCACCCAGGGGATGATCGCCAATGAGGCAGTCAGGCTGGTACCGGGCTGGCTGAAGTGGTTGGTCTGCATCCAGATCCAGGCTTCGGGAAACGCCTGGCCCCAGTCCTTTTCGATGTAGCCGCGGCCGCGGTTGAAGTCGAGGGGTTGCTCGTCGACCCACAGCGTCCCCTCGATGCCGTGGTCGAGGCTGACGACACCGTGGTAACACTCCATGCGCGGCACCCAGGCGTACCAGCCCATGATGCCCGGCGAGGTCCAGGTTACCGGCCAGGGGGACAACGGGGCGAAACGCAGCTCACCGCGCACGCGCCACACCGGGTCAGTGATGTCGAGCGAGATGCGGTCCGCGGTGAAGCGGTTGGGGCCGATGCGCACGTCGAACACGCCATCCGCGGCCCAGAACTCAGACCACGGGTAGGGTGTGTAGGTTGCCTGCCCGGTGGCGCCATCCAGGACCTGGACGAAGGCGTGGCTGTCGGCCGCGGTCCGGCCAATGAATGCGCCGGGGATGATGGCATAGCGGTGACGTTCGCTGGCGTCGACGACTTTGAAGTACCAGCCTTCGAAGAAGGGCGGTTTTTTGCCGTGGCCGTGGTAGGCGTTGGGGTTCAGTGTGGTGCGCAGGTAACGTCGCATGGGTGGTCCTTCGTTGGTGGTCGGTTGTCGATCGAGCCTGGCGTTCAGGCCTGGCGTTCAGGCCTGGCGTTCAA
>CAYUCC010000068.1:6680-19874 GCA_964443225.1 uncultured Anaerolineae bacterium
CCTCCACGATCGACTGGCTGGCAGACGCCAGATCGGCCAGTCGCTGATTCGTTGCCCCCATTCGTCGACGGCATTCGTTGCACCTGACCAAAGCGGCGAACCTGCTGCCGCACTCCAAATTGTGGCTACATCGCGTACAGCAGCAGCGGAATCTCCATTTCCTGCGGCGTCAGACCGCCGTGGTGGCCGTAGAACGTCTGCTCGAAGCGGTCCTTTTCGTACCACCAGACGGTTTCGCCCGCATGGGGCAGAACCACCAGATCACCCACGCGATCCCAGAATACCGGTGACAATGGCTGCGGGCCAAAATAGCCGCGATCGGCCAGGTCTCGCACCTGGCGTACGTCCGCCGTGCCGGCCAGCCGCTCGGCGAAAAACTGCTGTGCCTCGGCCAGCCGGCCATCCGCAATGTACAAAAACAGGTCGCGCGGCGAGCCGGCAGGCACCAACAGCTCGCCGCGGCGGTTGCAGCGTAGAAAACGTTCCAGGCCGGCAAAACGATCTCCCGCATTCAGATACACCGTCGTCCGCGGATCGACGGCAATCTGCCCGTGATCGGCCGTCAGGATGATGAGGGTGTCGTGCCGGGTGCGCGGCAGCCGGCGGAACCAGCTCTCCAGGGCTGTCAGGCAGGCGTCGATCTCCGCCGCCACCTGCACCGAATTGGGACCGTACTGGTGGCAAATGGAATCGATGCGGTCGAAGTAGAAGAATACGTAGGCTGGATCGCGCTGGCGCTCCAGCAGCAGGCGCAGGTTGACCAGGGCTTCGGGTAAGGTCGTGTAGAGCATCGGCTGGGCACCGTCCAGCACCACGTTCGAGAAGGTCGAGGGCAGAATGTCACGTGCCTGAAAGACGTAACTGGTGATACCCGCCGCACCCAGGTCGTGATAGAGCGTGTGGGTGGGGTACAGGTCGCGCGGATCGATCGCAGTCGGTTTCAGGGTGTCACGCTCTTTGGTGCCCGAAAACGAGAACAGCAGCGGTGCCATGATGCTGTCGAGCCGGGGCTCGTAGTAGGTCCATTCGTACACACCGCTCTGGCCGGGCGTCAGACCGGTGTGGATGGTCGTGGTGTGCGCGGCGGTGGTCGATGGGAACTGTGCCGTCAGCTGCGTGACGATGCCGTGCTTGTGGAAACGCCGCAGGAGCGGGTGCGCCGCGCCATAGCGCTGCAGCATCTGCCAGCCGAGAGAGTCGATGAAAAACAGCACGACCGTTGTGAACCGCCGCGGCAGGTGGAGCGCAAGGCTCTCTTCCAAGACCGCCGCTCGATCGCCCGTCAACCAGGCATAGACACTCGCTGGGATATCGGAAAAACAACCCCGTCCGTAGCGTGGCTCGACCGTTGGCGATTTCATGCCCAGCAGGTTCAGCGGTTGGACAGCAGAAGCAGCAGCAGCTGTGCGTAGATGATCTTGGTGATCGTGGCGATGGGGAAGATCAGGCTGTAGCCAACGTTGGGCAGCTCGTTTTCGCTTTGCTGCAAGGAGAAGCCCAACACCGCCGGCTGCGTATCCAGGCCGGAAAGCATGCCGATCAGCAGGCCAAACGGGATCTTGAGCAGCTTGTAACCCAGCCACAGGGTCAAAAAGGCAGTGCTGATGGTGATCACCGCACCGGCCAGGAAGATGGTAATGCCACCGCTGCTGGCAAAGGTTTCGACGAACGTGTACCCTGAACGCAGGCCGATCCCCGCCAGCAGCATGATGAGGCCGATCTGGCGCAGGGTGAGGTTGGCGCTGTACGGTAGATTCCACACCAGCGGGCCGGTGCGCCCCAGGGCACCCAGCACCAGCGCCACCACCAGCGGCCCACCAGCCAGGCCCAGCTTGAAGGTCAGCCCGCCGGGCAGCGGAATCGGAATGGCCCCGATGATCAGGCCAAGCGCAATGCCCAGGCCAAAGGTCAACAGGTCGATCTCACTGAGCGCCTTGTACGAGTCGCCGAAAAAGCGGCTGACGGCGTTCATGTTCGTGCGGCGCGCCACCACACGCACGCGATCGCCCAGTTCGAGACGCATGTCGCCGCGCGCCAGCAGGTCGATGTCACCGCGGCGCACACGGGTAATGAACGCGTCATACGTCTCCGGCAGTTTCAGATCGGCGATGTGCAGATCGGCCACCGCCGGGTTGGACAGGAAGATACGCCGGAAATCATACTCGCTGCGGTCCAGTTCGAGCGCCTCGGAGGCCGGTTCGCCGAGATGGGGAATGACCTTCTCCACTTCCTCGGCGGCACCCACGATGCTGACCAGGTCACCCCGGTGAAACTCGACATTGGCCGAACTCAGCAGGATGTGTTCGTCACGTTTGACACGTACGAACACCACAGGCCAGCGAAACTGCTGCCACAACTCGCTGAAACGTTTGCCCTCCACGGTCGGGTTGGTCACGTGGATCGTGCGTGTGACGAGCTCCTGATCGACGGCCTGGAATTCACGGGCCCGCAGCGCATCCTCGCGGTAGTTGATCTTCCACACCCGCTGCATCACGTATACGGCGAGGATCATACCGAGTACGCCCATCGGGTAGGTCACCGAATAACCGACCGTGGGCTCCGACAGCATCGCTTCCAGCTGATCGGCCGGCGCCAGGAGACGTACCTGGTCGAGCACACCGGCCAGGGCGGGCGTGTTGGTCAGGCTGCCGGCAAACACGCCCGAGGTGATGGTCGCTTTGAGTCCCAGCAAAAAGTGAGCACCTACCGCCACCAGCGCCGAATAGGTAATCATGAGCCAGAAAAAGGCGTTGTCGCGCAGACCCTTGTTCTTGAACGAGGCAAAAAAACCCTGGCCGCTGGCCAGGCCAATGGTGTAGACGAAGATAACGAGACCCAGCTCGAAGACGATCGGCGGCAACGCAAGCTCGGGGCTCAGCGCCCCCACAGCCAGGCCAACAAACAGCACCGCCGCCACACCCAGGCTCGTGCCCTTGATCTTGATGCGGCCAATGGCGTAGCCGATGGACGCGACGATAAAGAGCAGCAGCAGCGGCTCTTCAGCAAGAAAATCGATGATGGGCGACGATTCTGTGGCAGGCATGGCTTCAGTATAAACCCATGCCCCCCCGCCGTCAAGTCATCGTACCAACCCGTTAATTTTGACAAACCAATATACTTGCATATACTCAGTCATGAATCTACGAAGAAATCTAGATTCAGTACTCCTGTCGAAATGCTGGCCTGTGCCGGCCTGATGGCCCAACTATTTCATGCAAGATACACTTCGTCGTTTCAAGGCTGAGTTCTTTAAGGCGCTTGCCCACCCCACGCGTATCCAGATTCTGGAAACACTGCGTTCCGGGGAACGCAACGTGGGCGAATTGCAGGAAATCCTGGCGATTGAGGCATCCACGGTGTCCCAGCAGCTGGCCGTGCTGCGCGCCAAAAACATCGTCGAGACACGCAAGGTGGGCGCCAACGTCTATTATCGCGTGCGCGACCCGGCGGTATTCGAGTTGTTGGACGTGGCGCGCATCATCTTCAATAATCATTTGATCGACACGCGCTCGATGCTGCAACAGCTCGACGAAGAACGGTAGTGCGGCATGACTGGACTATTTCAGAAAATATTCAAAAGCGGTATCGTCACCGAGGACCTCGACCCGGCAGAGAACGAATTGATCCAACTCGTGAAACAAGTCGACGCCCGCACGCAACGCCTGTTGGGCCGTGCCCTGGCGATTCGCGAAGTGGACGCAGGGTCGTGCAACGGCTGTGAGATCGAGATCACCGGCCTGACCAGCCCCGTCTACGACAGCGAGCGCTTCGGCATCCACTTCGTTGCCTCGCCGCGCCATGCCGATCTCCTGCTGGTGACCGGCCCCGTCACGCGTAACATGGAAATTCCTCTGCTCAAAACCTACGAGGCGACACCCGATCCCAAACTGGTGGTCGCGGTCGGCGACTGCGCGCAGACCTGCGGTGTGTTCCGCGGCAGTTACGCCGTCGTGGGCAGCGTCGACCAGGTGATCCCGGTGGATGTTTTCGTGCCAGGTTGTCCGCCAGAGCCGGCCGCCATCTTGCGCGGCATCCTAAAGGCGCTCGACCGCCCGCCACAACGTCGGGACGATGCATCTCGGCACCGCCAGGATTGACACACGACCATGCAAAATCTCCTGTGGTTGATGATTGCCGCCTACGTCGTGGGCGCCTGCGGGGCGTGGGTGGCTGGCCGACACGAGCTGGGGCGGTGGTTGACCGCGATCGGCGCTGGCGTCGGGTCAGCCGCGGCGTTTGTCTTGGGCCTGAGCGCCTTGCTCTCACCGGCGGTTCCGCCGCTCACCTGGGTCACCGGCACCTCGATCGTCAGCCTCGCCCTACGCCTGGATGGCCTGGGCGCCTTCTTCCTGGTCACCGCGGGACTGATCGGGCTGGCAGCAGCCATCTATGGCTTCAACTACAGCGCAGCCTATGCGGGCCGCTATTCGCTGGGCCGGCTGGGCTTTCTGTTCAACCTCCTGCTGCTGACGCTCTGTCTGCAGGTGATGGCCGACAACGCGTTCACCTTCCTGTTTCTCTGGGAGGTGATGTCACTCGCCGCCTATGGCCTGGTGCTGACCGAAGCTGACCAGGAGGGCGCAGTGCGCTCGGCCGGCTGGTACATTGGCGTCACGCACGTCGGCTTTGCGGCGTTGGTGGCGATGTTCCTGCTGCTGGCTGGCAGCGACCTGACGACCTCCTTCGAGGCGATGCGCGGGCAGGCCACGCTGCTCACACCGCAGCTGCGCAACGTGCTGTTTCTGCTGGCACTGGTCGGGTTCGGGTCCAAGGCGGGCGTCATCCCGCTGCACGTGTGGCTGCCCATGGCGCACCCGGTGGCACCCAGCCACGTTTCGGCGCTGATGTCGGGCGTGGTGATCAAGATGGGCATCTACGGCCTGGTGCGCGTGACGCTGGACCTGCTCGGCGGCGGGCCGGCCTGGTGGGGCGGCGTCGTGCTGGTGCTGGGGGCCATCTCGGCGCTGCTCGGTGTGCTCTACGCCCTGATGGAGCATGACCTCAAGCGGCTGCTGGCCTACCACTCAGTGGAGAACATCGGCATCATCCTGATCGGCATCGGGGCCGGGTTGATCTTTCACAGTTACAACATGGCGGCGCTGGCGGCGTTGGGCTTCATCGGCGGGCTCTACCACACGATCAACCACGCCAGCTTCAAGGGACTGCTCTTCCTGGGGGCGGGGTCGGTGCTGCATGCCACGAACACCCGCAACATGGAAGCGATGGGGGGGCTCATCAAGCGCATGCCGTGGACCGCTGCCTTTTTCCTGATCGGCGCCGCGGCGATCTCTGCGCTGCCGCCTCTCAACGGCTTCGTATCCGAGTGGATCGTTTTCCAATCGCTCCTGGGCGGCTTTGCCCTACCCGCGGCCGAGCTGGCGCTGGCCATGCCGCTGGCCGTGGGCGCGCTGGCGTTGACCAGCGGCCTGGCCGCCGCGTGTTTCGTCAAGGCGTTCGGCATCACCTTCCTGGCCATCCCGCGCTCGCCCGAGGCCGAACACGCCCACGAGTCCGGGCCCTCGATGCTGGCTGGCATGGCCATCCTGGCTGTGGCCTGCGTGGCGCTGGGTGTGCTGCCGTTTGCGATCGTGCCACTGCTGGGTCAGGCGCTGACCGGGTTGGGCGGGCTGCCCAACACCGAGGCCGTCTTCAGCTTTGGCGTCTTCCTGCGTACGCCCGGCGGTTTCGGCCAGATCTCGCCGACCTGGATCGCCATCGGCCTGCTGACGCTGCTGGGGCTGACAGCGTTGGCCATGCGCTGGCGGGGCGTCAACCGCAGCCTGCGCGTCAGCGACACCTGGGGCTGCGGCCGCATCGGCCAGACGCCGCGCATGGAATACACCGCCAGCGCCTTCGCCGAGCCGCTGCGCCGCATCTTTGCCGAGCTGTACCGCCCCTCGCAGGAGTTGACCATCGATTTTCACCCCGAATCGAAGTATTTCGTGCAGGCGATCGAATACAAGAGCGAAATCACACCTCTGTTCGATCGCTGGCTGTACGACCCGCTGATTCGGGCGGTGCGCTGGCTGGCACGCCAGGTGCGGCGTATCCAGGCCGGCTCGCTGCACCTCTACCTGGCTTACGTCGCCGGAATCCTTATTCTGCTGCTGTTGATCGCAAGGTGGTCCTGATATGACCGGTTACCTGTTAGAGGGGCTCCAAGTCATGTTGATCCTGGCGCTGGCGCCGGCCCTCGTGGGCACCGTGCGCTGGCTCAAGGCGCGTTTGCAGAATCGGCGCGGTGCACCACCCTGGCAGCCCTACTACGAGCTGGCCAAGCTGTTCGGCAAAGAAGTGGTCATGTCGAACAACGCCTCCTGGCTGTTTCGATTTGCGCCCTACATTATTTTCGCCAGTACGGTCGCCGTGGCGCTGTTCGTACCGCTGCTGGTGGCACCGCTGCCCTTCGACTGGGGCGGCGACCTGCTGGTGGTGGTTTATTTGCTGCTGCTCGGTACGTTTTTCCTGGCCCTGGCCGGCCTCGACCCCGGCACGGCCTTCGGCGGCATGGGTGCCAGCCGTGAGATGACCGTGGCCGCCATTGCAGAGCCGACGGTGGCGTTGGCGATTTTTGCCCTGGCCCTGGGTGCCGGCTCCACCAACCTGGGACGTATCGTCACCGCCACGCTCGCCAACCCCACCGTCGCCATCAGTCCCGGACACCTGCTGGCCTTCGTCGCCCTGTTCATCGTCACCCTGGCCGAGACCGGCCGGCTGCCCGTCGATAACCCGGCCACGCACCTGGAGTTGACCATGATCCACGAGGCAATGGTCCTGGAGTACTCCGGGCGTTACCTGGCCCTGGTCGAGTGGTCGGCGTGGCTCAAGCTGACCATCTTCTTCAGCCTGTTGGCCAATTTGTTCGTGCCCTGGGGGGTCGCCACAACGGTGACGCCCGCAGCACTGCTCGGCGCGCTGGTGGCGTGGATCGTCAAGCTGGCTGTACTTGCGGTGGTTGTCGCCGTGCTCGAGACGCGCGTGGCCAAGCTGCGGCTGTTTCGTGTGCCGGAGCTGCTCAGCGTCTCCTTCGTACTGGCGCTGCTGGCGACCACCTCGTCATTTTTGCTGCAGTAGGATACAAACGGGATGAATGCGGCGCTTTTCTCACAAATTGCCACCCTCAGTTCCAGCGTGGCTCTGCTCCTGGGCATCATGCTGCTGTGGCGGCGCAGTCTGCAGGCCTACGTCAGCCTCTTCCGCTGGCAGTCGGCGGTTCTGGCTGTGCTGTTCGTGATTATTGGCTCGTTCGGTGATGATCCGGAGCTCTATCTCGTCGCTGCCTTCTTTGTTTTATTGAAGGTTTTGATCATACCGATCTACCTGGAGCGCTTGCAGCGCCGTGTGGGATCGAAGGGCGAGCTCGAGCCGTATGTCAACGTGGCGACATCCCTGATCCTGGCCGGCCTGTTGGTCTTGTTCGCCTACGCCGTGACCCTGCCGCTGGTGTCGGTGAGCACGCTCCCCACACGCAGTGCGCTGCCGCTGGCCATGGGCCTGATCTTCGTCGGCCTGTTCGTCGTCGTCACACGCAAAAACGCGCTGACGCAGATCGTAGGTTTCCTTGTCCTGGAAAACGGCATCGCCCTCCTGGCCGCGCTGGGCACCTTTGGCGTACCGCTCATCATCGAACTGGGCGTCTTTCTGGATGTCCTGATGGCCTTTCTGGTGATGCAGGTCTTCGTGTATCAGATTCACGGCACGTTCGAGTCGATCGACGTCGACCAATTGAGCCAGCTCAAAGACTAAAACATGGGCATGATTTTCAGCTTGCTGCTGCTTCCACCGCTTCTGGCCGCCCTGCTGGCCTATCTCGTCCGGCCCTACCGCACCTGGGTGGGCTGGGTGAGCGCCTTGCTGTCGCTGGCACCACTCGCCGCGGCGCTGGCTTTCGCGGCTACCGCGGTTGCCGGTGGCGAACCGCCGACCTGGGGATTTGCCTTCGGTCCGGTGAGCCTGGCAGAGGTGCTGCGGGTTGACAGCCTGTCGGCACTGCTGCTGCTGTGCATCGCCGTCGTCGCGACGCTGACCCTCTTCCTGAGCCCAGGCCTGGGTCACCCGCACCGCTACAGCCCGGCGCAGCTGCGTCGCTATCAGGTCTTCGTCAATCTGTTCATTGCCATGATGCTGCTGGCCGTTGCCACGAACAACGTCGGCGTCATGTGGCTGGCCATCGAAGCGACGACGATTTTCTCCGCCGTCATCATCCCACTCAAGCTCAGCAAAGCCTCGGTGGAAGCGTCGTGGAAGTACATCATGATCGGCTCGGTCGGGATTGCCCTGGCGTTTGCGGGTACAGTCATAGCTTACTTCAACTTCGTAACCCTGGCGGGCCGCATCGAAAACGCGCTCAATTGGACGGTGCTGCAGAGCATCGCTCCCATTCTACAGCCGGAAGTGATGGAGCTGGCCTTTATCTTCCTGCTGGTGGGTTATGGTACCAAGGCCGGCATTGCCCCCATGCATACCTGGAAGCCCGATGCCTACGGCGAAGCACCCCCCACGCTGAGCGCGCTGATGTCCTCGGCGCTCTTTGCCATGGCCATGTACGCCATCATGCGCTGGAAAGCCGTGGTGGACGCCACCCTGCCCGGTAACCTCACCGATAACCTGCTGATCGTGCTCGGTATGCTGTCCCTGCTGATCGCAGCCTTCAGCGTGGTGCTGGCCACCAACTACCGGCGTATGTTGGCCTATTCCAGCATCGAACACACCGGGCTGGTCTGTTTGGGTCTGGCCTTCGGACCATTGGGCATCTTTGCCAGCCTGCTTCACCTGGTCAATCACACGCTGGCCAAGTCGCTGATGTTCTTCCTGGTCGACAACGTCGACGCCCGGTTCCAATCACCGCTGATCGCGCGGGCGCACGGCCTGCTCAAGGCACTGCCCTGGACCGGGGCCCTCTTTGCGGCCGGACTGCTGATCCTGCTCGGCCTGCCACCGGGTGCGATGTTCGTTAGCGAGTACGGCATCTTCCGCGCCGGCTTCGCCGCTGACCGGCCCTGGGTCATGGCGGCGGTCCTGGTCCTGCTGGCGATTGTCTTTGTCTCGTTCATCAACCATCTACACCACATGCTTTACGGCCAGCTGCCGGAAGATGTGGCCAGGGGAGAGCGTTTCAATTGGCGTCTTGCCCTGCTTTTGCCCAGCGTCATCGTGCTCGTTGTGTTGGGCTTGACCCTGCCAACGCAGCTGACCGCCCTCCTCAACGCCAGCGTGGCGATCATCGCCCGCTAATGCCGATGCAGGGAACCTATTCGGTGAAACTGCCCTGTGGTCAGCGGTCATGACACCGGACAACTTCCCGGCAGCGGCACTTGAATGACTTGGTGTGAGCCGTATGACCGATCTTCTTGAGCTTCAGACCCGTCTGGTGACCGTGCTGGCAGATCGCTGCCATGACGTACAGGTACACCGCCGCAACGAACTGCACTGCCAGATCGCCCGTGGCACGGCGCCGCAGCTGGCGCACCTGCTGCGCGCCGAATTTGGGGTCGAACTGGCGCTGATGGTCGCCAACGACCGCTGCGCCGACGGCGACGAGTTCGAGGTCAGCTACGTGTTCGCCAATGCTGCGCAGAACTGGTTCCTGCACGCCACCGAGCGCCTGCCGGCCAACGACCTCACCATCCCGTCGATGGCCACGTTCTACTACCCGGCCTCGCGCTTCGAGCGCGAGATCCAGGACCTGTACGGCATCGAGGCGGTTGGCCAGCCTGACCGCCGGCCGCTGGTGCGCCACGGCTTCTGGCCAGAGACCTACTACCCCCTGCGTAAGGACGCCGCACCGCCGGGTGATTTCAAGGACGATGGTACCGGTTTCCCGTTCTTACCGGTCGGGGGTGAAGGCGTCTACGAGATTCCGGTCGGGCCGGTGCACGCGGGTATCATCGAGCCGGGCCATTTTCGCTTCAGTGTATTGGGCGAGACGGTGATCGATCTCAAGATTCGCCTCTATTTCACCCACAAAGGCACCGAAAAACTCTTCGAGGGACGGCTGCCCGCCGAGGGCGTGGAACTGGCCGAGCGCATTTCCGGCGACAGCACGATTGGCCACTCGTTGGCCTACTGCCAGGCACTGGAAGCCCTCGCCAACTGCCAGCCGTCGCCGCGCGCCCGCTACCTGCGGGTCGTGCTGCTGGAGATGGAGCGGCTCTACAACCACGTGGCCGACTTTGGTGCCATCTGCAACGACACAGGCTTCGCCTTTGCGCATGCGCAGTGCTTCCGGATACGGGAGCAACTTCTGCGGCTGAACAAGCGCCTGACTGGCAACCGCCTGCTGCGCGGCGGCGTTGTCCCCGGCGGCGTGGGCCATGATCTGCCGGGTGAGCTGAACCTGGCGCACGATGTGGATGCCGTGCTCGCCGACTTCGATGAGGTGGTCAGCATCAGCTTCGCCAACAGCATGCTGCGCGATCGCCTGGACGGTGCCGGTAAACTGACCCTGAAGACAGCCCGCGACCACGGTGTCCTGGGTTACGTGGCCCGCGCCTCAGGCATCGACGCTGACGTGCGTCGTGACCACCCCTTTGCCGCCTATGGTGAGCTGCCGTTCCGTGTCCCCGTGTTCGATACGGGTGACGTCTACGCCCGTGCCCTGGTGCGTGTCGAAGAGTTCCGCGAGTCGGTGCAGCTGATCAAGCGTGCGCTGGATGCGCTGCCCCCCGGTCCCCTGGTGATGCCGCTTGGCGACCTGCCTGCCTGGGAACCAGCCTTTGGCCTGGTCGAGGGCTGGCGTGGCGCGATTCTACACTGGGTCATGGTGGAACCAAACGGGCGCTTGTACCGCGTCAAAGTCAAAGACCCCTCTTTTGTCAACTGGCCGGCCCTGTCGTTTGCCATGCTGCGCAATATCGTGCCCGACTTTCCGCTGTGCAACAAGTCCTTCAACCAATCCTATTCGGGGAATGACCTCTAGACGCCAAGGCCGAGGCAGCCAATGCGGCACGCGCGGGCTTGGCCGAAGACAGGACTCGGTATCTTACTCGAGCCAATGTGGTGCCGGCCGCCAGGGACGGGCAGCAGGCCGCGGCGGCAGCGCCGGCTTCGGCTGGGCTGCGCGTGACGATCCTGGCCGCGCGACACCCTCCGGCGCACGCACCCCAGCCATCGCTCGACCTCCCGTCAAGTCGCTGGCCTCTCGCACCAGCACGCGGTACCCATCGTTGAACGGCGCCCGCAGCCCGTATTGGCTGACAATGCCGGTCACCGCCCAGAATTCGCCGCGCTGCATGCGCGGGCGTTTGAAGCCGGCGGCCGCCGGAACGGTGATGCGCGCCACCCCGCTGCCGTCGTCCAGCCACAACGAGCTGCCCTGGAGGCGGACAATGACACCGCGCAGACTCACCAGGGTGCCCTCCCAGGTTTCACCGACTGCACCCGTGCGCAGCCTGGCGGCCGGCAGGATAGGACCAGGTCCGGCCCACTGCAGATCGGCGGGCGTACTCACCCGCAGCCTGAGCTCGCCGCGCACGCTGCGCAGACGGCCCGCCACCTGCACACGATCGCCAGGAACCAGTGAGGGATACGGTTCTGTGCCCGCCAGCTCGACCAGCAGCCCGGCACGTCCCGCCTGGAGGTAAAAAACTGCCTTGCCGACCAGACCGGGCGGCACCGTGACCTGGCCACGCACAACAATAGGGCTGCCCAGGGGGTCGCTGCGCGCAGCGGCAATGTCCTCTCCCAGCTCGTGCGGCGCCGGTGTGGGGGTCGGAGTGCGGCGTGCTGGCCGTGGGCGCGGTGTCGGCGTGGGGGTGGGCGTGGGCGGCAGGTTGGGCAGCCCCAGGGTCACCGCCATGTCGTTGACCCAGCTGCCACCCCCGTCCAGCGTCCTCGCCCACGTGCGATTCGTGCCGGGGCTGCGAGTCCAGCGCAGCGTGTCGACCACCTGCCCCTGGGGATCGAGGAGGTGCACCTGGTCACCGCGATCGCTGAGACTCAGACGTGTCACGGTGCGGAAGAAGAGGATGAACTGCCCCGGCTCCAGCCAGTGGCTGGTTGCCACGCGCCAACGCCGGCCCGCCAGGGCGGCATCCGCATCACCCGGTTCACTCGCGTTGGCCTCGGTGTCGCCCGTCGCGGTCTGGCCCAGGTCCGTGTTTGTTCCCTGGTCCAGCGGCTCATCACTGAGCTGCCAGCCGTAGAGGTCGATGGCGTCCGGGCCGCGGTTGTAGATTTCGATCCACTCGTCGTCGGGGTTGGCCAGCCCGTCGTGATTCCAATCGGCCCGCGGGGCTGGCATAACTTCGTTGAGACGCAGACCGGGCGGGTGGGCGGGTCCCTCGACGAAGAGCGGGCTGCTGGCCGCCACATCACCATCGGTCTGCACGGCACGTGCCCAGACCGCACCCCCCGCTGTGGGTCTCACCCGCAGCGACCAGCGCGCCGAACTGGCAACCGGCAGCTGCGCCACAATCCGAGTACCCAGCAGCACTTCCAAGGTAGCCGGTTCATCATCCTGATAGAAGACGGTCAGCGGCAGCGAACTGCGCAGCGGCACCAGGTCGCCCGGCCAGGATGCACCGCTCTGCACCGCCAGACCCAGGTCGGCGTCGCTGGTGATCCAGGTCCGGCCGCGCCGCAGGGCCGCCAGCACGCCGGACGCATCGTGTGTACTGACCAGGGCGCCCACACGCCAGGTTGGCTGGCTGGCTGGCGTCACGAGGGATAACCCCTGACGCTGCCCGCTGGCCCAGGCCGATGCCATCGCGACCTGGGCTACCTGCGCCTCACCGATCGTCAACGGTGGGACGTGGTAGAGGGAGATCAGGTCCTGCGCCAACCTCGTTCGCTGCGACCAGCCTTCGACGGGCGCGCTGACGAGGATACCAGGTTCCGCCGCCGTCCAATCCCACAGGTCCGTCGTGTGCGGCAGGCGAGTGGCGGCCATAATTTCGATTCCGTGCATTTTAGAACCCTGAAGATCCACCTGAAAGCCGGGCAGGGCCAGCACCGGCTCGCTCGCCAGGGTGGCGGTCAGCATCCGCTGCCAGCGCACGCCGCTCAAGGCAGTCAGGGGATCGGCCAGGGCGACGAAGTGCTGTCCCCTGGCGCGGGCCTGCGCCACCACGTAGGCGGGTGAGCCTTCACCATCGCCGTATCCGGACTGCGCCGCCAGGCTGCCCCACAGTCCCGTTAGCCCATCCGGTAGATGCCAGGGGGACAGCGGCATTACGACCTGCGGCCACGGCTCGA
>CAYUCC010000068.1:19974-21485 GCA_964443225.1 uncultured Anaerolineae bacterium
CCATCCGGTAGATGCCAGGGGGACAGCGGCATTACGACCTGCGGCCACGGCTCGACCCAGCGCGGGCTGGCGGGCGCGCTGCGCAGGTCGGCGTCGAGGTCATCGGTGTCGGCGCCACCCACGCGCTGCAGCGACAGCGGCGCGCGGGCACGGGCTTGCCCCACCAATCCCAAACCCTGTCCGTTACCGTTCTCGTAAGCGAGTGCATCCACGAACCGATCCTGGGAATCGAGAACGACGATCTCGTCACCGGTGTTGGCAAGGGTCCACTCGCCGCGTCCCCAGGTGCGGTCACGTGCCAGGTTGGGCACTTCGGGGCTGTCCGGATAACTGGCGCCGCTGACGCGCACCTCGAAGTCGGGCCAAACAGCAAAACGGCCGCGGTACGCCGCCGCGTTTTTGGCCACGATCGCACTCTCCCCAGGTCCCAGGAACCACCCCACCGGCAGCCGGTACATCCCCTCACCGCCGCCGGCCGTCTCTTCGTCCCCCAGGCGATAGTGTCCCAGGTCAACGGGACCATCACCCGGGTTGAAGAGTTCGACGAACTCGTCACCTTCGGTGCCGGCCACCGTGCCATCGTAGAGCACTTCGCTGACGCGCAGCGGGCCTGGTGTCCCCTGGGGTGCCGGTGTCGGGCTCGGCGTCAGCGTGGGCGTGCGCGTCGGCGTGGCCTGGCGGGTGGTGGTGGGTGTTGGGGTCACGGAATGGGTCGGGGTGGGTGTGATGGTGGGAGTCGGGGTGGCCAGCAGGCTGCCACGGCCCGGATCGGGTGGAAACGCATCGGTCCAGTCAGCCGCCGTATCGGTATCGAGGTCGGGATCCCAGCGTGCGATGGCATGACCAGGCGGCACGTCCGGTACGGCGGGATCGAACACCGTACGGTCGTTGCCCCACGACAGGGCATCCACCGTGCGCCCGGCTGCGTCGAGCAGGCGCAGTGCGTCGCCGCTGTTGCCGAGGCCGTTGCCCAACTGACCATCGGTGACTTCCACCACGAATGACGGTATGCTGGGATAGTGACTGGCAAAGTCGGCCGTGCGGGCGGCAATCACCAGGTAACCACCGGGAGTGATGACGAGGGTGGGCAGCAGGTCGGCGGCCAGGTTGTCGGCCAGCGACCAGTCTTCGAGAACCAGGAGTGTGTCGCCGGTGTTGTGCAGCTCCAACCACTCCCAGCGGCTGTCGTCGTTCGGCTCGATCGTATCGTATTCGACTTCGGTGATGAGCAGCCGGCCAGGCGGCAGCGGCGTGGCCGTGGCCTGCGGCAGGTCGTCCCAGAAACGGTTACCATCGAAGGTGCCGCCGGTGACCGGTCCAAACTGAATCCAATTTGGGTTGATTACGGTGCCACCTGGTCCGGCCAATGCACCCATCGAGACCAGGCCGGCCGGATCGACTTCCACCAGGTCATAGTACAGTAGACCAGGCAGGGTCTGGGTGATCGTCAGCGTAAAACGTCCCCGGCCATCGGTCCAGGTGTTGAGCAGCCAGCGGTCCCAGCCATGGGG
>CAYUCC010000068.1:21585-23239 GCA_964443225.1 uncultured Anaerolineae bacterium
CGCCCCCGTCGGTTTCTTTACTGTAGGACCAATCGACCGTCGGGTCGCTGTAGGTGAACACCTCGACTACGCTGCCACCCGGGGCAAGCAGACGCACCTCCTCACTGCCGGTGTTGTTGAGCGCCACGTGGGTCTCGCTGCGAAAGAAAAGGGCAAACCCCCCGGCGGCAATGACACGGCCCGGCGGGATCGCAAAGGGATTCGTACCGGTGCCGGCGCGATCGTCCAGCTGCCAGCCACCAAGGTCAATAGGGGTATCGCCGGCGTTGTACAGTTCGATGTACTCATCGTCCTGGTTGGGCGTGCCATCGCCGTTCCAGTCGATTGCGTAGGGCGCCGGCAGCACCTCGTTGAGCGAAATCGCAAAAACGCCGGGTGTCGGCGATGGCGTAGTGGTGGGGAGCAGGGTGGGGGTGATCGTTGGTGATGGCATCACCGTGGGGGTGCCTGGCTCAGGCGTTGCGCTGGGCGTGGGGGTCGGCGACGGTGTGGTGGTGCTGGACGGGGTGACGGTCACCGTCAGGGTTGCTGTGGCTGTCACGGTCGGGGTCGGGGTCACAGAAGGAATGGGCGTCGGGGTGAGGGTGCTGGTGAGTGTGACCGTGGGTGTGAGAGTGGGCGTGGCACTGGGAGTCACGGTGGGCGTGGCGGGCGGTTGGCTGGCCGAATTGGCCTGGCGCGGGGTACCGTTGATGGGGTCTCCGTTGGCGTCATGCCCGTTGCGGGTGACGCTGTCGTTGCCGGCCCAGTTGGCATCGGTGTCGGGTGTATGTGGGTCGATCCGCTCCATCGAGGCGTAGGCCGGTCCCGCCGTACCCGCTGGCCAGGCACCGCCATCACCGTTGGCCGTATCGGCCACCTCACCCGCTGGGTTGCGCAGGCGGAGCGCCTCACCGCTGTTGCTCAGGCCACCGCTGTAGATCAGATCGGCCGCGATGTCGCTGACGGTCGAGTCGTCGGTGCGCTCCAGCAGGTAGAAGCCGCCAGCGGGCAGGGTCCCGTGCAGGGCAATCGCCACGTCACCGCCATCACCCAGCGTCCACCCCGTCAGGTCGACCGCCGCATCACCCGGATTGAACAGCTCGAGCCACTCATCGCTGCTGGACGCTGCCGTGCCACTCCAGGCAACTTCATTAATGACCACCGCCAGCGACTCATCACGCGCTGGTGCCATCAACCAGCCACCTGGCAGGTCGTGCACCACCAACGCCAGCGTCATCAGCATCACAAACCACGCGCGCCCACCTGCCATCCCGCACCTCCACTACAATCATGACCCCGAAACCGCCACCAGGCTGCCTATGAGGCCGGTGGCCTCATAATTTCGACAAGAAACTTCGACCAATGGGCGTGCTGCATGCCCCGGTTCCAACGCCCAAGGAAGCGGGCGCCAAGGCTGCCCGTCGGCGTTGGAACATAGTGCAGCACGGCCTTCCACGAAGGACTGGTCCGCACCTGGGGGTGCGGACTCCGCGCATTCCCGGGAGTGCAGCACGTTCCCGCACCTGGGGGTGCGGACTCCTCGCATTCCCAAAATCGCCGCACCGTCCCGCACCCGGGGGTGCGGACCCCTCACATACCCAGGAGCGCCGCACGATTCCGCACCTGGGGGTGCGGACCCCTCACATACCCAGGTGCGCCGCACGTTCCCGCC
>CAYUCC010000068.1:23339-26804 GCA_964443225.1 uncultured Anaerolineae bacterium
TCCTCGCATACCCACGAGCGTCGCACGTTCCCGCCCCTGGGGGTGCGGACTCCTCACATACCCAGGAGCGCCGCCCAATCCCGCACCTGGGGGTGCGGACCCCTCACATACCCAGGTGCGCCGCACGATTCCGCACCTGGGGGTGCGGACTCCTCGCATACCCACGAGCGTCGCACGTTCCCGCCCCTGGGGGTGCGGACTCCTCCATACCCAGGTGCGCCGCACGATTCCGCACCTGGGGGTGCGGACTCCTCGCATACCCACGAGCGTCGCACGTTCCCGCCCCTGGGGGTGCGGACTCCTCCATACCCAGGTGCGCCGCACGATTCCGCACCTGGGGGTGCGGACCCCTCGCATACCCAGGAGCGCCGCACGATTCCGCACCTGGGGGTGCGGACCCCTGGCATACCCAGGAGCGCCGCACGATTCCGCACCTGGGGGTGCGGACTCCTCACATATCGAATCGTTTCCTGATGACTGCCAGAAACCAACCACCACCTTGTCGAATCCCCACAAATCTGTTAACGAATTCCACCCCCAAAATTTGGCGCCCAATCCAAAATCCAACGCCCAATCCAAAATCTAAAATCCAAAATCCAAAATCCAATGACGCGCCGCGTTGTAAAAATTTGACAATTCTGCCTGACGTGCCATAAACTAACTGTGTAAGCTGTTTCTCTTTTCATCAAGTCCTGTGCCCCGGAACCTCACGGCGGCGTAACGACCCGTGACGTTTGTTTGCGCCACCAGAATACGAGGGGGTATTGCCTGTGGAAGTAAAACAAGCACCGAAGGTTGCCGCCAGCAAGCGGGGAAATGGCGATCCAGACGCCTCTGTCAAGTCCCTGTACAACATCGGGGAGATGCCCCCTATCGGGTATGTTCCAGAGAAGATGTACGCCTGGCTCATTCGCCAGGACCGCTTCGGCGAACCGCTGAAATCGTTCCAGGTTGAAGTTGTCGAGATACCCGAACCGGCCGATGACGAGGTGTTGGTCTACGTCATGGCGGCCGGAATCAACTACAACAACGTGTGGGCTGGGCTTGGTATTCCGGTCGACGTGATTGGGGCGCGCAACAAAGCAGGTGAACCGGAGCCATTCCACATTGGCGGCAGTGATGCCTCCGGTATCGTATACAAAGTGGGGAAAGACGTCACCAACGTCAAGGTCGGCGACGAGGTCGTCATTCACTGCGGAACGTGGCGCCGTGACGACCCCTGGGTCAAAGCGGGTCATGACCCGATGTACGCGGGCAGTTTCCGGATTTGGGGCTACGAAACCAACTGGGGCAGTTTTGCCCAGTTTACCAGGGTGCAGGCCCACCAGGTCCTGCCCAAACCACCCCACCTGACGTGGGAACAGGCTGCGGCGTACATGCTGGTTGGTGCTACTGCCTACCGCATGCTGCACTACTGGGATCCCCATCGTGTCCGGCCCAACGACGTCGTGCTGATTTGGGGCGGTGCAGGTGGCCTGGGTTCGCAGGCCATTCAGATCGCCAGGGCTGCCGGGGGTATCCCGATCGCCGTGATCTCGGATGACAGCAAGGTGGACTTCTGTCTCAACCTTGGCGCCAAGGGGTGCATCAACCGCAAGAGCTTCAATCACTGGGGGATGCTGCCCCACTGGAAGGACAACACCGGCTACAACGAATGGCTCAAAGGTGTACGGGCCTTTGGCAAGGCGATTTGGGACATCCTTGGTGAACGGCGCAGTCCTCAGATTGTCTTCGAGCACCCGGGGGAAACGACCATCCCAACGTCGATGTTCGTGTGTGATACGGGCGGCATGGTGGTGATCTGTGCGGGTACGACCGGTTTCAACGCCACGGTCGATCTGCGCTACATGTGGATGCGCCAGAAGCGCCTGCAAGGCTCACACTTCGCCAACGACGATCAGGCCAAGGGCATCAACGACCTCGTCATGGCGGGTAAGGTCGATCCCTGCCTGTCACAAACCTTCAGCTGGGAGGAACTCCCCATGTCGCACCAGCTCATGTACGAAAACCGCCATCCCCACGGCAACATGGCGATCCTGGTGGGCGCATCCAGGCCGGGGTTGTTGAACACCGCCGCCCAGCGCGCTGCCTGGGAAGCGATGACGCCCGCACCCAAGGTGGAAGAGATCGAGCCCGAAGACCGCTACGCACCGCCACGGCAGGGCATTTCGGCCGGTGAAGGTACCGTCGATACACAGACGGTGCGCGACGCAATGCATGCCGGGGTCATCACCTGCACGTCCGATACGACGCTGGATGAAGTGGCGCGCAGCATGGTGGACAACCACATCCACGCAGTGGTGGTTGTCGACGAGGAAGGGTTTGCCGTCGGTGTGGTCTCCCAAACCGACCTGGTGCTGGTGCGGCAGGGACGCACGACCGAAGAGTTGGCCCAGATGACGGCTGGTTTGATCATGACGCCCGACCTGATCACCTGTACGCTCGACACAAGCCTGTCGGAAGTGGTCACGACGCTCACCCGCAACCGGATTCATCGTCTGGTGGTGATCGAGGAAATCGATGGCCGGCTGCGTCCGATTGGGGTGATCTCGATGACCGACATCATTCGCCAGATGATCGGTGAAGGATCAGAGGCTGGGCCGCATGGTGATCCCAGGTAGTGTCCAAATGGACCCACAAACCATTCGACTTCGTTGAGCAAAGACGAGGATAGAGTTCTATGTCATTCATAACCGAAGAACACGAGGCGGTTCGGCAGGCCGTCCGCAAATTCACCGAAGACAAGGTGATTCCGATTGCCGACGAGTATTACCGCGAGGCCAAAGAGATCCCCATGGATCTCATCCAACAGATGAGCAACCTGGGCTTCTTTGGCATGTCGTTCCCCGAAGAGTGGGGCGGTGCTGGCATGGACACCGTCAGCATGACCATTGTAACCGAGGAACTCAGCCGCGGTTGGCTCGGCGTCGGCAGTGTGCTCACGCGCAATCTGATCACCGGCACGCTGCTCATGCAGCATGGGACCAAGGAGCAGAAAGAGAAATACCTGCCCGGCATTGCGTCGGGTGAGATTCTGACAGCAGCCGCCTTCACCGAACCCAACGCCGGTTCGGATACCGCCGGCATGCAGCTGCGCGCCGTGCGCGACGGCGACAACTATATCTTGAATGGCGCCAAAACGTGGTGCACGTTCGCCAATCGGGCGCAGATTCTGACCGTGCTGGCGCGTACGCACCCCGATCCGGCGATGCGCCACAAAGGGTTGAGCATCTTCCTGGTCGAAAAAGAGCCGGGCAACCAGTTCCAGCCGCCCCACCTGTTCGGCGAGCACATCCCAACCGTCGGTTACTACGGGATGAAGTCGTACAGCCTGGGCTTCGAAGACTTCCCGGTGCCGACTGAAAACCTGATCGGTCACGTCGAAAACCGCGGCTTCTACCAGCTGATGGCCACGTACGAATGGGCACGCATCCAGACCGCGGCGCGGGCCGTCGGTGTGGCGCA
>CAYUCC010000068.1:26904-28167 GCA_964443225.1 uncultured Anaerolineae bacterium
GCCAAGCGGCTGCTCTCTTGAGAGGTTTCGTTTTATGACAACCCTTTCCCTTACCGCCGGCGACATGGTGCCGGTGCTCGAACAGCTGGCGGCGGCCAACGCCGACTTTGCGGTCAACTACCCAGGTGATGCAACGTCACGCCAGCCGGTGCACACCGTGTACGGCGGCGCGCACCTCTTCAAGTCGGACACGGCGGCCAAATTGGGCGGCATTGCGCTGCGCAACCTGCTGGCCTATGCGCCGAATTTTGTCGTCTTTGCCAAGGCATTGGGCCAGCCCGGTGCCGAGCTGCTGCCCGACAGCAGCGTTGACGTCGAACACCTGGCGGCGATCATCGAAAAAGACCCCGATGCGGCCAGCTTCACGCACGAGCCGGCGTGGATGGCGTACACTGTCTACAAGCGGGTGCGCGAAAAGCTGCAGCGCGAGCCGGTCGAGGATTACCGCGTCGACTTCGAGGACGGGTACGGTAACCGGCCGGACGAAGAAGAAGACACGCATGCCGTCAACGTGGGCAAGGAGCTCGCCGCGGGCATCGAAACCGGTGTCCTGCCGCCGTTCATCGGCATCCGCATCAAGCCGTTCACGCCGGAAAGCCACAAGCGCGGCATGCGCACGTTGGACCTGGCGATCACGTCGTTGGCCACAGCCAGCGGCGGCAAGGTGCCCAACAACTTCGTCGTGACCCTGCCCAAGGTAACGATTCCCGAACAGGTAGAAGCCCTGGCCAGCCTGCTGGAAATGCTGGAGGCCAAAAACGGCATTGCCCCCGGCAGCATCGGCATGGACCTGATGATCGAGACACCACAGGCAATCATCGACCACCGCGGCGAGAACACGGTTAACCTGCTGGTGCGCGCCGGTCACGGGCGCGTCAGGTACTGCGCCTACGGCACCTACGACTACACGGCGCTGTGCAACATCACCGCCCATTACCAGACGCATACGCACCCCGCGGCCGACTTTGCGCGCCACGTGCTGCAGGTCAGCCTGGCCGGCACCGGTGTCAACATCAGCGACGGCGCCACAACCGTGATGCCGATCGGCCCACACCGTGCGAGCAAGGACCAGCCGCTGACCCCGCAGCAGGAGGCCGAGAACCTGGCCGTGGTGCACAGTGCCTGGAAGCTGCACTACGACAACATCCGCCATTCGCTGCGCCACGCCTACTACCAGGGCTGGGACCTGAACCCGGCGCAGCTGCCGGTGCGTTACGCCGCGGTCTATACTTTCTTCCTGGAGAGTCTGGACGATGCGTCGAA
>CAYUCC010000069.1:0-27984 GCA_964443225.1 uncultured Anaerolineae bacterium
GCTGCGGCGGTTGGTTTCTTGGACCTGCCACAAGCGGCACAGGCTGGCAATGGCTTCGCAGCCCCATTGGGCTTGCAGGGGTGCGAGGGCGCTGGACAAGCGGGGCAGGTAAGCAAACAGCCAGGACGCCTGCTCAATCAACGTCGTAGCCACGGCACAGCAGGCGCGGCCGCCCAGGGCGCGGATTTGTTGGCCCCACTTCTGCAAGTCTGCAATCACCTTTGCTTCCTCCACAATCATACCGCTTTCGAGATCAATCATGGCAAAGAGGTCATTGACCCCACACGCAAGACGGTGATACCGATCATAGGCAGCGATGGCGTCATCGGCCTGTTGGTTCTGTTTTTCCCAGCATGCCAGGTGTTGTTCCAGCCGCTTGGTGGTGTGCGCCCGGTCAAAGGAGGCTGTGCGTTCAAAAAGCCGTTCCAACGCCCCGTAGGCGGCCCGTTCCAGGCTGGCATCGATGTGCCAAACCTCGCGCAACACGTGCCACCAATCCAACTGCCCCGGTTTGCCCGCCAGGCTCGCCCCAGCGCCCAACCCCTTGCCCCCATCTCGGGCCAACTGGCCGGTGGGCGGTGTGTCCCACAGGACACACGCCCATGTCTCAAGGTCCCGTCTATCTTGCTGCGTCAGGTGATAGATATACAGCGACTCACTCCCGACAACGAGCAGAGTCGGCACTCCTTGACAGAAGATCTCGTCCGCCGCCTGCGGTTCGTCAATCGCCGGTTGCCAACCAGCATTGACTTGTTTGGCACGCTCCCCCAGCAAACTCAGTTGCTCGCTGATCCAACCCAAGCTCGCTTTATAGCCCAGAATCTGCGCCAGACAACTCTGAATCTTACGCTCAGTAACCGCGCTGTCCATCAACACGGTCACACTGCGCAGCACGTGCTCGCGCGTAACACTCACTTGCCGCACAGCCGCAACTGGCCCATGCGGCTTCGGCTTCAAAGCCTCCGCCAGTGCCGCCCGCGCTTGCACCGTAATGTTGTGGATGCTTTGCCGCGACAGTTTGTACTGCGCTACCAGCGCCTGCCGCGTCCCATCTCGACGGTCGCCTGCCGCCAGACACTGCAGCGCAATTTGTGCGCGATCCTCTCCCGTGATATCGTCACGTCTACAGCTCATGGTTCACCTCTTGTGTGCTATCTTGTTCTCTACTCGATAGTTTCGCACAAAGGTGCTCTATGAGCTATTCCGTGGTTAATGTAAAGCTAACTTGAACCATGCCAAATTATCGGCGAAGATTGGCGTAATTCGCGGTAAACCATTCGCAGTGTGTAGACGACTTGTGGGTAATCACCACAAATTCCGCCCTTGACAAACGCCCGCACCGGTGTTACAATCTCGACACCCCTCCCCCCTGGGGGGGGATAGGCGGAAACATGGTGATGGAAGTGAGGGTTGGATGGACGCACAAGCTAAGGACGACGTCATCGGCCGGCTGAAGAGCATCGAAGGGCACGTGCGCGGCATTCAACGCATGGTGGTCGACGACACCTACTGTATCGACGTCATCGGCCAGGTGCAGGCGGTGCAGCGTGCGCTGGATAAGGTGAACGCGCTGATCCTCGACAGCCACCTCAACACCTGCGTCACCACCGCCATCCGCAGCGATGATTCCGAGGAACGCGAACGGGTGATCGGTGAGATCATGCACGTGTTCGAGGCCAAACGTAAGATTTAGGAACAGTTGCCATCTTTCCAAAAAGATGGCAACTGTGCCACCGCCAAATTCGATCAAAACAGCACGAGAAGTTGTTCTTTTGCGAGCCCTAACAAGCCTGAGGCGCAGGCTCTAGTCAGAAAGGAACCAACCATGACGAGCAAAACCTATTCGGTGCCGGCCATTTCGTGCGGCCACTGCGTCGCAACGATCGAGCGCGAGCTCAAGGACGTCGCCGGTGTCGCGACGGTCAAGGCCGATCTCAATAAGACGGTGATGGTCGAAGTCGATGACCCCATCCGTTGGGCGGTGGTGGAGGCGACGCTGGAGGAGATCGGGTATCCGGCGGCCTTGAGCTAAAGTTCAGACTAAGAGCTAAAGGCCGCAAAAGCGGGCTTCGCTTGCGTCGCCGCGACTTCTGGTGGGTCACTTGACTTGAGCGTCGAGTACGAGTACGACTGAGCATCGAGTACGAGTAGGACGGCGCTCGTACTCGTACTCAGTAGAACGGTACTCGTACTCGTACTCGAAATCGTACTGGTCCTACCGGATCACTTGACTTGAGCTTCGAGTACGAGTAGGACGGCGCTCGTACTCGTACTCAGTGCAACGGTACTCGTACTCGTACTCGAAATCGTACTGGTCCTACCGGATCACTTGACTTGAGCTTCGAGTACGAGTAGGACGGCGCTCGTACTCGTACTCAGTGCAACGGTACTCGTACTCGTACTCGAAATCGTACTGGTCCTACTGGATCACTTGACTTGAGCGTCGAGTACGAGTACGACTGAGCATCGAGTACGAGTACGAGTACGAGTACGAGTAGGACGGTACTCGTACTCGTACTCAGTGAAACGGCGCTCGTACTCGTACTCAGTGCAACGGTACTCGTACTCGTACTCGAAATCGTACCACTGGATCACTTGACTTGAGCTTCGAGTACGAGTAGGAGTACGAGTAGGAGTTGGACGGAGGAGGGGTGCCAACCATGCAAGAACTCAGTTTCCCGGTCACCGGCATGACCTGCGCGAACTGCGCCAACACGATCACGCGCACGCTGAAGAAGACCGAGGGCGTCACGGACGCCAACGTCAACTACGCCAGCGAGCGCGCTTCCGTGACCTTCGATCCGGCGCTGGTCAAAGAGGACCGGCTGATCCAGCGCATTCGCGACGCCGGCTACGACGTGCCGCAGGCCCGCGCCGAGCTGCCGATCACCGGTATGACCTGCGCCAACTGTGCCAACACCGTGGGGCGCGTGCTGCGCAAGGTGCCCGGCGTGCTGGACGCCAACGTCAACCTGGCCACCGAAAAAGCCAGCGTATCCTACATCCCCGGCACCGCCACCCGCGCCGACCTGATCGCCGCGGTCGAAAAGGCCGGCTACGGGGTCGTGCAGGCCGCCAGCGACGAGGCCCTCGAAGATGCCGAGGAGGCGGCGCGTAACGCCGAGATCACCAACCAGACACGCAAGTTCTGGATCGGCGTGGCGCTGTCCCTGCCGCTGCTGCTGTTCAGCATGGCGCGTGACTTCGGCCTGCTGCCGATGTGGGCGCACGCCAACTGGACCAACTGGCTGATGTGGCTGGTCGCGACCCCGGTGCAGTTCTACGTCGGCTGGGATTTCTACGTCGGTGCCTACAAGTCGCTGCGCAACGGCGCGGCCAACATGGACGTGCTGGTGGCGTTGGGCTCTTCGGCCGCCTATTTCTACAGCGCAGCCGTCGTGATTGCCCTGACGCTGGGTTACAGCGGCCTGGGCGACCACGTCTATTTCGAGACCGCCGCAGTCATCATCACCCTGATCAAACTGGGCAAAGTCCTGGAAGCGCGCGCCAAAGGCCGCACCTCCTCGGCGATCAAGGCGTTGATGGGGCTGCGCGCACGCACGGCGCACGTGCTGCGGGCCGGCGAAGAGGTCGAAATCCCCGTCGAGCAGGTGCACGTCGGCGACATCGTGGTGGTGCGGCCGGGCGAGAAGATCCCGGTGGATGGTGTGGTGACCGCAGGCCGCTCGGCGGTGGACGAATCGATGCTCACCGGTGAGAGTCTGCCGATCGATAAAAAGCCGGGGGATACCATTGTCGGTGCCACGATGAATCTGCAGGGCATGCTGCAGTTCGAGGCCACCAAAGTCGGCCGCGAAACCGCCCTGGCCCAGATCATCCGCCTGGTGCAGGAGGCCCAGGGGTCGCGCGCCCCCATCCAGGCCCTGGCCGACCGCGTCTCGGCGATTTTCGTGCCGGTGATCATCGTCACCGCCGCCATCACCTTCCTGGTCTGGTACTTCATCGGCCAGGTCGGTTTCACCCAATCGCTGATCTACATGATTTCGGTCCTGGTGATCGCCTGCCCCTGTGCGCTGGGCCTGGCCACCCCCACCGCAATCATGGTCGGCATGGGCAAAGGGGCCGAAAACGGCATCCTCTTCCGCAGCAGCGAAGCGCTGGAGCGGGCGCAGCAGATGAAAGCGATCGTGCTCGACAAAACCGGCACGATCACCAACGGCCGGCCCGCCGTGACCGACGTGATCGTGGCGAGCCAGGAGCCGGTTTTGCAGCCCGTGTTGGCCGGCACCGCCGCGGCGTCCGCGCCGGTCATTGCGCCACCGGGCGGATCCAACGGCCACGGCCCAGCCACGTGGGATACGCAGTCGCTGCTGCGCCTGGCGGCATCGGCCGAGCACGGTTCGGAGCACCCCCTCGGCCAGGCCATCGTGCGGGCGGCGGAAGCGGCGCACCTGTCCCTGGCGGCGACCGAGCGCTTCGAGTCGGTGACGGGTCTCGGTGTGCGGGCGGTCATCGCCGGGCAGGTGGTCCAGGTAGGCAACACACGCTGGTTCAACCAGGAAGGTATCGACGTCCGGGGTCTGCTGGCCGCGGTGGAAACACTGCAGGCGCAGGGCAAAACCGCGATGCTGGTGGCGGTCGACGGCGCGGCCGCCGGCGTGATTGCCGTGGCCGACACGGTCAAGGACGGTTCGGCGGATGCGATCACGCAGCTGCACCAGTTGGGCCTGCACGTGGCGATGATCACCGGCGACAACCAGCGTACGGCGGCCACGATTGCCCGCGAAGTGGGCATCGACCAGGTCCTGGCCGAAGTGCTGCCGGGTGACAAAGCGGCCCAGGTTAAGGCCCTGCAGGGGCAGAACCAGGTGGTCGGCATGGTCGGTGATGGCATCAACGACGCGCCCGCCCTGGCCCAGGCCGACGTGGGCATTGCCATCGGCACTGGTACCGACGTGGCGATGGAGGCGGCGGGAGTGACCTTGATGAGCGGCGACCTGCGCGGCGTACCACGGGCGATTGCCCTCAGCCGCGCCACGATGCGTACGATCCGGCAGAACCTGTTTTGGGCCTTTTTCTACAACATCATCCTGATCCCGGTGGCGGCGGGGGTGTTCTACCCGGCGTTTGGCATTCGCCTGCACCCCGTGCTGGCGGCGGGCGCGATGGCGTTCAGCAGTGTGTTCGTGGTGAGCAATTCGCTGCGCCTCCGGAGGTTTGATTAGATTTTGGATTTTAGATTTTAGATTTTGGATTGGCTGCGTCCGGGGGGGATGTTGTGACATTTGCCGTTGACAGGTCGGGGTGAGTTTGATATAATACCCCTGCTTCGACGATTCAACCCATGACATCGATGGTCATGGCTGAGAAAGGGTTATCAACATGGCCGAAACGTCGGCAATTCCACGTATTCCGGTCGATACGAAACCGGCCAACAAGAAGTGGAAATTCATCATAGCCGGCCTGGCGATCGTTGCCGTCATCGCGTACCTGATTATCTCTTCGGTGGGCGATGCCGGTGCGTACTATAAAGAAGTTCACGAAGTCACCAGCCAGCAGTCTGCCCTCGCCGGCAAGAAGCTGCGCGTGAGCGGACTGGTCGATGCACAGTCGGTCCGCTGGGATTCGCAGAAATTCGATCTGTCGTTCACGATTCTCGACCAGAACAACAGCGGCGAAGCGCTGCGCATCCACTTTCACGGTGTGCAGCCCGATAACATGACCCGCGAAGGCTCGATCGCCATCGTCGAAGGCCGCCTCGGTCAAGATGGCATCCTGGAAGCCGATACCTTGCTCCTCAAGTGTCCCTCACGTTACGAAGAGGCACCCCAGGAAGTCAAGAGCATGAGCTAGGGGCGGTTGGGCCAAATTGAAAACAACTCGTGTCCGCACATCGCTGAAGGGCATGGTGGGTGTCCGCCCGCGGCTGCCACGGTGGCTGCTGCCCTTGGCGGTGTGCTTCATGTTATTGGGACTGTCGATTGCTGCTGTGACCACCGGCGTGGCCCAGGCGGCGCCCTTACCCCAAAATACCCCGCAGGAACCACCCGACCCGCGCCTGGGGTTGGCGATTTACAGCCAGAAGTGCGCCGCGTGCCATGGGGACAGCGGCATGGGCAACGGCGCGCAGGCCGCACAGCTGCAGTTTCCACCAACCCAGTTTGCCGATGCACTGACCATGCGCGAACTCGCCCCAAGCACAATGTTCAGCGTCACCAAACTGGGCCGCATCGAACGGTTCATGCCGCCCTTTGGTGGCAGCACCAGCGATCAGGACATCTGGCACGTGGTGGCCTACGCCTGGTCGCTGCACGTGACGCCCGACGACCTGGACGCCGGCGAAACGATCTATCAGGCCAACTGCGCAGCCTGCCACGGTGAAACGGGCCGCGGCGACGGTCCACAGGCCACGGCCGACGTGCCCGACTTGACCAGCCTCGAGGCGACGGCCACGCAGAGCCAGCGCGCCTGGTTCGACGCCCTGGCTGCCAGCCTTGCGAACACGCACACCAACGCGGCCAGCCTGTCCGACGAGGAACGCTGGCTCGCCCTGGACTACCTGCGCTCCTTTACCCTGCCACCGCTGGAATTGCGCGAGTTTACGCCAGGCCCCGGTGTCATTTCGGGGCAGGTGCTGAACGGGACTGCGGGCCAGGCCTCGCCCGCCGGGCTGCCCGTCGTGCTGCGTGTCTTCGATCAATTCTCCCTGGCCCGCGAGATCACGGTCACCACGTCCGTCAGCGGGTCGTTCGCATTCGAGGACCTGAACACCGAGCCGGGTTGGGTGTATGTGGCGGGTCTCGAGTATGGCGGTGTACCGTACAGCACCGACATCATCACCCTCACCGCCGGCTCACCAGTACGCGAGGCCCCGGTGATGGTCTACGAGACGGGCCGTGATGCCGCCGCCATTGCCGTGGAACGGCTGCACTGGTTCGTCGAGTTCGACGAGGACCAACTGCTCGTGGCGGAGCTCTATTTCTGGAGCAACGACGGGGACACGGTCTACGTGGGAGCCCAACCGGGTGCCGTTCTCACCTACACGCTGCCCGCCGGTGTCCAGAACCTGACCATCGACGGGGCCGAAATCGGGGGTCGTTTCCAGGCCACCGCCGATGGGCTGGTCGACACCCTGCCGCTGCCGCCCGGCCAGGGCTCGCGACAGATGCTGCTGCGTTATACGGTTCCGTATGAAGACGGCGGCAGTCTCACCCTGGCGCGGACGCTGCCGGTGCTGGTGCGCAATCTGAACGTATTGGTGGCCGACGCCGGCCAGCAGATGCAGGTACCTGGTCTGCAAAACAATCCGCCGCGGCAGGTCGAAGGGGCCAGCTACCTCAACTACAGCGGTAACCAGCTGGCGGCAGGCCAGCCGGTGGCGCTCGAATTGAGCAACCTGCCGGCCATCACGGACGAGGCGGCATCGGCCGCGGCCACCGTGACGGCCAATTCGCCGTGGCTGGGCATCGGTCTGGCTGTGGTGGGTGGTTTGGTGATGCTGGGCGTGGTCGCCTATGCCCTGCGGCGGCGACCGGGTGAAGAACCCGCCGCCGAAGCCATGCCGGCCCAGGAACTCATGACCGACGTCGAACTCAAGCGCCAACGCCAGCGTTTGCTGCTGGCGATTGCGCAGCTCGACGATACGTATGCGGCGGGCGGCGTGCCCGATGAGACCTACCAGGCCCGGCGCAGCGAATTGAAGGACGAGCTGCTGATTGTGGCCGCGGCACTCCAGGAACTCGACGAGTTGGCCAAATGAACCCGGCCGTGCCGATGATCGAGGTGCGCAACGTCTTCAAGGCCTTCGGACCGCATCACGTCCTGCGCGGCGTGAGCCTGACGCTGGCCGAAGGCGAATCGGTGGCGCTGTTTGGACCCAACGGTGCGGGCAAAACTACGCTGATGCGCATCATCGCCACACTGACACGCGCGACGGCGGGCGAGGTGTGGATCGGCGGCATCGATGCAATCAAGGCGGGGGACAACATCCGTCGTTACATTGGCGTGGTGACGCACGCCCCGCTGCTGTACGATTCGTTGAATGCGATGGAGAACCTGGGTTTTTACGGCGCCATGTACGACGTGCCCGACCGGCCGGCGCGCATCGAAGTGGTCCTGCGCCGCGTGGACCTGTGGAAACGGCGCCAGGAGCCGGTGCGGACCTACTCGCGGGGGATGGTCCAGCGCCTGGCCATTGCCCGTGCGCTGCTGCACAACCCGCCGATCCTGCTGCTCGACGAACCCGACACCGGTCTGGACCAGGCGGCGGCCGAGATGCTGCGCCAGCTCCTGGCCGACGTGGGTGCCGAGGGTCGTACGGTGTTGTTGACGACGCACAACCTGGAGCGTGGCCTGAACTGGGCGAACCGCCTCCTGATCCTGAATGACGGCAAAGTCCGTTACGAAGCGGCGGCCGCAGGGTTGAGCCTGGCAGCGCTGCACGACGCGTACCGGCAGCACGTGGGCAGCTGAGCGGCCATGGGGTTCCTGCGTAAGGTTCTGGCGGTTTTGTGGAAGGACGTCCGCGCCGAGATCCGGACCAAGGACATCTTCAGCGCGATGTTCGTTTTTGCGCTGCTGTCGGTCGTCATCTTCCAGTTTGCGTTCGATTTGCGCATCGACAATGTACGCCAGGTGGTGCCCGGCGTATTGTGGGTCTCGATCACGTTTGCGGGCGTCCTGGGTTTGAATCGTTCGTTTGTATTGGAAAAAGACAAAGGGAGCCTGGAAGGTTTGCTGCTGACCCCGGTCGATCGCGGGGCGATCTACCTGGGCAAGATGCTGGCCAATCTGGTTTTTATCTTGGTGGTCGAAGTATTCATCATTCCCCTGAGCAGCGTCTTTTTCAACGTGCCGCTGTGGCTGCCCGAAATTCTGCTGGTGGTCGTATTGGGCACGATTGGGTTTGCGGCGGTCGGCACGGTCTTTTCGGCCATGTCGGTCAATACGCGGGCGCGCGAGGTGCTGCTGCCCATCCTGCTCCTGCCTGTCATCGTGCCGGTGCTGATTGCCGGCGTACGCGTGACTGGCGGCATCCTGGATGGGGAACCCTTGGGTGACCTGAGCAACTGGTTACAGCTGCTGATTGCATTCGATGTGTTGTACCTGGCGGCGTCGTTCCTCACGTTCGATGTTGTGGTCGAAGCGTGACGACACAATCGTCCAGATCAAATCTGCGGAGGTGCTTGCATGGCACAACAACGTAATTGGCCCCTGACCATTTTGAATGTAGTGACTGGCGTGGCCCTGGTTCTGTTCTTGTACCTGGCACTGCTTTGGGCACCCGATGCGGCCAATCTGGCGGGCGCCGAGCGTGCGGCGCAGCGCATTTTCTACATTCACATGGGCAACAACGCCGCCGCGGCGCTGGCTTTTTTGACCACCTTCGTCGCCGGCTTTTTGTACCTGTTCACGCGGCGTAAGATTTGGGATACGATTGGTCTCTCAGGGGTTGAATTGGGCCTCGTGTTTGCCACCGGCACATTGATCACCGGCTCCATCTGGGCCAAACCGACCTGGAATACCTACTGGACGTGGGATCCCCGCCTGACCACGTCGGCCATCGTTTGGCTGCTGTACGTGGCGTACCTGATGCTGCGGGGGGCAGTCGAAAACCCAGAACAGCGGGCACGCTTTGCGGCGGTGTACGGGATTCTTGCGTTCATTGGCGTGCCGATGACCTATTTTTCGATTCGTTGGTGGCGCACGATCCACCCGGTGGTGTTGGGGGGTGCCGAAAGTGCCGATGCGCAGGGCGGATTTGCCCTCGGCTCCAACATCCGGCTCACCATGATCGCAGGGATGATCGTGTTCAGCCTGCTTTACGTCACACTCCTGATCTACCGCGTGCGCCTGGAAAACCTGCGCGACAAGATCGTCGAGCGACGCCAGCAGTTGGCAGGCAGCTGAGGTAAGAGATGCCCTATTTGATTGCAGCGTACCTGATTGCGATGGGCCTGGTTTTGGGTCTTGCCATTAGCCTGGTCGTCCGGTATCGCAAAGCCGCACAGGAACTGGCGATGCTCGAAACCGACGAAGACAGTGACGCGGCGGCGGTCGCAGTCGCGGCCCGTCCGTGACGCGGATGCCCCGTGGACGGCGGGTGGTGTGTAGCCGCAGTTACAGCGGCTTGGCCCGCAGGCCGGCATAATGGACAACGATGCCGGGCACGACGAATTTGCGGGACGTCACAGCGGGCCACCTGCAGCCGGATCATCGGCACACGTCGTCGGCCGGGCCGGAGGTTTTGATTTCGTATGGATATGGGGTTTCTTCCGGCGTTTGTCGCCGGCTTGATATCGTTTGCCTCACCGTGTGTGCTGCCATTGGTGCCCGCCTATATCGGTTACCTGGGCGGCACGGCGGTCACCACCGCCGGCACGACCCAGCGCAGCCAGTATACGACGTTGATCCATGCCCTCTTTTTTGTCATGGGTTTTACGGCGATTTTTGTGGCGTTGGGGGCGACGGCCAGCGCCCTGGGACAGCTGCTGAATCAGTACATCTACACGATTCAGCAGATTGGCGGGGTGATCGTCATCGTGATGGGTCTGCACATGATGGGGCTGTTCCGCGTCGTCGAGCGCCGCATCGAGGCCAGCCCGGGGGTACGCGACAGCTTCTTTGGTAAGGTGGTGCTGGCACCGATCCGCTGGCTCAACGGCCTGCTGTACAGCGACAAACGGATGCACGTGCAGTCCGGCCCCAACATGGGGTACCTGTCTTCGTTTCTGGTCGGCATCTTTTTTGCTGCCGGTTGGACGCCGTGTGTCGGCCCGATCCTGAGCACGATCCTGTTCATGGCGGCCGGGACCCAGACCGTCACCCAGGGGATTGTGCTGCTGTTTGCCTATTCGCTTGGCCTCGGGATTCCCTTCCTGGTGACCGGGCTGCTCCTCGAGAGCGCAACGCCGCTGCTGCGACGGGCCAATCGTTTCCTGCCGTATATCTCGTTTATCAGCGGACTGTTTTTGATCTACATCGGTATCCTGCTCTTCACCGGCCAGCTCGGTGTTCTGGCCGCTCGCCTCCAACAGTGGGTGCCGTGGTTGACGGAGTTTGCCACACGCAATGGTTAAACAAGCTTTCAGTTGGCACAGTGGGCTGATCGCCGCGGCCCTCGTGCTGCTCACCGCCTGTGGCAGCGCCACACCCGCGGTGACCGGCGGTGGAACGCTGCCGACCATCGAAACGCCGGGGGCCGTCATCGCAGCGGCCAGTGTGCCCGAATCCAATCCAGCGCTGGCGGTGGGTTCGCCGGCGCCCGATTTTTTGCTGGCGTATGCCGACGGTAACCAGGTCAGGTTGAGTGACCTGCGGGGGCGTCCGGTCATCCTCAACTTCTGGGCGACATGGTGCGGACCGTGCCGCGTCGAGATGCCCGACCTGGTTCGTACGTATCAGGACCACGCTGAGGATGGGCTGGTGGTGATTGGTGTCAACTTCCAGGAGGGTGCCGAGGAGATCAAAGCATTCGCCGAAGAGTTCGATATCACATTTCCGCTGGCCGCCGACGCCGGTGATCTTGCACGGGCCTACCAGGTGCGGGTAATGCCCAGTTCTTACTTCATCGACAAGGACGGCAAGGTCAGCACCCGCTGGCTGGGTGTCCTGACGCCGTCGGTCATCGAAAAGAACCTGGCGGCGATCGACGGCCCATGATGACAATTACGTTCTATCACAAAGCGGGCTGCCACTTGTGCGAGAAGACGCGTCACCAGCTGCAGCCGTTGGTGCAGGAATTCGGGCTGATCGTGGATGAGGTCGACATCGCACAGGATGCGGACCTCTATGCTCGTTACCGGTATTCGATTCCGGTCATCGATACACGGCTGGGAAGAGTGTTCATGGCGCCCATCGACATCGGTGCCGTACGGGAGGTGCTGCTTGGACAACGGTCCTAGCCTGGTTGGGCGTACACCGCCGCCGCCGGATGGTCTCAGCCGGGCCATCGATCGTATGGTGCATTGGGTTGCGCGGCATTGGCTGGCGATCTTTTCGGTGGCACTGTTTTTGTACATCGCAGTGCCCACCAGTGCTGCGGTGCTTATGCAGGTAGGTGCCACCGGTCCCGCGCGTATGATCTACGCCTTGTACCGGGGTTTGTGCCACGAACTGCCAGAGCGGTCCTATTTTCTGTTTGGTCCCCAGGCAACCTATTCGCTCGACGAACTGCAGGCTGACGGCGTCCTGCCGGGCGAGACGCTCCTTCAGCGCCCGCAGTACGTTGGGGACCACGACCACGGCTACAAGATCGCGCTGTGCCAGCGCGATCTGGCCATCTACGGCAGTATGCTGGTGGCCGGGGTGGTGTATGGTCTTGCGCGCCGCCGCCGTCCGATTGCGCCGATCAAACTGGCCGTTTTTGCCCTCTTCCTGATCCCGATTGCGGTTGATGGCTTGAGCCAGCTGCCCGGCTGGCGTGAGAGCAACTGGGTGCTGCGCACGATCACCGGCATCCTTTTTGGTGTGGGTGTGATCCTGCTGGCTTACCCATACGTCCAGGCGGCGATGAATGACGTCACGACCGGTGCCGAAACAGCGCCTGTCGAATTGGACAAGATCGCCTGAATCGACTATACTTGCCCAGCTAATCAGAAACCGTTTATTGGTGTACTTGGAGGAACGAAGTCGTGGCAAATCATCCATCTGCGATCAAGCGGATTCGTCGTAATGAGCGGGCACGTACCCGCAATCGCCTGGTCATCACGTCGACGCGTACGTATACGAAAAATGCACGCACCGCGATGGGCACCAGCAATGCCAAAGACGCCGAAGCAGCGCTGCGCGAAGCCATCAGTGCGCTCGACAAGGCCGCAGCCAAGGGCGTGATTCACCCCAACAGCGCCGCGCGTCGCAAGTCGCGTCTGATGAGCCAGTACAACAAGACGTACAGCCGGCCCGCCTGACGGTCCCGGCACTTACGCTGTGTCCACAAGAACCCGCGGTCCCGCACCGGCGGGTTTTTTGTTGTTACGGTGACCTGTCAGGGCCAATCCGAATAACTGCCCTCAGGCGTCTTATTGAGGCGAATATAGGGTTATTCGGATAGGCCCTAAGGCGTTCTCTGGTAAGCCCTATGCGTTCAGGCGGTAGCCGAAGCCACGAATCGTCTCCAAAAGCAGCGGCAGTCCGTCGACTGATTTCAACATCGCGCGCAGCCAGTGAATGTGGACATCGAGCGTTCGCGTGTCCCCCAGGTAATCGGTGTCCCACACGACTTCCATCAAGGTTTTCCGGGTGACGATCTGGTTGGGGTGTCGCATGAAGACGGTGATAAGATCACACTGTTTGGGAGTCAAACGAAATTCGGACTCACCCACCCAAAGCCGCCGGCTGACGGGATCGAGCCTGAGCGGAGGGACCATGACAAAATGATCACCCCTGCGTTGTTGGATGCGGCCCATACTGGCCATCAGGTCAGAAAACATGAGGGGTTCCAGCAGGACATCATCGAAGAATGGAGTCATCTCCCAGGCTGAGGTGGTCGCAAGTCCAAGGAGTCCCGCTTTGGGGGCGAGTTGGCGCAGCCGTTCCACGAAGCGGCGCGTGATCACACGATCGGAACGGCTGCTCAACAAGACAAAGTCGGGCGCAGCCCGCGCGATTTCATTCAGCACCTTTTGCTGCGTGCTGGCGCGGACCACCGTGATCTCACGTGCGGCCACACGTTTCCAGATACCGTTTTGCAGATCGTTGCGTTTGGCTACGATCAATAACAGGGTGTTCATGATGGAGACTGACCCTCTGGGCGAACAGGCAGTGCATCGATTATACTCGATGATTTCGTTTCGCCACAATGTTACGACCTGTCCGATGAGACCACCCCGATGGCGCTCCCTGATCGGGGGCCGCCCGACCTTGTGCGGCCTGCAATGCGCCCGTCGCCGGGCATCAGCTTGCGCCATCGCGGCTACCGGAGTATAATTCCCGCCATGAGCGAGAGTTCAGCACCCATCCGCGGCACTGTGCCGGCAACCTTCGTTGTCATTCCCACTTACAATGAAGCCAGCAATCTCCCGCCGTTGGTCTCGGAGCTTTTTGCGCTGCCCATCAGCAACCTGCACATTGTCGTTGTCGATGATAATTCACCAGATCGTACAGGCGAGGTGGCTGAACGCCTGCGCCAGCTCTATCCACGGCATTTGCACGTGATTCACCGCCCAGGCAAGGCGGGGTTGGGGTCGGCGTACCGCGACGGGTTTACCTATGCGTTGGCGCACGACGCCGAACACATCGTGCAAATGGATGCCGATTTTTCGCACTCACCGGGCTACATTCCGGAATTCGTCCGGCAGCTCGGTGATTACGATGTGGTCGTTGGTTCGCGTTACGTCCCCGGTGGCCAACTGGATCAGCGCTGGAGTTGGTGGCGTCACCTGCTCAGCTGGTGGGCCAATTCGGTGTACACGCGTCTCATTCTTCACCTGCCGCTGCACGATGCGACCGCCGGATTCAAATGCTGGTCTCGTCACTGTCTGAGCAGCGTGCTGGCGTACCCCGCACACAGCAACGGCTATATCTTCCAGGTGGAGATGGCCTACCTGGCACACAAACTTGGGTTTCGCAGCCTGGAATTGCCTATCTATTTCGAGGACCGGCGCATCGGCCGTTCCAAGATGTCGAACAGCATCAAGTTCGAAGCGACCTGGCGTACCTGGTACCTGCGTTGGCGGTACCGTCACGTTCATCCGTTGTCGAGGCCACCGGCGGAAACGGCGACACCCGCCGGCAATGCCGCGGCTCCCCAGGTCGCGGGTGGCGCACTTGACCAGTCCTGACCGATAGCCTGGAGCCAGCCATGTCGACGCCGCGCGTGCGGGATGGCCTGGCCATCCTGCTGCTCATCCTGCTTCCTCTGTTGTGGTTTGCGCCGGTGCTCATCGGCGATCGTACCCTGCTGCCGGCCGACAATCTCTACGCGTTCGAACCGTGGCAATCGGTGGCGGCCATCAAGGGCGTGCAGGTGCCGCACAACGAGCTGCTCAGCGACCTCGTGCTGGAGAACCTGGTCTGGAAGGAGTTCATCCGGTCCTCCGTCAGCCAGGGTGAGATTCCGTTGTGGAACCCGTATCTGTTCAGCGGTGTGCCCTTTCTGGCCGCCGGACAGCATTCCGCGTTGTATCCCTTCAGTCTCCTGTTTTTGATACTGCCCCTCAGCCAGGCCTACGGCTGGTTTACGGCCCTGCAGCTGGCGCTGGCCGCTGTGAATATGTTCGTTCTCGTGCGTGTGCTGGGTCGCTCACGTGCGGCGGGCGTGTTGGCCGGTATCACCTACGCGTTCAGCGCGTTCTACGTAACCAGCGTCGTGTTTTCGATGATCATCGCGGCTGCGGCCTGGCTGCCGCTTCTGTTGGCGATCGTCGAAAAAGTCGTGCAGAAACAGGCCAGTAAAGGGGGCCAGTCATTCCGCCCGGTGGTCTACGTGGTGGCCGGCGCCCTGATTCTGGGCGTGCAGGTGCTGGCGGGGCACATCGAAATTACGTACTACACCCTCATGGTGCTGGCCTATTATGCCGTCTGGCGGCTGGCTGGCCTGGCGCGGCAGCTGCGAGCCTGGCGACCGGCAGTTGCCCTGAGCGGCTGGTTCGTGGTGATGGGTGTGGCCGGTTTGACCCTGGCCGCCGTGCAGCTGCTCCCACTGGTGGAGTTGGTCACCCGCAGTTTTCGCGAGGGCTCCGTCGATTACCAGCAGGTCGTCAACTGGGCCTGGCCGGTACGCCAGATGTTGACGTTCGTGGTGCCCGACGTGTTTGGGAACCCAACCCATCACGGCATCTGGGATATCTGGCAGCGCACGTGGGTTTCCCCCAGCAACAGCCTCGGCGAGCCGGTGGGGACGATCTTTTGGGGTGTCAAGAACTACGTGGAGGGCGCCAACTACGTCGGCATCCTGCCGTTGATTCTGGCCGGCATCGCCGGGGTGCACCTGCTGCGCGGTGGCGGGGCCTGGCGCGCAGAACCAACCGTCGGAACCGCCGATCCGTCCCCGGCCGCGGCGGTGCGTCCCGGCTCACCCCTGCTGTTTGTGGTTCTGGCCGCGCTGTCATTGGCGTTTGCGTTTGGCACACCGCTCTATGCGTTGTTGTTTTATGGTCTGCCTGGGTACAGCCAACTCCATTCGGCGTTCCGTTGGGTATTTCCACTGACGTTGAGCCTGGCAGTCCTGGCGGCCTACGGGTTCGACGTGCTGTCGACCGCAGGGGCGCGTCGGTGGTCGGTGCGTTTGGGGCTCCTGCTGCTGATCGCTGCGGCCGCGGTCACGGCGGCCTTGGGCGTCAGCCTGGTGGTGCCGGCGCCGTTCGTGGCACTGGGCGAGCGTGTGCTGGCCGGTTCGGATCTGGCGCGCGGCGCCTTTGCGGGCGGTGCGACCTTCTGGAGTTACCAGGCGGCCAACCTGGCCAAGCTGGCACTGGCCCTGGCCGGCAGCGGTCTGGTGCTGCTGGCCGCGGGACGTCCGTGGGGCGTCCGTTTGCTGGGGACGTGGGGCGCACGTTGGCGCGTATTGGCCATTGGCGTGGTCGTCGTCGATTTGTGGCTGGCCACCGGCCGCTTCAACCCGGTGGTCGATAAGCAGCTGCTCGAGTTTACACCCCCTGCGGTGACGACATTGCAGGAAGAGGCCAGCCAGGAACTGGGGCGCGTCACCTCCTTCGAAAGCGCGGCCACCAGCAAAACGCTCAACGCCAACCTGGCCTGGCGTTATGGTCTGCAGGACGTACGCGGTTACGACTCGATCATCCCGCGCCAGTACGTCGCCTACATGGAGGCGATTGAACCGCAGGGACAGCTGCTGTACAACCGGATTTCGCCGTTTTACGACCCGGCATCACTCAATGACCCGCGCACACACCTGTTGGGCGTACGCTGGGTGGTGACCGAGCTGACGCTGGATGTTCCCGGCTGGTCATTGGTGCATGACGGCGATGTCAAAATCTACCGCAACACCAACGCCCTGTCCCGTGCGTTCGTGGTGAACCAGGCTGAGGTCGTGCCGCCGGACCAGGTGTTGGATCGGCTGGCGCAGGTCGATCTGCGCACGACCGTGCTGTTGGATGATCCATCGGCGAGTGAATTCGTGGCTGCGCTGCCAACGACCACCGTGAGCAGCACCGTGCCAGTGACGATTACGAGCTATCGGCCGAACGAGATCTTGCTGGACGTCGATCTCGACGCACCGCGGTGGCTGGTGCTGACCGACGCCTATTTCCCGGATTGGAAGGCTTACGTGCGTCCGCGCGGCGGCAGCGAACGCGACGAGACACCGTTGGCGGTGTGGCGTGCCAACGGCAATTTCCGTACCGTGTACCTGGAGACGGCCGGCGCCCAGACGGTGCGTTTCAAGTATGCACCGCGTTCGTTTCAGCTGGGGTTGTTCACCAGCTTCGTGGCGTTCATGGGTCTGCTGCTGTTGGTGGGTTGGTGGCTGTGGGGTCGTTACTACCGCGAATCGCTCGATACGCACGAGGTGCAGCGGGTGGCCAAAAACAGTGTGATTCCGGTCGCGCTGGCGCTGCTCAACAAAGGGATCGACTTTGCGTTTGCCATGGTGCGGCTGCGCATCCTGAGCCCGGCGGGTGAAGGCAGTTACACCTTTGCCATCAGCTTCTACGTCATTTTCGAGATTCTGGTCCGTTTTGGCCTGGGCACACTGCTGACGCGTGACGTGGCGCAGGACCGCAGCCAGGCGCGCGGTTACCTGGCCAACGTCACCGTGCTGCGTGTGGTGTTGTGGGTGCTGTCACTGCCGCTGCTGGCGTTCGTGATGTTCCTGTTTGGCCGTTGGGGCAGCATGACTGCGGCCGAGGCGACGGCGATCGGGCTGTTTTCTCTGGCGCTCCTGTTTGCATCGCTGGGGGATGGCGTCAATGCCGTCTTCAACGCCTACGAACAGATGGAAATTCCTGCCGTGGTGGCGTCGGGCACGGCGCTGGCCAAAGTCACGTTGGGTACCCTGGTGCTGCTGCCGCCCTTCGAGTGGGGGTTCGTCGGCCTGGCGGGCGTATCGGTGGTGATGAACCTGGTGCAGGCGGTCTGGCTCTACTGGCTGATGCGCCGCAAGCTGCCAGTGGAGCCAGCCACACGCACTGACCTGGACCGCGGCCTGCAGCGCAAGATGCTGGGCCTGTCGACGCCGTTGATGTTGAATCACATGCTGGCCCACATCTTCTTCCGCATCGACGTGTGGATCATCATGCCGCTGGCCGGGGCGGCCGCCGTGGGGTATTACGGCGCCGCGTACAAGTACATCGACGGTCTCAACGTCATTCCTTCCTATTTTACGTTGGCCATCTTCCCGCTGATGGCGCGTTATGCGCGTGCCGACCAGGGGGAGGGCAAACCGTCGGCGCTGCTGCGTTCCTACATCCTGGCGCTGCGTTTCCTCTTCATGCTGAGCCTGCCGCTGGCGATCCTGGTCACGTTCACGGCCACCCCCTTGATTCGCCTGTTGGGGGGCAGCGAATACCTGCCGCAGTCGGCACTCGCCCTGCAGATCCTGATCTGGTCGATCCCGATCGGGTTCACGAACAGCATCACCCAGTACGTGCTGATTGCGGTCAACCAGCAGCGTTACCTGACGCGCGCCTTTGTGATGGGTGTGGTGTTCAACATCGTGGCCAATCTGATCCTGGTCCCGCGCTTCGGCATCAACGGCGCGGCGATCGTCACGATTTTTTCGGAGCTGGCGCTGTTGGTGCCGTTTATGATCAGCGTCTATCGTTACGTGGGACCCTTACCGTGGGTGCGAATCCTGTGGCAGCCGCTGGCGGCCGGCGTCGTGATGGTGGCTGTCCTGGGTTTGGGCCAACCGCTGGGCCTCTCACTGCTCGTGCGGGTGATCCTGGGCGTGGCAGCCTACGGCCTGGTGCTGACGATCAGCGGCATGTTCCGTGACCGTGACATGGCGGCGGTGTTCCAGGCACTGCCCATCGATCGCCTGCGTGCGCGGCTGCGGCTGGGTCCACAGGCGTGAGGCGCGGGTGGGCGGTTCCGCGTATGGGCCGGCCATGCGTGGAACCACACCAGCCCAATCATCGTTCTATCCTGAGAAAAGCGCCAACTGCCAGGACGCCCACACCTGTGTCAAGAATCGTATGAGCAAACAAACGCGTACGCTGTTGATCCGTCTGTGCCTGTTGGCTCTCGGTCTGCTCGTGGTAGCAGCCCTGGGGCTGGCCGTGACCCTCCTGGGCGACCTGCCCGGGCCGGAGCAGGCCCGCGCGCGCACCCAGCGGCCCTCCACGCAGATCCTGGACCGTCACGGGCGGCTTCTGTACGAAATCATCGATCCCAACGGGAGCAAACAGACCCCCCTGGCGCTCGATCAGGTGCCACTGGCGTGCCGTCAGGCCGTTATCGCAACCGAAGACAAGCTCTTTTACCAGCACCCCGGCGTCGATCTCCTGGCGATTGGCCGCGCAGTCTGGCAGAACACCCAGGCGGGCACCACTGTCAGCGGGGCGTCGACCATCACCCAACAAGTGGCACGTAACCTCCTGCTCGACGCCGATGAGCGCTACGAACAGTCGCTGCGCCGGAAACTGCGCGAAGCCTGGTTGGCCTGGCGCCTGGAGCGTGTCTATGACAAGGACCAGCTGTTCGAGCTGTACTTGAACCAGGCCTATTTTGGGAATTTTGCCGTGGGCATCGAAGCTGCCGCCCAGGCCTACTTTGGTGTGTCGGCGCGTGAGCTCGACACAGCCCAGTGCGCGCTGCTGGCCGGCCTGCTGCAGTCGCCGTCGACCTACAACCCGCTGCTCGATCCTGCGGCGGCCAAAAATCGCCAGGTCGTCGTCCTGGGGCTCATGGCCGGGCAGGGCTACCTCGATGCCAACCAGGCGGAGCTGGTGCGTCACGAGCCGCTACAGTATGCGGCGACACCGTTTCCCATCCAGGCACCGCACTTCGTGATGTTCGTCAACAACTGGCTGGAGCGCCAGTTCGGCAGTGACGTCGTACCCCAGGGGGGGCTGCGCGTCACCACCACCCTGGACCTGGACTGGCAGGACCTGGCCGAGTCGATTGCCCAACGCCGTTTGACACAGCTGCGCAGCGACCGCCGCGCGTCACCCAACCGCCGCATCGACAACGCCGCGCTGGTGGCGCTGCATCCCCAATCGGGTGAAATCTATGCCATGTTGGGCAGCCCCGACTACTTCGACGACCGGACCCAGGGGAACGTCAACGCGGCATTGAGCCTGCGCCAGCCCGGCTCGGCCATCAAACCGCTGACGTATGCGGCGGCCTTCGAACCGGCACGCATGCAGGCCGTGGGCAAACCTCCCCTCACACCAGCGACCCTGGTCAGCGACGTGCGCACGGCTTTTCCGACCCGCGAGGGTGATCCCTACGTGCCGCTCAACTACGACCTGCAGTTCCACGGACCGGTGCTGCTGCGCGATGCGTTGGCGAGCTCGTTCAACATTCCCGCTGTCAAGGTTCTGCAGCACGTCGGTGTGGCTGGCCTGGTCGATCTGGCGCGGCAGCTGGGTATCTCGTCGTTTGTGTCGCACGATGACTTTGGCCTGGCGTTGACCCTGGGCGGCGGCGAGGTGCGTCTGCTCGAATTGACCGCCGCGTATGGCGCTTTTGCCAACGGTGGTCACCGTGTGGTTCCTACCGCCGTGCTGCAGGTGAGCGACACCGAGGGGAGGGTGCTGTACCATGCCGCTGAGGCCGTCGCCCGCAGCCGGCCATCGCGTGTGTTGAGTCCGCAGGTGGCCTATCTGGTGACCAGCATGCTCAGCGACAACAACGCCCGCATACCGACCTTTGGCCGCCACAGCCTGCTGCGTCTGACCGGTGACCGGCCGGCAGCGGTCAAAACCGGCACGACGACCGACTGGAAGGATAACTGGACGATCGGCTACACCCCCGACCTGGTTGTCGGCGTGTGGGTGGGCAATGCCGACAATGCGCCCATGCAGGGAATCAGCGGCATCACCGGTGCCGGACCGATCTGGCACGATTTTTTGGAGACCGTGCTGCGTGATACGCCGCGCCGTGACTTTGTCCGGCCAGAGGGCCTGGTCGATGTCGAGATCTGCGCCGATTCGGGACTGTTGGCCACTGCCCTGTGCCCGCGCCGGCGCGTGGAAGTCTTCCTGGCGGGTACCGAACCGAGCCAGGCCGATACGATGCACCAGCTGATCACCCTGGACAGCCGCACGGGCGAACGGGCCAGCCCATCGACGCCACCGGCGTATCGCGTGACCCAAACCTATTGGGTGCTGCCGCCCGATCTGCAGGCGTGGGCCGCGGCCAATCACATCGATCAGCCCCCACCGCTGCATTCGGAGGTCACCGCCGCGGAGGCGCTGCCCGTCACGTTGGGTACTCGGGCGGCAGCGCCCCTGGTGTTCACCAGCCCCGACGCCGCGCGTACCTATCGCATCTCACCTGCGCAGCCGTTGGCCACACAGGAGGTAGAGGTGACAGCACGTGGCAACGTCCCCCTGCGTCAGATGACCATTTTGGTGAATGATCAACCGTTGGCCAGCCGCGATGAATCGCAGATCAGCACGTGGTGGCAGCTGCAGCCCGGCCGGTATACGTTCCGTGCAACAGGCATCACCGTCGATGGCCAGGCGGTGGAGAGTGAATCGATCGTGATTACGGTGATCGATGGGTAGAGACGTTCCATGGATCGTCTCAGGGCTTGTCAAAGAATGACTTACCGTGCTTTGCGGCGAATTCCGGCCATTTTGAAGGAAGTTATTCTTCTACAAGCCCTAAAACCAGCGATCACCACGCATAAACGGAGGAAGAATCACATGACCAGGCAATCAACCAAAAACCCGACGCGTATCGTTAACCTCATCCTATTGACCATTATCGTCATCGCACCCCTGCTCAGCGCGTGTGCGCAGCCCACACCGACGCCGCCCGCGGAGGTGACGCAGGTACCAGGCATCATCGCCGAGTCCACGCCGGTCACCGAAGAGATCCCCACCCCGCTGCCGACGCCGACCCGCGTGCCGCTGCCGCCCACCGTGGTGGCGACCGACCCCAACCGCGGCGAGGAGCAGCCGATCGATGCCCCCGTGGTGATCACCTTCGACCAGGCCATGGACCCCGCGAGTACCGAGGCCGCCTTCCTGATCGAACCGGAGGTCCCGGGTGCGATCGAGGTGACGGCTAACACCTTGCTGTGGAAGCCGGGCACACCGCTGGCACGCGCCACGCGCTACGACGTCCGCCTCACCGGCGCCAAGAGTGCCCAGGGCCTCCCCATGCTCGAACCGGCCGAATTCCGCTTCGTCACCGTGGGTTACCTGGAAGTCACCAGCGTGCAGCCATCGGCGGGGGCCGAGGAGATCGATCCCGAGAGTCTCATCACGGTGGTCTTCAACCGGCCGGTGGTGCCGCTGACCGGCGTCGACGCACAGGCCGGCCTGCCACAGCCGCTCGTATTCGAACCGCCGGTCGATGGCGAAGGATACTGGGTCAACACCAGTGTCTATAGTTTCAAGCCGGAACCGCTGCTGGGTGCCGGTCTCACCTATTCCGTGACCGTCACCACGCCGCTGAGTGATACGACGGGGGGTGAACTGGCGGAACCCTTTACCTGGCGTTTTACGACCGCCTCACCCATGGTGACAGGCAGCCAGCCAAGTGACGGGACCGCGATTGTGGCGCCGACCGCGACGATCTCGGTAACCTTTAGCCAGCCGATGCAGCGCGCCAGCACCGAGGAGGCATTTGGCCTGCAAGGGCCGGCGGGGGCGGTCGATGGACGCTTCAACTGGACCGCCAACAACGAGGAGATCGGCTTCATTCCCGCCGCCGCGCTGACCCACGGCGGTGCCTACACGCTGACCGTACAGACCAGCGCCCAGGCGGCCAGCGGCGAGGGTCGTCTGCGCGAGGCGTTCCGCACCACGTTTCAGGTGGTGCCGCTGCCGGGCGTGACGAAGGTCACGCCGGTCGATGGCGAAACCAACGTCAACCCCGTGGGTGCCGTCGATATCTACTTCACCGGCGCTATCAGCGAAGCGACGCTGGCCAATGCCATCGCCGTGATGCCGGTACTCACCAATACGCAGGTGTTGACCAGTTATAATTTCTACGATAACCGCCTGTACGCGACGTGGCCCTGGGAGCCTAATACGACGTACACCGTGACGCTCAAGGGCACCGTGGGTGACATCTACGGCAACACCCTGGGTGACGACTACGTCTGGTCCTTCCGCACCGGCGATTACCGGCCTTTCGTGAGTCTGAACGTAGCTACGCCGGTCGGCACCTATAATGCGTACACCAAAACCGTGACGTCGATCCTGCACCGTAACATCGAAAACGTCGACCTGACACTGGCACGTTTGAACAAGGCGCAGTTCATGCGCTATTCCGGTGAACGCTGGCTCGAACAGGTGCAAAATGCACCCGGCCGGAACGCCGAGATCGAACGGCAATGGCGCATCCAACCCCCGTCCGAGAAGAACCGTTCGCAGGTCTGGTTCGAGCCGCTGGTACAGGAAGACGGCGATACGCTGCCGCCGGGGATGTACTTCCTGTCGCTGCAGTCGCCCGAGATGCCGGTCCAGCGCAGCCAGGACAGCATGACCGTGCCGGAAGTACAGGTCATTGCCATCTCACGCTACAACGTGACGCTCAAGGTCTCGTCGACCGGCGCCCTGGTGTGGGTGACCGACCTGCAAAGCGGTGAGCCGGTCGCCAATGCCGGCGTCTCGCTCGAAGATGAACAGGGTTTCAAGCGGACGGGGCAAACCGACGCCAGCGGCGTCTACACCGTCACCTTCCCGGTGCGCGAGGTCTACCAGCCGCTCTTTGCCTTCGTCGGCACGCCCGGCGAAGATGACTTTGGTGTCGCCAACACGCGCTGGACCGATGGCCTCGATCCCTGGACCTTCGGCTTGTACGGCGAGACGTACGCACCCGAGTACAACGTCTACCTCTATACCGACCGTCCCATCTACCGGCCGGGGCAAACCGTCTACTTCAAGGGTATCGTGCGTGTCGACAACGATGCGCGCTACAGCCTGCCGACGAAGGAGCAGATCCCGGTGGAGATTCGCGATACGATGGGCGACGTTGTCTTTCGTGAGACCCTGCCGCTCAATGCGTTGGGTACGTTCCACGGCGAAATCAAGCTCGCCGAAGAGGCGCGGCTTGGTTACTACAACATCAGCGTGCTGCTCACGACCTACTACGGCGGCAGCGTGGGCTTCCAGGTTGCCGAATATCGCAAACCCGAGTTCGAGATGACGGTCACAGCCGCCCAGCCAGCCTACCGCCAGGGCGATACGGTCAGCGTGACGGTGCAGGCCAACTACTTCTTTGGCGGCGCCGTCCAGAATGCACGTGTACGCTGGTCGGTGCTCAGCCAGGACGCCTATTTCGACTACCAGGGGGATGATTACTACAGCTTCCAGGACATCACCGACTGGAACCAGACCCAGCAAACACCGTACGGTAAGCGGATCAGCGAAGGGACCGGGACGACCGACGCCAACGGTCGCCTGGTGATCACGTTGCCGGCGGACGTCTCGCGCGAAAAACAGAGCCAGCTGTTCACCTTCGACGTCGGCCTGACCGACATCAACAACCAGGAGGTGTTTGGTTCGGCGCGCGTCATCGTGCACAAAGGTGATTTGTACATCGGTGTGGCGCCCGAGGAATACGTCGGCCTTGTCGGCGATCCCATGACCTTCAATGTCATCACGGTCGATCCGGACAGCCAGCCGGTGCCCCGTAAGGCGCTGACGGTGACCATCGCCCAGGCCGAGTGGAAGAGCGTCCAGGAGCGCGACGACAGCGGTCGTTACTTCTGGACGAGCCAGGTGAAAGAAACGGTTGTCTTCACGACCAGTGTCACCACCGGCGTCGCCGGCAGGGCGCAGCTGGAGTGGACACCGGAGAACGGCGGCCAATACCTGATCCGTGCCGCCGGAACCGATTCGGTGGGCAATGAGGTCAGTGCTGCGGCCTTCTTCTGGGTAGGCACCTCGGCCAACCAATACGTTTCGTGGCGCCGGCAAAACAACGACCGCATCGAGCTGGTGGTGGACAAAAAGAGTTACGCCCCTGGCGAGACGGCACGTCTGTTGATTCCATCCCCGTTCCAGGGGGAGGTCACGGCCCTTTTGACCAGCGAACGGGGCAAGGTGTACGACTACCGCGTCATCACCTTGACCGGCAACAGCACCGCGGTCGAAATTCCGATCGAGCCGGTGTATGCGCCCAACGTGTTCTTCTCCGTCGTGCTCATGCAAGGCATGGACGAGACGAGCGCCCTACCGTCGTTCAAGGTAGGTTACACCCCCTTGATTCCGGTCTCCACCGAGCGCGTTCAGGTTTTCCTGACGGTGACACCCAGTGAGCCGGTGCTGCAGCCGCGCGAAACGGTCAGCTTCACGGTGCAGGCGCGCGACTTCATGAGCCGGCCCCTGGCCACCGAAGTCTCGTTGGCCCTCGTCGACAAAGCGGTGCTCAGCCTGGCCGAACCGTTTGCACCACCGATCCTGGATGCGTTCTACCGCCAGCGCGGGTTGGGTGTGATGACCGCCCTGACGCTGGTCATCAACGTCGATCGTATCAACGAACAGCAGGCGGCGGGCACCAAGGGCGGCGGCGGCGGGGACGGCATGATGGGGCCGATGTTCGTACGCTCCGAGTTTCCCGACAATGCCTACTGGCGGGCCGATCTGATGACGGACGACGATGGCCTGGCTACCGTCAGCGTGCGCCTGCCTGACAACGTGACCACCTGGCGTATGCTGGCCAAGGCGGTCAATGCCGATACCCAGGTGGGTGAGACCTTCAGCGACATTCAGGTGACGCGCCCCTTGCTCGTGCGGCCGGTCCTGCCGCGTTTTCTGACGGTTGGTGACCAGGCCGAGATCGCCGCTGTCGTCAACAACAACACCGATGAAGCGCAGGAGGTCGATGTCAGCCTGGCCGTCACCGGGCTGGCCGTCGCCGATGCGCCCAAACAGACGGTCGACGTGGAGGCCAACGGGGCGGCCAAGGTAACCTGGAACGTGACCGCACAGGCGGTGGACGAGGTCCAGGTCAACATGGTCGCGCAGAGTGCCACCCTCAACGATGCCGTGCAGCTCACGCTGCCGGTTTACCGCTACACCACCCCCGAAGTGGTTGGTACTTCGGGCCAGGTCGAGCTGGGGGTACCGCGCCTCGAATCGATCGTCATCCCGAACGATGCCGTGCCCGACCAGGGCGAGCTCCAGGTTACCCTGGAACCTTCGCTGGCGGCCGGCATGCGCAGTGGCCTGGCGTACCTGGAGCATTATCCCTACGAGTGTACTGAACAGACGCTCAGCCGCTTTTTACCCAACGTAGTGACGGCGCGGGCATTCCAGCAGCTGGATATCGATCAGCCGGGCCTGGAGGCCAGGCTGACGGAACAGGTTGAGGTGGGCTTGCAGCGGCTGTACACGTTCCAGAATGTGGACGGCGGTTGGGGCTGGTGGTCGGGCGAGGAGAGCAACCCCTTCGTCAGCGCCTACGTGGTCTATGGCCTGTTGTTGGCGCAGGACGCCGGCGTGCCAGTCGACGAGACCGTGCTCGGACGCGGTCTGAGTTACCTCGAACGCCAGCTGCAGGCGCCGCGTGTGCTGGATGACGATGCGCTGAACCGGCAGGCCTTCATGCTGTACGTTCTGGCGGAGGCGGGGCGTGGCTCCGTGGGCCGGACCGTGGCGACGTACGACGCGCGCGAGCGCCTGGCCCACTACGCCCAGGCGTTCCTGGCCCTGGCCCTGGCCGAACTGGATGCTGCGCCCGCGGCCAGCGTGACGCCCACCAGCACCGTGACGTCGACGGCCAGCATCACGCCGTCGGCAACGCTCACGGCCACGGTGGAAGTTTCCGGCAGCCTGCGTGCCCGTGCCGATACCCTGCTCGACAACCTGCGCGGTACCGTGGTCGAAAGTGCCGCCGGTGCGCACTGGGAAGAGGGTGTGATCGACTTCTGGAACATGACGTCGGACACACGCAGTACAGCCATCGTCCTGTCGGCCTTTGCCCGTCTGCGACCCGATGAGGCGGTGGCGCCGAGCACCGTGCGCTGGCTGATGTCGGTGCGCGAGGAGGGTCATTGGCGCACAACGCAGGAGACTTCCTGGTCGATCCTGGGTCTCACCGATTGGATGGTGGCCAGTGGTGAGCTGGAGGGTGATTACAGCTACCGCGTCACACTCAACGGGCAGAGCCTGGGCGAAGGCGCGGTCAGCCCCGACACGGTGGAACAGACCGTGACGCTGCAGCAGGATGTCCAGAACATGCTGCGCGACACCGCCAACGCGCTGGTTTTCGAGCGTGTGGCCATCGGCGATCAAACCGGAGATGGGCGTCTGTACTACTCCACCTATCTGCGTTACTTCCTGCCGGCCGACGACATCCCGGCGCAGAGCCGCGGCCTGTCAATCCAGCGCGACTACCGGCTGGCGCGCTGCGGCCAGGAGGCGGACGAGCCATGCCCCGTCACCAGCAGCGCCACCGTCGGTGACGTGATCGATGTGCGCCTCACGTTGGTAGTGCCAAACGACCTGACCTACGTGGTCGTCGAAGACCCGCTGCCTGCCGGAACCGAAGCCATCGACACCAGTCTGAAGACCACCAGCATCCTGGCGCAAGGCCCTGAACTGACCGGCGAATCGACCGATACCCCCGAACCGGGGTGGGTGTTCTGGCTGCCAAGCCACAGCGAGCTGCGCGATGAGAAGGTTGCGCTGTTCGCCAGCTGGATGCCGGCGGGCACCTATACCTACCGCTACCAGATTCGCGCCAGCCTGCCGGGCACGTACCTGGCCCTGCCGGCCAACGGTTACCAGATGTACTTCCCCGACGTCTGGGGCCGCAGCGAAGGCGCCGTGTTCACAATACGCGACGTCGAGTAGCCGCCGTCACCCGGAACGCAGGCCGGAACGCGCCGGCCTGCGTTCCGGGATTTCCGATCTCAATGTCGGGGAGTCCGCCCCCCCAAGACGGCATAATGGTCCCCCCCCCCGCTGAGGAGTCCGCACCCCCAGGTGCGGACTC
>CAYUCC010000070.1:0-27598 GCA_964443225.1 uncultured Anaerolineae bacterium
AACCGCCCCAGAAGAGCACGTTGGCCCGCTCGTCACCCACCGGCGGCCCGACGATGCCCAGGTCCAGGTTGGGGTTATTGAGGTAACCGGCCTGCGGCCAGCGCCCGAACAGACGCATCGCGGCCTTGCCGTTTTCAAACTCGGTATTGCCCCCGGCCCACTGCGAGAAATCGGCCGGCGGCGGCGCGACCTTGTGCTTGCCGTAGAGGTCGCTGAAGAACTGCATCGCCTTCTGCACCTCGGGCGAGTCCATGTAACCGACGAAGCTCGTGCCGTCTTCGCTGATCAAACTGCCGCCGGCGGCACTCACCCAATACTCGAAGCCGGTGGTCCAGTTGGCCGGCAGCTGCACGCCCCAGACTTCCGGCTCACCGTCGTTGTTTTCATCCTTCGTCAGGGCCTGGGCGGTTTCCAGGAACTGTTCCCACGTCCAGCCATCCTCAGGATACGCGATGCCGTACTGGTCGAAGAGTTTCTTGTTGTAGTACACCGCCAGCGGGCTGAAGTCCTTGGGCAGCATGTACTGTTTGCCGTTGTACTTGCCCGGATCGACCAGGTTGGGCAGATAGATGCCGAGGTCGAGTCCGTCACTGCTGGCGATGTAATCGTCCAGCGCCACGATGGCACCGGCATCGACGAACTGCGGTACGGCATCATCGCCGATCTGCATGATGTCGGGTGCGGCGCCAGCGGCGACCTGGGTCAGCAGGCGGGCGTAATAATCGCTGCCGGCCACGGCCTCGAGCTGGACGAGAATGTCAGCATTGGCCGCTTCGAAGGCGGAGATGATCTGTTGGTGCGGGTTGAGTCCCTCACCGCTGTCGCCGGTACCTACACGGATGATCGTCTTGGCCCCTTCTTTGGGCGGTTCGGGTGTGGCGGCTTCGGCGGTGACTTCGACGACGACGGTCTCTTTTTCGGTGACGACAACCGTCTCTTTGACGATGACCGTCATCTCGGCGGGTGGTACCGTGGTGGCCGGGGCTGTCGTGCAGGCACTGAGGGCCGCGGCGAGCAGGCCAATCAGGGCAATCACGGCGAAGCGGGTCAGCCAGGGGCTGTGTGACATGGTGGACCTACGAATCATGATCGTATTACTCCTTTCATGCCGGCGAGTGGCGCAGCGCACGGGTCAGCAGGCGCCACGGCTGGGAGGGGGACCAAAGCTTATTGCAGCGATTTGCAACAGTCACATTCTAATGCATGTTGGGTGAAAATTCAATGTCAGACGATCTCCTATCAGTGATTTGGGTAGGACGGCGAAATGCACTAGAATCACGTCACCGGTTTCACCGCAATCATTCGTCGCCATGACGATGAAGGAATGCCTATGCCCATCTATGAATACCGCTGCACCACCTGCGGTCACGATTTCGATCAGCTCTTTCCTTCTATCCACCAGGTGCCGGCCGAAATTACCTGTCCGGCCTGTTCGAGCACGTCGGTCCGCCGGCGCTTCTCGGCGCCGGCACGCATCGGGCGCGGCGGCCAGCCAGGAGACGAAGCTGCCGCCAGCGAGCCGGCCAAACCACCGGTCTTTGGCCGTAAAGAATTGAACGAGGTCCTGAAAAACAAATGACCACCACCGATTGGGTACCCGACTGGGCCAGGCGCGCCGTCTGGTACCAGATCTTTCCCGAACGTTTTTGCAACGGGGACCCCGGCAACGATCCCACCGTGGCCGATCAGGCCGGATCGTGGCCGCACGACCACACCTCGCCCTGGCAGGTCCATCCCTGGACCGCCGACTGGTACGCGTGGCAGCCCTACGAGCGCGCCAACGGGCGCGATATCTGGTTCAACCTGCAGCGGCGCCGCTACGGCGGTGACCTGCAGGGCATCCTCGACAAACTCGATTACCTGCACGACCTGGGCGTGACGGCGCTCTACCTGAACCCGGTGTTCTGGGCGCCCTCCAGCCACAAGTACGATGGCGCGACCTACCACCACATCGACCCCACCTTCGGCCCCGACCCGGCGGGCGACCGCGCGCTGATCGCCCAGGAAACCCCCGAAGACCCCAACACCTGGGTGTGGACCGCGGCCGACCAGCTCGCCCGCCAGCTCATCACCGAAGTCCACCGCCGCGGGATGACGATCATCTTCGACGGCGTCTTCAACCACATGGGGCTCAACAGCTTCGGCTTCCGTGACGTGGTGGCCCATCAACAGCACTCACGCTTCGCCGACTGGTTCGAAATCCGCCGCTGGGCCGACCCGGCGCGCGGTACGAAATTCGACTTCAAGGGCTGGGCGGGCGTCAAAGAGCTGCCCGAGCTGCGCAAAGTGGGTGACGACATCGCACCAGGCCCCAAGGCCTACATCTTTGCTGCTACCCGCCGCTGGATGGACCCCAACGGCGACGGCAATCCCGACGACGGCATCGACGGCTGGCGCCTCGACGTCGCCTTCTGCGTCGGCCACCAGTTCTGGAAAGACTGGCGCCGCCTGGTCAAATCGATCAACCCGCAGGCCTATCTGACCGCCGAGGTGATCGACCCGATCGACGTGCTGCGCCCGTATCTGCAGGGCGACGAGTTCGATGCGGTCATGAACTACAACTTTGCCTTTGCCTGCGTCGAGTACTTCGTCGAGGAAAAGCACCGCATCACCACCGCCGACTTCGACGCCTATCTGCGCACCCTGCGCGAAGCCTTTCCCGGCGGCGTGTCCTACGTCATGCAGAACCTGGTCGACAGCCACGATACCAACCGCATCGCTTCACACATCGCCAACCGTAACAAACACCGCTTCCGCTCGTGGACCGATTACCACACCTGGTCGTCGGGTCAAAACCCAGCCTACGACACACGCGCCCCCGGTGCCACCGAGCGCCAGGTCCAGAAGCTGCTGGCCATTTTCCAGATGACCTACCTGGGCGCGCCGATGATCTACTACGGCGATGAGGCCGGCATGTGGGGCGCCAACGACCCCTGCTGCCGCAAGCCGATGGTGTGGGACGACATGACCTTTGCGCCAGAGACCCTCTCTCCCGCCGGCCAGCCGTACGCCGACCCGCGACCCGTGGCGTTCGACCACGACCTGTTTGCGCACTACCGCCAGCTCATTCACATCCGCAACGCCCACCCCGCGCTGCAGGTCGGTGACTTCCAGACCCTGCTGACCGACGCAGTGTATGCCTTTGCGCGGACGACGCCCGAACAGACGGTGATCGTCGTGCTGAACAATAAAGAGACAGCCCAGCCGGTGACCCTGCCGCTGCCGGCTGCCCGTCCCTGGCACGACCTGCTCAATCACCAATCCCTGGCCCCCAACCCCGATGGCCGCCTGGTTATGGAGGTGCCGGCCAAATGGGGGCGGATCCTGGTGTAACTGCGACTGCTCTTTCTTCGTGATTCTTTAACTTTTCTTCACCTGATTTTAAGCCAGGCCGGTTACTATTAGCCCAGGGTTGCACGAGAGATGTCGGGGTTAACGGGGCCCTGGCAGCATTGGAAAAGCTCCTTCCTCCTCAAAACGAACGCGAAGAACTCTGGTCAGGGCGGGCCAGAGTTCTTCGCGTTCATGGGCCGTTGTATCTTTGGCTTGTACCAAGTGCGGCAGCCTGGCTGCCAAACGCCAGATCGGCTATTCGTTCGTCATTCCAGATCGATCCAGCGCGCCAGCGCGGTGCGCGTCGCGGCAGCATCCTCACCCGGCGCCAGCTGGCAGGGCACCCACACTACTTCGGAATCCGGCGTATTCAGCGTTACCAGGCGCGGATCGTGGTTGGCGATGGTCGAGAGAATGCCACGCAGCGGCGTTGCCAGGGTCAATTGGTGGGCCCGGTAGCGCGTGCGCAGGTCATGGATGGAGATCTGGCCTGGGGCCACGGCCTGGTCGGCCGCGGCCGCGGCGTAGGTTAGCCATGCGCCGGGATAGAAGCGCGGGACCAGGATGCGCGTCAGCACCCCCATCCCGCCCATGGCAATCGCCACCGTCGGCACGGTTGCGGCTGCCAGCGTTTCCAACACCGGTACCACGTCGGCCAGGCGCTGTGCCATGCCCACCAGCTTGACGATCTCGGCACCGCTGGCGGCCAGCCTGGCATGGATCGCAGCGAAGTCGGCGGGCATGCCGTCGAAATAGTGCCGTGAGATCATGCGCCGCGCGGGGGAGACGTCGCCCAGCGCGGCGAAACTGTCCCACTCGATGTCGATGACCTCGGCACCCAGGGCCGCCGCCTGGCGCAGCACCGCCAGACGTGTCGTTTCGTCGCCGTCGTACTGACCACCCTCACGCCGCGGCCGGTACGTCACCACCACCGGTCGCGGGCGCGCCGCCAGCAGGCGTACCAGGTCAAAATGGGGGATCAGATCGAGGCGCAGTTCGATGATGTCGGCCAGGGGAGCCAGGGCTGCCATGGCCGCGAGGGCCGAGTCGGTATCGGGTGCGGCCAGCGATACGCCCAACAGCGTACGCGCCGGCCAGGGTGTGGGCATCGTCATTTCCAGCGGGTCAGGATCGTCTCGCGCTGGAAGAGGCGCACGCCGATGAGCACCAGGGCCACGTCGATCACGGCCACGATCAGTGAGGTGACCAGGAAGGTCGTTGTGTTGAGCAGGATCAGCCCGGTGAACGCGCCAATGAACAGAACCATGAACGGCAGAATCACCAACGCGCCGAGCTGTTCGGCGGCACGGGGGTCGTTGACGCGGCTGCTGATGATGATTCCTGTGTTGACGGCCAGGACCGTCAGCAGCGGGACCAGGATCAGCATCACGATCAGCCACATCGGCGCGATGAAGACGCTGAAGACACGATCGCTCACGGCGAGGAAACGCGCCACCAGGATGAAGACCGCATAACACAGCCAGGTCATCATCACCCCCGGCAGGGCGGCCGCCAGGCTCTTGCCGATCATCAGCCGTGATGTGGTGATAGGCGTGGCCAGCAGGGGTTCCAGCGAGCGTGTGATCTTTTCGCCGACGATGCTGTAGCTGGCGATGGTCACCGGCACCATGAGCGGCATGATCAGGAAGAGCACCAGCATGTTGCTGGCGAGTACCGACTGGATGGCCTCGTACGGGTCCATGCCGGCGAAGAGGGGATTGTTCAGCATGCCCCGCATCTCTTCCAGGTCAGCCGGGTTGACAGGGGCGCGCGCCGTGACGAACAGGAGAACGATCGGAATCGCCGTCATGATCAGTGGCACGAAAATGATCACGTAGAGGATTAGCTTGTTGCGCAGGGTGTCGGCCCACTCCTTGTACAGGATCGTCCGGATGTCGTTCATACGCCGCTCTCCCGTTCGCTGTGGTTCATCAAACTGAGGTAGACGTCCTCCAGCGAGTGTTTCAATTCGTAGACGAACTGCACCGGCATACCCTGGCCAACCAGGGCCTGGACGAGCGCCGGGTTCTGCGCCGTGGGGTCGTCCAGATCGATAGTCAGATGGCCATAACCGTCGTCGGTCCGTGTAAACGTGGCGTGTTTGACAAAGGGCAGCCCGCGCACGACCGGCAGCACGTTTTCGTCACCTGCGCCGAGCTGTATCACTGTTTGCCGGCCGAAAATCTGGCGCCGCAGCGCTTCTGGTGTGTCCACGGCGATCAGGCGCTGGCGAAAGACGCCGATGCGGTCGCAGAGGCGTTCGGCCTCGTCGAGGTTGTGCGTGCACAGGAAGATTGTGCGACCCTGGCCGCGTAACGTCTCGATGAAGTCGCGCACCGTTTTGGCAGCTTCGGGATCGAGGGCGCTGGTTGGTTCGTCGAGAAACAGCACCGGTGGCTCGTGCAGCAGGGCGCGCGCAATCGCCAGTTTTTGTTTCATCCCCTTGCTGAAGGTGCCGGCCTCGCGTGTGCGTTCGTCCCACAAACCAAGCAGGCGCAGGTACTTTTCGACCTGGCCGCGTACGTCGCGCACGTGGTACAGTTTGGCGAACACTTCCAGGTTGTATTGGGCGCTCAATCGCTCGTACAGACCGGGTGATTCGGTGAGCAGGCCGACCTGGGCGCGGATACGTTCGTCGTCCTGACCCACGCGCAGCCCGTTGATGATGGCGTGCCCGGCCGTGGGTGCAATCAGGCAGGCCAGTATGCGAACCGTGGTGGTCTTGCCGGCTCCATTGGGACCCAAAAACCCGAACACTTCCCCTTCACGAACGGCGAGGTTCAAATTATCGACGGCGTGTACTTCGCGCGCAGCGCTGCTGAAGGTTTTACCAAGCTTCTCGGTGTCGATCATTGGTCTTCCTCTTCTGCCAGCCCTTTTTTGCCCAACATCAGGTGCCTGGGTTCCAAGAGCCAGCGCAGAACGCCGTGCCGGCCGGCGATCGAATCGAGGTCGACACGAATCAGCCCCCCTTTGCGCAGCCAGATCTCGCCGTTGCCACCGCTCAACTCGGCTGCAACCTGGCTAAAATCTGGCTCGTGTCCCACCAGCATGACCTGGGCGCGGTCCTGGTAGTTGGCCAGAATCTCGATCACACCGCTGGTCGTGGCGCCTGGGGCCAGCCGGTTGTCGACGACGAGGCGGTCTGTGAGTCCGAGACCTTCGACGACCACCTCGGCCGTTTGCTGTGCCCGCGCCAGGGGACTGGTAATCACGACATTGGGGCGGACGTTGAACGCTTCCAGGCCTGTCAGCTGGGCACGCAGCTTGTTGCGCCCCTTTTTGGTGAGCGGACGGTCGGCATCGTTGGGGTAGCGCGGGTCGCCGTGCTGGCCAGCCACCCCGTGACGCAGCAGGTAAAGTTCCATGGGCTGCCTCGATTCTTCGTGTCGCGATCTTGATACGTTCTGGATTTTAGCACAGGACCCATCGCTTCGACGAATCCTCTTTCCATTGCTTTAACTCATTTTCATTTTAGGTTAAGGTTCCCCCGGCATACTTCTCAACAAGGTTGCACAAACGGTTGGAGTTAACGGGGCTTCAGCCGAGTAGAAAAAGCTTCCTCCTTCCTCCTCCCAAACGAACGACGAAGGACTCCGGCCAGGGCGGGCCGGAGTTCTTCGTTTTTAGGTTCGGCTCTATTTTGCATCCATCGCCAAACCGCTATAATGGGCCGGCCTGGTGCACGTCGTGTGCCGGGATATTATCACACCCACCGGGTGGGAGGCATTTTGTTCGTCGACCTCGTCAAAGCAGTCATTCTGGGAATTGTCGAAGGCCTCACCGAATTCCTGCCCATTTCCTCGACCGGTCACCTGATCCTGGCCGAGCACTATCTGAATTTTCAGGGCCCCCTGGCGATCACGCTGGCCATCTTCATCCAGCTCGGTGCCATCCTGGCGGTGGTCTGGAACTATCGACGAGCCATTGTCGATCTCGTCGTCAGCCTGCCGCGCGAGGCGCGCGCCCAGCACATGACGCGCAACCTGATCATTGCCTTCATCCCGGCCGCCGGCATTGGCTTTTTGTTCCACGACCAAATCACTTTTTACCTGTTCAAACCGGTAGTGATCGCCACCAGCCTGATCATCGGCGGCTTCATTATCCTGTGGGTGGAGCGGCGCGCCATTCAGCCGACGACCCTGGTTATGGAGGAGATGACGGTGCGGCAGGCGCTGTGGATCGGCATCGCGCAGATTGCCTCGTTGATTCCCGGTGTGTCGCGCGCCGGCGCCACGATCATCGGTGGCATGCTGACCGGCATGCAGCGCAGCCCCGCCACCGAGTTCTCGTTCTGGCTGGCGATCCCCACGCTGATCCTGGCCGCGTTCTACGAGCTCTTCAGCAGTCTCGACACAATCCAGCCCGGCGACTGGCTGGTACTCGCTGTGGGGACCGTCACCTCGTTCGTAGTCGCGCTCGTCGTCATCCGCGCCTTCTTGCGTTACGTCCGCACCAAAACCCTCGACCCCTTCGGCTATTACCGCATCGGCCTGGGCATTCTCGTGCTGCTGCTGACCTGGCTGTGGAGATGATGCGTCTCGGTTGTACCGCATAGAACACACAGGGCACATAGAAAATACAAAATTTCTATGTGCCCTGTGTGTTCTATGCGGTAGAAAACCAGCGATCAGACGTTGGTATCCACCAAACGACCGCTCTGCACGTACAGCACCTGCTCGGCGATGTTCGTGGCGCGGTCGCCGATGCGTTCCAGCTTGTGGGCTACGCGCTGCAGGCTCATTACGGCGGCGGCTTCTTCGGGATGCAGGATGATGTGGGCGTACAGCTGGTTCATGATCTCGCGGTAGCGCTGGTCGACCGCCTCTTCTTCGGCGGCGATCTGGCGCACGGCGTCGACATCGTGCGTGGCGAATGCGTTGAGGGCTGCAGTGAGCAGGTTCATCACCGGCGGGCCCATCGCCACCACGTCGCTCACCATGGGCAGGTGCACGACCTGCGGTGATTTGAGGCGGGTGCTGGCGATCTTTTTGGCGTGGTCTCCCATGCGCTCCAACTCGGCCGAAATGGCCAGGGCCGCCAGGATACGGCGCAGATCGCGCGCCACCGGTGCCTGCATGGCAATGGTCTGCGTGCAGCGTTCTTCCAGATCGATCCGTTCACGATTGATGCGGTAATCGCTGCTGACCACCTCTTGGGCCAGCTCCAGATCATCGGTCTGCCACACCTGCAGCGCCTGGCTGAGGGCTCGAATCACATCGACACCCATCGCCTGCAGGATGGCACTCAATTCATCCAGGCTGCGATCGAAGCTCTGGCGTGTACGGATGGGGGAAACGGTTTGTACCGTCATGGATCATCTCCTACGCGTCTTTTTTGTCGTGCCACACCATTTTTGCCAATCGTTTACCGGTTGGGGTTGCCGCCAGGCCGCCCTTGGCGGTTTCACGATAGCGTTCGTTCATGTTACGGCCGATGTCGGCCATAGCATCGATGACTTCATCGGGCGGGATGATACTCTGTACGCCGGCCATGGCCAGGTCGACGGCAATGAAACACTGCGCGGCGCCGGCGGCATTTCGTTTCACGCAGGGCACTTCTACCAGCCCTGCCACCGGATCGCAGACCAGCCCCAGCATATTTTTCAGCGTAATGGCGACAGCATGCGCCGACTGCGACGGGTTACCACCGAGCAGTTCGACCACGGCGCCCGCCGCCATTGCCGCTGCGCTGCCGGTTTCGGCCTGGCAGCCGCCGGCCGCGCCGGAGACGTGGGCGCGGTGAATGATGACCGCGCCAATCCCGCTGGCCGTGAAGAGCGCGGCGACCAGCTCGTCATCGCTGAAGCCGCGCGCCTCCTGCAGGGTCAACAGCACCCCGGGCAGGATACCGGCCGAGCCAGCGGTCGGGGTCGCGACGATGCATCCCATACCGGCGTTGACTTCGTTGACCGCCATGGCCCGCGCCACAGCACGACTCAGGATTGGCCCCGTCAAGGGCTCGTGCCCGTCCTGCAGCCATTGCCACAGCTGGTACGCGCTGCCGCCGCTGATACCGCTCAACGAGCGAATCGGCTCGGCCACGCCCATGTCCGCACTGCGCCGCATGACCTGCAGCCGCTCCCGCATCCGTTCCCAGACTTCGATGCGGGTCCGGCGGCTGTGTTTCAACTCGGCGGCCAGCACCACCTCCGATAACGGCCGGTGCTGTTCCTCTGCGGCTGCTACCATGTCGGCCAGGGCTGCAAACATCGAATCACCTCACTTACATTACGTACAGCGAACACAGATCGAAATTTTACCACAGGCCAGGGTAAAAAGAAACCTGCCATATCAAAATTCGCGCCGATTCGCGCGATTCGCGGTCACCTACCAGGATTGGCGCCGATTCGCGTCATCTCACGCGATGGCCGGTTCACCCTGGGTCAGCGCCTGCGCCACGCGCTGCAGCTTGGCGGTCACTTCGCTGGCGACGGCGTGCAGGTTTGGGTTGTCCACCATGCTCATCGCATCCATCGGGTTGATCAGCGACACAGTGGTGCCACCCTCGGCGGTTTCGTACACGATGACGTTGCACGGAAGCAGGAGGCCGATTTCAGTCTCGGCCTGGAGGGCGCGGTAGGCCATTGGCGGATTGCAGGCGCCCAGGATCACGTAGCGCGTAAAATCGACGTCCAGCTTCTTCTTGAGCGTGGCCTTGACGTCGATTTCGGTCAGAACACCGAAACCTTCACTGGCCAGGGCCGCGGTTGTGCGCTGCACGGCTTCGTCGTAGTCGTACGGTACGGCGGTCGAAAATCCGTAACTGCTCATCGTTTTTCTCCCTCAGTGTGTGTTTGACAAAAATGTCGCAATGTACTATACTAGGGTATAGTATAATACGTTGGACTGATTGTCAAATCGGTGCCGGGATCTCGCATACCCCGAGGCGATCCGGGTCATTTTCACGTGAGAGGGCAGGTAAGTGGTGGCGACGCTGGTGGATACGGCGGTTTTGCAGGCAGCGCTGGCCGATTTGCGGCAGATCGAGGCTGACGTGCAGCAGGTGCGCGTCGCATTGGGCACGCAGGACTGCCAGGCGCTGATTGGGCAGCTGGGCCAGGTGCGCCGCGAGATCGAACTGACTAACCAGCGGCTGATTCGGGCTTACGCCGGCCAGTGCCTTCTGCCGGAGCGGGGCGAGACACGGCTCGAAAGCCTGTTGGCGGTCCTGGAGAAATTTACATAATTACCCGATCGGTAAGTGCCGGACGGGGCGTAGGATGGAGAAAAAGGAATGAAAACCGTTAACGTCACCTGGCTGCAAAAGCAGCAGTATGTCGGCGTCGACAGCAGCAAACATTCGGTGGTCATGTCGACGCAGGACGCCGACAATGGTGTCGGCATGAAGCCGGCGGAACTGCTGCTGGTGGCGCTGGGGGGCTGTACCAGTGTCGATGTTATCTCGATTCTGGAGAAGAAGCGCCAGCCCCTGACCGGGCTGGAGGTCGAAGTCAGCGGCGAGCAGGAGAGTGACCCGCCGTACACCTTCCGCAAGATTCACGTCACCTACCGTGTGCGCGGGCGCGGGTTGAAGGCCAAAGCGGTCGAACAGGCGGTTCAATTGTCAGAAGAGAAGTACTGCTCGGTGGGGGCCACACTGCGTGCGGCGGCCACGATCACGCATTCGATCGAGATCAGCGACGAAGCGCTGGACGAGAGCGGCGCGGCCGACTAACGATTCTGGATAACCGGTGAGATAAACGATGCCCATTTACGAATACCGCTGCCAGACGTGCGGCGACACCTTCGAGAAGTTCCTGCCGTCGATGAATGCAAGGCAAGATTTTTCCTGCCCAGCCTGCGGCAGTGCCCAGATCAAGCGTGCCATCTCGCTGTTTGCGCGATCGGGTGCTGCCAGCGGGGGTGGGGGGCAGGCCGCCCCGAACTGCGGCCCCGTGGGCTGAGGCGTCCGCCGTTAGGCCGGCCGTGAGCCGGTAGTCAACAAACCCTGCGGGTCTCCAAGGCTCGCAGGGTTTGTTTGTCAGTGTGGCTGCTGCGATTTAGGGCCTGTAAAAGAATAACTTCCTGCAAAATGGTCGGAATTCGCCGCAAATCACGGTAAGTTATTCTTTTACAAGCCCTAAGAATGCGCCCAATGCATCCATGAGCCGGGCCGAAAGATGACCCAGACGCAAACGAAGGGAGACCTGACATGACCGAAAAACCGTGGCTGAAGCATTATGAGCCCGGTCTGCCACATACGCTGCAGCCCTACCCTGAACATACTTTACTGGACGTGATGCACGAAACCGTACGCCACCGGCCAGACCACACGGCGCTGATTTTCAAAGGGGCACGCATGACGTACGCGCGCCTGGAGCAGTTGACGAACGCCTTCGGCGCCGCGCTCGTTGCGTTGGGCGTCAGGAAGGGTGATCGCGTGGCGCTGTTGCTGCCAAACTCGCCGCAGAGCATCATCGCCCAACTGGGTGTCTGGAAGGCGGGTGCTATCGCCACCCCCATCAACTCGCTCTACACACCGCGCGAGCTGGAACATGCGCTGAACGAGATCGGGGCGGAGACAGTAGTCGTCATGACTCCCTTTTATGAGAAGGTCAAGTCACTGCAGGCGCGCACCCAGGTCCGCCGCGTGATCGCGACGAACATCAAAGAGTACCTGCCAGTGCACCTGCGTGTGCTGTTTACCCTGGCCAAGGAAAAAAAGGAAGGTCACCGCGTTCAGCTGCAGCCAGGCGACCTGTGGTGGCGCGACCTGATGCGCCAACATGCGGCAGCACCCCGACCAGCCGTTCCACTGGCGCTCGACGACCCAGCGATTCTCCTGTTCAGTGGCGGCACGACCGGCACACCCAAGGCGGCACTGGGCACGCACCACGCGCTGTTGATGTCAGCGATGCAGCTCCACGCCTACGGACGCACGGCGCTGGAAGATTGGGACGATATCATTACCCTGGTGATGCCCATGTTCCACGTGTATGGTAACATGGCGTTGAACACATCGCTCGTCGCGCGCTGGCCGATGGCGGTCGTCCCCAATCCGCGTGACATCGATGACTTGATCGACACGATTATCAAGGTTCGTCCCGCCGTGCTGCATGGTGTGCCAACTCTCTTCATTGCGCTGCTCAACCACCCGAAGGTGAAAGCCGGTCAAGTGAACTTCAAGTCGATGAAGGTGTGTTATGCCGGCGCGGCGCCGCTGCTGACCGAAACCAAACGACGGTTCGAGGCGCTCACGGGGGGGTCGCTGCTCGACGCGTATGGGATGACTGAAACGATGCTGTCGGCGGTTGTCTGCCCGGTTCATGGCGTCTACAAAGAAGGCTCGACAGGCATGCCGCTGCCGGATGTGGACATGCGGATTGTGGATATCGAAACAGGGACGCAGATTCTTCCGCTGGGCGAGACCGGCGAAGTGTGTATCAGCGCGCCGCAGATCATGGTGGGCTACTGGGGGCATCCCACCGAAACGGCGGAAATGATCCGCGACGGCTGGGTGTATACGGGCGACCTGGGCTACATCGACGAGGACGGGTACCTGTTCATCGTCGACCGCAAGAAAGATCTGATCAAGCCCGGCGGCTTTCAGGTCTGGCCGCGCGAAGTGGAAGAAGTGATCGCAGCACACCCGGCAGTGGCCGACGTGAGTGTAGCCGGTGTGCCGGACGAATATCAGGGCGAGGCGGTCAAAGCGTGGGTCGTGGTGCGCGAAGGCCAACGGGTCACCGTCGACGAGCTGCGCGCCTTCTGTCGCGAGCGGCTCGCCGGATACAAGGTCCCGAAATACGTCGAGTTTCGCGACTCGCTGCCCAAGACGGCGGTTGGCAAGGTGCTGCGCCGCGTGTTGGCCAAAGGCGAGACAGTCTAAACGAAACCATCCACTTCGACACCTGGGCGCAGACGATCGCCCCCTACGATACCGTGGCCTGGGTCACGCGGTCGCAGGTCACCGGCCAGATCATCACAAAGCCACACAAGGCACAAAGGGTTTTGTTGTTTTTTTGTGTCTTGTGTGGCTTTGTGGTAAAAAATCACAACCCCAAACGCGCGATGTGCCGCACCCAGTGCACCCAGGGAAAGTCGGCAATTGCTTCGGCCAGGTGATCAGGAACGGTATCATCGCTTTCGAGGACCATGATGGCTTCGCCGCCTCGCTCGCGTCGCTCTACCTTGAAGGTGGCGATGTTGAGGTTGTACATCAGAAACCAGCTCGTCACGGCGTTGATGGTCCCGGGGCGATCTTCGGCGACCACGATCAGGGTCTCGTGGGTGCCGCTAAAATTGACCGGATAGCCCTGGACGTCGGTCATACGAATCATGCCGCCGCCAATCGATGCGCCGGCGCAGTGCAGCTGCGTCTCCCCTTGCCAGAGGTCGAAGACGATCGAATTGGGATGCGCATCGCTGCCCAGATCCACTTCCTCGAACGTAACCTCCATGTCCTGCGCTTCGGCAATCATCAGGCTGGCACGAATGCGGTCGTCATCCGGCGCAAAACCGAGGAGGCCGCCGACCACGGCACGATCGGTGCCGTGCCCTCTGCCGGTTTGGGCAAACGAGCCGTGCAGCCCAATCACCGCCCGTGTCGGGGTGCTGCCCAGCAGGGCGCGCGCCATCAGACCCAGGCGTGCAGCCCCGGCCGTGTGTGAGCTGGAGGGGCCCACCATGATGGGGCCAATCACATCGAATACCGAGACTTCTGGCATAGCGTGCTCCATTCGTGTAGTAAAAGACTATCAAAACAAAAGACTTGATAACCGGCGACGATACACAATCGTCAGTGGATCCTGATCACCCAGCAGTGCAAACACATCGACCATCGTTTTGCGGGCGGCACCGTCTTGATGGCTGCGATCGAGTCGAACGACTTCCAGCAGCAGGTCGAGCCCTGCCGCAGTGTCACCTTGTGCAACACGCAGTTTGCCCAGGGCGAGCTGGGCATCGAGCCAGACCGGGCTGCCGGGCGGGGCGCTGGCCTGGGTGGTGAGCAGGTCCTCTTCCTGGCCCAGGGCGGCCGATTCAGCGCGCACGCGCGTCTGGACGATCAGCTGGCGTGCCTCTTCGCCCTGGGGGGATGCTGGTGGCACGCGGCTGAAGAACTCGATGGCATCATCGTACTGCGCCTCGGTCAGGGAGACGCGGCCCAGGCCGAGCAGGGCCAGCGGCTGATCGGGCTGCAGTTCCAGTGCCTGCTGGTAGGCCATGCGGGCGGTCGCCAGGTCCTGCTGTCCTTCGCCGGTGGCCCCGCGCGCGGCCCATTGATCCGCCTCATTGGGCAGAACCACACGAAGGAACTCACGCACGCGAGCCTCGGGTTGGGCACCCACAAACTCACTGACCACCTGTCCATTACGAAAGGCTTTCACGGCTGGAATGCCCTGGATGCGGTACTGTTGGGCGAGCCGCTGGTTTTGATCGGTGTCGACCTTGGCCAGGACAAAGGCGCCCTCGAATTCGGATGCCAGCTTCTCCAGGGTAGGGCTGAGCATACGGCACGGCCCACACCATGCTGCCCAGAAATCGACTAACACCGGCACCTGTTTTGAACGCTCGATGACATCGCGGCCAAACGTGGCTTCGGTGACATCTACGACGAACGAATTCGCTCCCATATCTGCCTCATGCGATTTCTTTATTCAATGGCCAGCTGCCTGTGCGTTCTTCGAACACACCAGACGCCATTCTTCGTGCTCATTGTACCGGTTTTGTGCCGAAAGACAAGATCGGGGGCTGGATGGGGTGGAGCGATGGCATCCGGACCTGGTGTGGACCGGCCGGCCCCGCGCCCGCCTGCCAGTGGCGACCGCATCTGCCTGCTGAGGGTCCCATCGTGGGGCGCCCAGGTGAAAGAATAGCCTGCCCTTTCGCGCTTCGTGTAGCCAATAGATATTTCTACAAAACCCAATCATTACAGCAAACATCAATAAGCAATTTGCTACACGAAGCTATTGTGCCTTGCTGCGTCGCGCCAGGCTGGGTGGGGTCAACCCTTTGCGCAGGTTGCTGATCAGCACCGCTGCGACCGACTGGACCGACGGATCGTGCCGTAGATCGGCCAGCCAGGCAGCGACCAGGGGACGCCCGTAGGTGGTGAGCAGGTCCTGGACTCGTTCGGGGGCAATGCCACAGCGGCAGAGGGCCTCGTTGAGATCCCAGTGCCCCCAGCGCGCATCGTTCGTGCGCATTACCACCAGAATATCCTCGACCAGCTCCTCGCGCGGGAGTACCGTTTCGTCCTGCGTGCCCTCATTCCAGCCGGCGGCAGGGGGTAGATCTGCCAACCAGGCAGGATCCCAACAGACCCAGGTGCGCGGCAAACCCAACCACAACAAACGCGCCGCTTCTGCGGCCGGGACAACGACCGCAGTCTCAGGAAAGTCCGGCTCTCTGATGACCACCTGATCAACCGGTAAGGAAGCATCCCCTGCCCAGGCGTCCGGCCACGCCGGCGCATCGATGGCCACCCGCACGCCGGCCGCAAGGTCACTATACTCCAGCCGTCGCAGGTTCTTCCCCTGTGGTGTTTCTAAAAGACGGAAGGTATGTGGCTCACCTATCCCACCACCACCCGATACAGGCCTTACGACCGATGACTCCCCGGTTTGAGGGGGTGGTGTCAAAAGGTTGGTTATTATTGTTGGTATAGGTTGGTATATCTGTTCGGGGTCTACTTTAGGTCCTTCAGGCGTTACCTTTGGTCCCAAAGACGTTACTTTAGGTCCGTCGGGTGTTACGTTTGGTCCTAAAGGTGTTACTTTAGGTCCGGGTGCGGGGGCCTGGGCTGGCGCAGCACTGGCGGCGCTGATTGCCGGGGGTGTTACTTTAGGTCCAGCAAAAACAAGGTTGTCCGCGACATCCACGCTCGCCGGCGGGCTGCCCGGTTCTTGCCAGCTGCCAGGCGCCCAGCCTGCACGGCGCAAGGTAAACTCTGTGCGCAGCCGGCCGCCGCGCGATGTCGCGCGCCACACCACCCACTCGTTGGTAACGGCCTGTTCGAGGGCGTCACGAACCTTACGTTCGGCGTAAGCGATTCCCCCATCGTAACGCAGCGGTGTCGGTGTGGCAGTTTCGCTGCGCAGGCGGCCGTTGGCGATTTCGTCAGAGGTCAGCCAGTGTAGTTCATCCTGCCGGCCCCAGTTCCAGCAGTGACGGAAGAGGTACTCCACGGTGAGGATCAGCACGTCCGAGCGCACCCCCGCCGTGAGGTCGGTCCAGACATTGGGCAGGATGAAGTAGTTGCTGGTGGGGGCCGGGAAACCATCGAAGCGATCCGTTGTGATGGGCGTATCATCGGCTGCCAGACGGACGGCATAGGACTGACGCACCCGCGCACGGTCACGATCGTCGGTGACCCGGGTCAGCAGGCCATACGCCAGGGCATCCTCGATCGTGGGGATCAAGGTCTTGCGCGGCAGGCCGGTTCCCCGGTCAGCCCGGACGCGTACCCCCTCACGACGGCCAGCCACTCTCCCGTTTTCGATCTCGTCGAGCGTCAGCCGCACGGTGCCCTCGTAGTTGCCCTGTCCCCACGTCCACTTGATGATGTACTCGGTCAGACGTACCAGCGCGACAATACGCCGGCGATCGTGGCGTGTGCGTAAGGTACGCAGCGTGTCGAACCAGCTCAGTGGAAGACGATAGAAGTTGCTCTGTGGACGAGCAAACCCTTCAAAGGGCGGGCTGGACATGGTGGATAGCCCCAGGAACCAGGCAGTTGCTGGTGACGCACGGGCGGTGAACTGCACCGCCACAGGTACATACAGTGGTGGGCGATTGTAGCACCAAGCGCCCAAAAGGTCAAGGTTGACCCTGTATTTCACTCATGATTTTGCCACTATAGTGCCGGTTTTGTCAAAAAAGTAACGGTATTAGTTTACGATTTCAGTAAGGAGTCATGAATAGGACAGTATATGGTTGCGTTTATGTTACTATGGTGCTATAATTTGTCCAGCTTGAGGCCAAATTAGGCCGAATGGTCGCCTGTTCTTGGAATTGATCCTTGCGTCGGTGTTGGAGGCTCTGATCGTTTGCCTTTCGCGATCCACGCGAAGTTGTGTGAGACCATGAGGTGTGTGCAGTGGATCTATCGGTACTGGGGTTGACCGACCCCCCCTTTAGCCTGTCGCCGGACCCGCGCTATTTTTATCTGAGCGCGCAGCACCGGACGACCCTCTCAAAAACGACCTACGTCATCGACCAGCGCCAGGGACTGGCGGTGGTGTTTGGTGATGTGGGTCTGGGCAAGACCAGTATCGCACGACGCCTTTACCAGATTCATCAGGACCGCGAGGACTGCCGCGTTGCCTACATCCCAACCCCACAGTACAAGTCGGCCTTCCAATTCTTGCGCGGTATCTGTGCCGAATTTGGGGTGCGTGGCAAAGGAGCCGGTGAACCGGCCTTCATGGGCGCGCTGCAGTCTTTTTTGCTCGACGCCCTGGAGCACAGCCAGTACGTGGTGCTGATCATCGACGAAGCCCAGCTCCTGGTCGGTCCCCAGTTCGAGCTGCTGCGCCAGCTGCTGAACTTCGAGCTGACCGACCGCAAACTGCTGCAGATCGTGCTGCTGGGGCAGAACCAGCTGCGCAACAAGCTGCACCTCAAACGCGCCCTGGAGTCGCGCCTGGCCACCCGTTCGACGCTCGACCCGCTCGATTTCCCCGATACGCGCGCGATGGTCGAATTTCGCCTGCTGGTCGCGGGCCGGCGCACGCCCCTGTTCTCCGATGCCGCGATGCGCAGTATTTTCAACTATAGCAAGGGGATCCCGCGCGAAATCTGCCGTCTCGGCCTCAACGTACTGCCCGTCGCCGCCGGTGAAGGGGTGAATACGATCGACGCCGACCTGGTGGAGCGGGTAGCCGCCAGCTTACGCTGAGAGACTGTTTACGAAAGACACAACCCATGGGCAAAACCGCTCGCACTCACACGCCCCACGCGGGAACTACCCGCGAAGAGGAACCCGTCGACCCCCAGGATCCAGAAGCTGAAGTCCCGTTTGCGCGCCTGGCGGCCTATGAACGGAAACCAGTCCGCCGGCGCGGCCGGCCACCCAAACCGACGCGCCGCAAACACGTAACCTTCCACCTGACCGATGCCGAGCTGGAAGAGCTCGGCCTGCTGCACACCCAGGTCGACCGTTATTTTCCCGTCACGCGCAGCGAACTGGTCGGCGTGGCCGTCAGCCTGCTGAATGCCCTGGTCGACCGCGCCCGCGTGCACAACGAGCTTTCGAGCTCCGATTTCGACAGTTTTCAGTCGTGGGTCATGTCCCAGGTTGAATTTTGGGATTTTAGAAACCAACAATTAAACCGCCGTGTGACCACGCGCGGACGTTCACGGGACGAATGAACGAACGCGTGTCGAACTTCCGGGCGCGGATTCACACCCAGCGCGCCAAAATTGCCGATTCGGCGGTGAATATTCGGCGGGCCTTTGGCCTGGTGTGGCAGGCCCATGCCCCTTCGACGTTGGCCATGTCAGCCGCCACCCTGATTGGTGCCCTGTTACCGGTGGGGCAGGCGCTCGTGGCCAAACAGATCGTCGATACGGTCGTGGCCTCGATCAACAGCGACCTGACCGCCCAGGCGGGTTTAGAGGCGGTCGCTCCGTTTTTGCTGATCGAGTTTTTCCTGGTGGTCATTCAGGCCGCCAACAACCAGGCTCGTCGCCTGGCCGAGCACGTGCTGCACGCCCAGGTCAACCTGAAGTTAAACGCGCGTATCATTACCAAGGCGCTCGACCTGGACCTGTCCCATTTCGAAAATGCCGAGTACTACGACAAACTGCAAAATGCCCGGCGCGAGGCGGACTGGCGCAGTCTGCAGATTGTCAACAGTGGTTTTTTTCTGGTTCAAAATCTCATCACCATTGCGTCCTACGGTGTGATTCTGATTCGTTTCAACCCCTGGCTGGCGCTGATTCTTTTTGTGGCCACGATCCCGTCGTTTATTGCGCAGAGCCGTTACGCCGAGCTCAATTTCCGCGTGCTCTCCTGGCGCGCACCCGAAGCGCGTCGCCTGGTGTACCTGGAACGCCTGCTTACCGACTACGAATCGGTCAAGGAGGTCAAACTCTTCAACCTGGGGCCGACGCTGCTCAGGCGGTATACGGATCTGTTTGCCAGGTTCTTGCGCGAAGATCAGGCCATTGCCCAAAAACGCAGCCTGGCATCGCTGGGCTGGGGACTCCTGGCGACCGGCTCCTACTACGCGGCCTATGCCTGGATCGTCTTTCTTGCCGTGGCTGGCTCGATCACCCTGGGTGACATGACCCTGTATTTGAGCATCTTCCGCGGCAGCCAAAATATGTTCGAGTCGATCCTGAGTGGTGTGAGCACACTCTATGAGCACGGGCTCTTCATGAGCAATCTCTTTGCCTTCCTGGAGTTGGAGCCACAGATGGCAGCGAGTCTGCAGCCCGCACCGATGCCCACGACCCTGCGCAGCGGCTTCGAGTTTCGTGGCGTCTCCTTCAAGTACGACGGCCAGGAGAACTGGGCGCTGCGTGACGTCAACCTGCACATCCGCCCTGGCGAAAAGATCGCCCTCGTCGGTCCCAACGGCGCCGGCAAAACGACACTGATCAAGCTGCTGACCCGTCTCTACGACCCAACCGAGGGCCAGATCCTGCTCGACGGTATCGATCTGCGCGAGTACAACCTGAACGACCTGCGACGCAAGATCGGCGTCATCTTCCAGGACTTCGTGCGCTACTACGTCAGCGCCGCCGAAAACGTCGGCTTTGGCCAGATCGAAGCCCTCGACGACCGCCCGCGCATCGTCGGTGCGGCCGAAAAGAGCGGTGCGGCACCGGTCATCGACGGTCTGCCCGATGGGTACGAAACCATGCTCGGCCGCTGGTTCTCGCAGGGGCGCGACCTCTCCGGCGGCGAATGGCAGAAGATCGCGCTTGCGCGCGCCTTTATGCGCGACTGCGAAATCCTGGTGCTCGACGAACCGACCGCTGCCCTCGACGCCGAAAACGAGCTCAAGGTCTTCCAGCGCTTCCGCGAGCTGACGACCGACAAAATGGCGGTGCTCATCAGCCACCGCTTTTCGACCGTACGCATGGCCGACCGCATCTTCGTCATCGAAGACGGCCACATCACCGAAGAAGGCACCCACGCCGAGCTATTGAATCGCAACGGGACGTATGCGCGCTTGTTTACGCTGCAGGCGGAGTCGTATCGGTGAGGTGGGAGTAGGGAGTAGGGAGTACGGAGTAGGTCTGTCGTCCTGAAAGTCGTTTGCGGCAAACACTGCCTGGGAGCGACAGTCGACCACTTCCAGGCAGTCTCCCCAGAGATTTTTGTGGTCGTTGGCGGGTTGTTAGCCATCGAGTGTAACCGTGCGAGGATCAACGCCTTAGCCACCGTGAGAGATCGCTCGTCAACCCCCTCTACGCCACCCACTTCCCCCTGCGCCCGCCCCGCCCCGCCTGCACCTCCCGCGCCGCCGGCTGCTTCTACTTCTGCGCCTGCGCCTCCTCCTCCCGCCGGCCCAGCCGCTGCGCCAGCCGGCCGACCACGGCCACGCCCGTCCCGCCGGCTCCCACTGGCCGGGCCAGACCGGATCGACTGAGCTCGCCGAAGTCGGCGGCTGCCAGCGCCAGCCCACGGGAAAGACCACCACCGGGACACCCTTGCCGGCCGCCAGGAGCAGCGTGGACCAGGTGCCCGACCGGCACGACTGCCAGGCCTGCGACGGGATGACCCCCGAAGGACAGGGACGCGTGGGGAACCCCACGAAGCCACAGCCCAGACCTGACACACGAGCCCGCTGGCTATGCTTGCGCCGGTCTGCGGAACGAGATCAACGGCCGGCCGCCGGATTGGTCGAGGGGGCTTCGGCGGTGCTGGCCGCCGGTGGCCCAGGGGGTGCCAAGGTGATCCAGTGCCCGGCGCTGGTTTGGCCGCTGGTGTTCGTGGGGCCGTGGCCAGCACTCGCCAGCGTTGGCGGTCGTGGCCTTTGCAGTCGTGGAGCCGTGGTGTCGGTGCATGAGCACGATGATGCAGATCTGCTACGTGGTGAAGGGGATGGACGGTGACGTAGCTGCGCCGTCCGCTTGGGCGGCATGCCGGTTCGCCTTTGGCTCCTGGCATTTGCCTGAATCTCTGCATGGCTGTAAAATGCGTATTATACACATTTTACAGCCTGGGAGGTGAGTGCTATGGAATCGGTGCGACGCATTCGTAAGACGGATCTGGCGCGTAATACACGGGAGGTGATCAACTCGGTCATGCGTGGCCAGACGGCCTTGATCGAAAGTCACGGCAAAGCGGAAGTGGCAATCATCGACATCGAGGATTATCTGATCCTGCGCGCCGTGATGCGCTATCATGCCCACCCACCGCAGATCGATGCAGATGCCGGCCTGACCGGAGCAGTGGTCGGGGCCGTGCGTGATTTGCAGGGGCGTTACGATCTTGTTCTGGCCCACTACCTGGCCGGCTCGATCAGCTTGGGGCGGGCGGCCGAACTGCTCAACGTGCCCGATTTCGACCTGCGTACGCGCTTTGCACGACTGGACGTGCCGCTGCGCCTGGGGCCGGCCACGGTCGAGGATGCGCTGGCCGAGGTGGAGACGCTGCACCGACTGCGTTCAGAGCGGGTCGAATGACCGAGACGTTGATTCTCCTGGACAACACGGTGTTGTCCAACTTTGCCCTGGTGCAGCAGCCGGCGTTGGTGATACGCGTGTGTCCGGGGCGTGCCTGTACGACAGCTGCCGCATATGCCGAGCACGAGGCTGCGGTGGAAAAGGGTCTTCTCCAGGCGAATCTCTGGTCTGATCTTCCCGTCATCGAGTTAACCGAGGACGCGGTACAACTGGTCGAGATGTTGCCGGCGCGGTTGGGGCCAGGTGAGCGCACATGCCTGGCGGTTGCGATTCAGCGGGGCGGTGTGGTTGCGACCGATGACCTGAGTGCGCGTCAACTCGCGCGCCGGCAGGGTGTCAAATTCACCGGTACCCTGGGTATTCTTGTTCTGGCGGTTACTAGCGGCGAAGTGTCCATTGACCAGGGAAACGCGTTTCTGGCGGAGATGGTCGCCGCCGGTTACCGCTCGCCGGTGGAGAGCCTGGAGGTTCTGCTGCGCGTCGATCTATAGCCTGCTGCCTTGGCCTCAGCCTGGTCGGACCCTGCGAGGGAAGACAATGGTGGACACACTCCTATTCCCCAACCCCCAACCCCCAACCCCCAACCCCCAACCCCCAACCCCCAACCCCCATCCCCCCATTCCCATCTTCCCACTCCCTTATGCTATACTTAACCCCAAGCCACCAAACAACGAGGAGCGACGTGAAAGTCTACGCAATCGTCAACCAGAAGGGTGGGGTCGGCAAAACGACGACGACGGTCAACCTGGCGGCGGCCTGGGCGGAACAGGGACAGCGGGTGCTGGTCGTGGACCTCGACCCGCAGGGCGCGGCCACCCTGCACCTGGGCCACCGGCCGGATGCGCTGGATAAGACGATCTGGACGGCGCTGCAGGCCGGGCTGCACCCGCACGGCGGCACGCTCGATCTCGGCGAGTACGTCGTGCGCGCCACCGTCGATCCGGTCGACCTGCTGCCGGCTAACCTGGAATTGAGCCTGGCCGAGCAGGAGCTGCAGGCAGCCTTCAACCGCGAACGCCGCCTGGAGCGGCTGCTCCACCCGGCGCGTGCGGCCTATGACGCCATTTTGATCGACTGCCCGCCGCACCTGGGCATCCTGACGGTCAACGCCCTGGCCGCAGCCGATGCGGTGCTGGTTCCCTTCGTGCCCGAATTCCTGAGCACCCGCGGCCTGCAGGCGGTCTTTGTGGTGATCGACCGCGTGCGCACCGAGCTCAATTACGGGCTCTACGTTGCCGGCCTGGTCGTGACCCAGTCCGATTCACGCGTCGGCACGCACAAACGCTGGGAGGACCAGGTGCGCGTCCTGGTCGGTAACAACCTGCACATCTTCCAGACGATCATCCCCAACAATATCGATCTGGCCAAAGCCGCCGCCACCGGACGCAGCGGCCTGGCCTATGCCCCACGCAGCAGCGGCGCCACCGCCTACCGCGCCCTGGCGAAGGAGATTCTGCATGGCGAAAAAGCGTGAATCCATGGCTTTTCCAAAGGAAAAGACAGATGTTTTTCCGAAGGAAAAGACAGAGGTTTCTCCAAAGGAAAAACCTTTCCCAAAGGAAAAATCAGAAGAAACCGCCGTTCTGACCGGCGCCGACCTGCTGGGCGGCGAAAACCAGGCGATTCAACGCCTGATCGGGGCACGCGCTCATACCCAGCTCTCCTACGTGCGCGTCGAGGACATCGATACCAACCCGTTCAACCCGCGGCAGAATATCGAGGTCACCGAGCTGGTCGAGTCGATGCGCGAACATGGTTTCATCGGTGCGCTCGACGGGCGCCTGCAGGGCCGCCGTGTCCAGCTGGCCTACGGCGCCCGCCGCCTGGCCGCCGCGCGCGCCGCCGGCATCGAGCAGGTCCCGGTTTACCTGCACCCCGACTGGGACGACAATACGCTGCTGACGATCTCGCTGGTGGAAAACGTGCAGCGCGAGGACCTGACGCCGCTCGAAACCGCGCTCGCCATCCTGCAGATGAACGAAAACCTGGGCTGGTCGCAGCGCGACATCGCCAAACGTACCGGCAAATCGCACAGCTGGGTGCGTGACATGCTGGCCGTGGCCAAGGCCGGTGCTGACGTACAAAACCTGGTGCGCGAGCGGCCCGACGCCATCCGCCACGCCCGCTTCATTGCCCAGGTCGAGGACGAAGCCACCCGCCAACGCCTCGCCCAGGCCACGCAGGCCGAGGAACTCACCGTCGACCAGGTCTACCGCACCGTGCAGGCGGTGCGTGCCGGCAGCGACGTCGATACGGCCCTCGCCGAAGCGCAGCGCACCCGCGTGGTCGCAACGCCTCCCCCAACCGCCGCCGTGGAAGAACTGCCAGCCGTCCCCGCGGACCAACCGCCGGCAACGCTCCCATCGGCCGTTAGCGAAAGCGGCGAGCACGTGAGCACCCCGCACGCCGCCGAACACGAGCCCCGCCCCGCCGGCAAACGCACCGCCGCCCAGGTCCTGGCCGCCGTGCAGGCCCAGCTCGCCCGCCTCGACCTGACCACGATCCAGGCCGAGGCCCAGCTCGACGCCGAGAGTCTGCACACCCTGCTGCAAGGCATCCGCCAATTCCTGGCCGACATCGAACAGGCGCTGACCGCTGTGCCCGCGGAGGACGCAGAAACTCCCGCGGAAGCTTGAGTTAACCGCGAATGTGCGCGAATCTTCGCGAAACTGCGCGCCAGGGCACATGTCGATCTGCTCGATGGGCCATGGTCGGCCGGGCTTTGCCGGCGTTGTTGTGACGGCTCACCGCGCGCCAGGATTCACCCTGTGACCACCCGCCGCCATCGTGGGTCCAATGACGGAGAAGTATGACCCATACCACGAGGCGAGGATGATCATGGATTCGATGCAAGGAAAAGTCTGTCTGGTGACCGGCGCCACCGCCGGCATTGGTGAGGTAACCGCACTGGAGCTGGCGCGCATGGGCGCCACCGTCGTTGGCATCGGGCGCAGCGCCGAAAAGTGCCAGGCTGTCGCCGGGCGCATCCGGCAGCAAACAGGTAACCCCGACGTGACCTTCCTGGTCGCCGATTTGTCCTCATTGGCCGAGACGCGCCGCGTGGCCGCGGAATTCAAGGCGCACTACTCACGCCTGGATGTGCTGGTCAACAACGCCGGCGCCTACTACAGCAAGTTCCAGGAAAGCGCAGATGGCATCGAGCTGACGATTGCCCTCAACTTTCTGAGCCCCTTCCTGCTGACGCACCTGCTGCTCGACCTGCTCAAGGCCAGCGCGCCGGCACGCATCATCAACGTCTCGTCCAACGCCCACCAGATGGCGGGCATCCACTTCGATGACATCGAGGGCCGTAAGCGCTACCGGGGCTGGACTGCCTACTCGCAGTCGAAGCTGGGCAATATCCTGTTTAACCATGAACTGGCCGCACGCCTCGACGGCAGTGGAGTCACCGCCAATGTTCTGCATCCCGGGTTCGTGGCGACAAACTTTGGCCGCAACAACGCCGGGCTGATTGGTTACGGCACCCAGATCGTCCAGAAACTGGTTGCCATCTCGCCCGAAAAAGGGGCACAAACCCAGATCTACCTGGCGTCGTCACCCGACGTGGCCAACGTCAGCGGCCAATACTTTGTCAAATCCAAACCGGCCACCTCCTCCCGCGCCTCACACGACGCCGCCGCGGCCAAACGGCTGTGGGCGTGGGCCGAGCAGATGGTGCAGCCCTACCTGGAAGTCAACGAAGTGCTGCCTTCCATTCCCAATACCGTCCTCCAGGCAGTTTGAGGAACCTTCCGAAAAACGACTTTCCAAGCCGAGATCAAACAGAGACGAAGCCCGCCGGTGGGGCCTACGCATTCGCAACCACACTGAGGTTGCGAATGCGTACCTATACTCATGTTCTGGAGAAACCATGAGTCTCGTGAGCCTCATGCCGCTTCAAAACCCCAAGTTTCAACAGAACATGAGTTTAGACCGGGACCAGCTTAGCAACATTCAATAACTGGCCGCCGATCGCCGTTTCAGCTTCCTTCAGATCGTGCGCCGCCTGTAAATTGAGCCAGTACTGCGGCGACTGCCCCAACGCACGTCCGAATAGCAGCGCTAGTTCCGCAGTCACCGGGCGCATCCCGTGAATCACGTGCGATACACGCATGGGTGATATACCTATGGCGCGCGCAAACTGAGACTGAGAAACGCCCAGTTCATATAGCGTCTCAGCTAAAAACTCGCCAGGATGAATGGGTGGCAAACCAGATTCAAACATCATTGCCTCTTTTCAATGATAATCGACAATTTCGACGTCGAAAGCATCGCCATGTTCGAAGCGAAAGCAAACTCTCCACTGGCTGTTGATACGTATACTCCATTGCCCAAGACGATCATGGCTGAGAGCTTCCAGGTGGTTAGATGGTGGTAAGCGCAGATCCTCAATACGTGTAGCTGCATTCAATTGTGTGAGTCGCATACCCGCGCGCTTCTGAATCTCCGGTGATATACGGCGTGATTTGCCGGTTTTGTAGAAGTGTTCCGTGTCATCATTCGCAAACGATCGAATCATATGTAGAATTGTAAACGATTTGTTTATAATCGTCAAGCTGCTCTGTCAAGGTCTCATCACGGTCAAACTTCAACACCTCGAAAGAACTCAAATCCCCCACCACAGCACCTCCTTTCGACACCCAAGCCCTGCACAAAATATGCCCGGCACCCCAGATGCCGGGCATATCCCACAATCATACCACTTCACGCAAGGCACCAGTCCCCGCGCTACTCCCTACTCCCTACTCCGTACTCCCTACTCCCTAAAAATCCGGCCTCTCCGCCGTCTGCCCCCAGTGCTCTGGCGAGCGCCACAGCCCTGACAGGATCAGCTCGCGCAGGAAGATGAACTCCTTGGGCAGTTTGTCGTAGAGCTTGAGGAACAGTTCCTCGTGCTGCAGAATCTCCTTGATCCACAGGTCACGATCGACCGCCATCAGTTCGCGGAAGGTCTCGGCGGTGAAATTCTCCAGGCCGGTCCACGTCAGGTCGTCGTAGCGCGGCATCCAGCCCAGCGGGCTCTCGATGCCGAAGCCCTTGCCGTTGGCACGGTCGACGATCCACTGCAGCACACGCATGTTGTCACCAAAGCCGGGCCACAGGAAGTTGCCCTTGTCGTCGGTGCGGAACCAGTTGACGCTGAAGATACGGGGTGGATTGGGAGCCTGGCGCCCAAACTGCAGCCAGTGGTTGAAGTAATCGGCCATGTGGTAGCCCATGAATGGCAGCATCGCAAACGGATCACGGCGCACCTGGCCCACCTGGCCGGCGGCGGCAGCGGTCGTCTCGGACCCCATGGTGGCGGCCATGTAGACACCGTAGTTCCAGTTGAACGCCTGCACGACCAGCGGCACGACGTTGCTGCGGCGTCCGCCGAAGATGAAGGCCTTGATGCGCACGCCGTCGGGGTTTTCCCATTCGGGATCGATCACGGGGTTCTGGTAGGCCGGTGCTGTGAAGCGGGCATTGGGGTGTGCGGCTTTTTTCCCACTGTCGGGCGTCCAGGGCTGGCCCAGCCAGTCGATCAGCTCCGGTGGCGGGGTTTTGGTCATGCCTTCCCACCAAACATCACCATCGGGTGTGAGCGCAACGTTGGTGAAGATGGTATTGGCGCGCGCCGACTCCAGTGCGTTGGGATTCGATTTGGCCGAAGTGCCTGGCGCCACACCGAAGTAGCCAGC
>CAYUCC010000071.1:0-27286 GCA_964443225.1 uncultured Anaerolineae bacterium
CCCACCCCCTCCTCCCCAACCCCGACTCCCTCCCCCCGCCTCCCCCACCCCCACCCCCCAACCTCGCCCCCGCACCGCCCCCCGCATCGCCTCCTGCTCATTCCACGGTGTCTCGGTTGTCCCAAAGCACATCGACCGCTCGTGCCCCTTACCGCAGGCGATCACCACATCGCCGCGGCGCGCCATCCGGCACGCAAAGGCGATCGCCTCGGCGCGGTCGTCGACGCGCCAGAAGCTCTCACCCTCCACACCGCCGGCATCACGGCAGCCGCGCGCAATCTCGGCCGAAATCTCGGCCAGCGACTCGGTGCGCGGGTCCTCGGCGGTGATGATGGTGGCATCTGCCAGCTGACAGCCCACGGACCCCATGAGATACCGTTTGGCGCGGTCACGTTCGCCCGCCGAGCCAAACACCGTGATCAGGCGCCCACCGGGTGCCACCAGGGCACGCACCGTCTCCAGGGCACGCGCCAACGAAACGGGTGAATGCGCAAAATCGACCACGGCCAGGAAGGGCTGTCCTTCGTCGATGCGTTCCATGCGTCCCACGACACCGGGAAACGCCGTCACTGCCTGGCGCAGCACATCCGGCGTGACCCCCAATGCCAGCGTTACACAGGCGGTGGCCAGGATGTTATACACATTGAAATCGCCAATCAAGGACGTTTGTAGCGGGATCGTACGCAGCATCGATGGCACGCCCAACTCACGAATGCCGTGGCCCAGGTCGAGGGTGAACGATGTATGATTGGGGGCGTGGTGAACACCGCTCGCCTGCACGGCGCCGTTCTGTAAACCGTACGTCAGCCGCACGACATCGGCCCGTCCCTGGTTGAGCACGGCGGTCAGCAGCGGAAAACTGGCGTCATCGGCGTTCAAAACGGCCACCTTGGCCACGCCTGGTTTGTCGGCGGCATAACTCAGCTCGCGAAAGAGGCGGCTTTTGGCGGCGGCATAGTTTTCCCAGGTGCCGTGATAGTCGAGGTGTTCGTGGGTGATGTTGGTTACCGCGGCGATGTCGAATTCGCAGGCATCGACGCGCCGCTGGTGGAGGCCGTGGGAGGTGCTCTCCAGGACCGCGATTTCACAGCCAGATCCAACCATACCCGCCAGCAGACGTTGGGTATCGGGCGCATCGGGTGTCGTCACGTGCAGGCCGGTGTCGATCGCCTTGCCATCGATGTCGGCACTCAGCGTGGTCACCAGACCCACCGATCGACCCGCTGCGCGCAAGACAGCGGCAATCAGGCTGCTGGTGGTCGTCTTACCGTCCGTACCCGTCACCCCCACGACCGTCAGCCGGCGTGCCGGGTAGTTGTGCCAGGCCGCCGATAGCCAAGCCAGGGCGGCGCGGCTATTTTCGACCTGGTAGTAGGGCACGTGTGGCATCATATCCAGCACCGGCAGCAGTTCGGGCGGGCGCTGCCCGACAATGGCCGCCGCACCGTGCTGCGCGGCCTGGGCGATGTAGTCGTGGCCATCGGCGTTGACGCCGGGTATGGCCACGAACAACGTGCCGGGCACCACGCGGCGCGAATCGGCCGTGATCTCGACGACGTCGTTATCGGTGGTGTCCCGCCGCTGCAGAACCCGTAACACCGGCAGCAAAGAGGATAGTTTCATTGTTTGCTCACAACCATGTCAACGACTGGTTCGATTGGATGCGCCATCCTTCCGCCGTTTGCCACGACTGATCCGCAAACCTTGCCAACCGCAGGTCGGACGGTTGCAGGCGTAGCGGTGCACCGGCAGGATCAGGGAAACACCGCGATCCAGCAGTCGGCGTGGCACCCGCGTCAGTTCATTGCCGCACGCCGGGCAGGTTTTTGCCACCCAGCGTGACGAATGGATAACCCAATAACGGACACGCCAGATCAGGAACCCGACGGCACCGATGACCAGTGCGATGCCAATCAGGTCGAACACCGATCGGGTGGCCAGGAACTGGTTGATGCGCTCACCCACGGTTTGTACGGCGTTGGTGCCGCCGCTGACCAGGTCGCGGGCCTGGTTCAAGACGGTATTCTGAAGGCTGCTGCCCACGACAATGAACACGACGCCAACAACCGCCAACAGGGCAACGATGATTTCAAGGCGGTATTTGCCCACGTCTCCACGCATGGCTTTCAGGAGGCTCCTATCAAATTGGCTGGCATTGACAGCCAGTGTTTTTCCACGTGTCTGGTCGACGTGCCGCGGCTCGCCGATCAGGTACGATTTTACCAGACCGAAGCGGCAATGCCAAAACTCAGCGTCTACCTGCCCCCCATAAAACACACCCGGTGGCTTGTTGTCACCGGGTGTGTTTCACGTCGGCAGTTCTTAGGGCTGCGTCGTTCAGAGCAGCGCCAGCATCGGGGCGGCGGCGTCCGTCGCCCAGCGGATGAATGGTTCAGGATAGAGACCGATCAGCAGGGTCATGATCACCGCAACCACAAGCACGACCCGCACTGCGCGGTCGATCTTGAAGGCCGGCAAATCCCCCGCTGGTTCGAAGAACATGTAACGCACCACGTTCAAGTAGTAGAAAGCGGCGATGGCGGCATTGATCAGAGCCACCAGGGCCAGCAGGTACTGTTCGACCTGGATGGCCGAGCCAAAGACGAAGAATTTGCCGATGAAGCCGGCGGTTGGTGGAATGCCCGCCAGCGACAGCATGAAAATCAGCATCACCGTGGCGAGGAAGGGTTGGCGGCGTATCAGGCCCGACCAATCCTTGAGTTCGACGCTTCCTGTCGCCTGTTCCACGGCGGCCACCGTCACAAAGGCGCCCACGTTGGTGAAGATATAGGCGAACAGGTAGATCAGCACGGCGTTGATGCCATTGAACGCCCCACCACCTGCCACTGGCGTGGCCAGGCCGATGAGGATGTACCCCGCCTGGGCGATACTCGAATAGGCCAGCAGGCGCTTCACGTTGGTTTGGCGCATCGCCGCCAGGTTGCCGATGGTCATCGTCACCATGGCCAGGACGGCCAGGCCGTTCGTCCACTCCGGCTGCAAACCGGGGAAACCGATCGCCAGGGTGCGAATCAACAGCGCAAAACCGGTCGCTTTGGAGGCAGTCGAAAGAAACGCGGTGATGGGTGTTGGTGCACCATCGTAGGTGTCGGGTGCCCATTGGTGGAACGGCACCAGGCTGGCTTTGAAACCGAAGCCCGTGATGATGAGTACGAGGGCCGGCAGGCCCAACGCCAGGCTGACATCGCTGTCCGGCTGGAAAACGCTCGCCAGGTCGGTCAGGTAGACGCCGCCCGTCGCCCCGTAGAGCAGCGAAAAACCATACAGCATCACACCGGACGCCACCGAGCCGTACAGGAAGTACTTGATGGCCGCTTCGTTGGACCGCGGATCGTTGCGCAGGAAACCGGCCAGGATGTACGACGTGATACTCAGGAACTCCATGCCCAGGTAGATGAGCACCAGGTTATTGGCACTGACCGCTACCGACATCGCCAGGGTGGCTGCCAGCAGCGCGCCGTAGAACTCACCGCGATGACTGCTGCGTGAGGCAATGTAGTCCCCCGCCGACAGCACGACCAGGATCATGACGATGATCACGCTCATCTTAAAAAAGATGGACAATGAATCGATCACCATCATGTCGAGAACCACCTGGTTCTGCGCAAAGAGCGGGATACAGGCCACCAGGGCAACCGCCAGCCCCGCCAGGGTCAAACCCTGCAGCAGCGCGGGTGATGCCTTCTCACGCCGAACCAGGTCGACCACAAAGACGATCAGCCCGAACGTGAAGAGTATGAATTCAGGTGCCAGGAGCAACAGAACATTCACAGGATCATGCTCCCTTCCGGATTACAGCCGCTTGAGCAGTTCGGTCGATGCCAGGTTGAAGAAATTGATCAGCGGCGTTGGATAGATACCAAACAGGATCATAAAGGCTACCAACGGCCACATCGTCACTTTCTCGAAGCGCGACATGTCCGTCGGCTCGTGTTTGTCTTCCCCGGCATCCAGATCGGTCCAGTGGTCGATCTTGTGGGCATCGTATTCGCCCAGGAAGACGAACTGGACGATCTTCCACAGAATATAGGCCGCCGTGAAGACGATCCCGATGACACCAATGGCTGCGTATACCGCCACGATGTCGAAGGCGCCGCGGAAGACCAGGAACTCGCTCCAGAAGCCTGCCAGGCCTGGCAAGCCCAACGAGGCAAACGCCGTCACGAGCATAATGCCGTAGAAGTAGGGCAGTTTGGCCCCCAGGCCGCCAAAACGTTTTAATTCGCGGGTGTGGGACCGTTCGTAGATCACACCAACCAGGAAAAACAAACCGCCCGTGATGATGCCGTGGTTGAACATCTGCAGTGCCGCGCCGTTGATGGCCATGGCCTGGCTGTCGAACGTACCCGCTTCGGTCATACCGATCCCGGCAGCAGCCGCACCAATGCCCAACATCACGTAGCCCATGTGACTCACCGATGAATAGGCAATCAGGCGTTTCAGGTCCCACTGGGCCATGGAGACCAGGGCACCGTAGATGATGCTGATCACCCCCAGGGCCACGACAACCATTGCCCACTGTTTAAAGGCGTTGGGAAACGTCGGCAGCACGATGCGCAGGAAACCGTAGGCGCCCAGCTTCAGCAGGACACCGGCCAGGATGACCGAACCGGCGGTGGGCGCCGCCGTATGAGCATCGGGCAGCCAGGTGTGGAACGGGAAACTGGGTACCTTGATCGCAAATGCCAGGAAAAACGCCCAGAATGCCATGCTCCCCAAGACCATGTCATCGGCAAAGGGCTTCAATTCGGCGGCACGGACGATGTCGAACGTGCCGGTGGCGAAGTAGATGCCCAGGATGGCCAACAGCATGGCCACCGAACCAACCAGGGTGTAGAGGAAGAACTTGATGGCGGCGTACTGCGGACGGTCTTTTGCCTGGCCCCAGATCGCAATCAGGAAGTACATCGGCACCAGACCGATCTCCCAGAAGACGTAGAAGAGCACATAGTCCAGGGCGACGAAAACACCGAGCATGCCCATTTCGAGCAGCAGAAACAGCAGGAAAAATTCGCGCACGCGGACTTTAATCACCCGATTCGAATACCACAAACCTAACGTGGTCAATAACGTCGTCAAGAAGATCAGCGGTACACTCAAACCATCGACACCCATGTGGTAGGATGCACCCAATTGTGGAATCCAGGGGAGCATCTCGATGAACTGGTAGCCGCCTATCGACTGGTTGTAAGAAAACCAGAGATAGATCGACAATACCAGGGGCACGATGCTGATCGCCACCGCCCACCACTTGATCAGGCGTTCGTTGTTTTTGGGCAGCACCAGGATAACCAAAGCTCCCAAAAGCGGCAAGAAAGTGATGATCGTCAATAACGGAAAAGACATGTAACCTGCCTCCTCAACAAATCAGCCAACTGACTGGCATCGCTGCCAGAAATAACGGGCCACCCACCGCCGGCGGTGGCACCACACGCTGCTTACGATCTATGTGTACAGGAAAAAACCAAGCACCAACAGAATGGTCAACACGGCAAAGAGCAGGTAATTTTGCCCCTGACCGGTCTGGATCCGCCGTACGATGCCGGCGAACCACCCGGTGACCGTACCCACTCCGTTCACCAGACCATCGATAATCGGCTCGTCGAAGAAGGAGCGCAGTGCATTGGCAATCCAGCGCCACAAGCTGCCCACCCCGTTGACAATGCCGTCGATGATACTGCGGTCAAAGCGACCCAGGTAGGTCGCGATCGCCACCGCCGGGCGGATGAAGACGGCGCTGTACAGCTCGTCGAAGTAGTACTTACGGTTGAGCACCGTCCAGATCGGACCCAACGCCCGTTTGAGCGGATCGACCTGCCCCGCGACGAGCGGTTTGCGCCCGTAAACGAGCCAGCCCAAGCCAAGACCACCCAAGGATACAACGACCGACACGCCGAGTACGAACCAGGTGAATTCGGGTACGAACACCGTGCCCAGGAGCGCCTCTTCCAGGCTGCCAATCCAGTGTTCGAAATAGTTGCCCACAGCACCCAAGACCGGGAAGTCTTCGGGAATACCAATGAAACCACCCACCAGGGCAAAGAAGGCCAGGATGACCAACGGCCAGGTCATAAGACCAAACATGCGCAGGCCAGAGCGTGGCAGTTTCTTGGGAATACCCGCCAGGGCGGCGGCTTCGGAGCGTGGCTCACCACCAAAGGTCAGGAAAATTTGGCGTCCCGTGTAAAACGCCGTGATCAACGCCGCCACCGCCAGCGTCCAGAACACCGTCTTATTCAGCGTCCACGCCGACGACAGAATCTCGTCCTTGCTCCAGAAACCGGCGCTCAGCAGCGGGAAACCCGCCAGCGCCAGGCCGCCGATGACGAACGTCCACCCCACGCGCGGGATGCGCCGCCAAAGGCCGCCCATGTTCATCATGTCCTGCGGATCGAAGGGCGGGCCGCTGGCGGTATCATGACCGTGTTCGTCATGCCCGTGCTCCTCACCGTGACCCGCTGCGCCGTGCGCATGGTGCAGCTCGTGCTCACCGTGTTCCACGGCATGGATGACGGCGCCGGAACCCAGGAACAACAGCGCTTTGAAGAAGGCGTGGGTAAGCAGGTGGAACGTGGCGGCGACGTAGGCGCCGATACCCAGGGCAGCAAACATGTAACCGAGCTGGCTGATGGTCGAATAAGCCAGAACCCGTTTGATGTCATTTTGCGCCACAGCAATCGTGGCGGCGAAGATGGCCGTGAAGGCACCGATGAAGGCAACAAAGTTGAGGACCCACGGCGCCGTTTCGGACGCCACCTCGAACAGCGGGAACATACGGATGATCAGGTATACACCGGCTGACACCATGGTGGCAGCATGGATCAGGGCACTGACCGGTGTCGGGCCTTCCATCGCATCGGGCAGCCAGACGTGCAGCGGGAACTGGGCCGATTTGCCAATGGACCCCCAGAAGATCAAAAACGCGATCAGCGCGGCCCAGGTGATCCCCAGGCCCGGCACTACCGTCTCTGCCAGCTGATGCATCGTCTCGCTGTTGCGGAAGATCTCATCGAAATTGAGCGTTCCCGTCCCCACGAAGAGCAGCGCCATGCCGCTGAACATGATCACATCACCGATGCGGGTGGTGAGGAACGCCTTGAGGCCGGCCCCCTTGGGTGTAATCTGTTTGGGGTCCCAGTACTTCTTCTCGAACCAGAAGGAAATCAACAGGTACGAACAGAGGCCCATGATTTCCCAGAAAACGAAAAGCATGAAGAGGTTGTTGGCCAGCACCACCCCCAACATGCCCGCCGCAAACAGCGACACATAGGCGAAGAACCGGCTGTAGCGGGGATCCAGCTCTTTCGACGTTTCGTCCTGCCGGGGGTACTCGCTGTTCGCATCGAGGTGATGGGGCCAGGACATGTAGCCGCGGGCGTAGATGAAAATCATCAGACACACGAGGGGCACCATCAACAGCATCGCCGCAGTCAGCGGATCGATCAGAATGCCGAAATAGCCGAAGGTTTGTTCACCGGTGGGGATGAACAGGTAGGTCACATCGAACGGATGCTCGGCGTATTCGTGGTAATTGGCCAGGACCGGGATCGAGATCCCAACGAGCGAGATCAACCAGGTGATGGCCATCGCCACGATGGCGACCGTCGAGCTCAACTGTTTGGCTCGTGCGGAGGCGCGCCGTTCGCCGCGGTTGGTGACCAGGATAATGATGGCAAAGGCCAGAAGCGGGATAACGGGTATCAGCCACGAGAGATTGAGCATGCACAACCTCGACTTCCGATGATTAGCTATTTTTGAGTCAGGCGCTGGGGGCTCAGAAAGCGGGCGTAGACTTGCTGAGCCAGCCCGATACCCACCAACAGCGCCAGTGCACCGATAATCAAAACCCACAAATCGGTGGGCCGCCAGATCCACCAGACGACCGCCACCACCAGCACCATGAACAACGCCGCACTCCACTGCACGAACGATTGGGCCCGCTTGCCTTCATCGGCAATTTTGGCCAGGGCGGCGGCGTCGCGATAGCCCGGCTGCGCCGCCTCCAGGGCATGCAGGATGCGCCCTGCACGTTTGTACGCGCCCTTGTGGAGGTATTCGACCGCCTGCTCGTACAATACATCGAAGTCGGCGGGCGTGGTTGCGCGGGCTGCTGGTTTTGACTTTGGCATGGTCCGGACTTTACGACGATTTCCAGGGTGGGACGACGGCCGTCCTAACCCTTGAGCAGGTCGACTTCCTCCAGATTGACCGTACCCCGCAGGCGGTAGATGGCAATGATCAGGGCCAATCCCACCGCTGCTTCGGCGGCCGCCACGGTAATGACAAAAATGGCAAAGAGCTGCCCCGTCATTTCCAGGGGATTACCGTAGCGCCAGAAGGCAATGAAATTGATGTTGGCCGCATTGAGAATGAGCTCTACCCCAATGAGCACACCCACGGCATTACGGCGAGCCAGCGCACCAAAAAGACCAATGGCAAACAGGGCGGCTGAAAGCGTCAGATACCAGGACAAAGGAACCATGCCACCTCCCTAGTCACGCTCACGGGCGATCATGATCGAGCCGATCAAAGCCACCAGCAGCAGCACCGATGCCACCTCGAAGGGCACGACGTAGGAACCAACGAGATCGGTGCCGATCCGCGCGATCGCGTCGGCGGGCGGGGCCTCGGTGCCGGTCAGCCAGTTCACCGCGCCGGTGATCGTGATCAGAACAAGAAACAGCGCAGCCGCACCGATGGCTACCGCGCTCCACTGCGCATTCAGGCGACCGGCCTGGCTCGTGATTCCACGACTCAACATGATCGCAAAGACGATCAACGTGGCAATGGCACCGATGTACACCAGGATCTGTACGATCGCCAGGAATTCAGCCTCCAACAGGGCGTAGATGGCGGCAATGCCAAAAAAGGCCGCCGTCAAAAAGAGCGCTGAATGGAAGAGGTTACGGAGCACCACTGAAAGCAAGCTCGCGAGCAGGACAAGCGCGGCCAGGCCCAAAAAGATGGCCTGCGGCACGGTCGGTAACGGGATGGGGATGCTGGGCATCGAAATACTCCTCCACAAATCAGGTCACGTGGCACCCATCGGGGTCGCCTGAACCATCTCCAGGTTTACGAGCTTGCTGGGGCCGCAACTTTCTGACCCGCAGCCGCCGCCAGGCGCAGGCTGCGCCCGATAACCCCCAGGCCGATGAATATGCCGGCCAACTGCATGACGAGCAGGGCAACGGCCTGCACGATGGGCCCGCCGGGCAGTTTGACCGCCACCGCTGTCATCAGCACGCTCAGCAGGGCCAACGGCACGAGTACTTTCCAGGCCAGGTCCATCATCTGGTCGATGCGCAGGCGCGGGAAGGTCGCACGCACCCACATGTTGAGATACATGACGAACAAGACCTTGATACCAAAATACACCAGGCCGAGCAGCGGCACCTGGTCGACAAACGGACCCTGCCAGCCACCCAAAAAGAGGGTAACTGCAATACTGCTCAGGATGAAGGTGTTGAGGAAGAAGGCCAGGTAGAACCAGGCAAACTTCATGCCGCTGTACTCGACATTGTAGCCTGATACGATCTCCGATTCGGCTTCGAGCAGGTCGAACGGGGTGCGCTCACCTTCCGCCAGGGCGGCGACGAAGTAGATCAGGAACGACAGCGGCACGACAAACGCATACCAGCCCATACCGCCCACGCTGCCCTGCTGCTGGGCAATGCCGTTGAGTGACATGGTCCCGGCGAGGATGACGACCGACAGGATCGCCAGAATCATGGGGACTTCGTAGCTCAACAGCTGGGCGACGACGCGGAAACCACCCAACAAGGCATACTTGTTGTTGGAGCCCCAACCCGCCATCAGCACCGCCATGATGCCGATCGACCCCAGAGCGACGATGTACAACGCGGCAATGCTCAAGTCGGCGCCCACCAACCCGTTGGCAAAGGGAATCACACCAAACAGCATGATGACCGTAAATACCGCGAACACCGGTGCCAGGTTGAAGCTCAATTTGTCGGCCGCTTTGGGCGTTATGTCCTCTTTGCTCAACAGCTTCATGGCATCGGCCACCGTCTGCAGCAGACCGTACGGACCCTGACGGTTGGGACCGACACGGTCCTGAATACGGGCCGCGACTTTGCGTTCCAGCCAGATCAGACCCAACACCAGGGTGAGCGCAAAGATAAGAATGATGGTCGCTTCCAGCGCCAGGCGAATGAGAGTCGCCAGTCCGTCCGGAATGCCCCAGCCAACCAGGAGACTCTGCAGCCACTGATCCCATTGCCCCGGATCGAGGAGAATGTTCATAATTACTGCCACTCCAATGCATTCTTACGCCAGGCGTAGATCAGTCCACCAAAGAGAATGAGCACAAAAATGACCACTTCCAACAGCGCCCACAAACCCAGTTTGCCATAGGCCACCGCCCACGGAAACAGAAAAACGGCTTCGATATCGAAAATGACAAAAATCAGGGCAAACAAGTAATACTGGGCCTTGAACTGAACCCAGGTGTCGCCCGTGGTTTCGATACCACACTCGTACGTGGATTGTTTGATGGGGTTTGGCTTTTTGGGGCGCAGGATCCAGGCCACAGCCAGGCCTACAATTGGGAACCCAATACCAACAGCCACGAGGATACCAATAAACGCGTAGTTCTCCAGAACATTCATAGGCGCCTCACAACGTAGGGAGAATGGACGGCACACATAACTTCGACCAGGAGTCCATCCAAAAACCCGAAAACTCTCCGGAAAACACGTCCGTGCCGCAAGTTTTCGGATAGAACCCAGGTCCGTCACAACAACCGCAGGTTGGTGCGGTCCTTGTGACAACTAGCGCGATTATAACATAGGATATTTCAAATGAAAAGTCTCGCACCCATCGTGAAAAATCGACGCATACTACCGCCTTTGATTGACAAGTCACCGCGCTCGTGTTAAAATCTTGGTCGTGACAAACAGAACGAAGTCCCATCGTTCGGGGGTTTCGGCTGCACAGCAGGCCACGTCCCATGTACCACACGGGGCCCGCAAGGCACACCACCGCCTCACGTGTGGCTCGACCGGGAGGAATGAGTGTCTCTGGACTACTTGCCACTACTGATATTATTCGTGATTGCCGCGGCTTTTGCTGCCATTGCCATCATCGTTCCTTCAATCGTGGGGCCCAAGCGCCCGTCACAAACCAAACTCTCCCCCTATGAATCGGGCATGATCCCCTTTCACGATGCGCGGCGCCGCTACCCGGTGCAATACTACGTCGTCGCTGTCTTGTTCATCCTGTTCGACATCGAAGTCGTTTTTCTCTATCCCTGGGCGATCATCCTGGGTCAACTGCGCGTCTTTGGACTGATCGAGATGGGTATTTTCATTTTGATTCTGCTGGTCGGTTATGTGTATGTGTGGAAAAAGGGCGCGCTGGAATGGTAATGAGGTAATCTATGGGAATTGAAAACGCGCTGCCGGATGATTCGGTCATCACAACCACCCTGGAAAAGGCGGTCAATTGGAGCCGTAAGAACTCGGTCTGGCCCCTGCTGTTCGGCCTGGCCTGCTGCGCCATGGAAATGATCGCCAGCGGCGTGTCACGCAACGACATTGCCCGCTTTGGGTCGGAGCTCTTCAGAGCATCACCGCGCCAGGCCGACTTGATGATTGTGTCGGGACGGGTCTCCAATAAGATGGCCCCCGTCGTCAAACGCCTGTATGACCAGATGGCCGAGCCAAAATGGGTGATCGCCATGGGCATTTGTGCATCGGCGGGCGGTCCTTTCAATAATTATGCGATCATCCAGGGTGTCGACAAAATCATCCCGGTCGACGTTTACGTTCCAGGCTGCCCACCCCGCCCCGAAGCCCTGCTCTATGCGCTGACCAGGCTGCAGGACAAAATTCAAGGCGAAAAATTCGCCGATTATAAGGACCCGGTGGTCACCCCCGAAGCGGTCGAACCGGTAACGGCCTGAGATCGGCCAAGGCGAAATACATGGATGCTGCAACCACCGTAAACCAGGATGTCATCGAACCGCTGCGTACTGCCTTTGGCAGCGCCATTCTGAACGCCGTCGAACAGTCACCGGGTGACCCCGCCATCACCGTCGGCCACGACCAGCTGCTGGCCATCGCCCGCAGCCTGCGTGACGATCACCACTTCGACATGATGACCGACGTCACGGCGATCGATGGCCTGTGGCTGCACGAACAGCCGCGGTTCACCGCCATCTGGCAGCTGTATGACACGATACACAACCGCAAACTGCGCCTGCGTGTGCCCGCCCCAGGGGGTGATGCACCGCACGTGCCCAGCCTGACACCGCTGTGGCCCGGTGCCGGCTTCCCCGAACGCGAAACCTACGACCTGCTCGGCATCCGCTACGACGGTCACCCCGACCTGCGCCGGATCCTGATGCCCGACCATTGGCAGGGACACCCACTGCGCAAGGACTACCCGATCGGTGGCGAATCGGTACCCTTTACCGTGACGTGGGACGATCCAGAGTTTGCCAGCCTGGGTCAACAGATTCTGCCTGCCGTCTCACTGCCACCCACCCTGCCCAAGGGCATGGACACGACCAAACACATGGTCATCAACATGGGACCCCACCACCCCAGCACCCACGGCGTGCTGCGCCTGGTGGTCGAGCTGGACGGTGAAACGGTGGTCCGCGTCGTGCCCGACCTGGGTTATTTGCACTCTGGCTTCGAAAAGTCGGGCGAAGACAAACGCTACAAAGATTTTGTATACTACACCGATCGTATGGACTACACCGCCTCGATGACCAATAATTTGGCGTACGTCGTGGCGGTCGAGCGGATGCTGGATCTGGAGATACCGCCGCGCGCCCAGGCCATTCGTGTGATCATGGCCGAGCTCCAGCGCATCGCGGCTCACCTCCTGGGCCTGGGCACGCACGTACTCGACCTGTCCGGGCCGATCATGTCGTTCCTGATGTACGCATTTCGCGAACGCGAGATCATCCTCGACCTGTTCGAGATGGTATCCGGTGCCCGCCTGACGACCTCCTACATACGGGTTGGCGGCGTCTGGCAGGACCTGCCACCGGCCTTCGTCGCGCGCGTGCGCGATTTTCTGTCCTGGATGCCGGGGCGGATCGATGATTACGAACGTATGCTGACCAACAGCCCGGTCTGGAAGGCGCGCACCGAGGGGGTGGGCATCCTGTCACCCGCAGCCGCAATCGCCCTGAGCTGCACCGGTCCGGTTTTGCGCGGGAGCGGCGTCAAGTACGACATACGCAAAGCCCGGCCCTACTGCGGTTACGAGAACTACGATTTCGAAGTGCCTACGTCGGAGTTGGGCGACAGCTACGGCCGGTTCCTGGTGCGAATTGCCGAACTTCGTCAAAGTCTGCGTATTATCCAGCAGGCGGTCGACAGTCTGCCCGACGGCCCCTACAAAACGAGCGATCGCAAAGTGGCCCTGCCACCCCGCTCCGAGCTGGATCGCAGCATGGAATCACTGATTCACCACTTCAAACTGGTTACCGAAGGCTTCCACGTGCCACCGATCGAGATCTACTCCACGATCGAGTCACCCAAGGGCGAACACGGCTACTTCATCAAGTCCGATGGTGGACCCAAACCCTACCGGCTGCACGTGCGCGGCCCGTCGTTCATTCACATGCAGGCACTGGACACCATGGCACGCGGCCGGATGATTGCCGACCTGGTGGCGTGCATTGGGACGTTGGATCCGGTGCTGGGGGATGTGGATAGGTAGGGAGGACGGAGTAGGGAGTAGGGAGTAGGGAGTAGGGAGTACGGAGTAGGGAGTAGGGAGTAGGGGCAGAGGGAGAGGGTCGTGCTGTCAGAGAGTGCAAAAAGCGAAATCAGGGATATTGTTGGCCGTTATCCGCAGGGGCGGTCGGGGTTGGTGCCGGCGTTATATGTGGCGCAGCGTGAGGCAGGGTATCTGCCGCCCGATGTATTGGCCGATGTGGCCGGGCTGTTTGGGCTGACGGCGGCCGAGGTTGAAGAGGTTGCTACATTCTATACGATGCTGCACCTGCACCCGGTCGGTGAGGTCCACGTCGAGGTATGTACCAACGTGCCCTGTATGCTGCGTGGGGCGCGCGCCTGTGCGTCGGAACTCAAGGCCAAACTGGGGATCGACTACGGCGAGACGACGGCCGATGGCAAATTCACCCTGGACCACATGGAGTGCCTCGGTTCCTGTGGCACAGCGCCGATGTTCATGGCCACCGAACGCGCGACGGGCAAAATCCGCTACTTCGAAGAGCTGGAGACACCGGAGAAGATCGACGAGGCCCTGGCACTCATCACGTCGGGTCACGGCTTCGATACCTGCGAACGCTGGCCCACGGGTCCCTACACCCACGGCGGCATGGAGCCGCGCTATTTGCTGGCCAACGTCGACAAAGCCGACTCGCATACCCTGGCCGTTTATGCGGCGGCCGGCGGTTACGAAACCGCACGCACCGCGCTGACCACAAAAACCGCCGCCGAGGTGCTGGAAGAGGTCAAAGCCGCCAGTGTACGCGGGCGCGGCGGGGCCGGTTTTCCCGCCGGTACAAAATGGAGCTTCCTGCCCAAAGGGGTCTACCCGCGCTACCTGGTGGTGAACGCCGACGAATCGGAGCCGGGCACCTTCAAAGATCGTTTGATCATGGAGTACGACCCGCACCAGCTGATCGAAGGCATCATCCTGGCCTGTTATGCGATCGAGGCCAAACTGGCGTTCATCTACATCCGCGGCGAGTACTATTTTGCCTACACCCGCCTGCTGAATGCTATCGCCGAAGCAAAGGCACAGGGGTTCCTGGGGCGCGGCGTCTTTGGAACGCAAAACGAAGTCGAGATCATCGTCCATCGCGGTGCCGGGGCGTATGAATGCGGTGAAGAGACGGCCCTGCTCACCTCGTTGGAGGGTGATCGTGGCCATCCACGCCTCAAACCCCCCTTCCCTGCGGTCGAGGGGGTTTACCGCAAGCCAACGATCGTCAACAACGTCGAGACGATCAGCAACGTGCCGCACATCCTGCGCCATGGCGCAGACTGGTACAAACAGTTCGGTACCGAAAAGAGCACCGGCTTTCGGATCTTCTGCCTCAGCGGGTGGGTCAAACGGCCGGGCGTCTACGAGCTGCCGCACGGTACGACCCTGCACGAGCTGATCTACACCTACGGTGGCGGTACACCGGATGATGGGCCGGTGAAGGCGGTGGTTCCGGGCGGGCTCTCCATGAAACTCCTGAGCGGCGACCAGCTCGATACCCCACTCGACTACGAGAGTATCCAGGCCGCCGGCTCGATGCTTGGCTCCGCCGGGGTGATCGTCATCGGTGAAGGGCAATCCCTGGTCGAAGTGGCGTCACGCACCCTCTCGTTCTATCGCGAAGAATCGTGCGGCAAGTGCACACCCTGTCGCGAAGGCACCACCTGGCTCGAGAAAATCTTGCAGCGCATCGAAGCGGGCGACGGTACCGTGGCCGACCTCGACCTGGCCCGCGCCATCACTAATTTTGTGGCCGGCGGACGGGCATTTTGCCCCTTTGGGGATGCCGCCGTCTGGGGCCTGCAGAGCCACCTGGACAAATTCCGTCCGGAGTTCGAGGCGTACATCCAGGCCAAAAACCCGGCTACGACACGCCCGGACATGCCGCTGCGGCCGGCCTATCGGCCCTCACTCGATCCAGCCGAGCTGGACTGATCAGATCGAATGAACTGAACCATGACAAACGTTAATCTGACCATCGATGACCGGCCCGTTGCGGTGCCCGCCGGCACCCTCGTGGTGGATGCCGCCAAAAGCATCGGGATTGACATTCCGATCTTCTGCTCGCATTCGCGGCTCGACCCTCTGGGTGCCTGCCGGATGTGCCTGGTCGAAATCGGCGATGCGCGCGGGCTGCGCCTGCAGACGGCATGTACCGTACCGGTCGCCGAGGGCATGATCGTCCGCACACGCAGCAAACTGGTCAAGGACACCCAGGAAGCAACGCTGGCCTTCATTCTCACCAACCACCCTCTCGATTGTCCGATCTGTGACAAGGGGGGCGAGTGCCCGCTGCAGGACCAGACCTTCCAATACGGCCCTGGCCTCAGCCAGTTTGTCGAGCCAAAGCGTCACAAACAGAAACATTATCCCATCAGCGACCTGATCATGCTGGACCAGGAACGCTGTATCCTGTGCTGGCGCTGCATTCGCTACCTGGAAGAGTGGGAACACAAGCCACAGCTCGGTCTTTTCGAGCGCGGCGGCGAAACGATCATCGACATCTTCCCCGGTCAGCCGGTCGATGCCAAAACGTCGGGTAACATCATCGATCTGTGCCCCGTGGGCGCCCTGACCAACCGCGTCTCGCGCTTCCGCTATCGCCCCTGGGAAATCCAGCCGGTCGAAACCATTTGCACGCACTGTGCGGTCGGCTGCAACGTGCGCGCCGATGTGCGCCACAATACCCTGCGGCGCGTCATGGCACGTGAGAACCTGGACGTCAACGACCTGTGGATCTGTGACAAGGGTCGTTTCGTTGTAGATTATGTCAATAGCGAAGCGCGCCTGAGCACACCGCTGGTGCGGCGGACGCGTGGGGGTGAGTTAGAACCCACCTCCTGGGACGAGGCACTGAAGCTGGTCGCCGAGCGCCTGAGCAGTGTCGCCATCAACCAGGGACCCGATGCGGTTGGCGGCATTGGGTCGGCCAAACTGTCGAACGAGGCCAACTACCTGCTGCAGAAACTGATGCGGGCCGTGGTCGGTACCAACAACGTCGATCACCGCGACGGTGCGGCGGTGGCTGCCACCAGTCACGGCATGTCGGCCATGCGCCAGTTGAACAGCGCCGATGTCATTGTCCTGCTCGGCTTCGACCCATCCGAGGAAGCGCCGGTCCTGGAGCTGTCCATCAAACGCGCCGCACGCCGGCGCGGGGTCAAGCTGTTGATCGCCCACCCGCGGCGCATCGAGCTGACGCGCTATCCCGGCCAGTACCTGGGATACCGGCCGGGCGGTGAGGTGGCTCTCTTCCACGGCATGATCCGCACGATCCTGGCCAACAAGTGGGCCGACGACAACGTCCTGCGGCGCGTGGGCAATTTCAACCAGCTGGCAGCTATGGTCGAAGAAGCCGGCCCCGATGCCGTCACGGCCCTGGCGGGGGTAACGGCGGCTGAAGTCACCGCCGCGGCACAGCTCCTAACGCAGGCCAAAAATCCGGTGATCCTGTTTGGCCCGCTCCTGACGCGTGGTGTCGAGGGGGAGGCAATCCTGACCGCCCTGCAAAACCTGGTCTACACCTGTGGCCACGGTGATCGCCTGGCTTTCGCCGGCCTGGAAGCCAACAGCCAGGGGGCGCGTGACATGGGACTGCTGCCCAACCGTCTGCCCGGCCAGGAATCGTTGGACAGCGCTGGTGCGCGCGAACGGCTGGGCCGTACCTGGGGCACAGCGCTGCCCACACAGCCCGGCCTGACCTACCAACAGATGGTCGGCGGCGGGGTCAAAGCCCTGTACTGCATGGGTGCCGACCCGGCCGGTGAGAGCGAAGCCGCACGGAAGGCCCTGGCACGCCTCGATTTCCTGGTGGTGCAGGACCTGTTTCTGAGCGAGACGGCCAAACTGGCCGATGTCGTCCTGCCCGCTGCGTCGGCATTCATCGAGGCCGCCGGAACGTTCACCAACCTGGAAGGGCGTGTCCAGCGCAGCCTGGCGGGCAACCGTCCGCACGGGGAGGCCGTGGCGGACTGGTCCATCCTGCTGCACCTGGCGCGCCGGTGGCCGCAGCCGGTGGTAGAAGAGGTGGCTGCCAAGGCCAAAGGGCAAAAAGCCAAAAGCAAGGGCAGCCTGCGCCGGACGGCACTGTGGGAATACGATTCGGTGCCGGGCGTGCTGGCCGAAATCGCCCGCGCGGTGCCGGCCTACGCCGATGTGACGTGGGATCAGCTGGGGAACCAGGGACAACAGAACAGTGCCAAACCCACGAGCAACCGCCGGTTCCAGGCAGTTACGCTGCGCGCCGCCGGCCACGATGGGCAGTACCCGCTGGTGTTAGTCACCGGCACGCGTCTCTTCGACGGGGGTACCCTCGTGCAGGCCAGTCCTACGGTGGCACAGTTGGTTCCGGCACCGTTTGCAGGCCTCCACCCCAACGACGCGGCGCAGTTGGGTTGTGCTGACGGGCAGGCCGTGACGGTGAGTTCACCGGCGGGCCAGGTGTCGTTGGTGGTGCGGGTCGACGAATCGGTGCGGCCGGGGTCAGCCTGGGTGCCCTGGGGACAATCCGGTGAACCGGCGGGCACGCTGCTGGCCGACAAGACTGTGACGAACGTCAAGATTTCTTGAATGCCCTAGAACGGGGGATGCATGGATTGGGTTGAATTGATCCTCATTCCGGCTGTCAAGAGCCTGGTGATGATTCTGATCCTCTTGACCGGCTTTGCCTATTTGACCTGGATGGAACGTAAACTGGTGGCACGTTTCCAGGTGCGTTATGGACCCAACCGTGCGCTGCCGTTTGGCCTGGGCCAACCGATTGCAGATGCCCTCAAGGCAATCTTCAAAGAAGAAGTCGTTCCCCTGCACGTCGACAAGTGGGTCTACCTGCTGGCACCCATGCTGGCCCTCATTCCGGCGCTGGTCGCCTTTGCAGTGATCCCGTTGGGGCCACCGATCACGCTGTTTGGGCGCACGATTACCCTGTCGATCACCAGTGTCGACATTGGGCTGTTGTACATGCTGGCCATTGCCAGCGTGGGTACGTATGGTGTCATCCTGGCGGGCTGGTCGTCCAACAACAACTACAGCATCCTGGGGGCGCTGCGTACGGGCGCCCAGATGATCAGTTACGAACTGCCCATGGGGATTCTGCTGGCCAGCATCCTGGTCATGACCGGCACCCTCAACCTGCAAAAAATGGTCGAAACGACGCGGCCGGTGTGGCAGTACCTGTGGGTGCTGGTTGCCTTTGTGCCGTTTTTCATCACGGCCCTGGCCGAAACCAACCGCTCACCGTTCGACCTGCCCGAAACAGAGAACGAGCTCGTCGCCGGTTACCAGACCGAATACGGTGGCATCAAGTTCGCCCTGTTTTTCATGGCCGAATACATCAACATGATCACGTCGAGCGCGCTCATGGCCACCCTCTTTTTGGGCGGTTGGCGCGGACCCTTCGTCGATCAGGTGCCGCTGTTGGGTGTGTTCTACCTGTTCATCAAAATTGTCTTTCTGCTCTTTGTGTTCATCTGGGTGCGCTCCAGCGTGCCGCGCGTGCGGTTCGACCAGTTGATGAACCTCAACTGGAAGTTCCTGCTGCCCTTTGCGCTGGCCTACCTGGTAGTGACAGCCATCTTGAAAGTGTTTGTTGGGTAATTGATGCCGATACGCGCCGTTGTGTAGGGACATTTGCCATGCCAACCATCAGCACCGCCATTCAGGGCTCCGTCGAGATTGCCAAAGCGATGGGTACCACCCTCAAGTACCTGTTCCAGAAGCCGGTCACGGTTGAATTTCCCAATCAACCTGCCTCGGTCTATCCGCGTTTCCGCGGGCGTCATTATCTGCGGCGCTACGAAAACGGACTGGAACGCTGTATCGGCTGCGCCCTGTGTGAAGCGGCCTGCCCCACCGGCGCCATTCTGGTCGAAGCCGCTGAAAACACGGAGTCACAGCGTTATTCACCCGGCGAGCGCTATGCCAGGGTCTACGAGGTCAACCTCCTGCGCTGCGTTTTCTGCGGCGATTGTGAGGAGGCCTGTCCGGTGGAGGCCATCGTTTTGGGACACGATTTTTCGCTGGCAGTCTATAACCGCCGCGATGCCGTGCTGACCAAACAAGACCTGCTCAACCCGCCCGAGCCGAACGTCGTGATCCGGCCGGATGCCTGAGCAGAGCTGCCACGGCTTCGGAGCCCTGGCAACTCTGTGCAACAGCTGAGAATAGGTGACACATGTCGTTCATCCTGTTTTTACCTCTGGCCCTTGTCGCCACCGCCGCGGCGGCCGGTGTGGTCGTGGCACGCAAACCGGTCCACAGCGCCCTGTTTTTGCTGCTCAACTTCGCCACCCTGGCTGTGATGTACATCGGGCTCAATGCGCAGTTCCTGGCCGCCGTGCAGATCATCGTCTACGCCGGTGCGATCGTGGTGTTGTTTTTGTTCGTGATTATGCTCCTGGGCTGGCATACCGGGGAAACGGTCGATCCATCACGGCGCTGGACCCGTTACCTGTCGCTGGTCCTGGGTGCCGTTCTGCTCGTCGAGGTGGTCTACGTGGTTAGCCAGGTGATCCTGGGAACCACCATCCCGCCGGCCGTGGGGGCACCAGGCAGCGGAAGTGCCCAGGCCATCGGGGAAGCTCTGTACACGTCGTACCTGCTGCCGTTCGAAATTACGTCGGTGCTCTTGCTGGTGGGTATCGTGGGCGCAATCGTGCTCAGCCGCCGTCCGTCGAGGTCATAACAGGATGGTTCCTACTTATTATTACATCATACTGAGCGCCCTGTTGTTCGTGGTGGGTGCTGTCGGCGTATTGGTGCGGCGCAACGCCCTGATCATTTTCATGTGCGTGGAGATGATGCTCAACGCCGTCAACCTGTCGTTCGTGGCCCTGGCCAACCAGTTTGGCCGGCTGGACGGGCAGGTTTTTGTCGTACTCGTGATGGCCGTTGCCGCGGCGGAAGTCGCGGTTGGCCTGGCGATTGTTATTTCCCTGACGCGGCATCGCGACAATACCAACGTCGATGAGATCAACCTGTTGAAGTGGTAACCCAACCGTCCGGCCGGTCGAACCGGCTGTGGATGCTCGCGATCTTGTGGCTGGCCTGGGCGGTGTTTGCCTCGGCCTTGACTGCGGAATCGTTGTGGCTGGATGAAGTCAGCAGCATCTTCAACGCACAACTGCCAGCCGTGCAGGTGGTGCAGGAGGCTGCCGCCGATACGCACCCGCCGCTGTACTACCTGGTGCTGCACGTTACCATCCGAGTACTGTTTGGGGAACAGCCGCTGCAAGGCAGTGCGGGGGAGTTTGTGGCTCGTCTGCCGTCGGTCATGGCCGCCATGTTCAGCGTTGCGCTGATGCTGCCGCTGGGACGGCGTACCCTGCGCCATGTGACGCCCGTACGCGGAAACGAACCCACCGTCGCAGGATTGTCAGCTGCACTGCTCCTGGCCCTTTCGGCCTACGCACGCTGGTACGCCCAAGAAGCGCGCATGTATGCACTGTTGACGCTGTGCGGCATCGTGGCGACCTACCTGCTGCTGCGGGCGATCGACGAGGGTCGCTGGCGCTGGTGGCTGGCCTACGGGGTGGCCGCGGTGTGCGGTCTGTATACGCACTATTATTTTCTGATGTTGCTGCTCTTTCAAAACGTGTTCGTGGTTGGCCTGTGGATCGTGATGCGGCGCCGTCACCGGCCGCATAGCGGATCACTGGCCTGGCAGTGGCTGGCTGCGCAAGGTTTCATCCTGCTCGCCTTTGCGCCGTGGCTTCCCATTCTGCTGACCCAGGTGGGGCGCGGCGAGGGACTCTGGATCGCCCTGGCGGTCGGCCGCCCTGACCTGGCCTCCCTCGGGTACATGGCCAAACTGTACAGCGGCATCCCATCGGTGGGACCAGCGCTGCTCAGTGGTGCCGGTTATGTGCTGGCGGGGGGTCTGGCCGCATGGGGTATGTGGCAGGTGCGGCGACCCGGCTGGCGGCGCGGCGTGATCCTGGCAGGCCTGTACGTCCTGGTTCCGGTCGGTGCGGCGTTCCTGGTTTCACAGTGGCGGCCGATTTTTGCCCAGCGTTATCTGCTGCCGGCCCTGCCGGGCTGGTGCCTGCTGGTGGCCATCGGGCTGGCGGCGCTGCCAACACCCAACCTGCGCCGGCTGGCCACGACCGCCCTGGCCGCCCTGATGCTGGTGAACGTCGTTGCGCAAGCGGTGACGCCGGAAAACCCACCGTGGCGCGACGTGGCCGCATGGGTGAAGTCGCAGGCGCGGCCCGGTGATTTTGCCGTGTTCATCCCGTCGTTTCACTGGCGGCCGTTCGTTTATTATGCCGGGCCGGTTGTCGATTACCAGGATGAATTGTGGTTGCCCAACGATGACCTTGACTGGCGGGCCCAGTTTGCCGAGGCCGCCGCCGGCCATGAGCGTGTCTGGCTCATCTGGTGGCGTGATCACTGGGGTGATCCCGAAGGACGGGTTCGCGCCATGCTGGGTGAGCAGGCCGACCTGATCGTCGAACGCCAGTTCCCGGGGGTGGACCTGGTGCAGTTGTACGATTTGATGGGCCAATCGTTGAGTCCGTGACGTCGTTCGTTCATTCCTGATCCCCGTGCGGGGAAGGCGATTGCGCCTGGGAACAGTGGAGCCTTATGATCACATTTGCGTGGCTGATATTTCTTTTTCCCCTGCTGGGTGCCGTGACCAACCTGGTGGCCGGGCGCCGATTGGGGCGCGCGGCGGGGTGGATTGCCACGGCTGCCGTCACCCTTTCGTTCGGGGTGGCCGTGGCCATGCTGTTTGCCCTGGTGGGTCGACCGCCGGAGGACATGCACGTCCAGCAGACCTTGTGGAGCTGGATAACGCTCGGCACGTTCCGCGTCGAGTTTGCCATGCTGATCGACCCGCTGTCCATTACGATGGCCCTGGTTGTGACCGGCGTCAGCGCGCTGATCCACCTGTACTCGGTGTCGTACATGGAGCACGACGAACGGATGGTACGCTACTTCGTTTACCTGAACTTTTTCGTGCTCATGATGCTCATCCTGGTGATGGCCAACAACTTCCTGATGATGTACGTGGGGTGGGAAGGGGTCGGCCTGGCCAGCTATTTGCTGATCGGGTTCTGGTTCGCCAAACCGAGTGCGGCCGATGCGGGTAAAAAAGCGTTCCTGGTCAATCGCATTGGCGACGTCGGTCTGGCGTTGGCCATCATGCTGATCTGGACGACGATCGGGACGATCAACTTCCTCGAGGTGAGCGAACAGGCCGCCGGCCTCCAGGCCGTGGCCACCACGGTCGGGCTGCTCCTCCTCCTGGCCGCCACCGGCAAATCGGCCCAGCTGCCGCTCTTCGTCTGGTTGCCCGATGCCATGGAAGGCCCCACCCCGGTCAGCGCCCTGATCCATGCCGCCACCATGGTGACCGCCGGCGTGTACATGATCGCCCGCAACAGCGCAATCTTTGCCCTCACACCCACCGCCATGACGTGGGTCGCCTGGATTGGGGCCGCCACCGCCTTCATGGCAGCTACGATCGCTGTGACCCAGACCGACCTGAAACGTATCCTGGCCTACTCGACGATCAGCCAGTTGGGCTTCATGTTCATGGCCGTCGGTGTGGGCGCGTATGCCGCCGCCATATTCCACCTCATGACCCATGCATTTTTTAAGGCGCTGTTGTTCCTCGGCGCGGGCAGCGTGATGCACGCCCTGCACGGGGAGCTGGACGTGCGCAAGATGGGGGGCCTGCGGTCGAAACTACCGAGTACCTACTGGACTTACCTGATTGGGGCGGCGGCCCTGGCCGGTGTGCCGCTGATGTCGGGATTCTTCAGTAAGGATGCGATCCTTTTCTTCAGCTTCGAGCAGAGCATCTGGTTATACCTGGTTGGCCTGGTCACCGCCGCCATCACGGCGTTTTATGCCTTCCGATCGGTGTTCCTGACGTTTTGGGGCGAGCCGCGCGATCGTAAACTCTTCGAAAAGGCGCACGAATCACCGCGTATCATGACGATCCCGCTGTGGATACTGGCCCTGCTGTCGCTGCTGGGTGGCATCGTCAATCTGCCGGTCCTGGAGACGCTCGGACTGTACCTGGAAGAGGTGTTTACCGGTGCTGTGCACGCCGCCGAAGAGGCGTTGGTGTTGGAGCTAGTGCTGGCCGCGGTGGCTGGCACCGTGGCGCTGGTAATGATCTACGTGGCGTACCGCGTCTACGTCAAACAACCGGCACTGGCCACGCGCACCGCCGAACGCTTTCCCTGGTTGTACAACTTCCTGGTCAACAAGTGGTACATCGACGATGCGTACATGCGCTACATCGTGAACCCATTGAAGCAGCTGGCCGGTGGATTTGCCGGTTTTGACAAAAATTACATCGATGGGGCCGTCAACGGCATTGCCGGCGGCCTGGGCTGGCTGGGACGCCAGACGCGCCGCCTGCAAAATGGCCTGATCAGCACCTACGCCCTCGCTGTGGTGATCGGCGTCGTCGCCGTGGTGGGGTATTTGGCACTGCGCTAAGAGCTTGTAATGGATCGAGATAGCTTATGAACTTCCTACTGTCGTTGATTATCTTTTTACCCTTGTTGGGTGGCATCATCCTGCTGTTTCTACCCAACCCGCGCAGCCAACGGGTCTGGGCGCTGATCGTGACCCTGGTGACGTTCGCCGTCTCCCTGGTCCTGCTCGTCAACTGGCAGAACGGGGAACCGGGCATGCAGTTCGTGGAACGGCTGCCCTGGGTTCCACAGTTTAACATCCAGTACCTGCTGGGCATCGACGGGATCAGCCTGTGGCTCGTGATGTTGACGACTTTCCTGGCGCCGCTGGTGATCCTCTTTTCCTGGGACAGCATCCACGAACGCACGCGGGCCTACTATTTCGCCATGCTGGTCATGGAAACGGCCATGCTGGGCGTGTTCCTGGCGCTCGATCTGGTCCTGTTTTACGTCTTCTGGGAGATCAGCCTGGTGCCGATGTACTTCATCATCGGGCTGTGGGGTGGGTCGCGGCGTATTTACGCCAGCGTCAAGTTCTTCCTGTACACCCTGGCGGGCAGCGCCCTGATGCTGGTGGCGATCCTGCTGATGTATGCGGTCGGTGGTACGTTCGACGTGCTGGCTCTGCAGGAGCAAAATCTGGCCTACAACGTGCAGATTTTTGCCTTCCTTGCTTTTGCCCTGGCCTTTTCGATCAAGGTTCCGCTCTTTCCGTTCCACACCTGGCTGCCCGATGCCCACGTCGAGGCGCCCACGGCTGGTTCGGTGGTCCTGGCGGCAATTCTGCTCAAGATGGGCACCTACGGCTTCATGCGCTTCAACCTGCCGCTCTTTCCACAGGCTGTGCCGGTGTTCGCACCCTGGTTGATCGTGCTGGCCATCATCGGCATTCTGTACGGCGCCCTGGTGGCGCTGCGCCAGCCCGACATCAAGAGCCTGATTGCGTTTTCGTCGGTGGCGCACCTGGGCTTTGTGGTCCTGGGCATCTTCGCCCTCAACGTGCAGGGCATGGGCGGTGCTGTCCTGCAGATGGTCAATCACGGTTTGAGCACGGGGGCGCTGTTTTTGCTGGTGGGCATGCTCTACGAACGGCTGCACACGCGCATGATTGCCGACTTCAGCGGTCTGTGGAAGCTGATCCCGATCTTCGGGGCGTTCTTTATGGTGTCGATGCTGTCGTCGGTAGGGTTGCCCGGCTTGAACGGGTTCGTCGGCGAATTCACCATTTTGCTCGGTGCGTTCCAGGCCCAGCCATGGGCGGCTGTTTTGGGCACCACGGGAATCATCTTTGCCGCCTGGTACCTGCTCACGGCGTACCGGCAGACGATGCAGGGTACCGTCACCCTGCCCAAGGGGATCGCAACGCTGACCGATCTCAAGTGGCGTGAGGTCGTGATCATGGTGCCGATCGTCGCCCTGTTCGTGATTATCGGGCTCTTCCCGAACCTGTTCTTCGACAAGATCACCCCGTCGGTCGATGCCCTGGCCAGGCAGGTCAACAACCCGCCCACGGCGCTGATGGTGGAGAAGTAAACGATGACCCTACAAATTCCCACCCTTGACTTTGCTGCCATCCTGCCGCAGACCATCCTGGTCGTCACCGCGCTGCTGGTGCTGATGCTCGATGTGACCGTGATGCGCCAAAACAAAACGGCGTTGGGTTGGATCGCCCTGCTCGGCATCCTCGGCGCACTGGGTGCAATCGCCTGGTTGTGGACGACACCCGGCCGTACGTTCCAGGACATGGCCATTGCCGACCACTTTGCGCTGATGACCGGCCTGGTTATCCTGGTCGCCGCCGGCCTGGGCACCCTGCTTTCGATGCACTACCTGCCGCGCATCAGCTCGTCGCAGGGAGAGTATTTTGCCCTTCTGCTGCTGGCGGCCGCCGGCATGACCATGATGGCCGCTTCGACCAGCCTGATGACGGTGTTCCTCAGCCTGGAAACCCTCTCCCTGGCGCTGTACATCCTGACGGGCTTCAACCTCAAGGAGCCGCGCTCCTCGGAAGCAGCCATGAAGTACTTTCTGCTCGGCGCATTTGCCAGCGGGTTCTTCCTGTTCGGTTCGGCGTTGATTTATGGTGCTACGCAGACCACGGTGTTTTCCGAGATGGTCACAGCCCTCCAGCAAATGCCGGCGGGTGATCCCCTGACGAGCCTGCTGCCCATCGGCATTGGCCTGCTGCTCGTCGGTTTTGGCTTCAAAGTGGCGCTGGTCCCCTTCCACATGTGGACACCCGACGTCTACCAGGGTGCGCCCACGCCGGTCACGGCGTTCATGTCGGTCGGCACCAAGACCGCAGTCCTGGCCGCGCTGCTGCGTGTGCTGGCGGCATTCTCGGGCACGGAACAGCCCTGGCTGTGGGTCCTGGCCATCCTGTCGGTTCTGACCATGACCCTGGGCAACCTGGCTGCGCTGCGCCAGTCGAGCATCAAACGTATGCTGGCCTATTCGAGCATCGCCCATGCCGGTTACCTGCTGATCGGCCTGGTGGCCAACAGCGATCAGGCCGTAAGCGCCGTGCTCTACTACCTGGTGGCTTACGTTTTCATGAACGTCGGTGCATTTGCGGTGCTGGTTGTGCTCGAACACGCCTCGGATATGGACGTCCTGGCGACCGAAGCCAATGGTCTGGGCCGGCGTTACCCGCTGTTGGGCGCGGCGATGACGGTGTTCATGCTGTCGTTGGCGGGCATACCGCCGTTGGCCGGCTTCTTTGGCAAACTGTACGTATTCGGCGCCGCTGTGCAGGCCGGATGGATCTGGCTGGTGGTGGTGGCCGTCATCAACAGCGCGATCTCAGCCTACTACTACCTGCGTGTCGTCGTGAACATGTACCTCGAACCGGAAACCTCCAGCAGTCCGGTCACCTTCAGAACCACCTGGTCCGTCGCGATTGCCCTGGCCGTCGCCGGCACCGTGATCGTCGGTCTCTGGCCCACACCCTGGATCGAGCTGACGCGCAGCACGTTGGTGGCTTTGGTTGGGGGTTAGGGGATGGGGGATGGGGGTCAGGGGTTAGGGGTTAGGGGTCAGGGGTTAGGACTCCAACCCCCATTCCCCAATGGCCCCATGCCCCCAGCCCCCCCAACCCCCGACCCCACGCCCCAACCCCC
>CAYUCC010000072.1:0-17301 GCA_964443225.1 uncultured Anaerolineae bacterium
CCCCCCCCCCCCCCCCCCCCCCCCCCCCCCCCCCCCCCCCCCCGCCCCCGCGCCGCGCGGGCGCGGGGCCCAAAATGGGAAATGGCATGGTGAAAAGTTGACGAATGAGGGTGACTGGCTATAATATATAATCATGTTGTGGTAAACAATTCGACCCAGAGTCCATCCGAAAACCCCGTTGTCGACCGTGAAAACGGGGTTTTCGGATAGAACTTGAAACAGATCACTGCGCAACCTGATTGCGATTGTCAAGCGACGAAAGGAGCGCGAAGCATGTTATTCGTCCGTGAACTCCAGTCGGATGAGCGGGCGGCGCTGGAAAGAGCAGCCCAGGATACCACGATCGATTGGGCCCAGCGCGCACGAATCATTCTGTTGTCAGCCTCAGGCAAAACCGTACCCGAAATCAGCACGGCGGTCGGTTTGCATCCAATCAATGTTCGCAAGTGGATTCACCGCTACAATGCACGAAGCATTTCCGGTCTGCAATCGGGCAAATCTCCCGGGCGTCCACCTGTCTTCACCGAAGAACAACGGAACAAAATCATCGAAATGTACAATACGAGCCCCCGCGATGTCGGGCAGAATTTCGATCGCTGGTCTTTGCAGCGCCTGCGTGAATATCTGATCAACAATCAGGTCGTTGATTCGATCAGCGCCGAGACGGTGCGCCAGATTCTGTTGGACTGACCGCCGCGACCACTGCTGTTACAACTCGATCACGTCGTAAAGCCTGGGCATCCCTGTCCAGGCTTTTGCGTGGCCGAGGTGACGACGTGGATGGTGCATCCATGGTCGCGGACCTGACCTCGTGGCGAACAGCATAAAACGACCGATAGGAATGATGATGACCATAACGATTGTTGGACTTGGACCCGGCAGTCCGGACCAGCTCACACGCGCCGCATGGGATGTGCTGCGCAGCGCGGGCGAGGTGTATCTGCGAACCCGCCAACATCCCACGGTAGATGCCCTGGTTGGCCTGTCTGGCCTGACCCTGGAAAGTTTCGATGACATCTACGAAGCACACGAGGACTTTGCCGACGTGTATCAAGCCATTGCAGCGCGCGTGCTCGAGCTGGGTGTGCGGCCGGACGGGGTGGTGTACGCCGTACCCGGCCATCCCTGCGTCGGCGAAGCAACGACCCGGTACATCGTGGAGGGAGCACGTTCACAAAACCTGTCCGTGCGGGTCATCGATGGCCTGAGTTTTCTTGAGCCGACCCTGCGTGCGCTGCACCTGGATGCCCTGGATGGTCTGCAGGTGGCCGATGCGATGCTGATCGCCGCCCGCTACCACTCCCCGCTCGATCCGGATCGTCCGGCCATCGTTGCCCAGCTCTACAGCCGCATGCTGGCGAGCGAACTGAAGATCGTGCTGCTCAATACGTACCCCGATGAACACCCGGTCACGCTCGTACGCGCGGCCGGCACGTCCGGGCAAACCCTGCAGTCCCTGCCGCTGCACGAGCTCGACCACTCATCGTCGGCTTTCGATCATTTGACGGCGCTTTACCTGCCACCGCTGACGAAGGCGGGCGGTTACGATGCGCTGCAGGAGATCGTGGCTCACCTGCGCGCCCCCGAAGGGTGTCCGTGGGACCGTGAGCAGACGCACGAGTCGCTGATCAGTTCGCTGTTGGAAGAAGCCTACGAAACCGTCGCGGCGATCGAGAGCGGCGAAACGGCACTCCTGGTGGAGGAATTGGGCGATCTTTATCTCAACCTGGCGATGCAGGTGCAGATTGCGGCCGAAGAAGGGGAATTTCGCCTGGCCGATGTCGTCAGTCACGTCGTAACCAAGTTGATCCGTCGCCATCCACACGTATTTGGCGATGTGGCCGTCGACGGCGTGGAACAGGTTCTAAGCAACTGGGAGACCATCAAACAGGCCGAACGCCAGACCAGCGGTGCGATCGAATCGGCCCTGGGCACGGTGCCCCAGGCCCTGCCCGCCCTGATGCAGGCCCAGACCTACCAGCGGCGTGCGGCGCGAGTGGGGTGGCCGGGTGCGGTGCGGTCGCCGGCCGCCCAGTGGGCCGCCCTGGGTGCGCTTGAGAACACCGCCGACGAAACGACCTGGGGTGATCTGCTGTTTGCCCTGGCCGAGCAGGCGCGCCACCAGGGTGTCGATGTCGAGCGCGCCCTGCGCCTGGCCAACGCACGGTTTGCCGCGCAGGTGCATGCGGTAGAAGCGGCCGCGGCGGCCGCGGGTACATCGCTCGGCAGCCTGCCGGGCAGCGCGCGGGCGGCGTTCTGGCCCACATCATCGTGACCGAAGGGCTTGTTCAACCGGTCAATTTCCCGACCGGCACCGTCATGGGTGGCAAGACCGTCTTCGTTCTGCTGCAGGATGCCGCTGGCGCGTATCTTGCGGGTGAGGCGCACTCTGCCTGCGGGACGCATACGCTGGTTCGTCGCCGGTCAATGACGCGCAAGGCCCTCTGGACGAAGGCCTTTCACTAGGAGCGTTTCGGCTAGCGTCCCAGAAAAGGCCTCGGGCCAGAGGGCCTTACAGGCTGGAGGAATCGTGCGGTGATCTTGAATCACCCACGCCTTGATAATTTCGTGGTAACATTGTACAATCTCCCCGCCGATGAAACGCCGATAAGGGCCTGTAAAGAATACCTTCCTGCAAAACGGCCGGAATTCGCTGCAAATCAGAGGAAATTATCGTTTGCGAGCCGCAAGGTCATCGACAGCGGACACGTCACACATCGTTCTCTCGCGACACTCGGGCATCTCATGAACACCGCACTCGACACCGGCATACTCGAACTGATCCTGTTTGGCTCACCGCGCGTTCTGCGTGCGGGACAGGTTGTGACCGGTTTTGTTTCGCGCAAGGCCCAGGCCCTGTTCTTTTACCTGGCCATCACGGGCCAGGTTCATCAGCGTTCCCGATTGGCCGCCATGTTCTGGCCGGACGTGGAAGATGCGCGGGCCCTCAAGAACCTGCGCGACGTGCTCCCGAACCTGCACCATCTCCTCGATCCGTATCTCCTGGTGACCCGCCAGACCCTGGCTTTCGACACACGCCAGCCATTCACCCTGGACGTTGCTGAGGTCAATTGGCTGGAGCGGGCAGCAAGCGACGGACTACCGCTCGAAACCCAGATCGAATTGCTCGATCTCTACCGCGGCGAATTACTCGAGGGTTATTACGTCGACGATGCGGCCGAGTTCGAAGGCTGGTTGGTCCTCGAACGCGAACGCCTGCGCGAATTGGTCGTGCGCGCCCTGCAAACCGCAGCCGATGCCTGCATTCGCGAGCACACCATCCCAACCGGGCTGGCGCTGACCGGACGCCTGCTGGCCCTGGAACCCTGGCGCGAGTATGCACACCGCCAACGCATGGCCCTGCTGGTCATGGCAGACCGCCGCGAAGCTGCCATGGTCCAGTACCAACAGTGCTGTACGATACTGCGCCAGGAGTTCGATGCCACGCCCTCACCGCGCACGGTCGAGATGGCCGAACGAATTCGCACCGGCAACCTGGGCCCTTTGACACGGCTGATATCTGCCAGTGAGCCTGCCGCGCCGCGCACAGAGACCGCCGTACCGCATAACCTGCCCCGCGCGCTGACCCCCTTTTTTGGCCGTGATGACGAGCTGGCCGACCTGGTAGAGCACCTGACCGGCCCGGACTACCCGCTGGTGACCCTGCTCGGCCTGGGAGGGGTCGGCAAAACGCGCCTGGCGCAGGCTGCCGCGGCTCAGCTGCTTCCCTACTTTCCCGATGGGGTGTGGTTCGTGCCCCTGTCCGCTGTCGTTGCCGCACCTGAGACACCGGCCGAAATCCTCAAACTTCGTGTGGCCGCGGCCATTGTCACTGCGCTGTCCACCCTGACAGCCGGCGGCGATCCACTCACTTTGCTGCTGGCGCATTTGAAAAACCGCACGACCCTGTTGATACTCGACAATTACGAGCATCTCATCCCCACCGCCGGGTTGATCGTGCAGCTGCTGGAGTCGGCTGCCCATCTGCGTATTCTCGTGACCTCGCGCCAGCGGCTCAATCTGATGTGCGAGCAGGTCTATCACATCAAAGGTCTGCCAGTGCCTTCACTGCCTGGCTCGATGACTGAAGCCGATGTTCGCCGTCTCCTGGGGAATCACAGCAGCCTGCAGCTCTTCGTCGAGCGCTCACAGCGCACCGACCATACGTTTCGCCTTACGGTTGAAAACCTGGCTGCGGTCGTGCATATGTGCCAGCTTCTGGAAGGGCTGCCGCTGGGCATCGAACTGGCCGCTGCGTTGGCGACGACGCAGGGGTGCACCGCCGTGGCTGAGGCACTGCGCGATAATCTCGATGCCCTGGCGAGCGGCATGACGGACCTGCCCGCGCGGCACCAGAACATGCAGGCCCTGATCGACCATTCCTGGGCGCTGCTCGACGAAGCAGACCGCCGCGCGTTGGCGCAGGTCTCCGTTTTCTCCCGCAGCATCCGTGCCGATGCAGCCGCGGGGGTGCTCGACGTGTCCGGCAGTGGACTGCAGCGCCTGGTCGATGCGTCGCTGCTGACGGAGGCGGAGCCGGATTACTTTGGGATTCACGACGTGGTGCGCCAATATGCGGCGACGCGTCTGGCGGCCATGCCTGAACTCGAGCGCACCACGCGCCAGCGGCACAGCGCCTGGTTTCTTGACTTTATTCTGGTGCGCGAACCCCGGCTGAGTAATGACCTCGACGCGGCGCGTGAGGTGCAGCCCGAACTGGATAACATCCGCGCAGCCTGGAAATGGGCCGTCGCGCAGGGCGACATTCCCAGGTTGGAGCGCACAGCCCTGGCGTATGCCGCCGTTTTCAAAGCTTTGGGGCTCAATGTCGATGGGGCCGCTGCGTTTCGTGCGGCAGCAACGCATCTGCAAGGGCTCGTAGCACAGCATAGCGAACCGTCACCGGATCTCCTGCGCGCGTTGGGCAAGCTGCTGCTGGAACTCTCGTTTTTCGACGAGCGGCAGGGCCACCTGGCCGAGGCTGACACGTCGGTGCAGCAAGCACTGGCACTGGGCGAGCGCCTGGCCGATGACTACCTGTTGGCCGGTGCGTATTCGCGGATGGGTGCGATCGATTGGATGCACGGTGACGCCGACAGTATGGTCCGCCATACAACCCGCGGCGTTGAGATCGCCCAACGGGCCGGCTTTAGGCAGTTTGAGGCGATCAGTTACACCGGCCTGGGTCTGGCACACCAGTATCTCGGAAACGTCGATGCGGCCATGGCGGCTTTCCAGCGGGCACTGGCGTTGGCCAATGCAGACAACCGGCTGCGACTGGCGGCCATTGTGATGGTGAACCTGGCCGGTGGCTATCGGCAGATGAGCGATTTCCCGCGCGCCGAAGCGATGTACCACGAGGTGCTGCGCATAAGACAAACCATTGGGGACCATGGCGGGGAAGGGACCACCCGCTTCTACCTCGGTGTCACGACCCATATCGTGGGCAACCTGGCCGCCGCCCGTCTGCACCTGGATCGCGCCTATCACATCATGCACGAGGTGGCCGATCTGCAGTATGAATGCCAGGTTTTGTCGAATCTGGCCCTGCTCTGGCATCACCTGGGTGATCACGAAACCGCCCTTGCTTATGGTTTGCAGGGTGTGCGGATTGCCCAGGAAATCGGCTTCGAGATGCACCTGAGTCACGCTTTTATGACTCTGGGTTTCATACGACACGCATTGGGCCAGCTTGTGGAGGCGCAGCAGGCGTTCGAAGTGGCACGCGACGCGAAACAGGAAATGAGCCGCTACATCGAGAGGGTCGCCGCACCGGCGGGTCAGGCACGCGTTTTCCTGACAAAGGGTGAATTATCTGCCGCACTGGCCCAGGTAGAACAGATCTTGCCTAATTTGGAGATGACACGCATGGTTTGGTTCAAACACCCCATGATGGCTGTCCTCACCTGCTACGAGGTGCTGCACACCCACGGGGATCCCCGTGCACCACTGCTTCTCCAGCAGGCCCACACCTGCCTGCAGCAAACCGCCGGCACTTTGCCCGACCAGGCGGCGCGTACGATGTTCCTGTACAATTTGCCGGCGCACCGCCAGATTCTGCGCTACGTGGCCCAGCATCAACACAAAGCTGCACCCGCCACAGGCGCCGTGAGCTGATCCAGCAGCAGGGCCTCGAAGCGTGCACGGTTCGCCGCCACCGCCACCCGTACCGGGAAGCCGCCGGCATCAACCTGTGTTCGGCCGCAGGTTGGCCCTTCCAATTCGATCACCCGTAATAGCTCAGTCTGATACCTGGCCACCGCTTCATCGGTCACCAGCACTGCGGCCAGCGGATCCCAGAAGTAATAGTGCCCCGTACTGATGAAACTTTCGAGCCGGACCAGGACGTCGTACACAAATCGTGCCACCGGTGTGTGCGCCTGCTTCGCCAGGTGCGCCACGAACTGCGGCGTGATCGGTACGTCGTTCGTGGCATCCAGCGGCACCAGGGTTACCGGCGCCCCGCTGGCCAGCACCAGGTTGGCGGCATGTGGATCGACATAGATGTTCCACTCGGCCGCGTCGTTGTCGATGCCCGACGAAGCGCCAACATTGCCTGGCACGTGCACCGCGCCACCCATGATCGTGATCATCGCCAGGCGGCTGGCCAATGCCGGCCGGGCCCGCAGCACCTCCCCCAGGTTGGTCAACGGACCCAGGGCCAGGATGTGAACGGGTTGGTCCGACATCTCGATGATCTCCGCCAGCACATCCACAGCCGGCACGGTCACCGCGTTGTGGGGACTCGGCGACAAGGATAAACCCGCCAGGTTATCCACCAGGTCACGCCAGAAGTCGGGAAAGGCACGATCTCCCGCCAGCGGTGTGGCACGCCCGCACGCCACCGGAATATCCGGACCGCCGGCCAGGGCGAGCAGGTCCAGGGCGTTGCGTGTGCCGGGCCCGCAGTGCGCTTCACCGGTGCCAGTGACCGTGATGGCGCGCACGTCGACGCCGGGGTGCTGCAGCAGGTACAGCATCGCCAGCCAGTCGTCGGGTGCCATATCGGTGTCGATAATCACCGGCTGCCGCGCCGGTGCCAGCGGATGGGACATGGTTCGCTCCTGGATCACGTAGTAGATTGACAATCGTGCTGTGCACGTTATAATCGCGCTGCCGGATTTCGGCAAACCGCACCGTGATGGAGATCAGTCATGCCAGGAGATTTGGACCCTATGCAGGAAGCCCCGCCCGTAGCCGTAACGTTAGCTGGGCTCGGTATTCCCCACCAGGTATTCCGCCATACCGGCCCGGTGCATTCGCTCGAACAGGCGGCACGTGAGCGTTACCAGTCACCCGAACAGGTGGTGCGCAGCATCCTGTTTCGTACCGGGGAAGGGCAGTACACGATGGTGCTGGTGGCGGGGCCGCAGCAGGTCTCCTGGCCCGCCCTGCGCCGTTTCCTGGGTCAGTCGCGGCTCACCATGGCCAGCGCTGAGGAGGTGCTGGCGGTGACAGGTTACCCGATCGGCGCCGTTTCCCCGTTTGGGCTGGCAACACCCGTCCCGGTTTTGCTCGACGAATCGATCCTCAGCCAGACCGAAGTCTCGATCGGTTCGGGCACACGCGGTGTGGCGATCATCCTGCGCACGGCGGACCTGCAGCGCGCCCTGGGTGATGTGCCAGTGGGCTGCTTCACCGGTGGTGACTGCGAGCCTGCCTGATCGGTTCCCTCCACCTCATCCGATACGATGTAAACTCATGTTCTGTTGAAACTTGGGGTTTTGCGGCGGCATGAGGCTCACGAAACTCATGGTTTCTCCAGAACATGAGTATAGATCATACCGCTGTTGTCACGTTCCTGCGATAATGGCTGCGTATCGCCGCGGCCCGGATCGGCCGCATTGGCGATACCAAATCCCGACACGAAGGAAACCGAGACGATGTCCGAAGCCATGCGCATGTGGGTCGAGATCATTTTCAACGTACTTTACCTGATTGTTATTTGGAGCCTCGTGATCGTCATGATCCGCCGTTTTCCGATGGTGGCACCGGCGGACCGCACGGTGGCGAAGCTGTTCATTGCCGCCTTCGGGCTGCTTGCCCTGGGTGACACGGGGCACGTGGGCTTTCGTGTACTGGCCTACGCGCAGGGTGACCTGAATGCCACCCTCACCATGGTGGGCACGCGCCTGGGACTGGTGGGCCTGGGTGCTCTGGCGACCGCGATCACGGTGACTTTCTTTTACGTGCTCATGGTGTTCATCTGGCAGGCGCGTTTTCACAAGCCGCTGAATTGGTTTGCCTACCTGCTGCTGGCTGCGGCCGGCGTGCGGCTGCTGCTGATGATTCCGGCGGCCAACGCGTGGAACAGCGTCGTGCCGCCCCAGCCGTGGGGCATCATCCGCAACGTGCCGCTGATGCTGCAAGGACTGGGGGTGGCCTATCTGATCCTGCGCGACGCCCGCGCCAGCCGTGACCGCGCCTTCACCTGGATCGGTATCATGATCCTGGTGTCGTATGCGTGTTACCTGCCGGTTATTTTCTTCGTCCAGCAGGCGCCCATGGTGGGCATGCTCATGATCCCCAAAACCCTGGCTTATGTGGCGATTGCGTTCATCGCCTATTTCGACCTGTACCGCAAGCCGGCTGGGGTCACGAGCCAACAGCCTCAGGCCATGGGTGCGGCCGGCTCCCGCTGAGTGCCCGCGAATGATGGTTCGACCGCGAATGGGCGCGAATTGACGCGGATGATGGGTGTGAGGATGAGGGTGGTGTGTGTGAGGTTGGTGGCTATGGGAAATGAGAATTGGCGGGATCTGTGATTCATCGCGCATTGGCAGGAAAGACGTCATAGATCCACTCGGCATAACTGTTCACCGGTTCGTGTGTCGCCAGCATGATTTTGACGTGGGGCGCACGTTTGAGGATGTCTTCGAGCAATCCGGTGTTGGGTGGGCGGCTGTGGAAAGTGGGGAAAAACAGGAGCATCTCACGGTCACGCAGATGGCCATAAATGGCTCCCGGAAGCAGGACCGATCCTCGACCGCTGAGCTGCAGTGCGTTGGCCAGCGCACCGGCGACGTTCGTACGACCGGTGTTCTTCATCGCATCGACCAGGCAAATACCATCGCGAAACTGGTGCGCCTGGCGTGCCGCGACCTGCTTACCTAACTCGGCCATCGCACGGGTATCGGGCCCAACCAGGCTCAGCAGGCGACACTCCGGCTGCTCCAGGCGGTCGATAATCTGGACCAGGTCGCCGGCGCGGGCGGGCTGCCGTCTGGAGGTGGGGACCGGCGCTGGCACAAGCCCTCCAGTTGGCTGACGCACCCGAATCTCCTCGGCCAGAATGTGTTCGTACAGGCGGGTCGTTGCCTCCGCCGGTGCCACGTCCAACTCGCGGGCTAAAATATGCCGGCAGGTCACATACTGTTTGAGCGCGGCTGAACGCTGCCCGCCGAGAGCCAGAAGCAGCATCAGCGTGCGGTGCGATTCTTCGCGCCACGAATCGAGCGCCACCAGCTGCGCGGCGTAACGCAGGCTCTCGCGGTAATTGCCCGCATCGCGCTGCAGGGTGATGGTCAGATCCAGTGCCTGGGCCATGCGCTGGCGCCACAGTTCCTGCTCCGCCGCCAACCACGTTTCGAACTCCGCACACTCATCGAGGTAGAGGTTGGACATCAAATCCCCGCGGTACAGGGCAACCGCCGCCGCCAGCGATGCCAGGTCAGCCCGCGCCACCAGGCCAACGAAGTCGGTCAGGTCCAGTCGGCACACGCCTGCCGGTGCCCACGCCACCGTCTCACGCGTCGTCTGTACGCAGCCAGGCAGCAGCGTAGTCAGGTTGTGCAGCACGCGGCTGAGATTGCCGCGGCCGCGCGGCGCCGGCTTGTCCGGCCAGAACAGATCGGCCAGGTGACTGCGCGATATGACCTGACCGCGGACAGCAAGATAACAGAGCAGCGCCAGTGCTTTGCGCGATTCGAACCCCCGCACAACGGCGCCATCCCTCGACACCTGCACCGGGCCCAACAAACTCAGCTGATTACCATCCGCCATGTCATCCCTCTTCATTCATTGTAATCGTCGTCGAAAACCAAAGGGGATACCATCTCATCCGGGGCAACGAATGAAAGAATGCCACGCGGCCCATTCGTTCATTCGTTCTGCCGCAGACATTCGTCAACGGCCTCGCCCCCGGCGAATGTAAAAATTCCTACATAATTGCAGCCGAGGATTATCCTCTCGCATTGCGCTTGTTTTTTGGACTGTATTATACTCTACAATTCCCGAAGGGCTGTGGTCAATTTGCTGACAATTTGCGAAGAGTCTCGTAAGGGTGATCAGGCATAGTGAGCGGGAACTTCTTGCACGCACGTTGTCGTGCGCATTCTGCACCGGGGTGCGCACTGGGATCGACCCACGAGGCAAATCATGGACACTGCGCTGTGCACGCTGCCCGGTCTAGCTGAGTGAGCGACAAACCACTTTCACGCTACCGTGCCTTCGTTCTACGTCTTTGGCAGGATGACACAGACCAGGGATGGCGCATTTCCCTCGAGGAAATTGGGCGCTCCCTGCCGCGTCGTGGTTTTCGCAGCCTGCAGGCCATGGCTGCCTTCATCGAGGCGGAACTGGAGAGACCCACACACGACCCACGGGAGCAATCGGCGGCCGGCGACGAAGACTGAACCCTGGCTGGCTCCCAGGCGTTTGCGCCCGCGCAGGACGTGAGCATCGATCGATTCAACAGAAAAGAGGTCATACCATGCTCGTTCAACCACGCGTCACCTACCCCGGTGTGTACATCCAGGAAGTTGCCAGTGATGTGCGCACCATTACCCCCGTGGATACGGCCACCACCGGTTTCATCGGGCGCGCCAAACGCGGACCGGTCGACACACCGGTCGTTTGCAACAGCTATGCCGACTTCGAGCGCATCTTTGGCGGTCTCTGGCTGGATAACTCCCTTGGTTATGCCGTGAGTGACTTCTTCCTCAACGGCGGCAGCAAAGCCGTCGTCGTCCGCCTCTTTCACGAAACCAGCGGCCTGACCAAGGCTCTGCTTTCTTTGCCGTCGGCGGATCCGGGCGCGCTGGCGGTGTTTGCAGCCGTCACAGCCGCGGCCGGCCAGGCAGGAAAGCAGCCAGCCGACCTGGCTACTGCCGCGACCAGCGCCCTTAACACGGTTACTGCCAACACAACAGCAGCCACAAGCGTCAAGGATGCGGTGGCCGCTGCCGCCGCGCTTGGCACAGCCGCTGCGCTGAAAAAGGCCGCCAACACCGAGGCTGAAAAATACCAAGCCGACCCTGCCCAAGCGGCCGCCAAAGCGGTCAGCGATGCCGTCACCGCAGCGGCGGATGAATCAACTAATAGTCTGGAGGTCATCGTCGCCAAGGCGGGGGACGAGCGCGATAAGTATTTGACCGACGACCACGCGCTCGTCGCCCAGAATGCTGTGCACGCCGTGTACAAGGCCGTTAAAGATGCCTCCGTGAAGCCCACCAACGACTCCGTCGTGGCCGCGGCGCGCCAGAAGGTGCTGGATACCATCGGCACGTCAAATCCGCTCGTCCTGGAAGCAGCGAACGAAGGCGCCTGGGGCAACAACCTGGCGGTGCGCGTCAGCGACGTGGAGGAGCGTTTCCGGGAAGGCATCGCCGAGCGATACGAGTACGATAAATCCCGTGCTAACGAGCTGTTCAACCTCAGCGTGCGTGACCTGGCCACCGGCGCCACCGAAGAGTTCGCCAACGTCACCGTGATCGACGGCCAACGCAGGCTCGACAAGGTGCTGGAGGCAAATTCGAAACTGGTCCGGGCCATAATACCAACCTCGGCGACGCGGCCGGCCGCCAGTTCGGGTACCGATTGGGATAAACCGGCCAACTATACCGTCGTCGTCGCCACCGGGCAGGCCAACGATGGCGCCGCCCTCACCAGCGACGATTTCGTCGGGACGGGCAAAGACGGCAACAAAAAGGGCCTCTATGCCTTCAAACAGTACGGCGACATCGTCAACCTGCTCTGCATCCCGCCCTACTCATCGGGCGACGTCGACCGTGACGTCCTGGAGAAGGCGGCCAGCTACTGCCTCGAGCACCGCGGCCTGCTGATCGTCGATCCGCCAACCGGTTGGAACAGCAAGGACACGGCGACCGCCGGCCCTTCCGACGTGATGACCGTCAGCAAAAATGCGGCGCTCTTCTTCCCGCGCATCAAAAAGTCCAATCCGCTGCGCGACAACCAGGTCGAAGAATTTGCGGCCTGCGGTGTCATTGCCGGCGTGATGGCACGCACCGATGCCACGCGCGGCGTGTGGAAAGCCGCCGCCGGCCTGGAAGCCCGCCTGATGGGGGTCGTCGAGCCGAGCATTTCGTTGACCGACGCCGAAAACGGCGAGCTCAACCCCCTGGGCGTCAACTGCCTGCGCCGCCTGCCCGCCGCCGGCAACGTCGTCTGGGGTGCCCGCACGATGGTGGGTGACGACCGGCTGGCCGACCAGTGGAAATACGTGCCGGTGCGCCGCACGGCACTTTTCATCGAGGAAAGCCTCTATCGCGGCAGCCAGTGGGCCGTCTTCGAGCCCAATGACGAGCCGCTGTGGGCGCAGCTGCGTCTCAACATCGGGACTTTCATGAACGGTCTTTTCCGCCAGGGCGCGTTCCAGGGTAAATCACCCAGCGAAGCCTATTTCGTCAAGTGTGACGCCACAACCACCACCCAGGCCGAAATCGACCGCGGCATCGTGCAAATCGTCGTCGGCTTTGCTCCCCTCAAACCGGCCGAATTCGTCATCCTGTATATCCAGCAAATCGCCGGTGGCACCGCCGCCTGAGCCACGCATAGGAGGATTTCATGGCTAATCCACAGTTTCCGGTCAATACACTCCGTCTCGATCCCTACAAAACCTACAAGTTCCGCATCAAATGGGACACCAAATATGTCGCTGGCGTGAGCAAAGTGAGCGGGCTGACCCGTACCACCGAGGTGGTCAAACACCGCGAGGGGGGTTCCCCCAGCTCACCGCGTCTCTCGCCTGGCCAGACCAGCTACACCGCCATTACCCTGGAACGCGGCGTGACCCACGACCTGGAGTTCGAGAAGTGGGCCAACAAGGTGTGGAACTACGCCGATGCCTCGGGTTCCACATCAGAAGCGGGGTCCGGAAAGGAAATCTCACTCAAGGACTTCCGCAAGGACATCATCATCGAAGTCTACAACGAGGCCGATCAGAAAGTGATTGCCTACAACGTCTACCGCTGCTGGGTATCGGAATTCACCGCTTTGCCCGACCTGGATGCCAACGCCGGCAATACCGTGGCTATCCAGAAGATCAAGCTGGAAAACGAAGGCTGGGTGCGCGACGCGGCGGTGGTCGAGCCAACCGAGTACGGCGCAAGCTAAAGACACACCATGCGTCCACTTTCCGCACGTGATATCGTCCAGGCCTGGGAATGGGGCCAGGAGCAGCACCCGATCGACCGGGCCTTGCTGCTCCTGACCCTGGCCCAGCCCGAGATCGACCTGTCACAGGCCGCCGCCCTCACAGTGGGGCAGCGTAACTGCCGGCTGCTCACGCTGCGCGAAAAAACGCTGGGTTCCCAGCTGCACGGGGTTGCCACCTGTCCGGAGTGCCAGGCAGCCCTCGAGTTTGCGCTGGACGTACGCGACATCCGCGGGCCGGAGCCTGCTGTGCTGCACGGTGTTGCCGGGGTGGACGGTTACGGGGTTCACTTTCGCCTGCCTACCAGCCTCGACCTGGCCGCCATCGTCGGCCTACCCGACGCCGGCAGCGCTCGCCGGCGGTTGGTCGAACGGTGTATCGAAGAAGTGCGGGTCGACGGTGCCGCAGTGGCTGCCCAAAACCTGCCGGAACACGTCATGGCTGCGGTGCTGCAGGCCATGAGCGAGCTCGATCCCGAGGCCGAAACGCGCTTCGACCTGGTGTGTGCCGCGTGCGGGTATTTGTGGTCGGCGCTGTTCGACATCACCGCCTTCTTCTGGACGGAGATTCAGGCCCTGGCGCAGCGCCTGCTGCACGACGTCACCACCCTGGCGCGGCTGTACGGCTGGCGTGAAGCCGACATCCTGGCCATGAGCAATACCCGGCGCACCTATTACCTGGAACGGGCAGTGGCATGAGCGACCTGATGGCCACCCTGGGGCTGGTGCCAGTCATCCAACCGCGGGCCGCCACGCGTTTTGGACCGCCCCCGCGCCTCCTGTCCGATGCACCCCTGCCGGCGCCGGCCGAGCCGGAACCCTGGGGTCCGTCGCCGCCCGGACTGCTCGCCGCGACCGATGCACAGGCACCGTTGTTCTCCTGGCGCCAGATGCGCGACGCAGCCCCGAACGACACCGCGATCACGCCTGTGCTGGGTGCAGAGTTTGCGGGCACGCGTGAGCCATACCCTGCACCGTTCCAGCCGGTACCCGACGCACCATCCAGCTCACCGGTGCTGCCTCAGGCAGCCACGAATGTACCACAGGCTGTGCCCACGCCAGCCGGCGGCGCAGACTCGCCGGCTGCGATGTTGGCCAGCCCGCGCGCGACCGCTGGATCTGACATCGAACCACCCCAGGTGACGGCACCACAAGCCGCTCCGCCTGGGGTGCCGTCAGCCACCGGTCCAGTGGTTTCTCAGGCTGAACCTTCCGTGTTATCTGCGGGATCTGCGTTGCCGCCGGGCAGTCCTCAGGCTTCCTTGCCGGCAGAGCCCGCGCTATTCGCTGTCCAGCAGCTGCCCGCCATGCCGGCCGCTGCGCCGCCGCACGGTCCTCCCCCGGTGCCAGGCCGCGTCGCAGACACCGAGCAGGCTGCACCCGCAGCGACCGCCGCCCAGCGTACGGGCGCAGCACCGGCGGTTGCCGCTGTCTCACCCTCCCAGGCGCCAGTGCCGTCGCTGGAGACGCCTGTCACTATCGGCCAGGCCGCGTCCGCACCGGCTGCCGTCCCGGGCAGCACCGGGACCGCCACCCTTGCGCCTGGCGTGACTGGTGCAACATCGACTGAAGCACCAGACAGGGCCACCCCGCTGCCGGCCGCTCTCCCGCGTACCGCCGAGACGTCAGACGGTGCGCCTTCTCAGGCACCAGCCGTTGTGCCGGACCGTGCGACACCCGTTGTCCAGGCAGCTCCCGTGCCGGCAGCTGTCCAGCGCACGGCTGGGACATCGGTCGTTCCACCCGTCGTGCCGGGCAGGGCTGCAATTGAACAGACCGCACCGGTGCCCTCCTCTGTGCCGCGCACGGCCGAGCCGTCCGCCGTTGCACCCGCCGTGCCGACCCAGGTGCCGGCTGCCATGCCGGGCAGCACCACAACCATTGGACAGGTCGCGCCCGTGCCGGCGGGTGTCCAGCGCCGGCCCGAGACATCAGCCGCTGCGCCGATCGTGCCACCCCAGCCGCTAGCGGCCATGCCGGGCGGTGCCGCAGTTTCTGAACAGACCGCACCCGTGCCCCCCTCTGTTCCGCGCACGGCCGAGCCGTCTGCCGTTGCATCCGCCGTGCCGACCCAGGTACCGGCTGCCCTGCCAGGTGCCGCCGCAGCCATTGAGCAGGCGCCTCCAATGCCTATCGCTGTCCTGCGCACTGCCGAAACGCCTGCCGTGACACCAGTCGTGCCCTCCCTGGTGCCAGATGCGGCATCTGGCAGTGGCGCAACCGCCAGCCAGTCCGCGCCTGTGCCGGCTGCCACCGGGCATCTTCCCGACACCCGCGCCAATGCACCTGTCGTGCCACCTCAGTGGGTGGCCGCCGCGCCAGGCAGCGCTGCAGCCATTGAACAGCCGGCACCCGTGCCCGCCTCTGTTGCGCATGCTGCCGAAACGCCCGCCGTGGCACCCGCCGTGTCACCCCAGGTGCCGGCGGTCATGCCGGGCAGTGCCGCAGCTTCTGAACAGGCGGCACCCATGCCTGTCTCTGTTGCGCGCACTGCCGAAACACCCGCCGGGTCACCCCAGGTGCCGGCGGTCATGCCGGGCAGTGCCGCAGCTTCTGAACAGGCGGCACCCGTGCCCGTCTCTGTTGCGCGCGCTACCGAAACGCCCGCCGTGGCACCTGGCGTGCCCTCCCTGGTGCCGGCGGTCATGCCGGGCAGTACCGCAGCTTCTGAACAGGCGCCGCCTATGCCTATCGCTGTCCCGCCCACTGCCGAAACGCCCGCCGTGACACCAGTCGTGCCCTCCCTGGTGCCGGCTGCCATCGTGCTTCTTCCCGATACCCGCGTCACTGCACCTGTCGTGCCACCTCAGTCGGTGGCCGCCGCGCCAGGCAGCGCTGCAGCCATTGAACAGGCGGCACCCGTGCCCGTCTCTGTTGCGCGCACTGCTGAAACGCCCGCCGTGGCACCTGTCGTGCCACCCTCGTCGCCGGCCGCCGCGCCAGGCAGCGCCGCAGCTTCTGAACAGACCATGCCCGTGCCCGCCGCCATCCAGCATGCGGCCGAAACGCCCGCCCTGACACCTGCCGTGCCCTCCCAGGTGCCAGGGCAGGCGGGTAGTACCGCAATCATCGGACGCGCCGCGCCCGTGCCGGCGGCTATCCAGCGCCGGCCCGAATCATCAGCCGTTGCGCCGATCGTGCTACCCTCGTCGCCGGCCGCCGCGCCAGGCAGCGCCGCAGCTTCTGAACAGACCATGCCCGTGCCCGCCGCCATCCAGCATGCGGCCGAAACGCCCGCCCTGACACCTGCCGTGCCCTCCCAGGTGCCAGGGCAGGCGGGTAGTACCGCAATCATCGGACGCGCCGCGCCCGTGCCGGCGGCTATCCAGCGCCGGCCCGAATCATCAGCCGTTGCGCCGATCGTGCTGCCCTCGTCGCCGGCCGCCGCGCCAGGCAGTGCCGCAGCTTCTGAACAGACCATGCCCGTGCCCGCCGCCATCCAGCATACGGCCGAAACGCCCGCCCTGACACCTGTCGTGCCCTCCCAGGTGCCGGCGGCCATGCCGGGCAGTACCACAAACATCGGACGCGCCGCGCCCGTGCCGGCGGCTATCCAGCGTTGGCCCGAATCATCAGCCGTTGCGCCGATCGTGCCACCCTCGTCGCCGGCCGCCGCGCCAGGCATTGCCGCAGCTTCTGAACAGACGGCACCCGTGCCCGCCTCTGTTCCGCACATTGCCGAAACGCCCACCGTGGCACCTGTCGTACCACCCCAGGTGCCGGCGGCCATACTGGGCAGTGCCGCAGCTTCTAAACAGGCGGCACCCGTGCCTGTCTTTGTTGCGCGCGCTACCGAAACGCCCGCCGTGGCACCTGTCGTGCTACCCTCGTCGCCGGCCGCCGCGCCAGGCAGCGCCGCAGCTTCTGAACAGACCATGCCCGTGCCCGCCGCCATCCAGCATACGGCCG
>CAYUCC010000072.1:17401-26507 GCA_964443225.1 uncultured Anaerolineae bacterium
TCATCAGCCGTTGCGCCGATCGTGCCACCCTCGTCGCCGGCCGCCGCGCCAGGCAGTGCCGCAGCTTCTGAACAGACCATGCCCGTGCCCGCCGCCATCCAGCATACGGCCGAAACGCCCGCCCTGACACCTGCCGTACCACCCCAGGTGCCGGCGACCATACCAGGCAGCAGCACAACTATTGGACACGCCGCGCCCGTGCTGGCGGCTGTCCAGCGTCAGACCGAGACGTCGGCCCTTACGCCGATCGTGCCACCCCGTTCGCTGGCCGCCGCACCAGGCAGCGCCGCAGTCCGTGAACAGGCGCCGCGCGGCCCCGCTGGCTTCAGTTATTCCGAACGCACCGTAGAGGCCAAAACTTCCGCCGGTGGTCCCCTCACAATCAACCCGCCCAGAAGTCCGACCTCCACGTGGGCACCGGTCACACCCCGAGGTGTCACACCTCCCAACCAACGTTTGCCCGAAACACCGGCCGTGGCTGCCACCCCGGTTGTTGGGGACACAACACCAACCACCACACCCTCGTCACCCACACCGGAACCATCTGCCGTCCAGCCTGCTCGCTACGCCCTACTCCCCAACCCCCAACCCCCAACCCCCATCCCCCATCCCCCCATCATCCGCGTCTCGATCGGCCGCATCGACGTACGCGTGACCGCGCCACTCCCCGCGGCCAGCCCACCGCGCGGACCTGTGCAGCCGGCGGTCTCGCTCGACGATTACCTGAGCGGCATGGGAGGCATGCGATGAGCAACTACCTGGCCATCGCCGCCGTGACCGCGACCCTGCGCGACCTCCTGGAAGCGGAGGCGCAACAAATCGTTTCAGGGGCGACGGTGACCACCCTGCGCCCCGAAAAGGCGACCGACGGGGCCACCAGCCGCAAGGGTGGCAACCTCTTTCTCTACCAGGTCACACCCAACGCGGCCTGGCGCAACCAGGAGCTGATTACCCATCGAAGGGACGTGAGCAGCCCCGATAACCGCCCACGTGACATCGTGGGAAAAAGCCAGCCAGTCGCGCTCAACCTGCAGTACTTGCTGTCGTTCTACGGGGATGAAAAAATACTTGAGCCGCAGCGCTTGCTCGGCAACGCGGTGGCGACCTTGCAGCGCCAGGCCCGTTTGCCAGCGGAGCGCATTGCGCGGGCCATCAAAAATTACGATTACTTGCGGGGCCAGGATCCGGACACCAAGACCGACCTGCCAGCTGAAAGCTACCTTGACTTTCAGGCAAAATACATCGAGCAGGTGCGGCTGACGCCGATTTCACTCAATCTCGAAGAGCTCTCCAAGCTCTGGTCGGTCTTTTTCCAGGTTCCCTACACCCTGTCGGTGGCCTACGAAGCCGCCGTCGTGCTGATCGAGCCGCGACCACCGCGTGAGGAGCGTGTGGTGTCAGCGCCACCCAAACCGGCCGTCGGGCCCAAGGTGCCCCAACCATGAACCACTCACCGACCCGTGACTGGCTCCAGGCAAACCAGCAGGTCCTGGTGGCCGAGCTGGCCGCCCTACGCAGCACCCTGGCACGCCATGCCGGCGACGTGCCCGCGGGTTTGACGGATGCCACCGGCGATCCGCCTGTTCCGCCGGCCATGCCCGACGCTGCCCCGGCCGCGTTGGATGCCCTGGCGGCCCGTTTCGGCCTCTCCCCCTTCGAGCGCGCCATCATCGTGCTGTGCGCCGGCATTGAGCTCGATGCGGCGTTTGCGCCGCTGTGCGCCGCCGCCCAGGGTGACCCGCAGCGCACCTATCCCACGTTCAGCCTGGCCCTGGCCGCGCTGCCCGGCCCCGCCTGGGCGGCGCTGCTGCCTTCCGGCCCGCTGCGCCACTGGCAGCTGATCCACGTCGAGCCGGGACGAACCCTGGTTTACAGCCCGCTGCGTATCGACGAACGCATTTTGCACTACCTGACCGGCCTCGATTACCTGGATACACGGCTGGCCAGCCTGGTGCAGCCCGTGCCGGTGCCCGCCGACCTGGCGCCTTCGCAGGTGGCGCTGGCGCAGGAACTGGCCGCCACCTGGGCCCAACCCGCTGCCACCGGCGCCACATCCTGTCCGGTGCCGCAGCTGACCGGACCGGCCGCCGGCGACAAACGCGCCGTAGCCGCACTGGCCTGTGCGCAGTTGGGCTTACGCCTGTTCGCCCTGCCGGCCGCGGCATTGCCCGCGGCACCCGGTGACCTGGAACTATTTCTGCGCCTCTGGCAGCGTGAGGCATTGTTGGGCGGCGCAGCCCTCTTCCTGGACGGTGACGAGCTCACCCGCGGCGAACCGGCGCAGGAAACGCTGCTTGCCCGTGCCATCGAGACCGGACCCGACCTGTTGATCCTCTCCACACGCGAGCGGCAGGGTCCGTGGGCTCGCCCCGTCCTCACCTTCGACGTGCGCCGGCCAGCCGCATCGGAGCGCCGGCAGCTGTGGGAATCGGTCCTGGGCGAGCAGGCCGCGCTGCTCAACGGCCAGTTGGACCGCCTCGTCGCCCAGTTCGACCTCGATTGGGCTACGATGGCCAGCGCCTGGTCGGGTGCACGCGGTCACCTGGCGGCCAGTGGACAGCCGGCGACGGTCGATACCACCGCGGCGGCCCTGTGGGACGTGTGCCGGATCCAGGCCCGCCCGCAGCTCGACGACCTGGCCCAGCGCATCGAGCCGGTGGCGACCTGGGACGACCTGGTGCTGCCGGAAGCGCAGCGCGAGGTGCTGCGCGAAATCACCATGCACGTCCGCCAGCGTACGCAGGTGTACGACACGTGGGGATTTGCCGGAAAGGGCCAGCGCGGACTGGGTATCAGTGCGTTGTTCGCCGGCCTTAGCGGCACGGGCAAAACGATGGCGGCCGAGGTGCTGGCCAACGAGCTGCGCCTCGATCTGTACCGCATCGACTTGAGCGCCGTGGTGAGCAAATACATCGGCGAGACCGAAAAGAACCTGCGCCGGGTTTTCGACGCAGCCGACGCTGGCGGCGCCATCCTGCTCTTCGATGAGGCTGATGCGCTGTTTGGCAAACGCAGCGAGGTCAAAGACAGCCACGACCGCTACGCCAACATCGAGGTGGGGTACCTGCTGCAGCGCATGGAGTCCTACCGCGGCCTGGCGATTTTGACAACAAACCTGAAGGAGGGTCTGGACGACGCCTTCCTGCGCCGCATCCGGTTCATCGTACACTTCCCATTTCCCGATGCCGCACAGCGCGCCGAAATCTGGCGCCGCGTCTGGCCGGCGGCCACGCCACGTGAAGGCCTCGACGCCGCACGCCTGGCCTCGCTCAACGTGGCTGGTGGCAACATCCGCAACATCGCCCTGCACGCCGCCTTCCTGGCGGCCGAAGCGGTGGAGCCGGTGCGCATGCACCACCTGCTGCGCGCCGCGCGGCGTGAGTATAACAAGCTGGAGCGGCCCCTGCCCGAGGCCGAAGTGCGAGGTTGGGTATGAGCGGACACGAGATCGAGCTGACGATCGAACGCATCGTGCTGCACGACCTGCCGGCCGTGCCCCGGCACCGCCTGGTGAGTGCCATCGAGGATGCCTTGCTGCGCCTGCTGGCGGCCGACGGCCTGCCGGCCGACCTGGCCGCGGAGCCAATCGGCCTGCCAGCTGCGAGTATCGAAGTGACGCCGGGCGCCAGTATCGAGACCATGGCCGGACAGATCGCCCGGTCAATCATGACCAGTCTGGGGCCCGGTATGGAAGGCGTGCCACCTGGCGCAGTACCCAGAGGGGCACAATTATCCAGCCAGGCCTATCCATCTGAGACTACGCAAGGAAGGTGATACGTTCGATGGCGGCACGATTTTCACCGGCTTCACGGCGATCGGTGAACCCACCATCGCCTATCCGGCGGGCACCGATCCCGAAGCCAGCGTTTAGTGCCACTGCCAGAAGATGGCCACGCGAGGAACCATGGAAACGACCAGGCACGTGAAAATTACTCGGCCGACAACGATCACCCAAACCAACAGGCTTCCAGAACCAACCCCGGCATCCCAGGTCGAGTCAACGAACCCGTTGGAGACCGGCCCGCAGCTCACCCAGGCAACGCAGCTCGGCCACCAATTGGGGCAGATCGCAGTTGTCGGTGCACCTGGCCTCCCCGTTCAGGCCAAACTGACCGTCGGTGCCGCCAACGATCCCTACGAGCAGGAAGCCGACCGCGTCGCCGGGCAAGTCATGCGCATGGCCGAGCCAGGGCACAACGGCTACGTGCTGCGCATGGCCGAACCGGAGGATGAAAAGACACTGCTGCGCCAGCCCGAACCGGAAAATGAAGAAACACTGCTGCGTTTGGCCGAACCAGAAGATGAAGAGACACTGCTGCGTTTGGCCGAGCCAGAAGATGAAGAAACACTGCTGCGTTTGGCCGAGCCAGAGGAAGAAGAAAGTCTTCTCCAGCGTGCCGGTGGCGCCGCCGGTTTTGCCGCCAGCAACGACGTCGAGCAGCGTATTCAAGAAAGCCGCGGCCAGGGCGCTGCCCTGGCCGCCGAGACGCGGGCCTTCATGGAGCCACGCTTTGGCGCCGACTTCAGCCAGGTCAGTCTGCACACCGATGCACAGGCCGACCAGCTCAACCGCCAGTTGAGTGCGCGTGCCTTCACGACGGGTCGCGACATCTTTTTCCGCCAGGGTGCTTACACGCCGGGCAGCGCGGCCGGCAAGCAACTACTGGCCCACGAGCTGACGCACGTCGTGCAGCAGGGCGGCGCCGGCCAGCGCATCCAGCGCGAAAACGGCGATGGCGATGACACACCGTCTACCACCAAACCGGCGGTCGATCCGGTCGCCAATTTGAAAACACAAATCGAGGCACAGCGCGCCGAGATCTACGCAATCCGACGCGAGAACCAGCACATGCTCAACAGCGAAATCGACGATCTCGACATGGTGCTACGCAAACTCAATGTCCTGTCTTCACAGCTGACGTCTGATTCGGGCAACTACAAGAAGCACATGAAAGCTTTCAAAGACTGGCGCGAAGGCGATGGTGTCACGGCGTGGGAAACCTTCGACACCTACCGCAAAGCACGTGCCGCGGCCAAAAAAGTGCAGGAAGACCAGGAAGCCCGCGAGGCTGCCGAAGCCGCCGCCCGCCGTGCCGCCGCCGTGGTGACCTGGAGCGCCGAATGTGATGCCGTCTTTGCCGACATGAACAATCAGTACCAGGCCTGGGACGGCAGCAAAACCAACCGCGGCGCCTGGTGGGGTTCGGCACAGCCCGGTGCCACGGCCGGCGCCCGGCGCGTGCCCAATAGCGTCGTTCTCGAGCTGCAGCGGCGTATCCGCACGCCGTGGCGTTTCTCGGATAGCTTCAGCGGCGGCGTTTCGTTCCACCGCACGCGCGGCAGCGTCGATTTCATCTACCACATGCTGCCGCCCTGATCAGGAGCCTGAACTATGCCCACCACACCACGCGGCCCGCGCCTGCTCAAAGGGGCTCTGGTCGCCGTCGACCTGGCCAACGGCAACAGCCAGACGACGATCGCTTTTCAATACAACCCCGACACCCTGCGCCGCACGCTGACGCCGCAGATGGCCGGCGGCGAGAAGGGACAGCGCTCGGAAACGCTGCGCCTGACCGGCGCACCGGAGGAGACGCTCAACCTGGAGGTGATCGTCGATGCCATCGACCAGCTCGAAAGTGGCAAAGGCAGTGACGGCATCCACCCGCAGCTGGCGGCCATGGAGATGCTGTTGTACCCGCAGTCCAGCCAGGTGCAGGCCGACAACAAACTGCTCGACCAGGGCAAGATGGAAATCGGCGCACCCTACGACGCGCCGCTGGTGCTGTTCGTTTGGGGAACCAAACGCGTGCTGCCGGTCGTGCTGACAACGGTCTCCGTCACCGAAGAGGAGTTCGACAACAGCCTGAACCCGATCCGCGCCCGGGTGTCGCTGGGGATGCGGGCGCTCAGTTACTCGGACCTCGCGCCCAGCCACAAGGGCTATGACCTGTTCCTGGCCTACCAAAAATCGAAAGAACGCCTGGCCCGCAGCGGCATCGCCCAGGATCCGAAGAAGTCCGTGGGGTTCGATGTGGCCGGGCGGATTGGCGGAAAGGGGTAACGATGTTCGACAAATCCAGTCGTTATGCCGTGCTCGAAGAGGCGGTGTACGAAATGCCAGACGGCCACCACATCACGTACAAACGGCGGCGCTTCCTGCCCCAGGGTGAGGCGCTGCCCCTGCTGGTCGAGGCTACCGTCGCACCGGGCGACCGGCTCGACCTGATCACGGCGCGCCTGCTGGGTGATCCCGAACAGTTCTGGCAGATCTGCGACGCCAACAATACGATGAACCCCTTCGATTGGGGACAGGAGACCGGGCAGCACCTGCGTGTGCCGGTGCCGCAGTTCCAGGAGCCACGATGAAGATCTTGTTAGGCCTGCTGGTTGGCTCCAAAGAATCACCCAGTACTGCGCCGGCCTCGGTGATGGCGGCCGTGCAGCGGATCACCGTGACGCAGGGGGATGGTGGCAAAAGCGGCGATTTCCAGCAGGGCTTCCAGATTGTGCTGCGTGCCGAGCGCCCCACACGCGCCACAGCCGACTACAAACTGCTCAGCGAGTCATCGCTCGATGTCGGCAAGCGTGTCATCGTCACCGTAACGCTCGACGCCCAGCCGCGCGTGCTCATCGACGGCATCATTGCCCACCGCCAGCTTACGCCGGGCAGTGGTGCTGGCACGCCGACGCTGACCCTCAGCGGCAAAGACATCAGCCTGCTGATGGACCTGGAGGAAAAGGACAAAAATCACGCCGGCCTGGGTGACAAAGAGATTGCGCAGGCGATCCTGGGCGAGTATTCCCGTTACGGGATCGATCCCCAGGTCTCCGAGCCGTCGTCCACCTGGACCCCGACCGAAAACGAAAGGGTACCCAAACAGGTGACCACCGATCGGGCCTACCTGCAGGAGTTAGCGGCCCGTCACAGTTTTATCTTTCGCATCAAACCAGGCCCTACGCCTAAAAAGAACGCCGGCTATTGGGGCCCGCTCGAATACAGCGACACGGCGCAGCGTGCCCTGACGACCACCATGGGGGCAGGTACGAACGTCGTGAGCCTCGATTTCACCGACGACGCCCTGGCACCCACCCAGGTGGTTGGTGCGGTGAACAGCGACAACGCCGCCGAAGCGACCACGATCACCATCGGGACAACCAGCACCGAGACATCCTTATCCAAAACGAGCCGCCTGGGCGCCGATGCCGATTTTGTACGAACCCTGCGCCTGGTCTACTCCGGCGCCAATGCCACGCAGGCCCGTGCCCTGGCCCAGGCCAAAGCGGATCAGTCGGCGGCGAATACCCTGCGCGCAACCGGCATCGTCGATACGTTTCGTTACGGCGACCTGCTCATGGCCCCCGGGATCGTCGGCGTGCGGGGTGCCGGCAGTAATTACGACGGCAACTATTACATTCGCAAAGTGACGCACCAGATCGGTCGCGGTGAGTATAAACAGCATTTTGTGTTGACTCGGGAAGGACCCGGCAGCACCACACAGAAGGTGGAAATCTGATGCCATTCTATGGAAAATATCGCGGCAAAGTGCTCGACAATGATGACCCTCTCAAACTGGGCCGCCTTCAAACGATCGTGCCCGCCATCTCCGACAGCGAACTTAGCTGGGCGTTGCCCTGTACACCGTATGCCGGCCGCAAGGCCGGCTGGTATGCCATGCCGCCGGTAGGCGCTGACGTCTGGATCGAGTTCGAAGGTGGCGACGCCGACTATCCCATCTGGGTGGGCGGTTTCTGGGGCAAAGCGGAGGATGTGCCGTCCGACGCCACCGGACCGGCGGTCAAGGTCCTGCAAACCGACACGATGGTGCTGATCCTGGACGACGAAAACGTCAAGCTGACGATCAAGGTCCCCACCGATGACGTCACCTGCACGATCGAGATGGACAAAAATGGCATTGTCCTGAGCGCCAACGACGTGACGACGACCGTCGCCAAGGACAGGATCGAGCTAAAAAAGGCGCCGTGCACCATCGAGGTGGCGGACGACATCACGCTCAAAAAGGCCGCCGCCAGCATCACGATTGCCGACAGCATCGCCAGCAAAAATGGCGGCGCCTCGATCGAAGTCGCCACGGCCAATATCGATCTCAAAAACGGTGCATCGAGCATCGCCCTGTCCCCGGTCACGGTCTCGGTCAACAACGGCGCCCTGGAGGTGATGTAACCATGCCCGGTTATCTGCTGCACGTCGGGGCGATCGTCCAGTGTGCGCACGGCGGTATGGCGCAGCCCACCGTGCCCAACCCGCGCGTCAAGGTCATGGGGCAGCCGATCGTCATGCAGCCCGGACCCTACGTCATCGCCGGCTGTGCATTTCCCCCGCCGCCGGTCGCCAACGGTCCGTGTGTCACGGCCACCTGGGTGATGGGTGCCGTGCGCGTGAAAGCCAACGGCATGCCGGTCCTGCTGCAGGACAGCCAGGCGATTTGTACGCCGACGGGGACGCCGCTTATTGTGGGGATGACGCAGGTGAGGGTGAAGGGATTTTAGATTTTGGATTTTGGATTTTGGATTTTGGATTGATTTTGGATTTTGGATTGATTTTGGATTGATTCTGATTGGGAGGGGGTATGCAGGTTGCTTATCCGTATCGGGTTGCGGGGTCGGGGCGGACGGCGGGGGATGAGGATGTGAACCGCCATATTCGGGCGATGATCGAGCAGGTGTTGTTTACGACGCCGGGTGAGCGGGTGAACCGGCCTGACTTTGGTAGTGGGTTGATGCAGTTTGTGTTTGCGGCCGAGAGTGCCGAGACACTGACCGCGGCGCATTTTCTCGTCCAGGGTGCTTTGCAGCAGTGGCTGGGGGATGTGATCGACGTGGAGGATGTGGAGGTGCGCAGCGAAGAGAGCGCGCTGCACGTCGTGGTGCGGTATACCGTGCTGCGCAACAGCCAGACGCAGACGGCGACGTTTGCGTCGTGAACCCGCCTGGCGTTCAAACGCCAGGCTAATAGCTCAAGCCCGCTCAAGCGGGCTGAGCGGATTGCGCTGGTTCCTGAGCCTGGCGTTCAAACGCCAGGCTAATAGCTCAAGCCCGCTCAAGCGGGCTGGGCTGATTGGGCTGGTTCCTGAGCCTGGCGTTCAAA
>CAYUCC010000073.1:0-25749 GCA_964443225.1 uncultured Anaerolineae bacterium
CGGCACGACACCCCCAGGTGCGGCACGACACCCCCAGGTGCGGCACGACACCCCCAGGTGCGGCACGACACCCCCAGGTGCGGCACGACACCCCCGACGGAAGAGTTCGCACCTCGGTTCCAACGCCGGACGATCTCTCAAATGCCTGGTTCCTTCGACGTTGGAACCAGGGTGCGAACTCCTCCGGGGGGGGGTGGCGATTACTTTTTCACTTCATCCCAGATCTCTTTGACCCCCGCCACTGCCCCCAGCAGCGCCGACGCCTCGTAGGGCAGAATCAGCTTGGTCGACTGGCCGTTGGCCACCACTTTGAGTGTCTCCAGATACTGGATGGCGATCAGCTTCTCGTTGGGCTGCGCGTCGCGAATCGCGTTGAACACCGTCGTGATGGCGGTGCCCTGGCCGGTGGCTTCGACCTCCAGCTTGTAACGCTGCGCCTCGGCGACCCGGCGCACCGCTTCGGCTTCACCTTCGGCGGCCAGAATCTTGGCCTGGCGCTGGCCTTCGGCCTGCAGGATGTCGGCACGCTTTTCGCGCTCGGCCTTCATCTGACGGTGCATGGCCTGCGTCACGTCGGCGGGCGGGTCGATGCGTTTGATTTCGACACGCACCACACGCACACCCCATTTGTCCGTCGCATCGTCCAGGACCATACGCAGTTTGGTGTTGATGGTTTCACGTGAGGTCAGCGCCTGGTCCAGCTCCATCTCACCGACCACGTTACGCAGGTTGGTCTGCGCCAGTTTGGTCGCCGCCTGGTAGAAGTCGGCCACGTTGTAGACCAATTTCACCGGGTCGGTCGCCTCGTAATACACGATGGCGTCGACCGTCACCACCACGTTGTCCTTGGTGATGACTTCCTGCGCCGGCACGTCGACCACCTGCTCGCGCATGTCGACTTTACGCAGCCTATCGACGAAGGGGATGATGAACGTGAGACCGGGTGACGCCGTGCGCACGTAACGCCCCAGCCGCTCCACGACCGCCTTTTCATACGGTGACACGATACGAATACTCAGCGCGGCGATGATGAATACAAACACCGCCAGCAAAATCAGAATCAATACAGGTACTAACATGGTTAGCCTCCACTGCGGGAAAATCTACAGCGCTTACCGGCCGGCCCCATGCCGGCCAGCAGGGTCTATTCGCGGGCACCGCGTCCTTACGCCGGGTTGCTCACCGAAGGTTCGTCATCAGCGACCACGCGCACTTTGAGCCGCGTCCCTTCGACTGCCAGAACCTCAACGACCACACCGGCCGCGATTGGCACGTTGTCAGCCGCATCGGCACGCCATTCTTCACGCGCCACGCGCACCAGACCAGTCGCTTTGATCGGGTCGATCGTCTCCAACACAACGGCCTGTTTGCCGAGCACCCGATCGATCCCTACCCCCTGCGCCTGCGGTCCCGTGATACGATCCGCAAACCGCCGGCTCAACAACACCCCCACGCCCGACGTGACGATGAACACAACCAGCTGCACCGGCAAACTCGCCCCCAGCAGCGCCGCCAACGTCGCCGCCAATGCCCCCACTCCAAATGCCGCCAGCACAAAACCGGCGGTCAGCACCTCACCCAAAAAAAACAGAATCGCTATCACAAACCAAACCCACACCAGGTTCATCTTAACCTCCCCAGGGCCTGTAAAGTGCGGCCCACCGCGATTCGTGACAAATTCCAGCCATTGTGCAGCAGGTTATCCTTTTACGAGCCCTCATGTGGCTCCATCCTACCAACATCCGCCCACCCTCGCCCGACAACCACCTGACACCGCCGTGACAGTGGGCACTGCCCACGCCATCTCGCAACCGGCCACCACTTCGACAAACTTGCCGGAATCAATCTGCTCACTTTCATTGTATCATACGTCCGCCCGACAAAAAAGCGCCCACGCCGCAAAATCGCAACTACCCCTTCGCCATCCCGCATCACCTTCCATTATAACGCACTCCCTACTCCCTACTCCCTACTCCCTCCTCCGTTGACAGTAATCCGTTCCACGTGTAAACTAAGGACAAGCCGCCAACACGGCTGCCAGCCCGCACCCAACACCGCACCGTCACCGCGCGCGAAGCGGTGCAGTTCCTGGTGAAGATGAACGAACTCATCGAAGAGCCGGAAGTAATGTTGTTGGAAGGCCGAGTCTCGATGGTGGAATGGGCGAACTCCCATGAGTGACGAGCGTGAGACGCTCATCGAACGCAAACAGCAGGTGATCGCTGAGATTCGCCGCTGCCAGCTGGAGTTGAACCAGGTTCGTTTGCGCAGCGACCGTTTCAGCGTGCAGCGCGCACAGGACCTGGAGCACCGGCTGACGCAGTTGATGGCGGAAGAAGCGCGGCTGCGCCGTGCAATCGATCGTGCGCCTTAGCTTATTTCGCCTATCGTCACCCTCGTCAGCACACGCAGCGCGCAGCGATCGTGGTGTACAATCCATTCGATGGTGCATCAAAATTAGGCGGGTGCGCAGATTTGATGTATTCTTAGCGTCTGCACCGTACTTGACGCCCATACCACGAAACCCGTCTCGATAAGCCGGAGGAGGAACATCGTTGTGACCAACGCCATTCGAACTGTCGTGCGGACGCTCGTGCGTCTCGCCATACTCTGGTTGGTGGATGCCATTTCGCTCTTGGGAACATCCCTGATCCTGCCCGGTGTCACGCTCGAGGATGTCGGCACGACACCGTCCTGGATCGTAGCCATCTCGGCGGCGCTGCTGCTGGCCATCGTCAACCTGCTGATCCGTCCCCTCATTTTACTGATCGCCCGGCCGCTGGGCTGGATTGCGTTGTTCGTCATTGGCTTCCTGGTCAATGCGCTGGCGTTATGGATTACGGCTAACCTGCTGCCCGGCTTCAGCGTCACTTTCCTGGGCGCCATCCTCGGCGGTATCGTCTTTGCCATCTTCAACGCCATCCTGACCGGTATCCTGGAAGTGGACGAGGAAGGCTCCCTGTACCAGAACCGCGCCGAGCAGGTGGCGGCACGCAGCCCCTTCGCCAGTGCCAGTGAGCCGGGACGCGGCCTGGTCATGATGGAGATCGATGGTCTCAGCTATCACCACCTCAAACGAGCCCTGGCCGACGGTCTGATGCCCACTCTCAAGCAGATGACCGACGAGGAAGGTTATCTTCTGAGCCACGTCGACTGCGGCATCCCGTCGCAGACGTCAGCGTGCCAGGCCGGCATCATGTTCGGCGACAACCACGACATCCCGGCCTTCCGCTGGTTCGATAAGACGCAGCAAAAGCTTATCGTTTCGGGCAAGGATGCCGCTGAGTTGAACGGACGTTACGCGAAGGGCAACGGCCTGATGCGCGGCGGTTCCAGCATCGATAACATGCTCAACGGCGATGCTGAAAAGTCGATGCTGACGATGGCCGACCTGATGACCGCCGACGAGGAACAGAGCAAACGGCGCGCCGAAGATGTGCGCCTGCTGATGCTCAATCCCTACTTCCTCACGCGCACGATTGCCCTCTTCCTGGGCACCGTCATTCGCGAGCTGTGGGAAGGCTGGCAGCAGCGCCGCGCCGACGTGCAGCCGCGGCTCAACCGCACGGCCCATTTTTATCCGTTCATCCGTGCGGCAACCTCCGTGCTCGTGCGCGACATTGCGGCCAACCTGACGATTCTCGACATCATGCGCGGCGCACCTTCGATTTATGTCACCTGGCCCGGTTACGACGAAGTGGCACATCATTCGGGACCGTGGACGAGCGATGCCTTTGGCGAGATCAAACGCTACGACCGGATCATTGCCCGCGTGCGCCGCGTGATCAAAGAAAAAGCATCCCGCCCCTACGACCTGATTCTGCTCTCCGACCACGGCCAGTCCTTCGGGCCGACCTTCAAGATGCGCTACGGCCTTTCGATCAAGGAGTACATCGAGCAGCTGCTGCCATCGGGTACCGCTGTTTCGACGTCGATGGGCGGCGACACGGGTGTCGTTTCGCTGACCGCGGTGGGCGCTGAGCTGGGCAACGTGCAAAGCCAGGGTGGTGGTGGCGCCATGGGCAACTCGGTCGCCAAACAGGGCCAGAAGCTGATCGACCGCGGCGTCAAGGCGCAAGAGGCGCCGGTGGAGGATAAACCGGCGCAGGTGACCGCCTTTGGCAGCGGCAACCTGGCGCAGGTCTACTTCGATCTTTACCCGCGCAAGATCACTCTCAGCGAGCTCAATGCCGCCTATCCCGGAATGGTCGATGCCCTGGTGCAGCACGAAGGGATTGGTTTGGTGTGCGGTTACCTGGACGATGGCACACCGGTGGCCATCGGCAAAAACGGGCAGCGCAACCTGCACAGCGACGAGGTCACGGGGGAAGACCCGCTCAAGCCGTACGCCCCCGCGCAGGGGTACGGCGTGGCCACGATCGAAAAGCGGGCCTGGCAGGTCCGCCGCGTCATGGACTTTCCGCACGCGGGCGATTTGATGGTACTCAGCACCGTGTACCCCGACGGCACGGTCGCCGCATTGGAAGAGCTGATCGGCAGCCACGGCGGCATCGGCGGCGAGCAGACCGACGCTTTTATCTTCCATCCACCCGACCTGGCCGTACCCGATACGCGCAACTCGACCGACGTCTTCACGATCCTCAATAACCACCGTGGCACGCCGGTGCCTCCGCCACCGGTCGTGGCCGAAAAACAGCCGGGCGACTGGGCACCCAACAACCTGGCACAGGGCATCGGCCACGTGCGGACCTGGGTGGGCCGTGCCTTGCGCTGTATGGTGCTCGACCGCGACGCCTACCAGGAAGTTGTCAGCGACCGTTTGATGACAGGGCCTGCGCTCCTGATCGGCCTGGTTACGGTTCTGCTGCGTCTGTTCACGGCGCAAGTCGACGTCAGGCCGACGGTCGTTAACGCCATTGCAGCCATTGTAATCTGGTTCGTCATGGTGGCCGTCATCTTCGCCGCCGGCTACCTGCTCACCCGGCGCGGGACGTTCACCAAAACCCTGCGCGCCGTCGGTTTCGCCAATTCGGTCTATGTCCTGCAGCTGCTGACGCTGTGGCAGCCGATTGCCTCGGCGGTACACGCCCTGGCACTGGTGCTGGGTTTCCTGGCCGTGTGGATGGGGGCATCGACCGCCCATCGAACCCAGGGCTGGCGCACGATTCTGCTTCCCATCGTGATGATCCTGACGCTGGTGGTGGGTTCGGTGATCATCACGGTGCTGCTGGCCGGGGGCAGTTTCACGGTCAATGCACTGATGGCTGACTTTGGTATTTCGCCGCAGTAGGAGTATCGTCTCAACCGTGGCACCCGTAACCGATTCAACGGATGAAGGCCAGGCAGCCGCCAACGAACAGCGGCGCCTGGTCGTCAACGCCAACTACGAGCTTTTCGTCATCTTGTTGACGATCCTGCAGGTGGTCAATGCCTTCCTGTGGCTGCTGCTGCGCACCCCACAGGAGCAGCAGGTGGTCACGATCATCGGGCCTGCCATCTCGCTCTTTTTGATCATCGACGCCTGTTACCGGCTGTACAAAGCACCGGTGCGGCGCCGTTTTCTGGGGCAGTTTCGCGGCTGGCTTGTATTCCTGGGCAGTCTGCCAGTGCCATTCCTGGCCGTATTCCGCCTGCTCTGGTACTGGTGGATGATGCGCAACATGCACCGGCCTGATTTCGTCAGGGTTGGTGAGCTGGTCATCAAAAAACGCGCCCAGAGCACCCTGCTGGTTGTGATTCTGGCTGCGATCGTCGTCCTGGAAGTGGCCTCCATCCTGATTCTGCGGGCCGAAACATCCGCCTCGGCGGCCAATATCCAGACGGCGAGCGACGCCATCTGGTGGACCGTGGTGACCGTGGCGACCGTCGGCTACGGTGACAAATACCCGATCACCAACCCGGGCAGGTTCGTGGGCGTCCTGGTGATGATCGTAGGGGTTGGGCTCTTCAGCGTTTTGACCAGCTTCATGGCGCAGTGGTTTTTGCGCAGCCGGGCGCAAAATGACGCGGCACCACAGCAGCCACCTGCGGAAGTGCAGGATCACGGCATTCTAATGGCCAAACTGGACGCGCTGGCCACCCGTCTCGAGGACCCCGACGCCGTGCGTCGCAGCGACCTGGCGGAGCTGCGCGACCGCCTGGCAGAAATCGAGAAAAAACTGAACCGCGAGTAACCATCGGCGCAAAGGAGTGACATCGAGATGACAACGGGCGCTTCATCCAGGTTATCGACGACCACGATCGTGATTGGTGCCATTGCCCTGGTGGCCGCAGTGCTCTTCATGCTGCCGGCGACAACCGGCACGCTGAGCCTGATCTCCAAGCCGATCCCGGTATTGTGCATGGCGCTGTGGCTGGCACTGCAGCCGGTCAAAGGACGTTTTCAGATTGCGGTGATCGTCGGTCTGCTGTTTGGCGCGGCGGGCGACCTGCTGCTGGAGATCGGGGACAGCACCTTCATCTTCGGGCTGGTGGCATTCCTGATCGGTCACCTGGCGTACATCTACGCCTTTTTGCAGGACTGCCGGCGGCCGAGCTGGGGTTGGGCGGCTGTGGCGTACCTTTTCGGCGTGATCGCCTTTTTTGTGCTGTACCAGGCGGGCAACCTGGGCGCCATGACGATCCCGGTGGCGGCGTACGTGCTGGTCATCACCACCATGCTGTGGCGCGGCTTGAGCCGGATCAACGGACCCGGGGTGGTCCCGCTTTCGGGGCGTTGGGGTGCGTTGGGTTCGATCTCGTTTACGATCAGCGACACCGTCCTGGCCTACAGCATGTTCGTAACCCGCTTCGACCTGTCCAGCCTGATCATCATGACGACCTACTGGCTGGGGCAGCTGGGCATCACGTTGGCCGCGGCGACGCAGGCGTCCGAGGCAGACGCGCGGCGTAGTTGAGCTACGAAGCTGCTTGTCAAACCAGGCTGGTGGGTCAGTTGGCTTGGGGGTAGCTATCGAGTACGAGTAGGATGGCGCTCGTACTCGTACTCGTACTCGTTTTCGATCTCGTTCTCGTACTACCGGGTCACTTTGCTTGAGTATGGCTATCGAGTACGAGTACGAGTACGAGTAGGACGGTGGTCGTACTCGTACTCGTACTCGTACTCGATCTTGTTCTCGTACTACCGGGTCACTTTGCTTGAGTATGGCTATCGAGTACGAGTACGAGTACGAGTAGGAGTAGGACGGCGCTCGTAGTCGACGGCTACCCGCTCGTTCATCCCACGCCGTACAGCGTCTTCACGGTGGCAAATACCCAGCCCATCTCCTTACGCCCGTAGTGCTGTGCGAGGTGACGCATCATGGCGGGCAGGTCGTGCGGGTCGAGGCCCGAGCTGTCCACCAGGCTGCGCAGCCATTCCTGGCGCTGCAGCTCGACGACGAAGTCCAGGTACAGGCGCTCGATGAGCGCAGCCTCGCCCGCCACCAGCTGCGGGTCGAAATCGACCTCGAGGATGGCCTGGACGTCTTCGGCCCGGCCGTTGGCGAAGTCGTAACCGTTCTCCAGCATCTTCAGCAGCGCCTGGCGCACGACCTCTTTGCTGATGTGCGGGTCGGCCTGCCAGTGGATTTCTTCGATCGAGGGCGGTTTGCACTTCCAGTACGTCGCCGTTTCAACCGTCGAGAGCATCAAAATCGCGCCTTCCTGGACGAACACGTCCTGGCCGGCGGCCTGATTGGCGGCTTCGAGCTGTGCCTGCCAGCGGCGGTAGGCCGCGGCCAGGCCCGCAGCGTCGGGTTCGGCCACCTCCAGGGTTGGCACCAGGTCCAGCCCGTAACGCTGTGCCAGATCGGCCAGGCGGCGGTAGCTGACCGGCTTGCGGTGGCGGATGGCGGTGTGCAGCGTCAGTGCGAGGGGTCGTTCGTAGCGTACCAGGTGCGGATTGCGGTAGCCCCACAGCTCGAAGACCAGCACCAGGTGCTGCTCGCGCACGGCGCGTTCGACTGGGGTGCGGTCGGGGAGGACTTCGGCCAGCAGGCCAAACCAATCGCCCCAACGACTGGGCATCAGCACCGGCAGCAGGCGCGTGCGCGCCACCACTTCCAGGACCTGGCCGTCGGTTGCGGTCAGCGGGTAGAAGATGATCGCCGTCCCGTCCAGTTTGACCGTGAAGCGGGCATCGACGATGTTGAGGGGTACGGGGATGCTGACCTGCAGGTGGCCCTCGCGGTCCTGCACGTAGGGATAGTGGATCTTGGGCATCGCCGCGATGAACTCGAGACGCGGCTGGTCATCGAGGGTTGTGACCGCCAGGGTACCCAGCCGGTCGCTCTCCTGGCGGCAGAGGTAGCCGGCGAAGCGGATGCCGCCAGGAGAGGTCGCCTCGAACGGCTGCCAGTGCCTGGCCGCAACGTCGGTGATGGTGACGATTTCTTCCAGCGTGGTGAGTGTCATGTAAGACCTGCCTCCAGGGCTGCCAGGTCAACGAGCTGAACTCCCTCAGCAGCCGTTTGCGCAGCCTGGGTGAAACCTGCGCGCGCAAACAATGCGTGCCGCACCTGCCAACCCTTGCCTTCGTCCGGCAGCGCTGTGAGAACTTTCGGTGTTTTGACCGCAACCAGTTCATGGACGACCTCGCGTCCAACGGCGTCCGTGCCCCATTTGCATTCACCCAGCAGAATGACCCGCTCTGACCAGTTGACGGCCACCACGTCGACCTGGGCTGTGCGGCTCCAATGGCTGCCGGCGACTTCGGGGCGAAATCCCAAGCGCCCCGCGCGCCCTTGCTGTACAACCCATTGACGAGCCAGTTCTTCGAAGGCGGTCTGCCCGACAAATGCCCGCAGACCTTGTTGAATCTGCCGCATCACCCAATCCGGTTCGAAAGCAAGCGAGTCATGGTAGGGTGCAAGGAAACGAAAATAGAACCGAAAATAGGCATCGGCCAGGTGGTATTGCCCCTGGCGCGATGTGTGACGGCCTGGCGGTGGCACCGTGGCTGGCAGTCGACGTTCGACCAGGCGCAGTTCCTGCAAGCGCGCCAGGTGGGCCGAGAGGTGCGCTTTACCTAATCCTATTGACCGGTCAGCCGGCCAAACAGCGGCGACTGGCGGCTTTGCTCGGAGTGAAAACTAAGCCACGTGCTACGTATTATACGCAGCACGTGGCTTAGTTGAAAAATCGAGGTGTTGATTCAATACATCACGGCGCCGCGACCACCTGGCCGTTACCGGCATCCCAGACCCAGTAGGTCGTCTCTGCCGGCAGGTACTCTGCCCAGAACGTGCTCAGGTCGGTGGTGCTGGCGATGTGAAAATCGGCACCGAACAGCCCGCTGCATGCCGCCGTTGTCGTGGTCCAGTCGGTTAAGGCAGCTTCGGCAACCGGCGGGGTCAGGCGGGCCGGGCTGTCCTCGGTGGCGCCGGCGAAACGCTCGGTCAGGACACGCTCGCTCACGCAGAGCACGGGCAAGCCGGATGCATCGCTTGGGAACGGCGTGGCGGTAGGCGTTGCCGGAACCGGTGTCGCGTCACGGGGCGTGGCCACCTGAACGACCAGCGTCACCGCATAGTCCTCGAACGGTACCGTTTCGTTGGCGTGCTGGGGGTAGGGCGTGACCTGTTTCAGCGTGATCGTGTAGCCCGCGTACCACGCGCCGGTCGGGCCGCTCGCCTCGACGACCGGACCCAGCACGTTGCCCTGCGCATCGGTGGTGCCGCCCAGCACGAATTCGTCCGCCGGCTGTGGGGGCAGTTTTGCCGTCAGCCGCACATCGACAATCCCAGACCAGACGCACGTCACGTCCGCCGGGCAGCGGCTGTCTTTGGCGACCTCGGTGAACGTCAGCTGCAAGCCAACGTCCCGGATGATGGCCGTCTCACCAAACGGCAGTACAAAATCCTCACCCAACGCCGGTTCGTTTGCCACCGTTCGGGTCACCGCCGGGCTGGGCTCGGCAATCGGCGTAACCAACAGACTGACCGCGTACTCGTCCGGCCGGATGGGGCCACGGGTTTCGGGATAGGGTGTCACGTTCAGCAGCGTGATGAGCACCGAGCCATAACGGTCGGCCGGCCGCGTGCCGGGTGCATCGGGTATGACCTTGCCTTCATCATCGGTGTGGGCACTGAGTTCGAGCTGGCTCGAGACAGAGAACCCGGTGTACTGCACCTTGATCACCACCTCGACGGGGGCCGTTTCGGTGCACTCGATCGTCGTCGGGCAGCGGCCATCGGCCGGCACGGAGACAAAGGTGATGTCCAACCGGGCTTCGGGCAGGCGCGCCGCCTCGCCCCGGCGCAGGGTGAAAGGCTGCTCCATGGCTGCCCGCACCACGGTGGGGGTTGGGGTACCCACCATCTGGCAGCCAGCCAGGAGCACGGTCAAACAGCACACCCACAAAATTCGACGCAGCATCGTTCCCTCCCTTGCGCAACTCACTGTGCAGGCGATGCCAACGCGTGGGTTACCCGGTCGCACATCCCTGCAAATCCAACGGTTGCTGTGCCCACAAAACGCACGCCCCACAAATCAACGAAAACTCTCTGTGCCCTCTGCGTCCTTTGTGGCAACAACCCCATCACGGCTGCGGCGGTGGACCCGCGCCGGGCGGAATGGGTGGGCCGTCAGGCACGGCACGCAGGTCGGCGCAGGGGACGTAGGTCACGTCGTTCCAGCGATAGCCAACGGCCTCGAAAGTCGAGATATCCTTGATCCAGCGTTTGGCCCCATCCTCCAGCCGGTAGATGTGCGGGCTATCCAAACACTTCAACAGGATCGGTTCGGCCTTCTCGTAGACGATGGTCTGAATGCGCGGCGAGAGGTGGGCGACGTCATCGGGGCTGCCGCGAAACAGCCAGGGCAGCGTCGTGATACCGACGATCGTCCAGGCCACGTAGAGGATCGTAGCGGCGGCCAGGGTGCTCTGTACCGCCGGCAGCCAGCGCGCTCGCCCGGCGCGCAGCTGCTGGATCAACAGCCAGGCCAGGAGGGCGATGTTGATCACATTCCAGCCCATGAAGGTCAGCCGGTTCGGTGTCAGCCGGTCGATCGAGGTGCGGTAGGCGATAGCCGCCAGCGCGTAGACGCCGACGATCAGCGCCAGGGCGGCCAGGGCGATGATCCCACGGCGCAGCCAGGTTTGGGCCTGGGTGCCCGGTTCGTTGTCGTGGAGCGGCGTTGCACCGACCAGGAGGGCCATGACGGCGAAGAGCATGGCGTTGAAGATGACCAGGACGTCGCGATTCTCGAAAGGTTCGCCGAAATTGAAGGGGATGAAGGCCAGGTAAACCAGCAGCACGAGCACGGTCAGCGGGAGGAGCAGGCGGGTCAGCATCGTGACGAGTTTGCTCAACCCCTCATCGAACGACTGCCGGGCCGGCGAGACCGTGGGGTCGTAGACCAGGGCCACGGCGATGACGACAATCAGCCCGGCGCCGCCGGCCACGAACAGCCGCACCACCGGCTCAGGCGGCTCGATGCCGAGCGCACCGAAGAGGCCAAAGGTGATGGCAGTAAAGAGACCCAGGGCGATCGCAAACACGCCGCCCACGACCAGGGCTTCCAGGGATTTCACGAGAAACGCAAAGCGGTTGGCGACGTCACGCGGCTGGGCCATGGCAATCAATCCAACGGCTGTCCAGCCCAACAGGGTCAGGTGCAGGACCATCAATCCCAGGTACTGCTCCTGGTAGGCGCGTGGCCACATGCCGGGAAAAAGCAGCCACACGTAGCCGACCGCAGCCGTGACAGCGAGCACCGCCGTTACAAACCGGTTCCAGTGTTTGTTTCCCGCGCCGGTCAGGAATGCCGTCAGCATCGCCGCACTAATCGGTGCGGCGAGCAGGAACAGTGCGGGGATCACCGTGTGCTCCTGTCCGGTAAGCGGGTTGGTCAGCCGGATGGTGAAACGCTGGTTATCGGAGATCAGCCAGAGCAGCAGGCCGTTTATCACCGCCAGGGGAATGGCCCAGCGCCAGGCCACGACGCGCCGTTTGGCGCTGGCGACGGCGTAGGCCAGGCGGTAGTGCCAGGCGGCGTAGAGCAGGTTGTCGGCATCTGCAGAAAAGCCGGCCTCGATGGCTTCGGTGAAGGCGTGGGCCTCGCCGGCTTTGACGGCCTGTTGGTAGGCGATTTCCAGATTCTCGGCGTCATGGCCGAGTTGGACGATCGTTTCGTGGTAGGAATCTCTATTTACGGCTGAATTCATTGGTCGTCACGAGGCTCGGTGCTCGAATGGTTGATCCGCTCCAAGCAATCTCTAATGAAATGTAGCAAGTCTTCTAAATTTGTGACTGTGGACGGCTCAGGCTCGCGTCGTTCAGCCACATGCGCGTGGTGGGGAAAGGTGGCAACCTCTGGCCAATGAGGCGCATTATCCCATCGCCACCGCAGTTCGCCGTTCGGTTCCATCCATTGGTACGCGTACTTACGATTGCCATCTGCAAAAAGATAATCACGCATCTCAAGCCGGCTGTCGTCTCGCAGGACAGCCGTCAATTGAAGCATGTAAGCATCTCCTTCCTGCTCGTAACGCAGAACTTGCCACGATTTGAAAAGTGCTGCATGGGCATCAAAGAGATGAAGCATGGTCTATTCGACAGCAATGCTATCTAGTTGCGCCTGTACGGTTTCCACCGCATCTGCATACCATTGCCACTCAAGGTAGTCGTCATCTTGGGTGAATGTCTCTTGCCCTGACGTTTCGTACCGCATGCGCATCTCGTCAACTGTGCATCCCCATCTGGTTTCCAACTGTTTGATCATTGCCTGGTAGCGAGCCAGACGTCCCAATAGCATCATTCGTGCCTGCTGTCGTGCAGCGGCAAGAGGATTGGGATACCCCAGCGCAACCAGAATACCCTCAGTCGTGTAGTAAGTTGTTGTCGTATGCATTGAAACGCCTCCGTTGATCTATCGCTGCGTTCATGGGAAATCAACCCTATCACGGCAAATCCGTGCGGGATTCCTCATCGAATGCCACATCCTCGATCCTGACCCCAAGACCTGCCTGGTAACTGGCGCGCGCCTGGGCAATGCGTGCGAGAAAGCGCGGATCGTTTTCCAGGCGGTAGTCGATCCAGTCCTCTTCCGAGGCAAAACCGATCAGGATTCGGAATAGCATCTCGAATTTCATTCTGACTAGATTATAGCCAGCCCTGACAGAATGACAAGTCATCACGAATTTGCGGTGCCGGCGCGTGATGAAAGAAAAAACCATGCGCGCAGCATCATAACATTTGTCCAACCAGGGTTCTGCTTGTGTGACCGGGGCCACACCCGGCATATGCGCAAACCCTGGTCCACAAGTCCCCTGACGACCGCACGGCCGTGACGGTTCCTTCACAAACCAGCCTGCTCATTGGGAAAAGCACGTGCACCGCCTGGCGGTGGGAATTCCCAGTACTCGATGAGCTCCTTTCCGGGAGGCAGTCGAGATGTGTGCAGTGCAGCGATGGGTGCGCCTGGGAGTGGTGGGCTTCATCATTCTCCAACTGGCGACGTTGTCGGGACGTGTGCCGGCCGTGCAGACGCCGGCGGTGGCGGAAGTGACCTGGCCGGGTGCGGATGATCCGTGCCACGATACGACGTGTGGATAGCCTGATCGATGAATGTGCGGCGTGGCGGCGTTTACCCTGACCGCCGCCACGCACGACAGCGTTTGGTTGATCGTGTGGGTTTTGGCCACAGAGGGCACGGAGAGCACAGAGGGTTTTTGGTTTGTATGGTGGGGCAGATTGTGTCTTCTTGGGCTGACTTTGGGTGGCCACAGAGGGCACAGAGAGCACAGAGGATTTTTGGTTTGTATGGTAGGGCGGATTGTGTCTTTTTGGGCTGACTTTGGGTGGCCCCAGAGGGCGCGGAGGACTCAGAGGGGGTCAGGGGTCAAAAAGCGTGGTGAGATCGGAGCGGTGGGGAGGGGTGGGGTGGTAGTTGGTGTCGGGGGGGAGGTTGGGTTGGAGGCTGGCCTGGACGGAGAGGTAGTCGCAGCGTTCGTTTTCGGGGTTGCCGGCGTGGCCGCGGACCCAGGTGAAGGTGACGTCGTGCTGGGTGCAGAGGTCGAGCAGGCGGGCCCACAGGTCGGGGTTGCGTGCTGCGTTTTTGTCGGACCGTTTCCAGCCGCGGGCGCGCCAGCGTACGGCCCAGCCTTCGGTGATGGCCTGGGCGACGTATTGGGAGTCGGTGTAGAGGGTGACCTGGCAGCGTTCTTTGAGCGCTTCCAGACCGGCGATGCAGGCCATGAGTTCCATGCGGTTGTTGGTGGTGTGGGCGTAACCGCCGGTCAGTTCGCGGCGATGGGGGCCGTAGAGCAGGACGACGCCGTAGCCGCCGGGGCCGGGGTTGCCCAGGCAGGCGCCGTCGGTGTAGATCGTGACGTGTTTCAGGTCGGTCATGGGCTGTGTCTCACGCGAAGCCGCGAAGGTCGCGAATCAGCTTCCATCCAATCGTCTCAGGGCACCCCATGGCGCAGGAACGGCAGGTACCAGCTGCGTTGCACCGGCGTCGCGGTGGGCGTCGGTGTCGGTGATGCCGTCGGCGTGGGGGTTGCGGTGGGTGTGCTGGTGGCCGTCGCCGTCGGCGTCGGAGTGGGCGGTGCGGTCGAATAGCGGATGATGGTGCCCTCGGTACCGACGGCCCAGCCGCGGGTCTCATCGACCATGTCGATCCACTTGAGGGCGGCGGTGTTCGGGCTGGTCTGCGGGTTCCAGGTGGCGCCGCCGTTGGTCGTCCACAGGATCGTGCCGAGATCGCCGACGATCCAGCCGGTCTGGAGGTCGGTCATGTCGAGGTTGAACAGGTGTTGGGTGGTGTTGCCGGTCTGCACCGTCCAGGTCGCTGCGCCGTCGGTGGTGCGGCGGATGACGCCGCCGCTGCCGCTGATCCAGCCGTGGTTGACGTCGGGGAAATCGATACCGTCGAGGAAGGCGGCGCCGGTGCCGGGGTAGGTGCGCGTCCAGGACGCGCCGCCGTTGCGGCTGGTGACGAAGGAGTCCCACGCGGCGACGCCGTAGACGTCGTTGGGGGTGGCGTAGCTGGCATCGCGGAGGTTGATGCTCATGTAGGCGACGTTGGAAAAGAGCCAGGTACTGCCGCCGTTGCTGGTGCGGAAGACGTAACCGTCCTTGCCGGCGGTCATGGCATGTTGGTTGTCGTAGCCCTGGACGAACCAGAGGAAACCGGTGTGGACGTCGCCGTTGGCCAGGCGGGCGTACTGCTGGGTCCAGGTTGCGCCGCCGTCGGTGGTGCGGAAGAGCGAGCCGTAACGACCGGAGACCCAGCCGGTGCTGGCGTCGATGGGAAAACGCACGCCGCGCAGCCAGGGGTTGTTGGGGTAGATGGGCGTCACCTGGCGGGCCACACCGTCGAGCAGGCGCCAGCTGGCACCGCCGTCGGTCGATTTGAGGATCTGCGCATCACCGCCGACGACGTAGACGGTGTTGGCATCGACGGCATCGACGCCGAGGAAGCCGGGGTAGTCGGGATCGGCCGGGGCGGGGGCGGGCGGTGCGGCGATCGTGAAGGGGCCGCTGCCCTGTTTGCGCAGGATCAAATGACCGGCGCCGGCGGTCCAGACGTCGCCGTCGGCGGGGGTGGCCAGGTCGGCGATGTTCTGCGTCTGGCCGGTGGGCACGTTGGTCCAGGTGGCGCCGCCGTCGCTGGTGGTCCAGGCGGCACCCTGTCCGCCGGCGAGCCAGCCCTGCTGCGATGAGGAAAAAGAAATGGCGTAGAGCGTGCGCGATTCGCCGATGTTCTGCGGTGTCCAGGAGGACCCGCCGTTGGTGGTGCGCAGCAGCCCGTTTTCGCCAACGATCCAGCCGGTTGATAGACTGGTGAACGTGACGTCGTGCAGGGTCAGGGCGGTACCGCTGGGCTGGGGCGTCCAGGTGGCACCGCCGTTGGTGGTGGCCAGGATCGTGCCGGCGTTGCCAACCACCCAGGCGCGGGTCGCGTCGAGGGCGAAGAGATCGTTGAGGGCGACCGCCGTCCCGCCCGGCTGCACGGTCCAGGTGGCGCCGCCGTCGGTGGTGTGGACGATGGTGCCGGCGTTACCTACCGCCCAGCCGTTCTGGGCATCGGTGAAGGCCAGGGCCAGGAGGCGGTGGGGGGTGGGGGAGGTCTGGGTGGTCCAGGTGATACCGCCGTCGGTGGTTTGCATGATATTCCCGCTGGCGCCGGCGGCCCAGCCGGTGGTGGTGTCGGCGAAATCGACCGCTTCGACGTCGGCGGCGGGGGCGGCTTGCTGGTAGAACCAGGTCTGCCCGCCGTTGGTGGTGCGCAGGAGGTGTCCGTTTTTGCCGACCGCCCAGGCCAGCTGGCTGCCCACGGCGTCGATGCGGGTGAGGTCATCGCTGCCGTGCCACTGCAGCTGCCAGGTGCCGGGGGTGGTGGGGGAGGCGGCGGGTGCGGCCCAGGTGAGACTGCTCAGGCTGAAGGCCAGGATGGTGACCAGGGTGGTCAGCAGGACCAGGGAATATCGCATGCGCATGCGGTTGGGTTGCACCTTTCGTTGGAATCGTGATCCGTTCGCCGCGAGCCATCGCGGTGAACCGATTGGCCCAGTATAGCACCACCGCGCCGGTGCGCCAAAGCGAGTTGTTTGGCTGTGTTCTCCCAAGCTGCTCGTGAGGCCTGTGGTCTCATGTTTTCCATAAGAAACTCGGCAGCGAGGAGTGCTGCACCTGGGAGTGCGGTACGACGCCCTCGACGGAGTAGTTCGCACCCCCAGGTGCGAACTACTCCGTCGAGGGAACTTTCATATTGAGTCACCTGCCACGATCGAAGCCATTGATCGAGCGTAATCAATGGCCATGCTCAAGCCAGGTGATCCGGTGGTTCGAGTACGAGTACGAGTACGAGTACGAGAACCGTCCTACTCGTACTCGTACTCGATCATCGCCGCAGATCGGAGTCGCAGCCGGTCACAAGCCACGACTTTCGCCATTGATCGAGCGTAATCGATGGCTATGCTCAAGCCAAGTGATCCGGTGGTTCGAGTACGAGTACGAGTACGAGTACGAGTAGGAGTACCGTCCTATTCTGTGGCCAAATCCTCGCGCACCACCAGGTACCTCGCACTGGTGGTGCGCTTCTTTTTTCCTCTACGGCAGCGACCGGCGCACGAAGGGCAGGTACATCGTACGGGTCTCTGGTGTGGCGGTGGGTGTCGGGGTGGGTGTGATCGTCGATGTTGGCGTGACCGTCGGTGTTGGCGTAACCGTCGGCGTCGGCGTGACCGTCGGCGTCGGCGTGACCGTCGGCGATGGGCTCAGGGTCGGTGTCACCGTCGGCGTGGGCGTGCCGCAGGCGGTGAAGCCGGTGGGTGTATAGTTGGAGGTGCTGACGAACAACACACGATCGACGTAGGAGTTGCGCTCACGGGTGCTGAAACGCAGCGTGTGCTGGCCCGCCGACAGGCTGAAAGGCTGGACCGGCATGTTGACCGGACGCACCACCTCCCAACCCCACGTCCATTGATCATCAAATTGCCCAATCTCGTAGTGCATCTGCGACCCACCGTCGACTGTGACGTAGAACGAGTTTTCGGTGTAGCTCGTGCCGCGCACACGAGCCCACAGGTAGTAACTGGCAGCCGTGCTGATGTCGACGTCCCATTGGACGTAGCCGGCCGTATTGTTGGTCGGCGACCAGACGAAATAGCAGCCCGAGACCGTCTCGTCGTAGACCGTCGCCATCGGCGGGTTGACCACCCCATCCTCAGCTTCCCGTTCCCACACGGCAAACGGTCCGGGCGTATCGGTGGGCACGAAAGGGCTGGGGGCTTCGTACGCACCCATGTCGCAGCGCGCCGTGCCGTCGCCATCACCGTCCTGCGGCCGCGCCACCCCACGCTGGTCGGCGGGCAGACAGGCGCCCGCTGTTCCCGGCGCCCCCGGGTGACCGCTGTCGATGGCCGGACTGCCCGGCAGCAGGGCGTGCGTCATCGTCGGGCCGCCATTGTTGGACAGTCCGCCCAACTGCGGGATACGGTTGAGCAACAAACCGACCGTGCTGCCCGTGATGGTGCAGCCGCTCGCCGACTGAAGCAGGTTATAACCGCCGCTGACCATCGTGCCGGCACAGTCGGGGCCAACACCGCCTGCGGGGACGGTATTGCCACCCAGCAGTGTGTTGACGAGGTCGACCGCACCGACCGCTTCGATCCCCCCACCATGGCCTGACGTGGCTGCGCTGCCGGTCTGATTGTTGGCAATGGTGGTGTTTTCCAGGTGCAGCGTGCCTGCCGCACTCACCGTAATGCCACCACCCCCACCACTCGTCCCCGACTGGCTGCTGGTGCCGGTACGGTTGCCGCTGACGGTGCTGTTGCGCAGCGTGAGGACACCCGCGTTCAGGATGCCGCCCCCACTACCGCTGGTGGTGCCATCGGCACTGCCATTTCCGGTGTAGTTGCCACTGACCGTACTGTTTTCAATGGTGGCTGTGCTCGACAGATACAAACCTCCCCCCGACCCGCTGGCGGCCGACCCACTGCCGGTGAAATTGCCGCTCACGGTGGCATTCTGGATGACCAGCGAGCCGGTACTGTAGATACCGCCGCCGTTGCCACCCAGGTAGTAGGCACCGGTACGGTTGCCCGTCACGCTGCTGCCAGTGATCGTGCAGGAGCCGCCGTTGTGGATGCCTCCCCCGTGACCCCCAGAGAAGCCAGTGCCGGTCGTATTGTCCTGGATGATGCTGTTGTTGAGAATCAGCGTGCCGGTGCTGGCAATGCCGCCACCCTCGCCGCCGGCCCCACCGCTTTGGTCACTGTGACCGGTGGTGTTGTTGCGCACGATGCTGCTGGTCAGCATCAGGGTGCCCTGGTTGAAGATACCGCCGCCATCACCCGGTATGCGGGTGGGATACCCCTGGGTCGTGTTGTCGCGCACGGTGGCGTTGGTCAGGTAGAGGTTGCCCCGATTCCAGATGCCGCCGCCGTCACCTGCCGCGTACCCATGCCGCACGGTCAGGTTGCGCAGCGTCACCGTGGCGCCAACGGCAATCGTGAAGACGCGGTTGTAAGCGGTATTCGGGGCAGCCGCCGCCTGCACGATGGTGCTGCCCTGGCCCTGGATTGCCAGACTCTTGTTGACGTTGATGTTGGCCTCGGTGTGAACCGCATCGAGAATCGATACGGTGTCGCCCTCGGTGGCGGCGTTGACCGCTGCCTGAATGGTGGTGTAGTTGCAGCCAGATGCACACACGGTGAGTGTGGCGGCCGGCGTCAGGAGAATGTGCCCCCCCAATACGATCGGGAGCAGGACGCTCAGCAGCAAAAAGACGGTGAGCCCAGTGCTGCGCCAGGGTCGTAGATTGAACATGACCCCTCCTCAACAAACGGCACAGGGCGCAGATCACGAAACCAGATCACGGGATGGCCCGGCTGCGCCAGCGGGAGGCAATGGCTGCGAAGCAACTAACTAAATCATACCATGCGGCCCACTGCGCAGTCAACACGGGCGATCCACTCGGATCAGCACCCGTGAACGAACCGGCCGCGGCGAAAGTGGTTGAAGGAGGTCGGGCTGCCAAATTCGTCGATGCGCGCCGCCGTGAATTCGGGCGTTTCGAGGTCGGCGGCGCCGTTGAAGAAGAAATACTCGTTACCCCCACCGCCCGTCGGCCAGGCATCGAACGGTCCCAGCGGGCTAGTCTGCCAGACCGGGATTTCATGGAATTTATCGAACTGCGCCGTGCTGTAGCCGCTGAGTTTGAGCGTTTCGGGCAGCGATGCGGCGGTGTTGGGTTCGTCATGGTACAGGTACTTTCACAGTGATGTATGGTGCTCTGTTAGGTTAGAATGCGTACCGATCCTGCCGCTGTGCAAGCGCAGAATGGTGCCAATGTCCAACCTGACAGAGCACCATTGTGTGCACAGTGGGGTGGACATTTTTGCTTCTCTCTGCTTTAATGAATTTAGGCAGGCCGGTAGGTGGGCGTATTGTACTCTATCGGGCGCAACCGGAACAACCACCGGCTGCCCTACGGCATGCCAGCCATCGACCCTGGACCCGACTTAGGTCGGCGACGCAGGACCTGTGGTATGTTATACCGTTCACGCGGCGCGGCACGCGCCGTCATCGAATGCATTCACGAGATTGAATGAGGTGATCATGAAACGCATCGTATTACCCGCCCTGGTGCTGCTGCTGGTTCTGGCCGCATGCACGACGGCGACCAACGTCAACCCCACTGAACCGGCTGCCAGCGCCACGTCGGCGCCGCGCGGAATGGGGATGGGCATGCGCATGGGGATGCGCAGCGGCATGATGGACCGCCACCACGCCACGATCCCCGAACCGTATGCCGGTCTGGTCAGCCCGGTGCCATCTGACGAAGAATCCATCGAACGTGGCGCGACCATCTTCACCACCAACTGCGCCACCTGTCACGGCGACGGCGGCATGGGCGACGGCCCAGCCGGCACCGCGCTCGACCCGTCACCGGCACCCGTGGCACACACCAGCCAGATGATGGGCGACGACTACCTGTTCTGGCGCATCAGCGAGGGCGGTGTGCCGTTCGATACGGCGATGCCGGTGTGGAAAGACACCCTGGATGAGGCAGCGCGCTGGGATGTGATCAACTACGTGCGCGCGCTGGGCAAGGGGCAGGTGGCGCCGCGCCGTGGGATGGGCGGCGCCGCGTTCGATCCCCTGGCCGAGGCCGCGCAGCGGGCTGAGATGCTGAAGCAGGCCGTCGCGCAGGCAGTCATCACGCAGGCCGAGGCCGACACGTTCGAAGCGGTGCACGGCGCCCTGGACACCTACCTGGCAGCGAACCCCGACGCACGCAATGCCGGCAATGCGGGCGACCGCCAGGCAAGTATGCTGGCAGCACTCGTCGCGGCCGGTACGATCACGCAGGCGCAGGCCGATACGTTCAGTACTGTCCACGATCGTTTGCTCGAGTCTGGTTTGATGCAGTAACGACACGGCGGGGAAGCGGTTCCACGTGTTGGGCAGGGTAACAAAAAGAGTCGGGCAGCGTGTGACACGCTGCCCGATCTCCTTTTGTTGGCAGCGTGTGACACGCTGCCCGATCTCTCACAGAACGGATGGATCTGGCTGGTCAGGCTGGCACCGGTTTGTGTTTTCGCGCGTGCACAAACATCAGTGCCAGAATCACCAGCCAGACGAGGAGTCGAATCGTCATGGCGCGGATGCTGTCGGCGGCGACCACGTCGCGGTACGCGGTCAGCAGGACGAGCATCACCACAGCATGGGCGCCGAACGTGGCAAAGGCGGCGGGCAGGGCGTACGGACTCTCGCGCCAGATCAGCACCGCCGTCACGAAGACCGTCAGCAGCCCGGCGACAAAATTGTAGATGGGCAGCCAATCGATCACGTAGTAGTCTGGGGCTTTACCCAGCAGCACCTGCCCACCGGCAACCACAGCCATCAACCCGATGACGAAGGCCAACACGGCGGCGGTTTTGGGCAGCGCACGGTTCATGTCCACCTCGGTACCCCGGTGTTGGCGGCGCCTATTTGCCTGCCAATTGAGCGCGTGCTCCGGCACCCTTGAACGGGTAACCAAGAACGGCACCGATCACGCAGAAATCGAAGATCCCACCGGCGATGGGGACGAGCGCCACGATCGCCATGATCGTGCCCACCGTACCCTGCACCACCAACAGCCCCACGGCCATGATCACCAACCCCAGGACGACCCGTGCGGCCCGCCCGGCACCACTGGTCATGAACTTCACGAATTGCATGTTGACCTCCCTTGTTGAGTTGTGTGCATTGTACGCCGATCTGCCCGCCGTGTCGCCGACAAAAGTCGGATTCTCGTCTGCGGCGCGACACATGAACAGAGAGCATGCACTATCTAAACTCATGTTCTGGAGAAACCAGGAGTTTTTGGGACGCCGTGTCTCCTCAAAACCCCAAGTTCCAACAGAACATGAGTATGATGACGATGTGTGGGAAAACTTGACATTTGTGCATAAGTGTGTATCATACCCCACATGACACACTCTCGACCACGCCAGCGTCTGCTCGAGTTCGCGCGTACTCGCGGTTATTTCAGTGCGGGCGAAGTGGAGTCGGCTGGCATACACTCGGAATGGCTATCGCGACTGGTAACAGAAGGTAGTCTGGAGCGCGTGGCCCGTGGTCGTTATCGCCTGGCTGGGGGTGAGGTCACTGAACACCATACGTTGGCCATAGTGAGTGCGGCGGCTCCTGCGGCCGTTGTGTGCCTGCTCTCGGCCCTACAGTTTCATCAGATCGGTACGCAGTCTCCACCAGACGTATGGATCGCCCTTGCACGAGGTAGTGGGCGCCTCCGGCTTGACTATCCTGTTCTACGTGTGGTGTATTTCTCAGGGCAGGCTTTTTCCTCAGGTATTGAGTACCATCAGATCGAGGGACAGAACGTGCGCATCTACTCCGTCGCCAAGACAGTCGCCGACTGTTTCAAGTATCGTAACAAGATTGGATTGGACGTGGCGCTGGAGGCATTGAAAGACGCATGGCAGCAGCGCAGAATGACGCTGTCAGAACTTAATAGGTTCGCCGCGATAGACCGCGTGCAGCGCGTCATCACGCCTTACGTGGAGACACTTATCCAGTCATGACCCACACATCGAACCTCGCTGCATCGGTACGCCAACGCCTGCTCAACCAAAGCAAGACGAGCGGATTTGATTTCAACTTATTGTTGACACGTTTTGCCATCGAACGATTCCTGTATCGTCTCGCCTCATCGCCATTTAATGGGCAGTTCATTCTGAAAGGCGCAATGCTGCTCCAGGTGTGGCTGCCCGATACAGGTCGTCCAACACGTGATCTCGATCTGCTGGGTTTTGGGAATCTCACGCCAAATCGACTGCGGCAAATCTTCGCCTCAATCTGCGAACAGCCGGTTGAACCCGATGGCGTAATATTCGACGGCAACTCGGTATTGGTTCGTGCGATTCGTGAACAGGATGAATATGGCGGTCAGCGAGTCACATTAGGTGGCAACTTGGGTTCGGCGCGACTACATGTCCAGGTGGACGTCGGTATTGGGGATACTCCTGCTCCACCGGCCGAATGGATCGAATACCCGGTACTGCTCGACCTGCCGCGGCCTTATCTGCGTGCCTATCGCCCTGAAACAGCCATTGCAGAAAAACTACATGCAATGGTGACGCTGGATCTGCAGAATAGCCGGATGAAGGACTTTTTTGATCTGCTGCGCCTGGCACAAACGTGTCGTTTCAGCGGCGACTTGCTGGTGAGTGCTGTGAATAGTACCTTTGTCCATCGCCGCACTGATATCCCAGCGGAACCACCGCTCGCCTTTACAGCAGAATTCGCAACGCATCCCTCCAAGGTACTGCAGTGGAATGCATTCTGCAACAAGAGTGGCTTACACCCGATCGAGAGAGAATTCCAGGCAGTCACGTCAATGATAGCCCAGTTTTTAGGTCCGGTACTTGAGGCAGCTCGTGAACAGACTGCGTTCACCATGATCTGGCCGGCCGGGGGACCCTGGCAGGAAGACCAACAATTGGCGGCGCGTAACCTTGATCCGGAATCCGCCTAATTAGTACTGCGGTCGCCCGGCCCACCTGATCCCTGTGTCAACCGGTAGGCCAGGAAAATTGGGATGGTGGTGATCAGGATGACGAACAGGGCAACGACGTTGGTCACGGGGCGGTCGCGGGGACGGACGAGCTGGCTGAAGATCCAGATCGGCAGGGTGGTCTGCTGGCCGGCGGTGAAGGTGGTGACGATCACCTCGTCGAAGGAGAGGGCAAACGCCAGCATGCCACCCGCCAGCAAGGCAGTTCCCAGTGCGGGCAGAATGACGTGGCGAAAGGTCTGGAATCCATCGGCGCCCAGGTCCATCGACGCCTCGACCAAGGACCACGACGTGCGCCGGAAACGGGCGATGACGTTGTTGTAGACCACCACAACACAGAAGGTGGCATGCCCGATCACGATCGTCCAGAAGCTGAAGGGGACGTCGAAGAAGCCCAACGAGGAGCGCAGGGCGATGCCGGTGACGATGCCGGGCAGGGCAATCGGCAGCAGGAGCAGGAACGACACCGATTCGCGGCCAAAAAAGCGCGTGCGGCTGACGGCGGCCGCCGCCAGGCTGCCCAACACCAGCGCGGCCAGGGTGGCAATCAAGGCCACGCGTACGGACAAACCCAGCGCCTGCCACATGTCGCTGCGCTGCAAAGCAACCCCAAACCAGCGTGTCGTCAGCCCCGGCAGCGGAAACGAGTAGGTCGCCTCGTCCGGGGTGAAGGCGTACAGGGCGATGATCCACACCGGCAGGTTGAGAAAGAGAACCACACCAATCGTGGTGATGACCAGGAAACGGGATGGACGCTGTTCGCTCATAGGGCCTCGAACGCGCCCAGGCGGCGGGCGATCAGCAGGTAGATGGCCATGATCACCACCGGTCCCATGGTCATGGCGGCGGCCAGGGGAATGTTACCCGACGTCCCCTGGTGTGCGTAGACAGCCTGGCCAATGAAATAGCTGGAGTTGCCCAGCACCGACGGCACGATGAAATCCCCCAGGGTCAGCGAAAAGGTAAAAATCGAGCCGGCGACGACCCCCGGAAAGGCCAGCGGCAGAGTGACGCGCAGAAAGGTGGCGCGCGGTTTGGCGCCGAGGTCGGCCGAAGCCTCCAACACCGACGACGGCACACGCTCCAACGACGCCTGGATCGGCAGCACCATGAAGGGCAGCCAGACGTACAAAAAGACCAGGAACAGGCCAATGGGCGAGATCGACAGCGAGGGGCCACCGATCGCCGGCAGGTTGAGCACGGCATCCAGGACACCGCCCAGCCCCAGGGTCTCGAAGAACCAGCTCACGATCCCTTCCTTGGCCAGGATCAGTTTCCACGCATAAACACGCACCAGGTAACTCGACCACAGCGGCAGCATGACCGAAAGATAGAGCCAGGGTTTGATCCGCGGCGAGGCGTAACGCGCCATGTAGTAGGCCAGGGGGAAGGCCAGCAGCGCGGCGGCCACCGTCACAGCGGCCGCCATGCCGACCGTGCGCACAAAAATGTCCAGGTTGGACTGCGTCATCATGCTGCGGTACGTGGCCAGGCTGAACTCCTGCACAACCTGGCCGGTAAAGTCGTCCAGGCGGAAGAAGCTCTGCACCAGCATCATACCGAGCGAGCCCAGGTACACCACACCCAGGTACAGCAAGGGCGGTCCCAGCAGCAGGAAGAGCATGATCAACGGCTGGCCGTAGAGCGTGTTCGACATTCGGCGCAGCATGTCAGCCCTCGATTTCCCGGTTGTGCTGGCGTTCCCACATCAGGCGCACGCGCTGGCCGCGCGCGCTCAGCACGTCCATCGAGGTCGTGCGCAGATTCTGCTCGACCACGGTCAGCTCACCGCCCTGGTCGAGGGCGACGACGTAACGCGTGACCATGCCCAGGTAGATCACCTCCCCGATGGTGCCATCGGCGGCCAGCATGTCACCCGGCACCGGTATGTCCGGTGGGCTCATGTGGATCTTTTCCGGCCGGATGGCAAAGGTGGCAGGTGAGCCGGTGATGGCGCGGGCTGCATCGGCGCTGACCAGGTTGGAGACACCGACAAAACCGGCGACGAAGGCGGTGCCCGGCCGTTCGTAGATCTCGGCGGGCGAACCGATCTGCTCGATCTTGCCCTGGTTGAACACCGCCAGGCGATCGCTCATCGTCAGCGCCTCTTCCTGGTCGTGTGTGACGTAGACGAAGGTGATGCCGACCTGCTGCTGCAGTGCCTTGAGCTCGATCTGCATCGCCTGGCGCAGCTTGAGGTCGAGGGCACCGAGGGGCTCGTCGAGCAGCAGCACTCGCGGGTGGTTGATCAACGCGCGCGCCAGGGCCACA
>CAYUCC010000074.1:0-11900 GCA_964443225.1 uncultured Anaerolineae bacterium
TTCATCGTGTGCGACGAGCCCATCTCGGCGCTCGACGTCTCGATCCAGGCGCAGGTGGTGAACCTGCTGGAAGACCTGCAGAGCAAGTTCGGGCTGACGTACCTGTTCATTGCGCACGACCTGTCGATGGTGCGCCACATCAGCAACCGCGTGGCCGTGATGTACCTGGGCAAGATCGTGGAGCTGACCGATCGTAACGAGCTGTACAAGAACCCACTGCACCCCTACACCCAGGCGCTCTTGTCAGCCGTGCCGATCCCGGATCCAACCGCCGAAGCGCGACGTCATCGTATTATTCTCACTGGTGACGTGCCCAGCCCGGCCAACCCACCGAGTGGCTGCTATTTCTCGACCCGCTGTCCGCGGGTGATGGACATCTGCAAACAGGTCGATCCCGAGTTCAAGGACGTGGGCAGCGGGCACTTCGTGGCCTGCCACTTGTATTAGTATTTGCTGTACGCTACCGGCTCCCCAGGGATTGAAACGAGGGAGCCAGCGGGCTGACGATCACCCAACTTGCGGGAATGGGAAAGGGGGTGATGAGTGCCAATGACGATGCGCCACATCGTGATGTCACGATTCATTGGCCCGGCAAGCCATCGTGTGTGTGCATGTTTCCACGACTGCCGGTTGCCCCGTGGGCATGCATAGACCTGATCGACACTGATCGGAGGAGAACAGTATGCGTTCTAAGAAGATGATTGCCCTGCTGTCCATCGTCGTGATTGGCAGCATCGTGCTGTCGGCCTGCACCAGTGGGGCCCCTGTACAGCCGGCGCAGCCAGTCGTGGAGACGGTTGTCGTCAAAGAAGTTGAGACCGTGGTCGTTACCGAAGAAACGATCGTGGAAGTCACCGCCACCCCGGTGCCCGAAGCCAAGAAGCTGCGCTTCGTCTCCGGTTCCGGTGACGTACCCACGATGGACCCGGCCCTGATGTCGGACACCCAGTCGGACCGTGTCATCCGCCAGATGTTCATCTCACTGACACACCTGCGCAATTCGGATGCCGTGGCTGAGCCCGGCATGGCGAGCTGGACCGTCTCCGATGACGGCCTGGTCTACACCTTCAACGTGCGCGATGACGTGCCCTGGGTGTACTACAACGTCAACAGCGGCAGCGTCGAGAAGGTCAAGGATGAGAACGGCAACGACCGCATGGTCAATGCCTTCGACTTCCAGTACGGCATCCTGCGCACGTTGGATCCGGCGACTGCGTCGGACTACGCCTACGTGTGGGCACCGGTCATCGCCGGTGGCTCGGCGTTCAACTCGGGTGAAGTGACCGACACCAGCACGGTGGGTGTCACTGCCGTCGATACCAATACGCTGGTCATCACCATCACCCAGCCGGCGGCCTTCTTCACCGGCCAGATGGCGCTGCCCAACGTGGCGGCGCAGCCGCGCTGGCAGATCGAGTCCAAGGGTGACCGCTGGGTCGAGGGTGGCAACATGCACACCTACGGCCCGTACACCCTCAAGGAATGGGTGCACGATCAGCGCTACACCATCCTGGCCAATCCCTTCTGGCCCGGTCCGCTGGAAGGCGGGACCGACCTGACGGCGGCCAAGGTTCCGGAAATCCAGGGCCTGCTCGGTATCGACACCACCGCTGAGTTCGCACTCTACGAGACCGGCGACGTCGACTGGTCGGGTATCCCGGTTCAGGAAAAAGAGCGCGTCATGGCCGATCCCGACCTGTCGGCGCAGTACAACACCTACTTCAGTGGTGCCACGTACTACTACGGCTTCAACACCACCAAACCGCCGTTCGATGACGTGCACTGCCGTCGCGCGCTGAGTTACGCGATCGACCGCCAGTCCATCATCGACAACGTGCTCAAAGGTCCCCAGGAACCGGCGCAGTGGTTCTCACGCCCCGGCCTGACCGCCTCACCCACGCCGGAAGAATACCCCGACCTGGGTATCAAGTTCGACGTGGCCAAGGCCAAGGAAGAGTTCGAGCAGTGCGGTTACAAGGACAACTGGCCGGCCACGATCCTGGCCATGAACCAGGTCGAAGGCCACATCAAGATCGGCGAAGCGATCCAGGCCATGTGGAAGGACAACCTGGGCGTCGACATCCAGATCCAGCCCACCGAGTGGCGTGTCTACCTGCAGCTGCTGAACGAGGACCCGCCGCAGATCTGGCGCCTGGGCTGGTCGTTGGACTACCCGGATGCGAACAACTTCCTCAACGAAGTGTTCCGCTCGACCTCGACCAACAACCACACGCTGTGGGTCAGCGAGGCCTTCGACAAGCTGGTGGATGATGCCGCCATCGAGACCGACACGGCGAAGCGCACCGAGATGTACGCGCAGGCCGAAGAACTCCTGGTCAAGGAAGACGCCGTGATGATCCCCATCTACTGGTACGCCGGCGAGAACGTGACCAAGCCGTATGTTGCACCGGTCTTCCGTGCCGGTGAACCGGATCTGTACATGTGGGACGTGAATAAGTAACCGGTCGCGTCACAAGGTCTGCGGTGATGGGCACTGTGAGCTTCCGATGCCCGTAACCGCCAGACTTGAAGGCAGCCAGGTGCTGCTGATTGGCAGCGCCTGGCTGCAAATCTACTACTGGTCATAGCGTGCCGCGTCCAGCACGGGCTGGAACCACGCCGCACGTTAGACATGATCAACATCTCTATGGAGGAGATAGACATGCGTTCTAAGAAGTGGACTATCCTGATGGCCGTGATGGTGATCGGCAGCCTCGTGCTGTCGGCCTGCGCCGGTGGGGCGCCGGCAACGCCGGCACAGCCAGTCGTGGAGACGGTCGTCGTCAAAGAAGTTGAGACCGTGGTCGTTACCGAAGAAAAGATCGTCGAAGTCACCGCGACCCCGGTGCCCGAAGCCAAGGTGTTCCGCAAGGTGTCGGGCTCCGGCGACCTGCCGACCCTGGACCCGGCGCTGACGTCGGACACCCAGTCCAACGAAGTCATCCAGCAGATGTTCATCCCGTTGACGCACCTGCGCAACGAAGATGCCGTCGCCCAGCCTGGCATGGCCACCTGGACCGCGTCGGATGACGGCCTGGTCTACACCTTCAAGGTGCGCGAGGACGTGCCCTGGGTGTACTACAACGTCAACAGCGGCAGCGTCGAGAAGGTCAAGGATGAGAACGGCAACGACCGCATGGTCAATGCCTTCGACTTCCAGTACGGTATCCTGCGTGTGCTCGATCCGGCCACCGCCTCGGACTACGCCTACGTATGGGCGCCGGTCATCGCCGGTGCTGCTGCCTTCAACTCGGGCGAAGTGACCGACACCAGCACGGTGGGTATCACTGCCGTCGACACAACGACCCTGGTTATCACCATCACCCAGCCCGCTGCCTTCTTCACCGGCCAGATGGCGCTGACCAACGTCTCGGCTGCACCGCAGTGGCAGATCGAGTCCAAGGGTGACCGCTGGACCGAGGGTGGTAACATGCACACCTACGGCCCGTACACCCTCAAGGAATGGGTGCACGACCAGCGCTACACCATCCTGGCCAATCCCTTCTGGCCCGGCGGCATCGAAGGCGTGACCGACCTGGCCCCGGCCAAGATTCCGGAAATCCAGGGCCTGCTCGGTATCGATACCACCGCTGAGTTCGCACTCTACGAGACCGGCGACATCGACTACTCGGGTATCCCGGTCCAGGAAAAAGAGCGCGTCATGGCCGATCCCGACCTGTCGGCGCAGTACAACACCTACTTCAGTGGTGCCACGTACTACTACGGCTTCAACACCACCAAACCGCCGTTCGATGACGTGCACTGCCGTCGCGCGCTGAGTTACGCGATCGACCGCCAGTCCATCATCGACAACGTGCTCAAAGGTCCCCAGGAACCGGCGCAGTGGTTCTCACGCCCCGGCCTGACCGCCTCACCCACGCCGGAAGAATACCCCGACCTGGGTATCAAGTTCGACGTGGCCAAGGCCAAGGAAGAGTTCGAGCAGTGCGGTTACAAGGACAACTGGCCGGCCACGATCCTGGCCATGAACCAGGTCGAAGGCCACATCAAGATCGGCGAAGCGATCCAGGCCATGTGGAAGGACAACCTGGGCGTCGACATCCAGATCCAGCCCACCGAGTGGCGTGTCTACCTGCAGCTGCTGAACGAGGACCCGCCGCAGATCTGGCGCCTGGGCTGGTCGTTGGACTACCCGGATGCGAACAACTTCCTCAACGAAGTGTTCCGCTCGACCTCGACCAACAACCACACGCTGTGGGTCAGCGAGGCCTTCGACAAGCTGGTGGATGATGCCGCCATCGAGACCGACACGGCGAAGCGCACCGAGATGTACGCGCAGGCCGAAGAACTCCTGGTCAAGGAAGACGCCGTGATGATCCCCATCTACTGGTACGCCGGCGAGAGCCTGGCCAAGCCGTACGTCACGCCGGTCTTCCGTGCTGGTTCGCCGTACCACTACATGTGGGATATGAGCGAGAAGTAATCGGGCACAGGTTCTATCTCTGACCAGGTAGAATCATGCGTCGGGACGGGTGGGACGACGAGATCGACCCACCCGTCCCTCAACACATCGATCCGGAAACACCGTGCATGACACCCCTGCCAAGCCCACGTGAGGTTTTCGGAAAGGCTCTCGATAGAAAAGTGGAGGGTTCCAGATGGCGGAATACATTATCAGGCGAATCATCTGGTTGTTCGTGGTATTATTTGCCGTGTCACTCATCACGTTTGCCCTCATGCACGCCGTGCCCGGTGGTCCATTCAGCCAGGAAAAGAAACTGCCACAGGAAATCATCGACAATCTCAATCGGAAGTACCACCTGGACGAACCGCTGTGGCAGCAGTACATTCGCTACATGAGCGACATCCTGATTCCGCGCTACAACGCTGGCGAACTCTCCACGGACCGCCGATCAGATTATCTGGTGACCATCCAGATCGGTGATGGTAATCTACAGTGGATGAACTTTGGTCCATCCTACGCCTCCAAGACGCGTACCGTCAACGATATCTTCCGCGACAATCTGAAAGTTTCGGCCCAATTGGGGGTGCTGGCCATTATGGTGGGCTCGATCATCGGGATCCCACTGGGGATTCTGGCCGCATTACGTCAAAACACCATCGTCGACTATACGGCCATGGCCATCGCTATCATCGGGGTGTCTATCCCTGCCATTGTATCGGGGCCGATATTCCAGTGGTTATTTGCCGTGCAGTTAGGCTGGTTCCCCGTTGCGGGCTGGGGATCCCCCGAAAACGCCGTGCTGCCGGCCCTGGTGCTGGGACTGGGTACCTCAGCCCTGCTCGCCCGCCTGACGCGCGCCAGCCTGCTGCAGGTGATCCGCGAGGACTACATCCGTACGGCGCGTGCCAAGGGTCTGCGTGAATCGACGATCACGGTTCGCCACGCACTCAAGAACTCACTGATTCCGGTCGTGACGGTGTACGGCCCGCTGCTGGCCGCCCTCATCACCGGCACCTTCGTGGTCGAAACGATCTTCGGCATCCCAGGCATGGGACGTTACTTCGTCAACTCCATCTCGAATCGTGACTATACCGTCATCATGGGTACGATTTTGCTCTACTCGGTGCTCCTGGTGATTGCCAACATGTTCGTCGATATCGTGTACGCATTCCTGGATCCACGCATCCGTTTGAACTGAGTATTCATTGCGCTAAGGAGGCCCGTACCCTATGACTGTTCAAGCACCGATCGCTCCCAGCCCGACTGCGGTCGTCGTTCGTAAACCCACCAACCTGTGGGCGGATGCCTGGAATCGCCTGATTCGTAATCGTGCGGCCATGATCGGCCTGGTCGTGATTATCCTGACCCTGCTGATGGCGATCTTTGCACCCTGGATTGCACCGTACGAATACGATGACACGACACTGACCGACAGCAATGCCGTGCCGCCGTGGCTGGTGGCCGTATTTCCGCAGATGGAACCGTATGCCAACATCAGCACCAAGTACCCCCTCGGTGCTGACTCGCTGGGGCGTGACCTCCTCAGCCGCATTATTTACGGCACACGGATCTCGATGTCGGTCGCGCTGATTGGCCCACTCATCAGCCTCATGATCGGGGTGCTGTTCGGTTCGATTTCTGGTTACGTCGGCGGGCGCACAGACAATCTCATGATGCGTTTTGTCGACGTGATGTACGCGTTTCCCAGCCTCTTGTTTATCATTCTGTTGATGACCTTTTTCCGCTCGGAGCCACCCATCGTCATCAACACACCCTGGGACGCGATACGCTCTACCATGTACAACATCGACCGGGCCTTTGGCGGTATGTTCTTCATCTTCATTGGTATCGGTTTCACGGCCTGGGAAACCATGGCCCGCCTGACGCGCGGCCAGGTGTTGTCGGTACGTGAAAAAGAATACATCGAAGCGGCGCGGACCATCGGTGCGCGCCATGCCCGTATCATGCAGAGACACATTCTGCCCAACATCCTGGGTCCCCTGATCGTGGCCGAGACACTGGCCATCCCAGCCTATATTGCGACCGAAGCGTTTTTGAGCTTCATCGGCATTGGAGTCCGGCCGCCCACCCCCAGCTGGGGCGCGATGATCGCCGAAGGGGCCAGATCGGTGCGTACGTACCCGAACCAGGTGCTCTTCCCCGCCATGGCCCTGGCCATCATCATGTTCGCCTTCAATTTCCTGGGCGACGGCCTGCGCGACGCGCTCGATCCGCGCATGAAGGGGACGAGTTAGCGGTTTTTTTCGACCCTCTGACCCCCTTCTTTCCCGCAAGCTGGAGAGGAGGGGGTTTTTATTTTGGGGGTTGGCGCAGAGGCATGCCGTCAACGAATTGGGGCTCGAATGAACGAATGGTCGCCCTGAAAAAGACCGACTTGGCGAATCACACTCATTCGTTCTGCCGCAGGCATTCGTTGACGGCTGCGCCCCAGATGGGCGATGCACCCGACGATCGCACCAGGCTTGCGTACTCGAAAGTTGGAGGATACAATAGAAACAGAATCCCGTGTTACGCGCTGGCCTCCCGGCGCAGTGAATACCTTGTCTGCCAGAGGCTCACCATGTCAACTGAGCGTGCGCGGGGACGGGACGATTGGGTTCTTGGGGTCTTGCTATTGATCACCGTCCATCACATGGCCGCATGTACGATGGTTCAACCTGCCGACAACCCAGCCTCCTTCGCCGGCCAACCCACACCGACCGGTATCAGCGGCGCGGCCCTCTATGGCCAGCACTGCTCGACCTGCCACGGCGATCGTGGCCAGGGCCTGACGCCGGAGTGGCGCGCAACCTGGGTCGAAGGGCATCAGAACTGCTCGGCCCCCAACTGCCATGGGCCCAACCACCCCAATACAGGCTTCGAGATCAAAAACAACTATGCACCGCCGTTGATCGGGCCGGATACCCTGCACAGTTTCCCAACCGCCGCCGAGCTGGGTGACTACGTCGCCCAATCCATGCCGGTCCCGCGCCCCCCTGATATCCCGTCACCCGACGATCACTGGAAAGTGAGCAATTTCCTGCTGTGGACCAACGGCTACATCGACGTACCCTACGGGGTCAGTCCCGAGAACGCCAGCCAGCTCAAACTGGAAACACCGACCTACCCCCGGCCAACCTTCGAACCGGTGCCAGCTCACTAATATGATTATGTCAATTCGAGCCGAACCATGAAAGCACCAAGACACAAAGACACCAAAACAAACCCAAAAACCCTGGGGCCCTGGGGCTTACCAGGAAAGTTCCCTCGACGGAAGAGTTCGCACCTGGGGGTGCAAACTCCTCCGATGAGGGAGGCGTGCCGCACCCCCAGGTGCGGCACGCCTCGCCTGCTGGTCGTGGCATGGCTGATTAGCTGTCTTTCCCTGGCTGCCTGTGCGGACCAACCGGCGCCGCCGCAGTTCAGCGGTCTGCCCACCCCCACCGGTGAAACGGCCGCCTTCCTGTACGCCCAGCGCTGCTCGACCTGCCACGCCGATCGCGGCCAGGGCCTGACCGCCGAGTGGCGTGCCACCTGGCCTGAGACCCATCAAAACTGCGCCACCTCCAAGTGCCACGGCCCCAACCATCCCGAGGACGGTTTCGCCCTGCCCAACAACTACGCCCCCGCGGTGATCGGTCCCGAAACCCTGGCCCGCTTCGACAACGCCCTGGCCCTGCACGCCTACGTCTCGAATGCCATGCCCTGGTCGGCACCCGGCACGATGCCACCCGACCAGTACTGGAAAGTCGTCAACTTCCTGCTGTGGACCAACGGCTTCATCGACGTACCCAACGGCGTCACCGCCGAAAACGCCGCCAACATCTCGCTCAAGACGCGGCCGTATCCCCTGCCCGAATTTGCCCCCGAAGCCGCCGGCGTCATCCCCATCGACAAAATGACCGTGCGCGACATGCCGGCACCATGAGTCTCGAAGCCTGCCTGGCGGCACTGCGCGACAACGCCGACTTCATGCGCCAGGTGACCGCCTGGCACGAGATACCGCCGCGTCCCGGACGCTACGCCCCGTTCCCACCGGACCTCGACCTGCGCCTGATCCAGAGACTGGCGGACCGCGGTATCACTCAGCTCTACACCCACCAGGGTCAGGCACTCGCAGCCGCGCGTGGGGGAGAGAATGTGGTGGTCGTCACCGCCACCGCATCGGGCAAGACCCTGTGTTACAACCTGCCGGTGCTCGACACCCTGTTACGAGACCCACTGGCGCGTGCGCTGTATCTCTTTCCCACCAAGGCCCTGGCCCAGGACCAGCTGACCGAACTCCACACACTGCTGGCGACCCGCGATCGGGCATCCGCCGCGATTCCCGTGGCTACCTACGACGGCGATACGCCCAAAAGCCAGCGGCGCGCCGTACGCACCACGGCCCGCCTCATCCTCAGCAATCCCGACATGCTGCACGCCGGCATTCTGCCGCACCACCCGCAGTGGGCTACCTTCTTCGCCAACCTGCGCTTCGTCATTATCGACGAGCTGCACACCTACCGCGGCGTTTTCGGCAGCCACGTCGCCAACGTCCTGCGCCGGCTGCGGCGCATCTGCGCCTTCTATGGGACGCAGCCCCAGTTCATCTGCACATCGGCCACGATCGCCAACCCGCAGGAGCTGGCGCAGCACCTCCTGGAAGCCCCGGTGCGCCTGATCGACGATGACGGGGCGCCACGCGGGGCGCGCCACGTAATCCTCTACAACCCACCGCTCATCGATCGGGCACTCGGTCTGCGTCGCTCCAGCGTCCTGGAAGCCGAGCGGGTCGCCGGGACATTCCTCGAACACCAGGTACAAACGATCGTTTTTGCCCGCAGCCGGTTGACCACGGAAGTGCTGCTGACCTACCTGCGCCAGCGTCTGCAGCGGGCGAGCGCTGCGCGTGCCCGTGGCTCTCAAACGACCACGCCCTTCGACGCCGACCTGGTGCGTGGGTATCGCGGCGGATACCTGCCCCAGCAGCGCCGTGCCATCGAAGCGGGGCTGCGCAGCGGTGCGGTGCGGGCCGTCGTTGCTACGAACGCGCTCGAGCTGGGCGTCGACATCGGCCAGTTGGGTGCCGCTGTGCTCACCGGTTTTCCCGGCACGATTGCCAGCACCTGGCAGCAGGCGGGCCGCGCCGGGCGGCGCCAGGGTGTTGCAGCGGCTGTCCTGGTCGCGACGGCGGGCGCCCTCGACCAGTACGTCATCACCCATCCCGCCTATTTCTTTCAGCGCAGCCCCGAACACGCCTACGTCGAGCCCGACAACCTGGTCATCCTGAGCAATCACGTACAGTGTGCGACGTTCGAGCTGCCGTTCGGCAGCACGGAAACCTTCGGCCAGGTGCCCTTCACCCAGGAGCTCCTGCAAATCCTGGCCGAGCAAGGTGTGCTGCACCGCAGCGGCGATACCTGGCACTGGATGAGCCAGGCCTACCCGGCCGAAGCGGTGTCCCTGCGCGCCGCCTCGGTCGACACCGTAACGATTGTGGCCCAGGACCAACAAGGAAATGATGCCGCGGCGCCGGACGTGGCCGGTGATGCCGCGGACGAAACGATCATCGGCGTCCTGGACCGTTTCAGTGCGCCAATCCTGCTGCACGCCGGTGCCGTGTACCTGCACGAGGGCCAGGGCTACGAAGTGGTCCAGCTCGATTGGGAGGCCGGGCGAGCGCTGGTGCGCCCGCTGGTGTTGGACTACTACACCGAAGCCAGCAGCACGACCACCGTGCTCGTGCGTCAGGAGACGGCATCCGAGACGGTGGGGGCCACGATCCGCGGCTGTGGTGAGGTCGTCGTCACGAGCCAGGCCACGATGTACCGCAAGGTCAAACTTTATACCCACGAAAACCTGGGCTGGGGTGCGATCGATCTGCCCGCGCAGACGATCGACACGCGCGCCTACTGGCTCAGTTTTCCCGATGCCACCCTGGAGGACCTGCGCGCCCGGGGGTTGTGGCGCAGCGACCCGATCGAGGATTACGGCCCCAACTGGGAGGCCCAGCGCAGCCGGGCACGTGCGCGGGATGGTCACCGCTGCACGGTGTGTAAGGCGCCGGAGCTGCCCGGCCGGCAGCACGACGTGCACCACATCGTGCCCTTCCGCACGTTCGATTACGTGCCGGGCAAGAATGAGACCTACCTGGAGGCCAACCGCCTGGAATACCTGGCCACCCTGTGCCGGCCGTGTCACCGTCGCGCCGAAACCGCCGTGCGCATCCGGTCCGGATTGGCCGGGCTGGCCTATGCCCTGGCCAACGTTGCGCCGCTGCACCTGATGTGCGATCCGCGCGATCTGGGGATGACGTATGAGGTGAAATCACAGCACAACGGCCTGCCCACGGTGACGCTCTACGATCGCATACCGGGTGGGATCGGCTTTGCCGAGCGGTTGTACGATCTGCACACCACCCTGCTGGCGGCCGCGCGTGAGCTGGTCATGGCCTGCGGGTGCCTCAACGGCTGCCCGGCGTGTGTGGGGCCGAGTTTGGAGGTGGAGGAGGCGTTGAATACGCGGCAGCTGACGCTGGCGTTGGTGGAGGTGGGGTGATCATGCTTCTGCGTAGGGCGGTTGGAAACCGAGGGTAGGCGCACGAAGAAGCCTGGCGGTTGGAAACCGCGGCTACACAGCCTGGCGGTTGGAAACCGCGGCTACACAGCCTGGCGGTTGGAAACCGCGGCTACCCAAACAAAGCCTGCCTACGCAGGCTGAGGCGGCCGTAGCCTTGCGCCTGCGGTTGGAAACCGCGGCTACGCGGACGAAGCCTGCGCAGGTCGGTCGGAGTCGATGTCGTCTTCGGGCCACTGGGAGATCTCCCACTCGTGCCACAACGTTTGCTGTGCATGATGTTTCTTCTGGTCCAGCACGTACGCTTTCACGCGTGGCACATCCGCCTTGGACACTGTGAAAGCACCATAACTTCCCTGCCACTTGAAAAAACGCCCCGGCTGCAACTCGTGGGTCACACAATGCGAACTCGATCCTTTCAGATCATGAACCAGGTCCGCAATGGCGACGGTGGTATGGAACCTGGTCAGCACATGCACGTGGTCCATGATACCTCCTACGGCGATTGCGGATCCCTTGAGCGCTTTGCATTTGGCAATCAGGACGGCATAGATCTCTGGTTCCAGGACTGGCGTCACCAAAGGCAATCGATCCCAGGTCGCCCAGACAAGGTGAACATAGAGCTGAGTGTACGTTCCACGCATAAAACCTCCATAATCTCAAGGGGACGATAGACCGCAGCGCGATCTTCGTGTTTGGAGGTGCCATTATCGGCACCTTGATCATGGGTAGACATGGCTGAATTCCACACAACGACTGAAGCGGCAGCTCCACAAACGAAGCCGAACCGGTATCCGGCTGGCTCTCCCCATGTCACACCCTTTACCAATCGATCCTCTGCGCCTGGCGGTTTCCACCCGCCCACCCCAGCCTGCGCAGGCAGGCTTCGTTTGTGTAGCCGCGGTTTCCAACCGCC
>CAYUCC010000074.1:12000-25280 GCA_964443225.1 uncultured Anaerolineae bacterium
GCAGGCTTCGTTTGTGTAGCCGCGGTTTCCAACCGCCAGGCGCAACAGCACCCCGCCCACCCCAGCCTGCGCAGGCAGGCTTCGTTTGTGTAGCCGCGGTTTCCAACCGCCAGGCGCAACAGCACCCCGTCCACCCCAGCCTGCGCAGGCAGGCTTCGTTTGTGTAGCCGCGGTTTCCACCCGCCAAGCGCAACGGCACCCCGCCCACCCCCAGCCTGCGCAGGCAGGCTTCGTTTGTGTACCCGCGGTTTCCAACCGCCAGGCGGTTCGTACCCGCATTTTCCACCCGCCAGGCGACAGTGTTATCATTACCATGGTTAACGATTTCTGCTGCCGTTTTTTCGCGCCAAAGCCCATTCATGTGCCGTCGATCCCCCACGTGGCCTTGCTGATTCATTTATTCGCGCCCCCATGCGCGAACGGCCCTCGCGCACCCATCACCCTGTTTCCCATTTACCCTCTCCCATGTTATACTGCCAACAATCATCCTACACCGGAGTCACACGCGTGCACGATCACTTCTATGCGGTTATCCTGGCCGGCGGCGGCGGTACGCGCCTTTGGCCCCGCAGCCGCAGGTCCCGACCCAAACAGTTCCTCGACCTGGCTGGCGAAGAGACGATGCTGCAGGCCGCCTATGCCCGCATCGCACCCATCCTGCCCCCCGAACGGGTACTCGTCATCACCAACGTCGAATACGTGGAGACCGTCCAACAGCAGCTGCCCGCCCTGCCGGCACATAACATCATCGGCGAACCGGCTGGCCGCGGCACGGCGCCGGCGATCGGTCTGGCTGCCATCCTGCTCCAACGACGCGACCCCGCTGCGATTATGGCCGTGCTCACCGCCGACCATCTCATCAACCGCCAGGAAACCTTCCGTCGCGTGCTGCTGGCCACGGCCCGGGTGGCCGCAACATCGGGACGCCTGGTGACGCTGTCGATCACCCCCACCTTTGCCGAAACCGGCTACGGTTACGTCGAACGTGGTGAAGAAGTCGACCGTGTCCACGACTTCGCCGCCTACCGCGTGAAGCGTTTTACCGAAAAACCGAACCGCCAGACCGCCGAACGATTCCTGGCCAGCGGCCGTTACGCCTGGAACAGCGGCATGTTCATCTGGCACATTGACTCAATCCTGGACGAGATGACGCGGCAGATGCCGACCCTGCGCGCGCACCTGGCCACGATTGCCGCCGCGCTGGGCACGCCCGACGAGGCCGCTGTTTTTGCCGCAGTCTGGCCGCAAATTCGAGCTGAAACGATCGATTTCGGTATCATGGAGGGCGCCCGCGATGTCGTCACGCTGCCGGTCGATATCGGTTGGAACGACGTCGGCAGCTGGGCCGCCCTGGCCGACGAGCTGCCCGCCAATGAAGAAGGGAACGTCGTACACGGCCCCCACGTGTTGATCGACACGCACGACAGCTTCATCTTCAGCGATGGCCGGCTCATCGCGACGATCGGCCTCGACAATATGATCGTCGTCGACACCCGCGATGCCCTGCTGATCTGCCCGCGCTCTCGGGCGCAGGACGTCAAAAAAGTCACCGAGGCACTCAAAGAACGCGGACTGGACGCCTACCTGGAAGGCGTCGCAGCCGAAGTTACGTAAACAGTGCCGCGATAAGGCGAGGGAAACATGGATCGCGCCGTACCATTTGCGACCAGTGAAGGCATCGATCTCTATTTGCGAACGTATTACTCGCTCCTGCGCAGCAGCGGGCCCGTGCGTGTGCGCTCGTTGGAAGACTCACACGCCAGCATGCGGTCGAGCCTGCACCTGCGCGCCGAATCACCGGAACCGGACGTGTCGGCCTTTTTGTACGCCTGGCTGCGCCTGCCGCGCGAAATCATCCATACGCAAAACGTGCTGCTCGGCCAATCGCGTGACGTGTTCGCCCGCCGCGGTTACCCCGACGTCGAATCGTGGCAGCTGGTGCGGGCCCCTGCACGTCGCCGCCGTATGTACTTCGATGGCCAGGCAACCCTCGCCGCGTTCATCGCCTCGGTCTCCGACATCGATGATCTGATTCCGATCCTGGTCGCGTTCCAGATCGAATGGAACAAGATGCACCACCGGCTCAATACGCTCGAATTCCAGGCCCGCCTGGAAGTGCTGGCCGCCAGGGAGACACCACCGGAACCGGACGAGATGGTCGAGCTGCAAAAGGGGCTCGAGATCAGCCCCGATGACATGGAAAAGCTGCAGGCCAGTTTTGGTGCCGATTTCATCCCCGGTTTGCTGCTGGTTGCCCGGCGTGAGATGAATCTCACCATCAACCTGCTGGCCGGCTCGCTGACCGACTACCGCAAGGCGGTGCAGGTGTGGTGGCAGACCATCGAGGCCGAGACCGAAAAGACGCGCGATCCGCAGCCGTTCCTGCAGGACCTCAATGCGCGACCGGTCTATTTCGTATCCAGCAATACGCACAGCCTTCCCAATGCCCTGACCGGATATGCCCTGCGCCAGCAGCGCACGCTGATCGAGTTCATCGAACAACACAATCCGGAGAACCTGCGTCACCAGCTCGCCGCCATTCAGGCGTCCGGTGATCCAGCTTTGCTCGCTAACCTGCTCTATTACACACTGCGCCTCTACCTGACGGCCCAACGCAGTGCAGCGGGTGCCTACCGCCAGGCCGAGCTGGATGGCGGTATTCTGGCGATCCCTACGCCGGCACAGCTCGACGTCAGCGCCCACGTCATCGAGATTGGCCGGCTTCACCTGGAACACAGCGACCCGCGCCTGCACGTGCCTGGTATGGAAAAACTGGCCGCCAGCCGCGCCTTGATCCTCAACGTCGACTACCCCCTCGGCATGGCCGCCTACCACATCCTCAGCCAGGTCACGACCAGCGTGCCCGAGCTGCGTGGTGCGTACTTCATGGGCAAAGCCGCCACCCTGAACGGGCGCGTGGGCGACGTAATGATTCCCAATGTCGTGTACGACGAACAGTCCGAAAACACCTACCTGTTCAAAAACTGTTTTGCCGCCGCCGACGTCGCACCCTATCTGCGGTTCGGCACGGTGTTCGACAACCAAAAGTCGATCACGGTGCGCGGCACGTTCTTACAGAACCGCGAGTTCATGCACATCTTCTACCGCGAGGGGTACACCGACATCGAAATGGAAGCCGGCCCCTACCTGAGCGCGCTCTACGAAGACATCTACGCCCGCCGTTACCCGGTCAACGAGATCGTCAACCTCTTCATCAATGCGCCGTACGACATCGGCGTGCTGCATTACGCCTCCGACACGCCCTACAGCCGCCGCCAGGAGCTGCTCTCGAAGAGCCTCTCCTACTTCGGTGTCGATTCGACCTACGCGACGACGATTGCCATCCTGCGGCGCATCCTGCAGAATGAAATTGCCGCGGTGGAGGCGGCCCATGAGTCCAAAACCGTCCGTGCCACCCCGCCATCATCCGCCTGACGCAACACCGCTGGCCGGTAGTGACGCGGCGCCCGCCTATGCGGCGGTCGTCGTCAACACGCCGGTCAACCGCGCCGGCGGCTATACCCCGCAGGGTGATACGTTCACCTACACGGTGCCACCGGCCCTGCACGATCGGCTCAGGATCGGGCATCTGGTGTGGGTACCGTTTGCCGGACGGCGCCTGCAGGGCATCGTCGTGGAAACGCCCACGGTGCCGCCGCCGGGCGTCACCCTGCGCCCCCTCGAAAGCCTGGCCTATCCGGAGCCGCAGCTCACCCCAGTGCAGATCGAGCTTGCCCAGTGGATGAGTCAGCGCTACCTGGCCCCCTTACGCGACTGCCTGCTGCTCATGCTGCCCGGCGGTGTCGCCCAGCGCGTCGACGTCGTGCTGGCACGTCAGGGTGGTGGCCCGCTGCCCGATGACATTACCGAAGCCCAGCGCACACTGCTCGAGCGGCTGGGCCGCGGTGATGCAGCGCAGCGCCTGCTCAAACGCGAAAATGCCGCCTGGACGACCCACGCCGTGCTCCAGCCGCTGCTGACCCGTGGCCTGGTCGCACGCCGCAGCGCCGTGACGTCACCCGTCGTACGTCCCAAGCTGCAGGCCATCGTCACCCTGAACGCCGATCCTGCCGCCGTGGAAGCCGCACTGCCCAGGCTCGGCCGGCCGAGCAAACAGGCCGATGCCCTGGAACTGCTGGCCCGCCAGACACCCCCGCGGCTGGCGGTCGATCAACTCCAGAAACTGGCCGCGTGCAGCCGCGGCCCGATCCAGGCGCTGGCAACGGCCGGGTTGGTTCAACTCATCCCCGCGCAGGGAAACCAGCCCGCCATCGTGGCATTGGCCATCGAGTTGTCTGCCGTGCGCGATCAGCTCATCACCCTGCGCCACGCCCAAAAATATGCCCGCGTCCTGACGGTGCTGCAGGCCGGCGGCGGACGCCTGCCCGCCGAACAGGTTGCAGTGACCGCTGATGTGGACCTAGCAACCCTGCGCGAGTTGGCCCACGCCGGGCTCGTGACTATCGAGCAGGTGCAGGTGATTCGTGACCCGCTCCAAGGGCGCACGTTCAGCAATCAAACGGCACTGGTGCTGCTGCCCGCCCAACGCGCCGCGTGGGACGCCATTCGCCAGGCCATGACAGCCCCGCAGCCGGCCAGCCCCATCCGGCCGGACGCCCGCTTCTTCCTACTGCACGGTGTCACGGGCAGCGGCAAAACCGAGGTGTACCTGCAGGCCATCGCCCACGCCCTGGCCCTGGGAAAGCAGGCCATCGTCCTGGTGCCCGAAATTGCCCTGACGCCGCAGACGATCGAGCGGTTTGCCGGGCGGTTCCCGGGTCAGGTGGCGATCTGGCACAGCGAGCTGTCGCCCGGCGAGCGGTTCGACACCTGGCAGCGCATGCGGCGTGGCGAGCTGTCGATCGCCGTAGGCCCGCGCTCGGCGCTGTTTGCGCCCTTCGATCGCCTGGGGATCGTCATCATCGACGAGGAACACGACACCAGCTACAAAGAACACGAACGACCGCCGCGATACCATGCGCGCGCAATTGCCCTGCGCCTGAGCCAGCTGACGGGGGCGCCGGTGGTGATGGGCAGCGCCACACCGGCCCTGGAGACCTTCTACGCCGTGCAGCAGGGCCGCATTCAGCTGCTCAGCCTGCCCGAACGCATCCTCGGGCACCGGCCGATGACCGCTTCACTACACGCAGCTGAGCCAACACGTGACACCGCGGCGAGCGAAACCATCGACCTGCCCGACGTGCAAATCGTCGACCTGCGCCAGGCGCTGCGCGCCGGCAACCGCAGCCTGCTGAGCCGTGCCCTGCAGGCTGCGTTGACCCACACGCTGGACAGCGGCGAGCAGGCGATCCTCTTTCTCAACCGCCGCGGCAGCGCCACCACGGTGCTGTGCCGTGACTGCGGTTACGTGGCGCAGTGTTCGCGCTGCGAGCTGCCCCTCACCTATCACGGCCCGCTCGAACCGGACGATACGGCGTTCACACCCTATCTGCTCTGCCACTACTGCAACCGCCGCCAGCCGATCCCGACGGTCTGCCCGGCGTGTGGCAGTGTGCGCATTCGCCATCTCGGCGCCGGCACGCAGCGCATCGAAAAGTTGGTGCAGGATCTGTATCCGCAGGCGCGCAACCTGCGTTGGGACCGTGACACCACCCAGCGTAAAGGTGCCCACGACGAGATCATGCGCCGGTTTGCCACCCACGAAGCCAACGTCCTGATCGGCACCCAGATGATTGCCAAAGGGTTGGACCTGCCGCTGGTCACGTTGGTGGGGATCGTCAATGCCGACATTGGCCTTTACGTGCCCGATCTGCGCGCCGCCGAGCACACTTTCCAGATCCTGGCGCAGGTTGCAGGCCGCGCCGGCCGCAGCGTTCGCGGCGGGCGGGTGATCGTGCAGACGTACAACCCCGAACATTATGCGATTCGCGCCGCCGGCCAGCACGATTATCTCGGCTTTTATGCACAGGAACTGGCGTTTCGACGTCAGCTGGACTATCCGCCCTTCACGCGGCTCGTGCGCCTGGTGTACAGCCATTCCAATGCCAACCAGGTGGAGGCCGAAGCCCGGCGTGTGGCGGCGCAGCTGGGTCAGGAGATACGGCGGGGTGCGCTGACCGGGCTGAGCCTGATTGGCCCGGCACCCTGTTTCATCGGGCGCCTGCGCGGCCGGTACCGCTGGCAGATCGTCGTCCGCGGGCGGGGGGGTGATGCCAGCGCTGCCATCCGTGAGCTCACCCTGCCCCTGGGCTGGCAGGTCGATGTCGATCCCCAAAACTTATTGTAACGATTCACGAACGAGCGGAGAACCGAACATGAACCACCCCGACAGAATTGTGCCAGCTCAGCTGCTGGAGAGCATCGTGCAGGCAACGCACCAGCTGCTGACGTCTTCCCAGGTGGAGCTGGGGATAGTCCATGCCCTGGCCGCCATCGGTGTCGCTTCGCATCTGGACCGCGTGCAAATCTTCGAGCACCATCCGCGGCCGATGCTGCACGCCCCGACCGAAGCCGTCCCGCTGATGAGCCTGCGGTTTGAATGGACCGCACCCCCCCTGACCGATATCGGCGATTCGGCCACGTACCAGAACCTCCCATTTTTGCCAGCGTATCGCCGTTGGTTCGAGACGTTATCGGCCAATGTGCCGCTCGAACTCACCTGGGATGACCTGCAGACGTGTGAGCGGCCATTCTTCGACGGCCAGGATATTCGCTCGCTGCTCCTGGTGCCGATCCGTGTCGAAACCGGATTTTGGGGATTTCTGGCCTGTGGCGACCAGCGCAGCGAGCGACACTGGCAGCCCGCACAGTTGGCCCAATTCGAACTGATTGCAGAGAGCATCGGCGCCGTCATCACCCATCAGGCGGCCGAGCTGGCCATGGCTGCCGAGCGCAATCTGCTGCGAACGTTGATCGACAACATCCCCGACTACATTTATGTCAAAGACATCGAGAGCCGGTTTCTGCTCAACAACGCGGCCCACCTCTGGATTCTAGGCGCCAAAAGCCAGGGGGATGTTCTCTATCGAACCGACTTCGACTTCTTTCCGCACCATTTGGCCGCACAGTACTTCGCCGACGAACAGCACGTCGTCGCCACCGGCGAACCGTTGATTGACCGCGAGGAGCCGGTGGTGCACCAGGTGACGGGTGACCGGATTTGGAACTCGTCGACCAAGGTCCCCCTACGCGACAGCATGGGCAAGATTATCGGCCTGGTCGGCATGAGCCGCGACATCACGGCGCGCAAGAGGGCCGAGGAGGCGCTCCAACTCAGCCAGGACCGCTATCGGGCGATCGTCGAGGATCAAACCGAACTGATCTGCCGTTTTCAACTCGATGGCACCTTGACGTTCGTCAACGAGGCGTACTGTCGCTACTTCGGAAAGCCGCGCGAGGAACTGCTGCATCGCAGTTTCCTGGAACTCGTACCGCCAGACGACTGGCCGGCCATTCGCCATTACCTCACCACCCTGGGGCCAAACAATCCAACATCGACGTACGAACACCGCGTGGTTGCACCCGACGGCAGGCTGCGCTGGCAGCGATGGACCGATCGGGCGATCTGGAACGAGGCGGGTGAGGTCATCGAACTGCAATCGGTCGGTGTCGACGTCACGGACGTGCGCGAGGCGGAGGCACGTGTGCGACAGGAAGCAGCACGGTCCGAGGCGCTCGTACGCGTAGCGTCGATCCTGAATGCCCAGCTCGATCTCAGAAGCGTGCTGCAAGGGGTCTGCCGCGAATCGGCGCGAGCCCTGCACGTACCGGTCGCAACGGTCACACTCTACGACGACACCAGCGACATGGTGAGGCTGGCCGCCAGTTTCGGGCTGCCAACTTCGTACCACGACCGGTACGTGTCCATGACACGCAGCGAATACGAGCGATGGGTTGGTAGCAAGGGTATCGATTTTATCCTGGAAGACCTGTTCGACCACCCGACTCTGCCCAACTACGCACTCTACCGTGAGTTTCAGATGCGCACGGCGGTGGGTGCCACGTTGAAGCGTGAGGATCGACTGATCGGTGCCATCACGGCCGTCACCGTGGGTGAAACGCGCCACTTCAGCGAAGAGGCACACAGCCTGCTCAAGGGCATTGCCGACCAGGCCGGACTGGCGATCAGCAATGCACGGCTGCACGAACAGATTCAACACTACAACGCCGAGCTCGAGCTGCGGGTTGCCAGCCGTACGCTTGAATTACAGCTGGCCAACCAACAGCTGCGCAGTGAAATGAGCGAACGCGAACGCGCCGAAGAGGCGCTGCGTGCCAGCGAAACCAAATTACGGCTCATTCTCGACCAGATGCCCGCCATCGTGTGGACCACCGATGACGAGCTGCGGCTGACATCGGGAATGGGCGGGGGCATCGACCGTGACGCTGAAGCGCCGCTGTCCATCTCGGCGGGACGTTCGATCGCCGACCTGGCAGAACAGTACCAGAGCGAAGCATTTGGCACCGAACCGCATCGGCGTGCGCTGCAAGGATTGGCGTCACAGTACGACGCAGTTCTGCACGATCACCAGCTGCACGTACACCTGCAGCCGCTGCGCGATTCACACAACCACATCGTGGGCACGCTCGGCCTGGGCTTCGACATCACGGCGCGCAAGCAGGCCGAAGAAGAGGTGCGCCGCGCGTTGGCCAAAGAACGCGAGCTGAATGAGCTGAAATCGCGGTTCGTCTCGATGACGTCACACGAGTTCCGAACACCGCTGAGTACGATTCTCTCGTCGGCCGATCTGCTCGAGTTCTACATGGAGACGTGGCCCGCCGAACGTAAGCTGGAGCACGTGCAGCGCATCCAGGCCGCCGTCATGCACATGACCCAGATGATCAACGATATCCTGGTCATCGGGAAGGCCGACGCCGACAAACTGGCCTTTCGGCCCGAGCTGGTCGACCTGGTCCAGTTTTGCCACGACCAGATCGACGCGGCGCGCATCCACGCCCGTTCCGATCATCGTCTCACGTTCGACTATGAAGGAGACCAGGGTACCGTGATGGCCGATCCGCGGCTCCTGCACCAGATTCTGGACAACCTGCTCTCCAACGCCATCAAATACTCGCCGCAGGGTGGGGACATTCGCCTGACCGTTCACCGAACGCCGGAGCAGGTCACCATCAATGTATCGGACCAGGGCATTGGTGTGCCGTGGGAGGACCAGCCGTACCTCTACGAGGCGTTTCACCGCGCACGCAACGTGGGTGATATACCGGGCACTGGCCTGGGTTTGCCCGTTGTCAAAAAAATGGTCGATGCCTACGGCGGCACGGTGGCCTTCGTCAGCGAGCCTGACCGCGGCAGCACCTTCACCGTGATTCTCCCTGCACACGGAGCACGCATCCAATGACAAAGATCGTCGTGATCGAAGACGAAGAGAGTGTCCGCGAGAACGTCCTGCAGATTCTCGATTCAGGCAACTACGAGGGTATTGGGGCCGAAAACGGATTGGAAGGCCTGCGCGTGGTCAGTAACGAGCTGCCCGACCTGGTGGTGTGCGACATCATGCTGCCCGAAATGGATGGTTATGCCGTGCTGGAGACTCTGCGTCGCAGTCCCAGCACCAAGACGATACCGGTCATTCTGCTGACCGCCAAAAGCGAGCGCGATGACATGCGGCGCGGCATGGACCTGGGTGCCGACGATTACCTCACCAAACCGTTCCGGCGCACCGAGCTGCTGCAGGCCATCAGCACCCGCTTACAGCGGCGACAGGCGTGGTTGGACCAGGCCGAACGGCAGCTGGACGAGCTGCGGAGCACGATCAACCTCGCCCTGACCCACGAGTTGCGAACTCCCCTCGCCCAGATCCTGGGCTTTTCCGAACTGCTCAGCAGCGAGACCGCAATGATTCGCCTGGTCGAGCTGGCCGACGTCGGGCGCGCGATCCATGAGTCGGCGCTGCGTCTGCAGCGAGTTTTCGACAATTACCTGACCTACGCACACATCGAGCTGCTGGCGGCAAGCCCTCAGAAACTCGCCGCCTTACGCAGTGCACGCTGCGAGAATGCCGCCGGCCTGGTGCACGATCTGGCCCAGTCGCACGCCGCATCGGCCGGCCGGCTGGCCGATCTCGGGTTGGACCTGGCAGACGTTATCATCGCCATGGACAGCGAACACCTGGCCAAACTGTTTTCCGAACTCCTGGACAACGCGCTGAAGTATAGTCAAGCCGGCACACCGATCCGTGTCACGCTGCGCGCAGCAGGCGGTCACAGCCAGCTGACGATCATCGACGAGGGCCGCGGCATGCGCGAGACCGACATCGCAAGCGTGGGTGCGTTCATGCAGTTTGGCCGTACTGTGTATGAACGACCAGGCCTCGGTCTGGGTCTGGTGATCGCCCGCCGGTTGGCGATGCTGCACGGTGGCGATTTAACGATCACGAGCACTGTGGGCGACGGCACCCGTGTAGTCGTGCAAATCCCAACCACCCCAGTGCTCTGTTAGGTTGGATGTTGTCACCACTCTGCGCTCGTACAGCGGCAGGATCGGTACACATTCTAACCCGACAGAGCACTGGATTTGGAATTTCAGATCGATTCTGGATTCAGGAAAGGGTGATGCCGCAGATGGACACCCAGGAGGTGGCGTGGTCGTCGGCGGGGCAGGCGTCGTACGCGACCAGCTCGCCGCGGGTGGATCCAAGGAACTGGAGGGTCAGGTAGATGGGGGCCACACCGCAGACGTTGTTACGGTCCTGCACCTGGCGGATGGCGGCAAAAAAGCCGCTGGCGTCGCCCTGACACATGGCCCCGATCAACTCGTCGTCGGCGGCCTGAAGGTTCCCAAGCATCTCGGCGTGCACCGGTGCCCCACCAAACGCCGGGCCGACATGGGCCAGATCGCCCGCTGCCACGGCCACGACACGCCTGTGCCGTGCCGTGCGCGTCAAAACCTCCAAAAGCTGATTCAAGATGGCATCTTTGTCGGGCCGCGTGCCGTTCTGCACGAAATGATGGAACGAGCCGCACAATACGGGCAGCACCTCGACAGGTTGGCCACCCCGCGTGTAGTGCAGCCACGCGGCGGCCAGCTCGATCGAGTGCTCGGTGCGGTGACGCAGTTCGCCTTCGAAGACGTGGGACGGACCCAAACACGCGGCCAGATCATCGACGATATCGACCGCCGTGGGCAGCACGCCCCACGGTGTCGCGTAGTGCTGGCGCGTCAGGTTGATCAGCCGGTCGCCATAGTGATCGGTCCCAAAGATCACCACCAGGTCGGCAGCACGCACGGCGGGTGCGGCGTGTTTCCAGACGCGGGCGTACACGGGGCCACCACGATCGTAGTCGATGTGCGGGCTGACCAGACCGCGCGCATCCGCTGAGCCGGTTTCGACGTCGGCCGCCGTCTCAGCGTAGGCATCGAACAGACCGGTGAGCTCATCGGCACCGGCGGGGTAGGACGCACCGGCGAGGGCGGGCGGGCGGCAGGGTGCCTGGCGATAGGCGGTGAGCTGTGCGGCGCTGGTGGCGCGGAACCGCGCATTGTCGAAGAAACAGGCTTCGTCGAGCAACTGCACCACCCGCTGCACCACATCCATCGTGACCGGCAGACCGTAGCGGACCAAAAGACCGGCGTACAGGGCGCGGGTGTCCCGCGTACCGTCGCACAAGAGCAAGAGGGGTCCCAATTCGCGTGGCAGCACCACCACGCGATCGCTGAGCTGCAGCGGGTCGCGCAGGTACAGCGATGGCCGTCCTTCATGCATGAGGGGACGGATGTCGAGTGGACGCAGGCGGGGTCGTGTGGTCGGATCATCCACGCCGGTCACTCCTGCGCCGCCAGCCAGCGGCGCAGCGTGGTGCCCAGACGCGTAATTTCGGCGGGCGTATTGTAGTGAACAGCGCCGACGCGCACCATGCCACCCTGCTCCTCCACGCCCAGGCGTTCGGTCACGGCGAGCGCGTAGTAGTTGCCGTGCCAGACGAAAATGCCGGCGCGGCCCAGGGCAGCCGCAATCGCCTCCGGGTGGTGGCCGTCGATCGTAAAAGACACGGTGGGCACGCGCCAGACCAGGTTCTGGGGATCGGTGATGCCGTGGATGGTCAGACCAGGAACACCCTCCAGTTCACCCAGGAGGGTTTGCGTCAGCTGGCGGTCGTAGTCGCGGATGGCGGCCATGGCAGCATGCAGGCGCTGCCGGCGGGTGGGCAGATGGCCCGTGTCCAAGCCTGCCAGGTACTCGACCGCAGCCAGGGTGCCGGCGATGCCTTCATGGTTCTGGGTCCCGGTTTCGAACTTGCCTGGCGGCTCGTCGTGGGCCGGACGCACCTTGTAGGCGCGCAGACGGTCCAACAGGTCGTAACGGCCATACAAGACGCCGACATGCGGCCCATAGAATTTGTAGACTGAACAGGCCAGAAAATCGACGCCCAGCGCCTGGACGTCCACCGGTCCATGAGGCACGTAGTGCACCGCATCGACGAAGATGTGGGCACCGACATCGTGCGCCCACTGCGCCACGGTGGCAACATCGTTGATCGTGCCGGTTGCGTTCGACGCCAGGCCGACACACACCAGCCGTGTGCGTTCGTTGATCAGGTCACGCAGCCCGTCCATGTCGAGCGTGCAGTCGGCGGGGTGAAAGTCGGCCCAGCGCACCGTTACGCCGCGATCCTCGGCCATCAACACCCAGGGGGTAATGTTGGCATCATGATCGAGGCGGGTCACGATGATCTCATCCCCCGGCCCCAGCGTACGCCCCAGCGCCCGGCTGAAGCTGAAGGTCAGCGTCGTCATGTTGGCGCCGAAGACGATCTCGTCCGGCGAAGCCGCACCGAGCAGGTCAGCCATCGCCGCGTGCGCTTCGTCGATCAAAGCATCGCTGCGCTGGCTGGTGGCAAAAGGCCCCCCTCGATTGGCATTGTCGTGACGCAGATACGCCGCCATCGCATCGATCACCCCCCGCGGCACCTGGGTACCGCCGGGGTTATCCAGAAAAACAACCGGCTGACCCCCAATGGCCTGGGTCAGAGCCGGAAATTGGGCACGAACAGTTTGAACATCGACAAATGGCATCTGCTTTTCCTCATCAAAACGCTGCCACCGCAGGTTGGAATCGTTCGCTTTCACTGCCGGTCATTGTAATCAAAGCGCCACAATTGACAAAATCGTAATTCAATCCAAATCAATCCAAATCAATCCAAATCAATCCAAATCCAATCCAAATCCAATCCAAAATCAACCCAAAATCCAAATCCAATCCAAAATCCAAATCCAAATCAAATCCAAAATCCAAAATCCAAAATCAAATCCAAAATCCGGCATGGTTCAAGTTAGCTTTACATTAACCACGGAATAGCTC
>CAYUCC010000075.1:0-25127 GCA_964443225.1 uncultured Anaerolineae bacterium
GGCCACCCGGTGGTCTACGGCGAATGGCTGGGTGCCGGGCCGGACAAGCCCACGGTGCTGGTCTACGGGCATTACGACGTGGTGCCGGCCGAGCTGGCCGACGGCTGGAACAGTGATCCCTTCGAGCCGGTGGTCAAGGACGGCAAAATCTACGCCCGCGGCGCCACCGACGACAAAGGCCAGTTCTTCATCCACGTCAAGGCGCTGGAGGCCTATCTCAAAACGAGCGGCACAGCCCCGGTCAACCTCAAGTTCCTGATCGAAGGCGAAGAGGAAGTCTCGTCGCCCAACCTGAAACCGTTCATCGTGGAGCATCTGGAGATGCTGCGCGGTGACGTGGCGGTGATCAGCGACACCTCGATGCGCACCATTGAGGAGCCGGCCATCCTGCACAGCCTGCGCGGCATGACCTACATCGAGTTCGAACTGTTCGGCCCGCGCGACGACCTGCACAGCGGTCTGTGGGGCGGCGCGGTGCACAACCCGGCGATGGCCCTGGCGCAGATCCTCGCCAGGCTGTTCAACGACGACAATACCATCGCCGTGCCCGGATTCTACGATGACGTGGTTCCGCTGACCGAGGCCGAGCGGGCCATGATCGCCAAGACCGACCTGACCGAAACGCAGTACAAAGCCTCCACGGGTGTACCCGCGGTCTGGGGCGACGCGGACTACAACATCCGCGAGCGTATCGCCGCGCGGCCCACGTTGGACGTCAACGGCCTGTGGAGCGGCTGGTCGGGGCCCGGTCCCAAGACGATCGTGCCGTCCAAGGCGGGCTGCAAACTGAGCTGCCGGCTGGTGGGCAACCAGGACCCGCACAAGATCTACGCCCAGCTCAAGGCCTACATCGAATCCCTGACCCCACCCACCGTCACCGTCGATGTGCGGCTGATCACCACCGGCAAACCGGCGCTCTTCCCCTTCGACAGCCCCGCCATGCAGGCGGCGGCACGCGCCTACGCAACCGGCTGGGGCGCCGAGCCAATCTTCACCCGCGGCGGTGGCAGCATCCCCGTGGTGGCCGACATCGCCGATTTGATGGGCATCCCGGTGGTGCTGATGGGCTTTGGCCTGGACGACGATGGCCTGCACTCGCCCAACGAGCGCTTCAGCATCGAGATGTTCCAGCGCGGCATCGAGACGACTATCGTTTACCTGGCAGAGCTGGCGAACCTACCACAAGGAGATTGACCATGGAGATCATAGTACGAACGGGCGACGTCCTGCAGGAGCCGGCCGATCTGGCCGTGCTCGTCACCTTCGAGGACATGCCGCTGCCAGATCAGGTTGTGGGTCTGCTGGAGCCTGGCGACTATCGTGGCCGTGCCAAACAGACCGTGCTGCTCTACCCGCGTGGGGTCGTAGGTCCGCGACGTTTGCTGCTGGTGGGGGTGGGCAAATGGGACACCGTCACCGCTGACAGTTTCCGGCAGGCCAGTGCCAGCGCCGTGCAGGAGGCGCGCAAACTGCAGATGACCGACGTATCGCTGGGTGTCTTCGGCAGCTCACCCATTGCACCGGAGTTGAAGGCGCAGGCGTTTGCCGAGGGGATCGAGCTGGGTGCCTACCGCTACTGGAAGTACCGGACCGGGCTCACCACCGAGCAGATCTTCGAAGTCGAACGGGCGACGGTGTACACCAGCGCACCCAACGAGGTGGCAGTCCGCCGCGGCATTACCACCGGGCAAATCACCGGTCGCGCCGCCACCTTTGCGCGTGACCTGGTCAACAGCCCGGGTCATGCCATGACGCCGGCGCGGATGGGCGAGGAAGCGCTGGCACTGGGTGAGCGTTTGGGTCTCCGGGTGACCGTGCTGGACAAACCACAGCTCGAGGCGCAGGGCTTCGGCGGCATCCTGGCGGTTGGCAAAGGCTCGGCCAACGATCCACGTTTCATCATCATGGAACATGGCGAAGCCGCTGAAGGCGAACCGACCCTCTGCCTGGTGGGTAAAGGATTGACCTTCGATTCGGGCGGGCTGTCAATCAAACCGGCCGAAGCCATGGACACCATGAAATCGGACATGGGTGGTGCCGCCGCGGTGTACGGCGCGATGCAGGCCATCGCCGAGCTGCGGCTGCCGCTGCACGTTGTGGGGCTCGTTTCGGCCGCCGAAAACATGCCGAGCAGCACGGCCTATCGCCCCGGCGACATCGTGACCACCCTGAGCGGCAAAACCATCGAGGTGCTCAACACCGACGCCGAGGGGCGCATCATCCTCTCCGATGCCCTGTTCTACGCCCAGCGCTACAACCCGGCCGCCATCGTCGAGCTCTCCACCTTGACGGGCGCCATCGTCATTGCCCTGGGTGCGCACGCCACCGGCATGATGGCAACTGACCAGGCGCTGGCGGACAAGATCAGCCAGGCCGGGGAGATCACGGCGGAGCGCGTGTGGCCGCTGCCGCTGTGGGACGAGTACCGCGAGATGATCAAAAGCGAAATCGCCGATCTGAAAAACATCGGCGGGCGCCCGGCGGGTTCGATTACGGCGGGTGCGTTCCTGGCGGCGTTCGTCGGCGACTATCCCTTCGTGCACCTGGACATTGCGGGTACAGCCTGGATCGACAAACCCTCGAAAACCTACCATACGCACGGCGGCAGTGGTGTCGGTGTGCGTTTGCTCGTGGAGTTTCTCAAAGGATATGCATCGTCGGGCTAACATAGGGAGGCAGAGATGAGCGCAAAGAACGCGCAGGCAGCCATCGAGCGGAAATCGTTCATGGACAGGCTGCTGGACACCGTCGAGCGAATCGGCAACAAAGTACCGCATCCAGTACTCATGTTTTCGTACCTCATCCTCGGCGTCATCGTGCTATCAGCCGTTTTGTCGTTGCTGGGCGTCAGTGTCACCGAGCAGATCGCCGTACCCGTGCCGGTCGAGGCAACGCCCGATTTTTATGAGGACGTCAGCGAATACACGCTGTCGGGCATCGGCACCCAGGATGTCGACTACGTGATCAAGGAACAGACCATCGCCATCAAGAGCCTGTTGAGTATCGATGGCATCCGCTTCCTGTTTACCTCCTTCGTACCGAACTTCCAGGGCTTCGGTGCGCTGGCCGTCACGCTTATTGCCATGATGGGCGCGGGCGCGGCCGAAGTCGCCGGGCTGATGGCCGCCCTGATCCGCAAGCTGGTCAAGGTCGCCCCACGGGCGCTGATCGCCTACCTCATCGTCTTTATCGGGGTGCTGGCGAGCGTCGCTTCGGATGCGGGCTACCTGATCCTGATTCCACTGGGCGCAGCGGCCTTCCTGGCCGTGGGGCGGCACCCGATCGCCGGTCTGGCCGCCGGCTTCGGCGGTGTCGCCGCCGCCTTCATGGCCAACCTGATCCCGACGCCCACGGATGCCATGCTGTTCGAGATCACCAATGAATCCATCGCCCTGGTCGGCGGTGCGCCGATCTCCATCACGGCCGATTATTTCTTCCAGGCCACCTCGGCCTTGCTGTTGACCGTGGTCATCGGCTTCGTCGTCGTGCGCATCATCGAGCCGCGCCTGGGCAAATATGACCCATCGCAGGCAGGCGACCCCGACCAGGCTGCCGCGGCCGACGAAATCGATCCGGCACTCGAAGCGCGCGGCCTGCGGCGCGCCGGGCTGGCCTTCCTGGTGGTGCTGGGTGTCGTCCTGCTTGCGACCCTGCCGCCGGGCGCACCGCTGCGTGATCCCGATACGGGCGCCATCATCGGCCAGACGCCCTTCATGGGCAGCCTGCTGTTCATCGTGATGCTGTGCTTCTTCATCCCCGGCATCGCCTATGGCTCAGCGGTCGGCAAGTATAAGGGGCCCAACGACGTCATCGCCGCGGTGGTCAAGACCTTCGCCGGCCTGGGCGGCCTGATTTTCATGCTGCTCATGATCAGCCAGTTCATCGCCTACTTCAACTACTCCAACCTGCCGAGTCTCATCGCCACCGCCCTGGCCGAGTGGCTGGGACAGGCCGGCATTCCGGCGATTCCGCTGCTGGTCGGTTTCGTCCTGGTGATCGTGGTGCTCGACTTCATCATACCAGGCTCGCTGGCCAAGTGGGCGATCTTTGCACCGATCTTCGTGCCGCTCTTCATCCGCCTGGGCGTGCCGGCGCAGACCGTGTTCGCCGCCTACCGCGTCGGCGACTCGCCGATCAACACCCTCACGCCGTTGATGGTCTACTTCCCGGTGATCGTCGCCTTTGCGCAGCGTTACCAGAAGAGCTCGGGCGTCGGGTCGCTGGTGGCACTGATGCTGCCCCTGGCGGGTGTCGTGTTGATCGCCTGGCTGGTCTTTCTCATTCTGTGGTTCGTATTGGGCATCCCGCTTGGGCCGGGATATCCAGTGCGGCTCTAGCCGAATGACATCGTTGGCTTTCGAGCTCCCGCCGCTCTTCGACTACTTCGCCACCTTCCTGTGGGCGTTGAGCGGCGCGATCGTGGGCATGCACAAGCGCTATGACATGGCGGGGGTCGTCGTCATCGCGCTTTTGGCGGCGACGGGCGGTAGCACGCTGCGCGACGGGCTGTTCCTGAATCAACTGCCGCCTGTGCTGACCGACGTGTGGTACGTGCCGTTAATCCTGCTCGCCGCGCTTGTCGTGCAGTTCTTCCGGCAGCGGATCGCCGGCATGCGGCTGATCGACAACCTGATCAACCTGATCGATGCGATTGGTGTGCCCGCCTTTGCCGTCGTTGGGATGCAGCTCTCCCTGGCCGCAAGGATTCCCATACCCGGCGTGGTGCTGATCGGCATGGTCAATGGTTTCGGCGGCGGCATCCTGCGCGACCTGATGGTCGGCGATACGCCGGCCGTCCTCAAGCCGGGCAAGTTTTACCTGTCGGCTGCGTTCGTCGCGTGCATCCTGTTCGTGGTGCTGGAGGTCTACCTGCACGTAAGTCCGACCATCGCAGCCTGGATTGTTATTGGCCTGTTCTTTGCCATCCGGGTGCTGGCGATACGCTATGACTGGCGGACACAGGCGGTGCTGCCGGACGCCGAAGCGTGATGAACGAGTTCGTAGCGGTCGTGGGGATCGCGGCGCTCGCGGCAGGCCTGACCTATCTTGGCGTGCTGGCGGCGGAACGGTTCGACGTTCCCCATCGTTTGGTGAGCGGCGCGCTGCAATTCGCCGCCGGCATCATCACGGCGCTGGTGGCAGTCACCCTGATGCCGCCGGCGATGCAGAACGGGCCGTACACGCTGAACCTGCTGGCGTTCTTCGTCGGCGGCGTGCTCTAAGGGCTTGTAAAAGAATAACTTCCTGCAAAATGGCTGGAATTCGCCGCAAATCACGGTAAGTTATTCTTTTACAAACTGTTCGTCGATGGCGTGGTCGTCGGCATCGGGACGACCCTGGACCTGTTGACCGGGCTGGTCATGTCGCTGGCGCTGAAGTAGCGCCGATGGACTGCAAGGTTCTCAGCTTGCAGTAACGTGTCAGAAAGGAACACCTGAAATGAAGAAACTGACTCTCTTCTCGATCCTGATCCTGCTGGTGCTGTTGGCTGTCGTATGGGCGCCGCGTGCGCTGCTGCCCCTCGATCCGCCCTCGACGGATCGAGCCGAGGCTGCGGCCCTTGATACCGCCACGCCTGCGAACCAGGCGATCGCGACGCCCCTGCCCGAGCTTCTGACCCCGACCCCTGCCGGGCCTAGCCTGGGCGAGACGTCATGGATCATGAGCTCGCTCAACGGCGAGCTGCCCGTCACGGATACGACCGTCACCCTTCAGCTTGGGGCCGACGGCTCGGCGAGCGGTTCGGATGGCTGCAATCGCTACTGGACGACCTTCGAGCAGGACGACCAGAACCTGACCTTCCACCAGCCGATGGCCGGTTCGATGAGGGCGTGCGAGAAGCCGGTGATGGCCCAGGCCAGCGAGTACCAGGAGACGCTCGCCACGGTCACCAGCTTTGTGAGGAGCGCCCGCCAACTGGTGCTGTTCGCGGGCGACGACATCGTGCTGACCTACGTCTCCGGTGTCCAGGGGCTGGAAGGCACGTCCTGGGACGTGGTCAACTACAACAACGGCCGGGAGGCGGTCGTCGGCGTGCTCGAAGGGACGGAGATCACGCTGAACTTCGACGAGACGGACCTGAACGGGAACGCCGGGTGCAACAATTACTTCGCCGGCTACGCTGTAAAAGGGAAGCATATCATCGTCGACCCGCCGGGCGCGACGATGATGTTCTGCGAGGCGCCGGAAGGCGTCATGGGGCAGGAGGCCGCCTATCTCGCGGCCCTGGAGAGCGCCGCCACCTTCCGCATCGAGGGGGACCAACTCTGGCTGCGGACGGCGGAAGACGCCATCGCGGTGATTGCGGTCAAGAAAGAGATCGTGGACCTGCCCGCCCCCGAGCCCAGGACGCCTACGGGCACGGTCAGCGGAGCCAATGTGCTGAACATCCGCTCCGGGCCTGGGACCAACTTCCCGGTGATCGGGGCGGCCCGCAACGGCGATTCCGGCACGATTGTCGGCCGGAGCCAGGATGGCCGCTGGTGGGTGGTCGACGCGCCGTCCCTGCGGGGTGGCGTAGGCTGGGTGTCGGCCGACTTCGTGGCCGCGACCGATGCGGACGACGTGCCGGTAGTTCCATCGCCGCCTCCGCCTCCGCCTCCGCCGACCCGCGTGCCGCCGCCGACAGCAAGGCCGCCTACCGCGACCCCCGTCCGGCCGACCCCAGTGCCACCGCCCGGGGCGAAGATCAGCTTCGGGGCCGATCGGACGCAGATCAACAGGGGCGAGTGCGCCACCCTGAATTGGGACGTCCACAACGTGCGCGGGGTGTGGGTCTATCCGCAAGGTTCGGACTTCAACGCATTCCCCCGGACGGGTCAGGGTAACGAGCGGGTGTGTCCCGCAGCAACCACAACTTACGAGATGCGGGTGAAGCTCAACGACGGCTCGACGCAGTTCCGCCAGGTGACGATCAACGTGACGCAGCCCATTGCGCCACCCCAGCCCCCGCCGGTTGCGCCGCCCCCGCCGGCTGTGGACCCGCTGGCCGGGACGCGCTGGACCGTGGTGAACTTCAACAACGGCATGGGCGCGGTGACGGGGCTCATTGCGGACACCTCAATCACGCTGGCGTTTGGTGCGTCGGGCGGGGTGTCGGGCAACGCGGGGTGCAACACCTACGGTGCGGACTACCGGGTCAACGGCAGCTCGCTCAACGTCGACCAACCGAACTCTACCATGCAGTTCTGCGAGACGCCAGAGGGTGTGATGCAGCAGGAACAGCAGTACCTGGCTGCATTGAACTCTGCTGCGATGTTCAACCTCTCCGGCGACCAACTGCAGATCCGATCGGGGTCGGATGCACTGGCGGTGGTGGCCACGCGGGCGCGTTGACGCGGGCGCGTCCAGGTCAGTCGGACCTGCCAGATCCTGCGCCGGCGGTACTGGCAAGGGACCTGGCAGGTCCTTAATCTTTTCGGAGAACGCCGATGTGCTGCATTCGTCTCGCGAGGGTCCTTGTCGCCTTCACTCTCTTCGCGGCCGCGCTTTCTGCCTGCGTGCCGCTCCCGCCGGCCGCACCTCCTCCGGCGACCCGTATGACAGCCGTACCGGCCGAAGGGATTGCGCCGGCTTCCCCCAAGGCGGTCGAGTACAACCTGGGCGAGACGACCATCACACAGGCGCGCTTCCCGGAGGACAGCCGGTTTCGCAATATGCCGGTGCGGCTGAACGGCGTCATCGCCGCGCCCAGCGAGGGCGACGGCCCCTTCCCCGTGGTCATGATCATCCACGGCGCCCACCCCGGCTGTCCGGAGGTGGAGCATGGCGTCGACCGCTGGCCGTGCGACCCGGAGGTGGAACAGCGCAACTACAGCGGCTTCGCCTACCTGGTGGAGGCGCTGGCCGAGCAGGGTTACGTGGTCTTGGCGCCCAACTTCAACGCCGAGCACACCTTTGGCTTCGGCGAGCTCGTTCCTGACGAGCGGCTGACGCAGGTGTTCGACTTGCACCTGCAAGCGCTGGCTGAGGCCGCGGCCGGCGGCGCGAACGGCTTTGGCGTTGATCTGGCCGGCCGCGCCGACCTGGACCGGCTGGCGCTGTTTGGGCACTCGCGCGGCGGCGGGTCGGCGGTCGGCCTGGCCAACAACCCCGAATTGATGGCTGCCAGTCGGGGTTACGGCCCGGCGGCGGGCGTTCTCTTGATTGCCGGAGCCACAGCAGCCCTCGATCCCTGGAGCAGCGTCAGCGCGTCGCGGTACAAACCCGGCCCGACGAGCCAGCCCTGATCTTCCCACCCGGCGAGATGCAGGGGGTTTCGGCCACAGAGACCGGCTTCTTCACCGGTATCGCGCCGCTGACCACCATCCGGCTGCCGCTGAGCGCACTCAGCGGTGTCGATCTGGCCAATATTAGCGAGGTCGCGCTGCTGGGCGACCAGACGTCCAGCGGCTCGCTCTTCGTAGGAGACCTTGAATGGATGCGGTAATCGTCTACTTGCTTCCCTTGATTGTCGGCGCCGCATTGCTGCCGGCGTGGATCATTCTTGCGCTGTTCCTGCTGCTGCGGCGAGGGCGGCGTTCTCAAGGCGCTGGCCTTTGCGGCAGGGGCGATGACGGTGCGCCTCGTACAGGGTATTCTCTTCGGCTATGTCTTCGGTACGGCTGCGGGGTGGTTCTGAACAATAATAAACTCCACGCCGACATGGGATCGGCGGATGCCCACGCAGTCATTCGCTGATCCCATGCCCGAATCTGTTTACTGAACCGCCGTCTGCTCACGACCTTCGCGGCACTTATCGCACCCTATCGGCACCAGTATCGACGGGCTGAGGCCGGCGCCCCTAACGACTTTTGAGGTACACCATCATGATGACCGTCTCGGAAGAATCAGTCGCGGCAACAGATGCCATGCAGAGCTCGGCCATCCTGCAAAAGCTGCGCCTCTGTGTGCTGCTCGCTTCGCTTCCCTTCGGCATGTTGGTCTTAGGCTTGCCCCTCATCGCCCGCGAGATGGGGGCCAGCGCCCTCGCGACCGGTGGGCTCCTGGCGGTCTACGCGTTGATGGTCGTTGCGGTCCAGCCCATCGTCGGGTATGGGCTGGACCGCTTCGGCCGGCGGCCTTTTCTGATCGTTGGCCTGTTGGGATACGCCGTCTCGAACGCAGTTTTCGTGCTCATCACCGGAGTAGGAAGTCTGTTTGTTGCCCAGTTGGCGCAGGGTGTGGGATCGGGGCTGTTGTGGCTGGCGGTCCTGGCCATCGTATCCGATCTGTCGCCCGACGACTGCCGCGGCGAGGAATTTGGGCGCCTGGAAGAAGTGGCCTTTCGTGGCATCCTCTTCGGCTCTCTGGTGGGCTTCGCCGTGCTCTACCTGATCAGTCGCGACGCCTTCGCCGGCGGGTTAACGTTCATCAGCGGCTGGCGCGTGCTCTTCCTCGGGTTCACCGCGGCGACGCTGCTCGCGGCTGCCATTGCCTGGCGCGGGATCCCCGAATCCCTTGAGCGGAGCGGTCGCGGCGAAAGCCTCGAGGCGGCGCCTGCCATCCCTGAGAATCAACCGGTTGAGATGGCCGAAAAGTGGCATCTTCCCCGCCAACTGCGCATCCTGCTGGGGATCGTGGTATTGACGGCGATCGCCGCCGGGATCCTCAGCCCGATCCTCATCAAGCACCTCAGTGACAGCGTCTCGGCCGATCTGTTCATCATTGCGCTGGCCCTTCTGCCGGCAGCGATCGCGGGGTCGGTGCTGCCATCGCGCCTTGGCGGCCTGAGTGACCGTTTCGGGCGGCGCCCGCCGATGATCATCGCACTGCTCTTGAGCGGCCTGGCCGCATTGGCCGTGCCGTTCGTGCGGTCGCTCTGGCCTTTGGCGCTGCTGTGGGTGATCGAGGCGGCGGCCTTCGCGGCGGCGACGCCCGCCGAGGGGGCGCTGGTGGTGGACATCTCGGGCGACGAGCGACAGGGCACGGCGTTAGGATACTACACCGCCGCCGCCGGGCTGGGCGGCGTGATCGGTCCGCTCATGGGCGGTTGGCTGTACGACCGCTTCGCCGCGCTGGGTGCGTTCGGCATCAGCGCTCTCTTGATGGTGCTCGGCGCCGTGTTGGTTCTGCTGTTCGTGCGCGAGCCGTCACGCACGCAAGCGTCCGCGTTGTGAGTGCGGAAGCTCGACCACTCGAACGGGAAGTTATTCTATTACAAGCCCTTAGATATGAGGGAGGCTGCCCCACCGTAGAGACCATCCAAAAACTCTACGACCAGCTCGATGTGCAGCGCGCCGCGCAGGCCTACCTCGACTTCATACCCGCGATGGCGACGCAGGCCTTGCTGGACGCGCACCCGCGCCTACGGGGTCAGCGAGACCGGGGGCATGATCGTGTACGTCGAGCCGGGCGAGGGCAAGTCGATTGCCACCGGCCTGACCTACAACACGGAAAGCGTCTACGCCAGCCTCAGCCTCGACCTGAAGCAGACGGGCCCGACCGTCATCGAGGTGCCGCCGAAGGTCCTGGGCATCATCAACGGCGGCTTCATGCGCTACGTGGCGGACCTGGGCAATGCCGGCCTCGACCGCGGCCAGGGCAGCAAGTACCTCCTTCTGCCGCCGGGATACGAGGGCGACGGCCAGTTGCGCGCCTACTGCCACTGTTGCAGCAGATTCGGTAATCGCGGTATAATTTCATTCTGGAATTGAATCGTAGGGTTCAAAAAATCGATCTCTGTTCTTCGTCTCTACACAACGAAAGCAAAGTGACCCTATTGTGTATTTTATGGAGCCTATCAGTCAGCGTCAGGTCCTCTACTCGGACGTTCTGGAGCACCTGCGCAACAGCCAGCCGCGCCCCGTGGGATTTCAGCGCGACGACCTCATCGAGGCATTGGGTTCGGCGTCGATCGCCGTGGTGGCCATTGTCCCGTCGCTGGTGCCGCTCTGGCTGCTGCGCGATGACCCCCTGCCGGCGATGCGCATCTCCGATGTCGTGTCTTTCATCATGTTGTTCGTTTTGGGCTACCGTTGGGGCACCTACACAGGGTCCAATCCGTGGAAAACCGGCGCGCTGCTCTTTTTTGCCGGCGTCATTCTGATGGCGATTGCCATTCCGTTGGGTGGGTAAATCTCATTTTTTTGAGGAGGTATCATGCAGTCCACTTCCAGTTCGGTCGACATTGCACGCAAAGTCCGTTTCGATCCGGGCTACCTTCAGGGCTTCGAGGACAAAATGTTCATCGAAGGCCCCCTGACGACGCGCCGCCTGACGAACTTCTTCGTGCTGCTGTTGCTGGCCACCGTCATCGCCAACTACGGCTTGCTCTCGGGCTCGGCGGCCACGGTGATTGGTGCCATGATCGTGGCCCCGTTGATGGGGCCGATCATGGCGACGGCGGCGGCGGTAGTGATGGGTTCCAGCCGCCGCGCCCTGCGCGCCCTGGCATTGGTGGCGGCCGGTGTGGCGGCTGTCATTGCGCTGGCCGTAGTGCTGACGTGGATCGTGCCCGACGTGACCATTTCTTTCACGAGCAACGGCGAGCTTGTTTCGCGCATATCGCCTGGTCTGTATGCATTACTTACAGCGCTCGGTGCCGGTGCCGCGGGTGCCTACATCATGGGACGCGAGGAGATCGCCGATTCGATGGGCGGGGTGGCGATTGCCATCTCCCTCGTGCCACCCCTGTGTGTCGTCGGCATTGCGCTGTCGCAGGGCGAGTGGGGTGCCGCAGGTGGGGCCATGCTGCTCTTTCTGACCAACTTTTTTGCCATTCTCCTGGCTGGCGGGGTGGTTTTTCTGCTGAGCGGCCTGGGGCGCCTGGCGATTGCCGACAACCAGGTGCGCATGCGGCGCAATGCCTTTCTGCTCATCGTCGTCGCCACGATTTTGATCGCCATTCCCTTGTCATTGACCGCCTATCGGGCCGTGGTCGACGCCTTTGACAGCCAGGCAGCCACCGACGTTGCCGAGCAGTGGTTGTCGGGCACGGATCAGCAGCTGGTAGGTATCGAAGTGAACGATCGCCTGGTGCGAGTCACCGTCGAAGGCAGCGGCGAGCTGCGGCCGCTGCGCGACCTGGCCAACAGCCTGGCCAGCACCCTCGATCGCACCGTCATCGTCAGTTTGCGCACGATTCCCGCCCAATACGAGACCTCTTCCGGGAGCCAATAACCGCCATGCCAACCCAGGTACCAACCCCGCGCCTTGCCCTGATTCCGGCCTACAACGAGGCCCAACGCATCGGGCCGGTCGTCACGGGGGTCCTGGCCCACCTTCCAGTGCTCGTCGTCGACGATGGCTCGCGCGACGAGACGGTGCAGGTGGCCGAGACAGCCGGAGCGACCGTGCTGCGCCAGGTGCCCAACCAGGGCAAAGGGGCGGCCCTGCGCGCCGGCATGCGCTGGGCGCTGGAGGCCGGCTGCACGGCGGTGATCACCCTCGACGCCGATGGCCAGCACGACCCGGCCGAGCTGCCGAAGTTCCTGGAGAAGTTCGCCGCGACGGGTGCCGACCTGGTCATCGGCAGCCGCAACTTCGAGCACATGCCGCTCGTCCGCCGCATCGCTAACACCCTCGGTCGCTGGAGTTTCTCCTGGGCGGTGGGGCAGCCGATCCAGGACAACCAATCGGGTTACCGGTTACTCAGCCGGCGTATGATGGAAACCGTGATTACGAGCCAGGAGCAGGGCTTCGAGTTCGAGGTGGAAATGATCACCACCTGCCTGCGTCGCGGCTACACCCTGGAATGGGTGCCGATCCGCACGATCTACGCCGGCGAAAGCAGTCACATCCGACCCTGGCAGCACGCCACGAACTATGTCCGTATCGTGCGCCAGGCGCGGGTGGCGATGAGGGGGAGTACGGAGTACGGAGTAGGGAGTAGGGAGTAGGGGGGAACGGATGGGAACGGATTACTGTCAACGGATTCGAGGAACGGATTGAACGGATGATTGGAACGGATTGGAACGGATTAGGAACGGATGGCTGTCAACGGATTCGGGGAACGGATTGAACGGATTGAACGGATGGGAACGGATTGAACGGATTGCTGGCTGCTCCGACATCTGGTGGTCAGGTGGGTTGGACCAAGTCCCTTGCAGATGGGTCGATTGGCCACAAAGCACACGAAGCATACACACAAAAAATACGGAAATCTGTGTGCTCTCTGTGTGCTTTGTGGTTAGCACGGAGCGCGCGGTGGCTGTGGGAGCCAGCCAGACGCGTTACGTTCCAAATGCCGCAGCAACCAGCATGATGTCCAGCATGTCGATGTCGCTGCTGCAGTCGAGGTCGTACGCCGGGTCGTAGCTGCCGGGGTTGTTCCAGCGGTTGGCCACCAAGGTGATGTCGGTGACGTCGACGTCGTTGTCGTTGTCGACATCGGGATCGGCGCAGGCGGCCTGGGCGCACAACGAGAACTCCGAGGAGTTGCCGGTGGGGTCCATGGCCGTGGCCGTGACGTACTCACCGCTGTTCAGCCCGCTCAGGGTGTGCGTGAAGTTCAGCACGCCCGCACCATTGCTCGTGCCGGTATAGGTGCTGAGGAATTCCTGCCCCTCACCGTAGCCCGACGCATCACACTGCGCGCTGCGGAAGAAGTCGATCTTGAACTCGGTGTTGGCGGTGCTCTCCAGGGTACCGTTAGCGACGCCCGTGCCCGCGCTGACGCTGGTGAGGACGGGGAAGTTCTGCAGTCCATTGCCGCCCGTGTCGGGATCACCGGGGCCGTCGTTCGGGGTGACGCCGTCGTTGTTGAGATCGATGCCCAGACCGGTATTTTGGTAGATGCTGTTGGTGCGGATGCGGTTCATCTGGCCGTTCGTCAGCACCAGGACACCCCCCTGCGCATTGAACCGGATCGTATTGTCGGTCACGCGGTTGTCGCTGGAGAGGTTGAAACGCACGCCGGCCCCGCTGTTGGGCAGCGACGCGCCGCCGGAACTCAACCCGATCGTGTTGTAACGAATGGTGTTATCGCTGGCGCCGCTCTGCACCAACACGCCGTGTCCGTCGTTGCCCGCAATCAGGTTGCCGTAGTTGGCATTGGTGCCCCCGACCGTATTGCTGGTGGCGTTGTCGATAATGACGCCGGCGTTGGTATTGCCACGGTCGGTGGTACCCGCCTCGTTGGTGCCGATGTAATTCCCACGCACCTTATTGCTGCTGGCACTGTTGCGGATCTCGACGCCAAACTGGCTGTTGCCCGAGATGATGTTGCGTTTGCCCGCGCTGTTGCCGCCGATCGTATTGTCCACACCGCCGTCGATTTCCACACCGTTGGCACCGTTGGCCACCGCCGCGGCACCCGCCACGCCGAGACCGATGATGTTGCCCTGGACGTAGTTGCCCGTCGCCGCGCTGCCCGCCAGCTCGACGCCCGACCCCAGGTTGCCGGAGAGGATATTGCGCAGCTCAAAACCATCACCGCCGATGCGGTTGTTGGCACCCGTCACGTGCACCCCGTCCAGCCCGTTCGGGGCAGCCGTGCTGCCGCCGCTGGTGACCCCGATGAAGTTGCAGGTGATGTCGTTGTTGTTGCTGGAGACACGAATGCCGTGACCGTCGAACTCGTTGATGACCAGCCCCTTGATGCTGCTGCGATTGCTTCCGGTGGCCAGGTGCAGCCCATCGACGCCCGCGGTCAGGTCACCCTTCAGCACGACGTTCAAGACGGCGGGACCAGTATCAGAACCGCAGTAGGCGCCGTCCTGGGCGGTAACCGCATCGATGACCACCGGCACGGTGATGTCCGGCAACGCGCTGGTCGGGCGCACCGTGCCGCCACCAATGCCCAGGTCGAATTCGATACCGTACGGCCCGCCGCCTAAGGCGTTGACCTCCTGGATGGCGGCGCGCAGCGTGCAGTCGGTCGATGCGCCGGTGATGTCGCAGGCCCCATCGCCGGGTGTTTGGTCACCGGTATCGGTGGTTGAATCGATCACGAACGTCGCCTGGGTCACCAGCGTACAGAGTGAAAACTCCGAAGTGCTCTCGTCCGAGGCCGTGGCGGTCGTCACCACGTAGTTCCCCAGGGCCGGCGCATTGCTCAACGTCGTATCGATCGTTGCGTAGCCCAAGGCATCGGTCGTGACGTTGATCGAACCCAGGTAGGTTTTGCCCTCGCCGTAGCCCGAGTCATCGCAGGTGTCATTCTCGTAGAAGTCGACCGTGTAATCGATACTGCCGCGGGTCACCAGCAGGCCATACATGTAACCGCTGTTGCGGGCATAGATCAGACCGGGATAGTTTTGATAGTCGTTGGGGCCGGCGTCGGCGTCGCCCGCACCGTCGTTGAGCGTCACGCCGCCGCTGGCATTGCTGGTGAGGTCGATGCCCAGGTCGGTGTTGCTGTGGATGCTGTTGGCGCGGAAGCTGTTGCCGTTGGTGCTGAAGCCCTGGTAGCCACAGCAGTACTGGTGCCAGATACCGGCGTCGTTGAAGGCGATCGTATTGCCATCATTCGGCTGGCCGATGCGCGTATTATTGACGTTTTCGTCGAGATAGATGCCTTTGCCGCCGTTGCCCAGCGCAGAAGTGCCGTTGAGCTGCACACCGATCTTATTGTTCAGGATGGTCACACCATCGGCCCCGTCGATGTAGATGCCGTGCGAGGAGTTGCCCGAAATCAGGTTGCCCTCGGTGACCAGCCCTCCACCAATCGTCACGTTGGTGGCATTCTCCCACACCTGGATGCCGTAACTGTTGGCAATGGCACTCGTGCCCGACACGTGCGGCCCGATAAAGTTGTTGACGATATCGACGTCATTGCCGTCGACAGTGATCCCATAGACGTTGCCCGAAAGCAGGTTGCGCTCCGCACTCGCAGTGCCACCGATCACCACCGTGTTGGCGCTGTCGACAACCCGCACACCGGTACCGTTTCCCACATCCAGGGTGCCCGCGGAGCTCGTGCCAATGTAGTTACCCTGGATGGTGGTGCTGCTGGCATTGTCCACCTGCACACCGGCCGATCCGGGGCCGTTGCCTGAGATCACGTTACGATCGGCATAGCTGGTGCCGCCTACTGTGTTGCTGCTGCCCTGCCAAACCATCACACCGGCTTCGTCGTTGGGGATGGGCGTAACCCCGTCGGCGCCAACACCGATATGGCTGCATTCCACCGTATGGCCATCACCATCCAGCCAGACGCCGTAACCAAAGCCGCCAATGGCAACCCCTCGGATCGTGCTGCCGCTGGGTGCCGAGGCATTGCGCCACAGGTTCAGCCCATCACTAAACACGGTCGGTACGTTGGTACCATCGATGACAATCTTGATGTTGGCCGGGACGGTCGAAGTAGGACACGTGGCGCCGAACTCGGTCGTGCCATCGATCACCACGGCGCGCTCCAAACGCGGCAGCTCGGAATAGACCAGGATCGTGTGCGGGCCGGCGCCGGTGATGTTGAAGTGAATGTTGTGCGGGCCGCTGGCGAAGCCGTAGTTGTTGACCTCCTGGATGGCGGCACGCAGCGTGCACGACCCAAAGGCGGTGGCGCAGACACCGTTCAGCAGGAGATCGGGGAAGTCATCGGTGCTGTTGACGGTGAAGGTCACTGCGGGGACGTCGGTTTGGGCATCGACGGGGTTGGCCAGGGCAGTCGCTCCAACGCCAGCAAGCAGCACGATCATCGAAACAAGGATGATCAGGCGCAGGGGGAAACGGTGGAAGGCACGCGTCATGAGTTGTTCCTCCTTGGTGGGAACGAATGCAGTACAGTCTCGAATCAGCGGTCGCAGCCGCAACTGTGCTATTTTGACACCAACCCACAACGCAGCAAAGTAGGATTGATTACAAGGTTGAGGAGTGCCGCACTGGGTTCCAACGCCTACTGGACCTTGGAATGCCAAGCTCCCTCGGCGTTGGAACCGGAGCGTGCGGCACTCCTCTCCGCCAGAGTTGCCTGTAGAAAACATGAGGCCGCTGGCCTCACAGGCAGCCTGGTGGTGAAGAACAACGGCCTCAAGCTTCCTGCACAGCCTGTGCCCACGCCAACAGGCGCTCGTCGGCGCCGAACGGGGCCACCAGCTGCAAACCGAGCGGCAGCCCGTTGGCCGCCCATCCCGCGGGCAGCGTGATCGCCGGCATCCCTGCATGCGTCCACGGCAGGGCCATCGCCGGGTCGCCGGTGCTTTCGAGGCCGGCGGGTGCCGGGCCGTTGGCCGCAGGGCACACCCACAGGTCGATCGCCGCCTCGCGCATGTGTATTTCCAGTTCGCGCCGCAGTTCCAGAATGTGGGCGCGTGCCTGCGCCAGTTCCTCCTCGGCAACCGTCCGGCCAATCCCGATGATTTCCACGGTGCGCGGGCGGTACAGCGGTGCGTACTGCGCATACAGCGTCGCATGTTCGCGTGCAAACTCGCCGAACACCAGCCGGCGGTGCAGCCGGTTGAGATCGGCGACGCCGGCCAGCGCGGGGACCTGCCGGACGATGAAGCCGGCCGCCTGCAGCCGGTCGATCTGCTGCCAGAAGACGGCCAGTGCCTCCGGCTCGGCCTGCTCCAGGTAAGGACCGGTGGGCACGCCCAGAATGGGTTTGTCTTCCGGCAGCGGTCGCGGCTGCCAGTCGCGGCACACCACCGCCGCGGCCAGGGCCATGCCCGCCACGTCCTGGGTGAACAGCCCGATCTGATCCATCGTGCGCGAAAAATAGACCAGTCCCTGAGTGTCGATGCGTCCCAGGCTTGGCTTGAAGCCCACGACGCCGCAGAACGCAGCGGGGCGAATCACCGACCCGATCGTCTGCGTGCCCAACGCCAGGTGACACAGCCCCGCTGCCACCGCCGCTGCCGAGCCGCTGCTCGATCCGCCGGGGGTGTGCGCCGGGTTGTTGGGGTTGCGCGTGGGGCCGGGCTCGAAATAGGCAAACTCGGTCGTCACCGCCTTGCCAACGATGAGCGCGCCGGCGGTCAGCAGCTGCGTGACGCACGTGGCCTGCGCACCGGCGAAGGCAGCCGGTGGAACCGCGGCGCCGGCGCGGGTCTCGAAGCCGTCGACGTGGAAGATGTCCTTGACCGCCAGGAGTGCACCGTAGAGCGGCGGCCGCCGGTCAGGGTCGGGATAATGCGCAGCCAGCGCAATCGCTGCCGCGTGCAGACGCGCGCGGCGGTTGGCTTCGGGCAGCAGGGCCAACACCGCCGGATCGACCTGCTCGATGCGGTCACACATCTCGTCGATCGTCGCCAGGAGATCGTTCTGACCGGCGCGCAGACGATCGACGTCAGTGGTCAATGGGGCTGCATAACGCATCATGCACCGTCCTGTGGTTGGGTCCGTAGTGGGCGCTTCAACGCACCCACGTAGAATCGTGAACTACTGAGTTTGGTAATGGAAGTGGGCCCATTATAAACAGGCGCTTGATTTGGTCAAACGCTGTTGATGGTCGCTTTTCGTGTGGTCTGTGGTATACTCAGGCCATGCTTGTTATCACATCAACGAAGACAGCTCTCCCCACGATGACAACCCACGGAGGTTTGGGATGGGAAGTGTAACCCGCTTCGATCCGTTTCGTGCCCATCCATGGCATGGCCTTTCGGCCGGCATGGATCCGCCCCGCATCGTCCAGGCGTACATCGAAATCACCCCGTTCGACAACGTCAAGTACGAAATCGACAAGATCACCGGCTATCTGCGCGTCGACCGGCCGCAGCGCTCGTCGTCGCAGCCCCCCTCGCTGTACGGCTTCATTCCGCGGACGTACTGCGCGGCCAAGGTGGCCGAGCTCTCCCCCGGCGTGACGGCGGCCGATGGGGATCCGCTGGACATCTGCGTACTGAGCGAACGTCCGATCAACCGGTCGGAGGTGCTGGTAGATGCCGTGGTTGTCGGTGGCCTGCGTGCCATCGACAACGGCGTCGCCGACGACAAGATCATCGCCGTGCTGTACAACGACAACATCTGGGGCACCGCCGACGACATCTCCGACATTCCCCCGCGCTTCGTGGAAAGGCTGCAGCACTACTTCTCGACGTACAAGCTCGTGCCCGGCAGCCCGTCCCCCATGGTGATCGGGGCAACTTACGGCGCGGCGCACGCCCACGAGGTGGTGCGCGCCGCCATGGCCGACTACGAAATCCGCTTCGGCTGAGCCCGTCGCACACAAGCCAGACGGTCGAACCCGATCGGGTTGGGCCGTCTGGCGCAGGTCATCACGATTGGAGCGACGTCAGGGAGCTGCCGCCCGACTACAATTCCCGAGAGGCGCCGTCAGCAGCGGTGCAGACGTACACCGCCGGTTCGATGCCGGTTTGTGCCTGGTAGCGGGCAGCGACCGCCTCGGCAAAGGCGGCCGACCGGCCAGCCTCGACCAGGGCCACGGCACAACCCCCAAAACCGGCGCCGGTCATGCGCGCACCGTAACAACCTGGCTCCTGCTGGGCACTCGCGACCATGACGTTCAACGCGTCGTTGGTCACCTCAAAATCGTCACGCAGGCTGGTGTGGCTGGCGTCCATTAGACGGCCCAACTCGGCGGCATCACCGCGGCGCATGGCTGTGACGGCCGCCAGGGTGCGTTCGTTTTCGCTGATCACGTGGCGAGCGCGCCGTAGGGTGACATCGTGCAATCCGCCAGCCTCAGCCACGAAACGCACCATCGTCACGTCACGCAGGGCCGGCACATCGAAGTAGCGCGCCGCGGCCTCGCACTGCGCCCGTCGCTCGTTGTAGGCCGATTCCACCAGGCCGCGCCGCGTGGCCGTGTCCAGAATGACCACCGCCGTGCCGGCGGGCAGGGGTACCGCCTGCGTCTCCAGGCTGCGGCAGTCGATCAACAGGGCGTGCCCGGCCAGGCCGGCCGCCGAGATCATCTGGTCCATGATGCCGCAGTTGACACCGACCCAATCGTTTTCGGCACGCTGACCGGCGCGCGCCATGGCCGCCGCATCCCAGTCGAAACCGGACAAGGCGTGGAAAGCGCGCGCCCCGGCGCGCGCATCCCCGTCGAAACCCGACACGGCGTGAAAGGCGCGCGCCCCGGCGCGCGCATCCCGGTCGAAACCGGCCACGGCGTGGAAAGCGCGCGCCGTGGCCAGCTCGATGGCGGCCGATGAAGAGAGGCCGGCCCCGCGCGGCACGTCGCCCGCCATGACCCCCTCCCACCCCTGGAGGGCGTAACCCGCTTCACCCAACGCCCAGGCCACACCCTTCGGGTACTCGATCCAACCGCTGTCGGTGTGGCGCAGATCCGCCAGATCGAACCGTTCGACCGCATCCAGGTCGAGCGAATGCACGTGAATCTGCCGGTCACGCCGCGGGCGCAGGGCAATCCACACCGCGCGGTCGATGGCCATGGGTAAGACGAAACCGTCGTTGTAATCGGTATGTTCGCCGATCAAATTGACCCGACCGGGGGCGCGCACGACGACAGGCGCCGGCTCACCGTAACGCGCGGCAAAAGCCTCGCGAACCGTTTGTTGTAATGACATAGAATTCCTCACAATCGACCGGGTGTCACAGTCGGGCACCACCGGATGAGTTCATCCAAATCGGGAATGGCAGTGGTCATGCTGTGTCCGCTTCCTTGTAATGCACGTCCGGCAGCTGGCGCAGCCGCGCCGCAGCCTGCTCGGCGGTCAGGTCACGCTGCGGCTCACCCAGCATCTCGTAACCCACCATGAACTTCTTGACCGTCGCCGAACGCAGGAGCGGCGGGTAGAAGTGGGCGTGAAGCTGCCAACTTTCCGAAAAGTTGGCAACGTTCTCGAACGGCGCGCCGTGCCAGCCCATCGAATACGGGAACGAGACCTCGAACAGGTTGTCGTAGCGCGTCAACAGGCGTTTGAGAATGTCGGCCAGGGTGCTGCGCTCGGTGTCGGTCAGGTCGGGCAGGCGCAGGACGTGGCGCCGCGGCAGGAGCAGCGTCTCGAACGGCCAGAGGGCCCAGTACGGCACGACGACCACCCAATCGTCGTTGGCCAGCACGATGCGTTCCTGCTGTTCCAGCTCCAGCGCGGCATAATCGACGAGCAGCGGCGAGCCGTGCTGCTCGAAGTACGCGCGCTGCTGGCGGTCCTCCTTGGCCGGCTCGTGCGGCAGGGCGCTGCCCGCCCAGATCTGGCCGTGCGGGTGCGGGTTGGAGCAGCCCATGATCGCGCCCTTGTTCTCGAACACCTGCACCCAGCGGTGCGTTTGCCCCAGCTCAGCGGTCTGGGCGGCCCACACGTCCACGACCTGGCGGATGTCCTCCACTGCCATCTCCGGCAGGGTCAGGTCGTGCCGCGGCGAGAAACAGATCACGCGGCAGATTCCCTGCTCGCTCTCGACGCGCAGCAAGGGGTGGTTACTGGCGGGCGCCGCGGGTGAATCGGGCAGCAGGGCCGAGAAGTCGTTGGTAAAAACAAATGTGTTCGCGTACGGCGGGTTACGTTTGCCGCCGGCGCGCTCGTTGCCGGGGCAGAGATAACAGGTGGGGTCGTACGCCGGCCGCGTGTCCTGCGGCGGGCGCTCCACCTGGCCCTGCCACGGTCGTTTGGTGCGGTGCGGCGACACCAGAATCCAGTCGCCGGTCAGGGCGTTGTAGCGGCGGTGGGGATGATCGGTTGGGTTGAATGGTTGCATGGTCAATGATACTCCGGTAACCAGTCGCCGTGCGCCTCGATCAGGTCGTCCACCAGCGCGGTGATCTGGTCTGGATCCAGCTCGGCGGCGGTGTGCGGGTCGAGCATCGCCGCATGGTAGATGTGCTCACGTTTGCCGGTCAGCGCCGCCTCGACGGTCAGCGCCTGCACGTTGATGTTGGTCTGCATCAAGGCCGCCAGCTGCGGCGGCAGCGCGCCGATGCGCGTCGGCTGGATGCCCAGGCGATCGACCAGGCAGGGCACTTCGACGCAGCAGCCGCGCGGCAGATTGTCGATCAGGCCGTGGTTGCCGACGTTGCCGTAGATGCGCACCGAGCGCCCGGTTTCCATAGCATGGATGATGTGCGACCCGTACTCGGCGCTGCGTTGGACGCGCAGGAGTGGATTACCCCTCTGTTCAGGGGTCTCACCCGGTGCGGCGACGTGGAAGCGTACGCTGTCGTCTTCGAACAGGCTGCGCAGCGTCTGCCACCCGGCCAGCTGTACCTCGCAGCGGCGGATGTATTCGTCGAGCGGAATATTGAACGCCTCGATCAGATCCGGTCGGTCGCGTTTGATGAACCAGGGCACGTACTCGCTGAGGTGCTCGCTCGATTCGGTGACGAAGTAGCCGAATTTTTCGAGCAGCTTGTAGCGCACGCGGTTGGTGGCCGGCATACGGCCTTCGCGCATCACCTGGCGGATAGCCGGGTAGAGATCCTGGCCGTTGCGCTCGAACTTCAGGTAGAAGGCCATATGGTTGATGCCCGCCACCAGGTAGTCGATTTCCCCGACCGGCACGCCGACGTCGGCCGCCAGCTCACGTGCCGTGCCCTGCACGCTGTGGCACAAGCCCACGGCGTGGATACCGCTCGCGCGGTCCAGCGCCCACATGTTCATGGCCATGGGATTGACGTACTGCAAAAACGTGACGCCCGGGCACAGCGCCTCCATGTCACGCGCCATGTCGAGCAGCACGGGGATCGTGCGCAGGCCGCGCATAATGCCGCCGATGCCCAGGGTGTCGGCGATGGTCTGGCGCAGGCCGTACTTTTTGGGGATCTCGAAGTCAATCACCGTGCCGGGGCGGTAACCACCCACTTGAAACATGGCGATGGCATAATTGGCACCAGCCAGCGCCTGGCGGCGGTCCAGCGAGGCCTCGATGGTGGGTGAGACACCGAGCGCCTCGGCGATCTTGCGCGCGACGACCTCCGAAGTGCGCAGGCGTTCCGGGTCGATGTCATGCAGGCTGATGGTCGAGTCAGCCAGCTCAGGATAGCTGAGGATGTCGCCGAGCAGGTTCTTGGCAAATACGGTGCTGCCGGCGCCGATGAAAGTGATTTTTGGCATGTGATCTTCAACCTGGCGTTCGGGTCCAATGGGAACACCGAAGCATGTGAGTGCACGAATCCTACCGCGTAACGATTGAATTGGCAAGTCAGATCGGCGATTGACGCACCTCCGGTGGCATGCTACAATGTGGCCCTCCCGCACCGAACCGACGAAAGGAAAGCCGCAGTATGAGCGACGCATTTCCCCAAACGCCACGCAACAAAGTGCAGCGCAAGCCGGCGCGCGGGCACTACGATACGGCGACGATCTACCCGATTGTCGACGAAGCCCTGATCTGTCACGTCGGTTTTGTGCAGGACGGCCAGCCCTACGTCATCCCCACCCTGCACGCCCGCCAGGGCGATCGATTGCTGCTGCACGGTTCGCGCGCCAGCCGGCTCATGCGCCACCTGGCCGCCGGCGGTGAGGTCTGCATCACGATCACCCTCGTCGATGGCATCGTGCTCGCCCGGTCGGTGTTCCATCATTCGATCAACTACCGCTCGGTGGTGATATTCGGCCACGGCGAAACGATTACCGACCCCGCCGAGCGCCTGGCCGCCCTGGAAGCCTTCACCGAGCGCCTGGTGCCGGGCCGCTGGCAGGAGGCGCGGCCGCCCAACCCCATCGAGCTCAAACAAACCGCGGTCGTGGCGGTCCCGATCGACACCGCCTCGGCGAAGATTCGCAGCGGCCCACCCGGCGATGACGAAGCAGACATGGACCTGCCCGTGTGGGCCGGCGTGCTGCCGCTGCAGCAGATCGTGGGCTCCCCCCTGCCCGATCCTGCCCTGCCCGCCGGTGTCGATCTGCCGGAGTCGGTCAGGCATTACCGCCGCTAAGCCAAATTAGACCAAATGTTCTATTTGTGATATAATCATGCCTGCGGCAAACCCGCAGCCGGTTCTCCCCTTTTTGACACACACAAGGAGCGTACATCATGCACGTAGTCACTGCCTATCCCGACGGTATCTTCTGCTGGCTCGACCTGGCGGCCACCGACGCCGATGCGGCCAAAGCTTTCTACAGCGGTCTGTTCGGCTGGGAAATGCGCGACATGCTCACCGACATGGGCACGATCTACACCAACGTGCAGATCGATGGCCTCAATGTGGCGGGCCTCAGCGTCATGCAGTCCGAAATGCTGGCGCAGGGCATCCCCGCGTTCTGGACGTCGTACATCAAGACCGATGACATCGACGCGGCCGCCGCGCGCATCACCGCCGCCGGCGGCAACGTCTTCATGCCACCGATGGACGTCATGCAGGAAGGACGCCTGGCCCTGGCCATGGACCCCACCGGTGCGCCTTTTGGCATGTGGCAGCCGCGCAACCACATCGGTGCGCAGCTCGTCAATATGCCCAACACCCTGGTGTGGAATGAGCTGCAAACACGCGACGGCGCCACCGCGGCTGCGTTCTATGCCAAAGCCTTCGACTGGGTAGCCGACCGCAATGATTCCAACTACACCGTTTTCGTGCGCGACGGTCGCCGCCATGCCGGCATGATCGAGATGGATGAGAACTGGGGCGCCGACGTCCCACCCAACTGGGGCATCTACTTCCTGGTTACCGACATTGACGCGACCCTGGCCCGCGCTCAGGACCTCGGCGGCCGGGTGCTTGTACCAAAGACGCCCGCCGGCCAGATGGGCTTTTTCGCCGTGCTGCAGGACCCGCAGGGTGGCGTTTTCCACGTCATGCAGTCGGATCCGCAGTTCGTCGACCCACCGCCCGGTGCGTGAGAGGGTCAACCGCCTTCGGACGCTCGACCACACAGCCGAAAATTCGCCAGATTGGCGCAGATTAGCGGTTGACGAGACTGTTCGCGATTGACAAAGCACCGGTGCATCGGCTATACTTTGCGCCATGTTCGCGGTATGGCGTAAGTTCCCACTCATCGAACCGCAGTTCCTGGCTGGTTCTTTCAACCGGCCAGCGGTCATTACGCTATGGCCTGGTACCAGGCTCACACGCAGGGACACGGGGATCGATCTCCGTGTCCCTGCCGTTTGGCGACGAATCAGATGGGGGTACCTGTGACAAAATACATCTTTGTGACCGGCGGTGTGGTAAGTTCGCTGGGCAAAGGAGTGACGGCGGCGGCCTTGGGCCGGCTGCTCAAGAGCCGCGGTGTCTCGGTGGCAATCCAAAAGCTCGACCCGTATCTCAACGTCGACCCCGGCACGATGTCGCCGTTCCAGCACGGCGAAGTCTTCGTCACCGAAGACGGCGCCGAAACCGATCTCGATCTTGGGCACTACGAGCGCTTCACCGGCGTCTCCGCCCGCAAGACCGACAACACGAC
>CAYUCC010000076.1:0-24925 GCA_964443225.1 uncultured Anaerolineae bacterium
TCTACCAGATCTACGAGGGCACCTCGCAAATCCAACGCACCATCATCGCACGCGAGCTGTTCCGCGGCTAGGAGTCGATCATGCGCGATGTGTTTATCGTCTCAGCCGTACGCACGCCCGTCGGCCGCAAAAATGGCACGCTGAGTGGGCTAAACCCGGTCGCCCTGGCGTCGATTCCGCTCAGAGAGGCGATCCAGCGGGTCGACCTCGACCCCGGCCTGGTCGAAGATGTGGTCATGGGCTGTGTGACACCCATCGGTGAGCAGGGTGCGAACATCGGACGCCTGGCGGTGCTCAACGCCCACTGGCCGGTGACGATCCCATCGGTGACGCTCAACCGCATGTGCGGTTCCAGCCAGCAGGCCATTCACTTTGCCGCGCAAGCCATCGCGGCCGGTGATATGGAAATCGCCGTCGGTGCCGGCGTCGAGTGCATGAGCCGGGTGTTGATGGGTTCCGACTACCCCGAACAGTTCTACGAAGGCATTCCCCACGAACTGATCCCCCAGGGACTGTCGGCGGAGCTGATTGTCGACAAGTGGAACCTGAGCCGCGAAGCGTTGGACCGTTACAGCTTCGAGAGTCACCTGAAAGCAGCCGCTGCGACCCAGGCCGGGCACTTCCGCACCGAAATCGTGCCGGTGACGGTGATGAAAAACGGCTCTACGGTGACGCTAGATTACGACGAAGGCTTCCGCGCCAATGTCGAGTTGAGCAAGATGGCCATGCTGCGGCCGGCGTTCCGAGAGGGCGGCAAGATCACAGCGGGCAGCAGCAGTCAAATCAGCGACGGCGCATCGGCGGTTCTTCTTGCCAGTGAGGCGGCCGTCAAACAGCACAACCTGCGCCCGCGGGCGCGGCTTGTGGCACGGGTGGTCGTTGGCAGCGATCCCGTCATGATGTTGGACGGACCGATTCCGGCCACCCGTCTGGCCCTCAAACGGGCAGGCCTGCGCATCGACGACATCGACAGTATCGAAATCAACGAAGCGTTTGCATCGGTCGTGTTGGCCTGGATCGCCGACATTGGGCCTGATCCGGCCCGCGTCAATCCAACCGGGGGTGCAATTGCCCTTGGGCATCCCCTGGGCGCCACCGGCGCCAAACTAATGACGACGCTGCTGCACCGGTTGGAGCGCACCGGCGGTCGTTACGGTCTGCAAACCATGTGTATCGGGCACGGCATGGCCACCGCTACGATCATTGAACGCGTGTAGCTGCGGGGCATCGGAGCAGCGGTTCCGCGCTGGCTACGTTCGGGAATTTTCACAGCGGGCATCACAAAGCCCAGGGCGCAGGCACCTGGGCTTTGTGCGCAGTACACCACCTCATAAGAAAGCAGGTAGCGCACATGCATGCACTGGAGGGTATCCGCATCCTCGATCTGTCACGGTACCTGCCGGGTGCCTTCGCCACGATGTGGCTGGCCGATCTCGGCGCCGATGTCATCAAGATCGAATCACCAGGCTTCGGCGATCCGGGGCGTCTGATGGGCGACAGCGAGGGCAATGGCCTGGGGCCCTACTTTGCCACGATCAATCGCGGCAAACGCAGCATGGCCCTCGATTTGCGTGCCGAAGATGATCGGGCCCGGTTCTTGCAGCTCGTGACCACCGCCGATGTGCTGGTGGAGAGTTACCGCCCCGGTGTGCTGGCCAAGGTCGATCTGCCCTACGAACGGCTCGCCGCGATCAACCCGCGCCTGATCTACTGCGCCATCACCGCCTATGGTCAGGAGGGTCCACGCACCCATCAGCCCGCGCACGACATCAACTTCGTTGCCGAAAGCGGCATGTTGAGTGTCGGCCTTGACCAGCGGCAGCCGGCGCCCTTCCCCGTGCAAATCGGCGACATCGGCGGCGGCGCCATGCCCGCTCTGACGGCGATCCTGGCGGCGTTATTGGCGCGTTCGCACACCGGCCGCGGGCAGTTCCTGGACGTCTCGATGATGGCGGGCACCATGGCCTGGATGGCTTACCTGCTGCCGGTGCAGGCTGCGCTGTCCAACGGCCCCAGCGGCATCGGTCTCCTGACGGGAGGCAACCTGTGTTACAACGTCTATCAATGTGCCGACGACCGCTACCTGGCCATCGGCGCCCTCGAACCCAAGTTTTGGCTGCGTATCTGCCAGCGCATCGACCGCAAAGACCTGCGCTTCCTCGGATTCAACCCCGAACCGGGCGCCGCGGCGCGCCTGGCCGAATTACGCGCCTACTTCCGCACCCAACCCCTGGATTATTGGCTCGAACGCCTCGGTGACGACGTTTGCTGCAGCCCCGTGCGCACCGTGGCAGAAGTGCTCGCCGACCCCACGCACGCCGGCGGCCTCATCCGCTCCGAACCCGCCAGCGGTCGACCCGAAGTCATCTTCCCCGTCCGCCTGTCCGACACCCCCGCCGACAGCAGCCGCCCAGCCCCCCGCCTCGGCGAGTTTGGTTCGGAGGAGGGAGTAGGGAGTACGGAGTAGGGAGTACGGAGTAGGTGACACGTACTCCCTACTCCGTACTCCGTACTCCGTACTCCCCAATCCCGCGATTCTGTGATACAATCTGCCCACACAATTCCACCTCACCATAGAAAGGTACTGCGCATGTCTTCTCCGATTCGGATTGGCGTCATTGGCGGCAGCGGTGTGTACCAGATGGAAGCGCTGCGCAACGTGCGTGAAATCGAAGTCGATACGCCGTTCGGTCCGCCGTCGGACGCCTACGTGAGTGGTGAGCTCGACGGAGTACCAGTCGTGTTTCTGGCCCGTCACGGACGCGGTCACCGCATCTCACCCACACGATTGAACTACCGCGCCAACATCTGGGGCTTCAAGTCGCTTGGCGTCGAATACCTGATGTCGATCTCGGCCTGCGGCAGTCTGCGCGAGGAACTGGCGCCGGGTCATATCGTGATTCCCGACCAGCTCGTCGACCGCACCCGTTTGCGTAAGCTGTCGTTTTTCGACGATCCCGACGTTGGCACCGGCGGCCTCGTCGTGCACGTGTCGCTGGCCGAGCCGTTTTGCCCGGCTCTGAGCCAGGTTTGTGCCGACGCCGTGATCGCCACGGGTAATCCCGTCCATCAAGGCGGCAGCCTGGTCGTCATCGAAGGGCCGCGTTTCAGCACCAAGGCCGAAAGCCGTATCTTCCGCCAATGGGGGTGCGACATCATCGGCATGACCGCCGTGCCCGAAGCACAGCTCGCACGCGAGGCGGGCATGAGTTATGCCGCCATGGTGCACGTCACCGACTACGACGTGTGGCACGACAGCGAGGAACCGGTGACCGTCGAGGCGGTGATCCGTGTGCTGCTGCGCAACGCCGAGGTCGCCAAAACCGCTGTCCGCAATGCCGTGCGTGCATTGGCCGCGGCCGGCCCCAGCCCGCAGGCGGACGCCCTGCAGGACGCCATCATCACCGATCGTGCGCGCATCCCAATGGCCACGCGCACGCAGCTCGATCTGTTGATTGGGAAATTCCTAACCTGACCATACCATGAGCAACAACCCACGGCAGCCGGTCGACTGGCAGTTCGCCGAAGACCCGGAACGTGACTGGAACACCCCCGATTCGGATCACGAAACACCGGCCACGCGGCGCGTGCGCTACTCCTGGGTGCTTGCACCGTTGGTGCTCGTGCTGGCAGTCGTTCTCTGGCGTTGGTGGCCAGCCGCACCGTCCGAACCGGGCGATCCGGTGCCCACCGCGGTCGCCCAGGTCACCGCCACCGTCATCGAAAGCGCCACACCAACCGTGACGCCCCAGCCAACTTCCACACCGGTGCTGGCGGCACTGCCCCGTCCAACTGCCTACCTCTATCACTTCGACCTGTCGCAGCAGGGCAGCCGCGGCATCATGGTGCTCAACCCCTTCACCGGCTCGCTGGTTCGCCGCCTGTCCACCGCCGGGTTTGCACAGTTTGCTGTGTCATCCGACGGCACCACCCTCTACGTCGCCGACGCCTGGCCGGACAGCGACGATCCGGCTGCGGGTCGCCTGCGCATCTTCGAGACCGAAGCCTGGGAGCTGCGCGGCCAGGCCAGGCTGGATGGTCGCGTGCGTCTGCGCCAGAACTATGGGCCACCATCGCTGATCGTCGCCCCCGACAACTCGGCCCTTTACGTGCAGCGGCGTTTCAGCGACACCTATACGATCGACCAGATCGATCCGACGACTGCCACGTTGATAGATGGTCCGGTCGTGGGGCCAGACCCGGTGACGACCAACCCACTGTGCGATCACCTGCGTCAGGTATTTGCGTCGCCCGACAACCGCTGGCTCTACGACCGCTGCGGCAGCGGCATCCTGCAGTGGCACGATCTGCAAAACCGCAGCACGGTGCACAGCCTGGATCTGACCGGTACCGCGATGCTTGGCAGTGCATCGAGTTTGCCCGGCGTCGTGGGCGCCACCATCGTGGGCGACAGGTTCTACAGCGTGACCAGTGACGGCAAGGTGATCGCCGTTGACCTGCAGGCGGGCCAAATCATCACCCGCGTGACACTGCCCCTGCCGCCAGGCCTGGCCGTCATGCCCAACCTGGTCGCCGCCGCGGGCACACCGGCGTATCTGGTGGTGGGCCTGGGCACACCGGACAATGCCCTGCGTGGCCTGGCCGATACGGTCCTGGTCATCGATCCACAAACCTGGCAAATCGTCAATACGTGGAACACCCCTACGCCCTTCGCCACCTTGGCAGCCAGTCCGGATGGCGAGCTCCTGGCAACCAGCGATCCGGTGCACGAGATGCTGACCGTCTTCCGCCTGACCACCGGAGACCGCATACGCACGATCACCGACACCGGTATGTCCTGGTCCACGGTAACGATGGCGCCGGCGCCCGGCCAGTTCGCCCTGCCCAACGAACAGCTCTACGTGCTCGATGCGGGCAGTGACACGGCGGCACCGGCCATCGTGGCGCTGCGTGCGGATACGGGTGAACAGGTATTCCGCCTGGAGACGCGCAACACCGTCGACGGCGAGCCGCCGGAGATTGCGGTCAGTCACAGTGGCAAGTGGCTGTGGGTGCTCGAGGGCGATACGGGGACAGCGGCGGACAGGCTCGCCGTCATCGATACGCGCAGCGGCGCAAGGCTGGCCGAGGCCCGCGCCGATTACCGCCGGCCGATGGCCGCTGGCACCACCTGGCCGCCGCGTATCCTGGGGGGTACCAACGACAACCTCGTCGTCCAGCGCACCGGGCAAGCCCGGTTTCCAGTGTGGCTGGAGAACTACCTCTACACCCCCGCTGGCATCCGACGTCAGGTCGAACCACCGTTCATCTACAACGTCCCGCTGTGCGGCCCGGCACAGCTGCTGCTGCGTGCGGTGGCGCAGCAGCTCATTGCCCTGTGCCAACCCGACGGTGACGCCACGCGCGTCCAGGAGATCCGCCTGGGTCGGGGACCGGGTGGTCGCCGTGACATCCTGAGCACGACCCTGCCGGGGGATCAGCCCGCGCGCGCGGCGGTCCTGTCGCCGGACGGCAGCACGTTGTATGCGGTCAGCGACGGTCCTATGGTTACGGCAGTCAAACTGGGCAGCGGTGCGCTGGCTGGTCCGTACGATCTGCTGGAACAGTCGCGCCTGGCGTTTGGAGGCGTCATCACGGCCAGCGTGGCGGGGCGGGTGTTGGGCCAGCCGGTTATCAGCCCCGATGGCGGAACGCTGTACCTGGCCCTGCGTTATCCGGAAGACGCCCTGGGTTACAACACCTTGATCGGCACCCTGCAGGCGATCGATACGCAGACCTGGCGCGTCGAAGCCCGCATGGGGATGGAGCGCCAGATGGTGGACCTGGCGGTCAGTGCCGATGGCCATACGCTGTACGCCCTGGAGAACTCCACACAGCGGGTGTTCGTGTTCGATACGCGACGCAATGCCCTGGTACGCGAGTTTGCCCTGCCAGTGATCAATCCCGCGCGCATCCACGTCGGTGCCGCGCCGTAAATGGGCAAACTATCCCTCGAGAGCGATGTATTCCCCGTGGTGCATCGATGACGGGTTGATGTGGAAGAGCCGCAGCATGTCACCGATCAGTTCGGCCTTCTTTTCGGCATCGGACCGCGACCACGTTCGGCTTTTGATCTCCAAAAACGGCGTCGTGACGGCGGGTTTGCTCAGGCGATCGAAGTTCAGGGCAAACTCCTCGCCGCGGTAGCGTACGCGGTAACGAGTGCGCCACTTGACGATTTCGCGCACCGCATCGGGCTGGAAGTACTCGCGATAGAAGCGCAGTGAGTGGTTGGCGTTGGCCAGAAAACGCGAACGGGAGAGAATGATCGAGTCGCTGTATTCCCGTTCCTTACTTTCGCCAATCAAGGTCAGGTAGTAGCGTGGTTCGATCGCCGGGCCGGTACCGGAGACTGGCCGGCCGGCGGGCTGATCGATGACGCGATTATCTTCGCGATAGCGGATGTACGCCCCCATCTTGCCACTTTCGAACAACAGGTACGTATCGAACTGCTGGCGAACGCTGCGTTTGACGGTTTCGAAAGGCGGTTGGCCAAGCATGGCTTCGATGGATGCCGGGTCGTCGATCGCCGCTTTGACCTGAACCTCGAACGATTCCTGACGGCCTTCCTGCACGCTGATATCGCTGACCGCAAGGAGCTTGTCGAGCAGGCTGAGCTCGCGCTGCGTGATGAACCGGTTGATCCCCGCGGCCAGGCGTCGTGCCTCTTGGGTGACCCGCGCGATATCGATGGTCTGATGTTCCCCGGCGCGCAGCAGCCATTGTCCATCCACCATCACGTGACGGACGTCGCTGGCCTTTGCGGCGTAGACCAGGTGCGAGTAGATGTTGCTCAAGGTGGCGTCGTAGCGTGGTACCAGGTGGGGCGAGTCCAGGCTGATCACCGCCAGATCGGCCCGTTTGTCCGGCTCCAGGGATCCAATCAGGTGATCGAGGTGCAGGGCGCGCGCCCCTTCGATCGTCGCCATGGCAAAGACGTCGCGCGCCGGCAGGAGCGTTGGATCGCCCATCGTGCCCTTGGGCAGCAGGGCCGCCAGGCGCATCTCTTCCAGCAGGTCCTGATCGTTGTTGCTGGCCTGACCGTCGGTGCCAATGCCAACGGGTACCCCCAGGGCACGCATGCGCACGACAGGCGCTACGCCGCTGGCCAGCTTCAGGTTGCTGGTCGGGTTGTGGGCCACCCCGGCGCGTGCGGTGGCCAGGATACGCATTTCACCCTCGTCGATGTGCACGCAGTGGGCGGCAATCACCTTGGCCTGAAACAAGCCAAGCTGATTGACGTAGGCCACGGGCGGCTGACCATTGGCCCGCCGACTGTCGAGCACTTCCAGGGCTGTTTCTGACAGGTGGATGTGCAGCGGCACGTTGTATTCGACGGCCAGGGCAATACAGGCCTCGATCATTTCGGGCGTCGAGGTGTACGGCGCGTGGGGTGCCACCGACGGCACGATGCGCGGATGCTGGCGCCAGCGTTCGATGAACCCGCGGCAGTAGGCCAGGCTTTCGTCGTAGCTGCTGGCGTCGGGTGATGGGAACTTAAGAATCGTCTGGCCGAGAATGGCGCGCATGCCGGTCGTTTCCACCGCCTGCGCGACGGCATCCTCGAAGTAGTACATGTCGTTGAAACAGGTGACGCCTGTCTGTATCATCTCGGCGCACGAAAGCAGCGTCCCCCAGTGGCAGAAGTCCTCGCCCACGAACTCCTTTTCGACCGGCATCATGTAACCGAGCAGCCACACGTCCAGGCGCAAGTCGTCCGCCAGCCCGCGCAGCAGGCTCATCGGGACGTGGGTATGTGCGTTGATGAGTCCCGGTACGATCACCTGGCCGGTGCAGTCCACCATCTCGGCCGCATCCACGCGCGCCAGCAGTGCCGGCGTTGGGCCAACGGCTACGATTTGACCGCCGCGTACGGCGACGGCGCCATCGTTCCAAATGTCCTCTTTGGCATTCATGGTGACCACCAGGCCACCATGCAGCACGGTATCAGCAGCGATCATGGCACTCGATCCTGGTTTAACTAAGTTCGCGGTATGACTGGACACCCGAAATGAGCATAATGAGTGTCATCACGATGGCCGAGGCCACACACCACGGGCAGATGGCTTCGATGATAAACAGTTCCAGGTAGGTGAGATACGCTGAATATAGGAAGCCAAAGAGTGAGATGCCAAAGATGCCAACGGGTGCCAGATCAGAATTGGCGCGTGCGGGACTGAGTCCCCACCACCAGAGGAACAGGATCATCGCGTAGGCGAGAAAGCCCAACAGCGCGATCGGAATGCCAAAAATCACCGCGTATGGGCTGTTCTGGACCGATTCACACTCACCGAGACCCAGGCAAACCGTCGTCGTATTGCTTAGTTTGGTGATCGTCAGGTAACCCGAGATCCCCATGCCCATCAGGGCGAGAATCGGGACGACGAAATCCGACCACTTCCGTGAAGTGGTCGCTGCAGGCGTAGCCGGTACGGACTTGGCCATAAGATTCCTTTCGATGTCTGTTGCCAGTCAGGGTCTGGGCCCCGTGTGACCGCCCGTGGTAATTTACTGGGCGCTGGCGAGGGCGGCTTCGACCGCGGCCTTGACCGCGTTGTAGTCTTGGCCATTTTCCACCTTGACGCCGTTGACCAGGATCGTCGGCGTGCCCGTGACATTGGCGTCGTTCCCGTCCTGCACATCGCGATAGACAAGCTCCTGGTACTTGTTGTCATCGACGCAGGCGTTGAACTGAGCCTCGTCCATGCCATCGATCTGCGCGCCCAGGCGTTTCAGGTTGGTGGGGCTGACCGTGTCGCGCCCCTGCATCCCCTGCTGGGCAAAGAGCAGATCGTGGAAGGGCCAGAACAGGCCCTGTTCGGCGGCGCATTCGGCGGCGTTGGCGGCATACTCGGACTCTTCACTGATGACGAGATAATGTTTGTAGTCGAGGCGAACCTTGCCCGTGTCGACATATTCGGCGCGCAGCTGGGGTTCGACGGTCTGGGCCCACGTCTTGCAGTGCGGGCACTGGAAGTCTGAAAAGTCGACCACGACCACTTTGGCGTCGGGCGGACCGGCGATCGATCCGGTTTCACCCGCGGGCGCGCTGGCCGTCGCGGTTTGGGTGCTGTTGGCCAAGCTGAGCTGCTGCACGACCAGCACCAGGGCAAAAGCTGCAATGACACCGACCACGATAAGAATGATGGCGTTGCGTGAGAGACCCCCGGTTTTGGCTGGCGCGCTGGTGGGCGTACTGCCAGTTTTGCCACTACCCGATGCAGACTGTTTGCCGATCGAAGCCGGTTTTTTGGCCATGGTGTAACTTTCTCTCCGACAGAAATGGATTCAAGGTCGCAGCGTCACGCAAGGCGGTTCCTGCGATACGTGGGGCACAGTATACCAGAAACTGCCGGTTCGTCAATGACTTACATTCCAATTGACAATCCAGTGGTTTGTCCTACAATTCGAGACAAATGACGCGTCGTTTCCAACACGTTTTGACCCGACAGGCACCCGCCGCGGGCTGGGCAGTACTTCTCGTGCTCCTGGCCATGCTGGTGGCGCGCGCCCCACTGACCGGCCTCGTTCCGGCGCTTGCAGGCCTTGCGCTGGCGCTGCTCGTCCTGCTGCGACCAGTCTGGGGCCTTTTTGTGCTGGCGGCCGCAATTCCATTTGCCACCGTCGGCGAGCAGTCACTCTTCGGCGCCCAAATCGGCAGCGCCGAAGCCCTGCTCGGTTGGACGCTGTGCAGCTGGCTGGCCATGCGCCTGGCGAGCGGCCGCCTGGTCCTGCCGGCCCCCTGGCGCACGGCCCGCACACCGGCCACTGTTCCCGTGGCGCCGCTCTACCTGCCTCTCGTCCTGGTCACCGCCGCGGCCACCCTGTCGCTGCTGCGGGCAACGTCCCTGGGCGATGCCGTGCCCGAGCTGCTCAAGTGGGTCGAGATGTTGGCCCTGTACCTCATGGCAGTCGACCTGCTGTGGACACCGGCGGCAGCGCGCAGGACCGATGTGACCCGACCGGCCCGTTGGCTGGTGGCCGCTATACTCATTGGCGCCAGCGTGCAGGCAGCCCTGGGGATCTATCAGTTCGTATTCCAGGTCGGTCCGCCGGCGTTCCAGATCCTCGGCCGCTTCCTGCGCGCCTACGGGACCTTCCGCCAGCCCAACCCGTATGCCGGATACCTGGGTCTGGTCCTGCCACTGGCCCTTTCGGTGTTTTACTGGGCCCTGGGCCGCTGGCGGCGGACGATGTGGCCGGTCCCAGGGGCGGGCGTCACCCATGGCCAGCGGCGCGCGGCGTGGGCTGCCGTGCTGGTCAGCGGTGCGACGGTGGGCCTGATCACCGCCGGTGCCATCGCCAGCTGGTCGCGCGGGGCGTGGCTGGGCATCCTGGCCGGGGTGCTGGTCGTGACGATACTGCGCAGCCGGCGCACCTTCCTGCTCAGCCTGGCTGTGGCCGGAATCCTGGCGCTGGCACTGTTTCTGCGGGGTGGGCTGAGCACGGGGGCCGTTGGTGCACGCCTGATCGACATGCAGCAGTACCTGGGTGGTTTCGACGTGCGCACGGTGGAAGTCAACGATGACAACTTCGCCGTCGTCGAGCGGGTGGCACATTGGGACGCCGCGTGGCAGATGATCGAACAATCCCCCTGGCTCGGCATTGGCACCGGCAACTACGCCGTGGTCTATCCGCAGGTGGCCCTGCCGCGTTGGGAAGACCCCCTGGGCCATGCGCACAACATCTACCTGCACACCTGGGCCGAGACAGGTCTGCCCGGTCTGCTCAGTTATCTGCTGCTCTGGCTGGTCGCCATCTGGCAGGCCTGGCGTGTCGGGCACGATCGGCGCCTCAGCGCATGGCAGCGTGCCGCCGCGCTCGGTGTGCTGGGCATCATCGTCCACCTCAGCGTGCACAACCTCTTCGACAATCTCCTCGTGCAGCGGATGTACCTGCACCTGGCGCTCGTTCTGGCGCTGTTGACGGTTCCACCGCGGCCTGCCCAGGACGACGCCTCGATTTCTCAGTTTCACACCCCACTTTGACAGAAGTTGGACGCATCACTATACTTACCAGTCGAGAATCGACGAGGAAAAAAGAGGCCTGAACTCGCTCATGACCCGTGTCGCCGCTGTGTTGAACCAGACGGACCGCAAAGAATTCACCCGCTTCATCAAGTTCGCCGTCGTTGGTACGATCGGTGCCATCGTCGATTTTGCGGTGCTCAACTTTCTCGTGCTGGTCGTCGGCCTGACCCCACTGCAGGCCAACCCGATCAGTTTTGCCTGCGCGGTTCTGAGCAATTTCACCTGGAACCGTCTGTGGACCTTCCCCGAAAGCCGTAAGTTCAAAAAACGTTCGCAACTGCCGAAGTTTTTCATCGTGAACCTGATCGGTCTGATCATCAATCAGGTCGTGCTGGCTGTGGCCCTGGTTTTCCTGGAGCCAATCGTTCCACATCCCTGGGATTACAACCTGGCCAAAGCGATTGCCATCTGCATCGTGCTCTTCTGGAACTTCGGCGTCAACCGCCTCTGGACCTACCGGGGAATCTGATCGTGCTCCCTGGCTGGTGCTGGCGTCGTTGCGGTTGATTGCCGCAGGCTTGCCGACTCATGCGTATCGCCATTGATTACACACCGGCACTGCGCCAGGGTGCCGGCATTGGGCGCTACACCCGCGGCCTGGTAGAGGGGCTGCGCACCGTGGCCGCAGCGCAACAGATCACGTTGGTTGTTGCAGCCGACGCAGTCACCGGCCCGCCAGGGACGCTGCCCGCCCTGACCATGCGCCGTATCCCGCTCTCCAGCCGGCAGCAGGCTATCTTGTGGCATCGCCTGCACGTGCCGCTGCCCGCCGACCGTTTCGTGGGTCCCGTCGACATCTACCATTCGCCCGATTTCGTATTGCCTCCGCTGCGCCGTGCGCGCGGCGTGATGACCGTGCACGATCTTTCGTTCCTCCAGGTGCCGGACTGCGCCGATCCCGGCCTGCGCCGCTACCTCGAACGGGCCGTGCCGCATGCCCTGCGCCGTGCTGCGCGCATCCTGGCCGATTCGGTCAATACCAAACAGGACCTGGTCACCCTGCTCGGCGTCGACGCCGCACGCATCGACGTCGTCTATCCTGGTGTTGGCCCACAGTACACGCCGGTGACCAATGAAGCCCAATTGCAGACCGTTCGTGATCGTTTTGCCATCACGGGACCGTTCATCCTGGCACTCGGCACTCTGGAACCCCGCAAGAATTACGTCAACTTGATTCGGGCCTTTGCGGCGCTGCACAGGACTGCGCAGCTGCCCCACCGCCTGGTCATTGCAGGGGGCCGCGGCTGGTTGTACCAATCGATCTTCGACACGGTGACGCAGCTGGGTCTGCAGCGGCAGGTACAGTTTCTCGGTTACGTCGACGAAGCCGATTTGCCCACCCTCTACAGTCTGGCCGATGCCTTCGCCTTCCCCAGCCGCTACGAGGGTTTTGGCATTCCGGTCATCGAGGCCATGGCCTGCGGCACGCCGGTCGTCACCGCCAACAACTCGTCGCTGCCGGAGGCGGCGGGTGATGCCGCCCTGTTGATCGACGCCGGGGATGTCGACGGTCTGGCACAGGCGATGCAGCGTGTGCTGACCGACGACGCCCTGCGCGTCACCTTGCGCCAGCGCGGTTTTGCCCAGGCAGCACGTTTCACGTGGACCGGCGCCGCGCAGTCACTGCTTGCGGCCTATGCCCGAACCATGAAGGATTCATAACAACCCCTTGGGAATTGAAATGGAACCAAAACCGCCACGCGCCAGTTATACCGTCTTGAGCCAATTCATGCTGCCCGAACACGCCAATACCCACGGCAACGTGCACGGGGGTTGGATTATGAAGCTGGTCGACGAAGTCGGCGCCATTACAGCCATGCGTCACTGCCGCTGTCCCAGTGTCACCGTCGCCATCGATTCGATGACGTTCGACGCGCCGGTAGTCGTGGGCGAACTGGTCACGCTGGAGGCCAGCGTCACTTATGTCGGGCGCACCAGCATGGAGGTGATGGTGCGCGTCTACTCGGAGAACCTGCTCACCGGCAAATCGGTCCTGACCAACACGGCGTACGTCGTCTACGTGGCCCTGGACGCCCAGCGCCGGCCCACCGCCGTGCCTGGCCTGGAGATCGAGACCGACGACGAGCGTACACGCTTCGAGCAGGGTCGCGAACGCCAGCGCCTGCGCCTGGAACGTGCGCAGCGCGAGCTGCGGTGAGCGACGTGGCACAGCAGCCTGCCAGTCCACAGCCGGCGGCACCGGCAACCGTCATCGATCCGGCTGCGATGCGGTGGCGCCTCCGCGCCTCGTTGGCGCTGCTCCCGATCGGCCTGATCTTCATGGCAGCGGCGGCCTGGGGGGCCTGGGTGGTGCAAACCAGCCCCGGTCTGACCCTCCTGGGTCTCGATCTGCCCGAATACGTCAAATTCCTGCCCGCCGTGCGCAGCGGCCAGCTGTCACTGGTGCGCGAGGTGTTCTATCTGCCGCTGGTGGTATTGGGTGTGGGTCTCAATCTGCTGGTCCTGGTAACCCGCGGGCTGTGGCCGCGTGGGCTGCGTCTCGTGCTGGGACTGCTCAGCATACCCTGTGCGCTCGCCCTGCTGCCGCCGGCGTGGTCACCAGCGACGTTCAGCCAGGCCGAGTATCGCGTGCAGGTGGTGGTGATGGCGGGTATGCTGCTGTTCGGTGCGGTGACGCTGCTGCTGGTCTGGTGGCAGGATGCGACCGTACCGGCGGCGCGCGGGCTGCACATGGCCGGTGGGGTGGTCTTTGTAGCCTGTGCGCTGGCAGCAGTTTTCCCACTGTGGACGTGGCAGCAGATCCAGCCAGCCGTGGCGACGATCTACAACCACCCCGTGCCATTAGGCTGGGGCGGCTGGGCGTTGGGGATGGGTGCACTGTACCTGGCGTTGGGAGGTATCCTGCTTGCTGGCCGACGATAGCAGACCCATCACCGTCCACGCCGATGCGCGGCGCCGGATACAGATCGGCGTGAGCATGGCGCTCATTGCCAGCATCCTGCTTGCGTTCAATTCGATCTTCGCCAAGTTCGCCTACCAGGCCGGGCTCGATCCCAACACCTTCACCATGCTGCGGCTCACGGTCGCGGCACTGGTTTTGTGGGGTATTTTTCTCGTCTTCGGGCGCCAGTACGTGCGCATCCATCCCCGCGTGTTGTGGAGCTGTACCCTGATGGCGGCGGCCAACACCGTGGCGCAGTTGAGTTACTACTGGGGTTTGACGCGCCTGCCCGCCGGGGTGGCCACGCTGCTGCTCTATATGTATCCGGCGGTGGTGATTCTGCTGCTGCGTCTGCGCGGTGAGCCGCTCACGCGACGACGGATGGTGCGCCTGGCGGTGGCCCTGGGCGGTGTGGCACTCTTGATCGATCCGGCGGGTGGATCGGTACAGGTGAGTGGGGTTCTCCTGGTGGCCCTGGCGGTTATGACCTACGCCCTCTACCTGGTGCTGGGGCAAATCGTCATCCACAACGTCGATCCGCGGACAGTCGCCCTGTATGTGATCAGCATCATGGCCGTGATGGCCACGGTGAGCCGGATGGTTCTGGGAGGCAGCCCGCTGCCGGCGAGTGGGTCGGGATGGTGGCCGGTCCTGGGGGTTGCCCTGCTGGGCACAGTCGCCACGCGTCTGACGATGTTCACGTCGATCAAATACATCGGCAGCTCGCAGACCGCCCTGATCGGCGTCGTCGAGCCGTTGACCGCCGTTCTGCTGGCACGCGTATTCCTCGGTGAGGTGATGGCGCCCATTCAATGGATAGGCGGGGTTCTGATCGTGATGAGTTTGCTGCTGATCGATACGCCCACGGCGCGGCCCAGGTCAGGGCCCGAAAAAGAATAATCGCTGCAGCGGCTACTCCACTGTCAGATATCCCAGCGCCACCAACAATTCCGGGTCACGCCGGCGATTCCCTGCGACCGGAATATGGACCGCGAGCAGCCGGTCCTGGCCATCTACGTCGAGCCTGACCGTGCGCAGAACTCGCTGCGGCTCTTCGTCCGCGGCCCGCAGACAGAATCGCGCCACACGTCCCGCAAGGTCGTAGGTAATGGCGTCGCTGGCCGGCGTGGGTGAGCCGGGGGGCAGCGCCGGCAATCCGACCAGGCGCTGTCCCAGGTGCAAAAACTTGGTATCCAACAGGATCACACCCACGAGCCGTCCGCGGCCGTCCAGCTCGACGATGCCTTCGGCCTGGAGGGTGGCGTTTACCCCTCGCGGGCGGCGACCGCCACCAAGCCGCAGCACAATGCTGTGCGTTCGTTCGTCATAGGTGGACCGCAATGGCACCTGGTAGGTCGTGATAGTCATCGGGAGCCGGTCAATTCTCGGGCGGCGGTATGGCCGTGGGCGTCTCGGTGGGAGCGGGCGTCGGTGTCGCCCGCGACTTGACCCTACACCCGGCCACGGGCTGCGCCGAAGTCTCGCGCAGTGGTTTGGTGGTGAAGATGTTGTCGATGGCCTCGCCGATCTCTGCTGTCTTGGGCAGCAGCACCGCCCCCCCGCCTGGTGTCCGATACGGTGTGACGAGCCGATAATCCACGACAACGCCGTGCACGTCCTTCATGTCCATCTGCAAGAGGCCGAAGGTCGCCAGATCGAGCACCTCTTTCAGTGTGAGGTCGGTTTGAAAGGCGTCGCGAAACGTGATCCACAGTTCGGGGATTTTGGTGATCATGTTCAGCTGCAGTGCCTGGTCCCGAATCGCCAGCAGCACCTGCTGCTGACGTCGCGAGCGGTCCCAGTCGCCGGTGTAATAGCGGTAGGACGCATAAAGACGTGCTTCGCGACCGTCGAAATGGTGCGGCCCGACGTCGTAGAACACCTCGATCAGCTTGTCGGGGTTACGCGGATCGGGTGTGGCTTCGAGCAGGGGACAGTCGAGGTTGACGGTGACGCCACCGATCGTATCGATTGCCTTCTCGAACGCGAGCAGGTTCATGCGTGCGTAACGTTGAATCGGAATACCAAACGTATCCGAAATCACCCGCTGCAGCAGGGCAGGTCCGCCACCCGGGTATTCGACCTCGTACTCACCGACAAAATCGGCCATGTTGATGCGCGACTTGCCGTAGCCGGGAATGTCCAGCCACAGATCACGGGGCAGGCTGACGACCCCAATGCGTTTGTTGGGAAAATCGACGGCGGCAATCATGATCGTATCGGTACGCCACGCCCGTTCACCGGGGCGCTGGTCCGAGCCCATGAGCAAGATGTTGAAGGTTTGGTCGAGTGGGCGCGGTGCGTTGGGGTCGCGCGTGGGTGCCACCGTCGGTGTGACCACCGCAGTCGTCGTGACCGCGGTCGACGTCGTAACCACTGTGGTAACCGCAGCCGCTGGTGTCGCAGGCACTGGGGTAAAGGTCGCCGGCTCGAGCGTGGCAGTGGGCACCGTCGTCGCCGTAGCCGTGGCGGGTGCGGTCGTTGCGGTCGACGTCGGCGGCAGTGCGGTGGGTTCCAGGGTAGAGGTTGCCAGCTCGACCGTGGCAGTCGCCACACTCGTCGGCGGCACCTCTGGCCCGGCCGGTGATCCACAACTGGCAAGGATTGTAATCAGCAGCAATAATGACAACGCGCGCCCAATCGGGCGCGCAAAACCCGAAGCTCGATTCATCAAGACAATGCACCTCGTTCGTGCCCAAGCGGGTTCACTCCCGGCGCGGCAGCCGCGTCTGGGTCGTTGACGACGCCAAACAACCGCCACCACGGCTTGGGCACTTTGAGAACGAACGACAGCCGCCGCTGGTTACACGTCATCCGCGTCGTTCTCTTCCTGGCCGGTGCCGGCCATCACCTTGACCCGACCCCAAAAGCCGTCCCAAGGTTACCACAAGACTCCAAGCGGGCCAAATCCGAAGTGCTTGCCCCAATTCCTGGAACTGTCCCCTAACCTCTAACCCCTTGCCCCCAACCCCTAACCCCTGGTCCCCAACCCCCACCCTCACGGACACTTCTGCGACCGGTCGGTGGAGGTAATGACGTCGGGTGCGTCCCAGATCGTATCGAACGCCTTGAGAATCGCCGGCTGGTTGGGGAGCAGGACCGACGCGCCCCCCGATGTCCGGTAGGGTCGGGCCATGTTGAAGTCGAAGACGCGGCTGTGGATATCGCCCGGATCGAGCTCGACACCCAGGCGGGCCAGGGCAACCACGTCCAGCAGACTGAGATCGGTATCGACGTTGCCGCGCAGGGCGTTGAACAGCGCCGGCACCTGCGGCAGCAAATTGGCCTCTTCGGCACGGTTTTTGAGGCCAACCAGGACACGCTGCTGGCGCCGCCCGCGGTCGAGGTCATTGCCCTGCCGCCGCGTACGCACGTACCACATCGCGGTGCGACCGTCCATGTGGTGGTCACCCGGCTCGAAATCGAGCCGCACCGCATCACCAGGCGCCGCGGGATCACGCCAGGTCTCGTGCAGCGGACAATCGACCGTCACCGTAATCCCCCCCAGGGCATCGATCACCTGGATAAAGCCCTCGAAATCGATGCGAACGTACTTGTCGATGGGGATACCCAGGTTCGATTCGATCGTTTCTTTGACCAGGGAGATACCGCTGCCGGGCCGGCGCAGCTCACCGTAAACGTCGGCGGTGTTGATCCGCTGCTGGCCCACGCCGGGGATGTTGACGTAGAGATCACGCGGCAGGCTGACGACGCCCACACGCTGGTTGACGCTGTCCACGGCCACCACGATCATGACGTCGGTGCGGCCCGTGCCGCGTGCACCACGGCGATCGGAACCCAGCAGCAGAATGTTCGTTGTGTCCTGCATGGGGCGCGGCGTGGGTCCCGGCGTCGGCGTATAGGTCGGTAAAAATGGCCGCGTGGGCGTCGCCGTGACGGTCGCGGCTGGGCGGGCGGTGGCGGTGGGCGTGGCCGTCGGCACGGGCGAGCCAACCGGTGTGACGATGAGTGGTTGGGTGCAGCCGCTCATCACAAAAACGAGCAGCAGGGTCCACATCCAGCGCCCCGCCGGCCGGACCTGTTTGGTTTGGCGTACCAGGTTCTGCAATGCGCGCATGGTCATAGGCTACTGCGGACAGGCTGTCGAACGGTTGTTGGATTCCAACAACGGTTTGGCGGTGGGATTTAACAGGTTGCCGATTCCCCGCTGGATCGCTCCCCAGTCGGGTTTGAGCACCTCGGCCCCTTCATCCGTCGTGTAAAAATCGGTCATGTTGGCGTCGATCACAAAGCCTTTGAGTTTGCTCATGTCCATGGTCAAACCAAAACGTGCCAGGCTCATGAGCTCGAACGGATTGAGGTCGGTTTCGGCGAGCTGCAGGGCGGCCGGAACGAGGGAGGGCAGGCGTGGCAGCAGATCGGTTGACACCGCCTGGTCGCGCATTGCCATCAGAACCCGCTGCTGGCGGCGGGCGCGATCGAAGTCGCCCCCCTGGCGGCGTGTGCGCACGTAGGCCAGCGCCGTCTCCCCATCCATGTGCTGCAGCCCGGCTTCGATACGCGGCCGGCCAATCGCCACCTCCAGGAAATAGTCCTCCAGCGGGCAGTCCACCTCGACGTCGATGCCGCCGAGGGCATCGATGAGCTGTTGGAAACCGGTGAAATCGAGCCGGATGTAGTTGTCGATGGCCACGCCCATGTCGCGCCGGACGATTTCAGCGATCGTGCGTGCGCCAGCCGCCATATCTTTGCCGCCATCACTGCCGAAATAGTCGGCCGTATTCAGGCGACCCATGCCGTAGTTGGGGATATCGACGTAGAGGTCACGCGGGATGCTGATCATACCGGCCGCACCGTTTGCCCGGTCGACCGCCAGGATCATCATGACGTCGGTGCGCCAGTTGGGCGTATCGGCACGGCGGTCCGAGCCAAGAATCAGGATGTTTTGGGTGCTCGTCAGGTAGGGCGTGTCGTGCAAAAAGGCGGTCGCGGCATCTTGGCCCGCCTGGTTGGGCGCAACGGTCCGCACACCCACGGTCGGTGGGGCCAGGAGGGCGCGGGCACTGCCCACGATCATAAAAAATCCAAGTACCACCAGAATGGGAGCCAGGATCAAACCGTAACGCTGCAGCACGGGACCAGGGGCCAGGTGTGGGCGCGGCAGGCTGGCCAGGCGTGGCGCGGGCATTCGCTGTGCGGTGTGGTACCGGCGCGCAGGTGCTCGGGCCCGCCCCGTCGATTTACGACCAGGCGGAGTCTTCGGTGTAGGATTTGGTGACATAGGACCTCACGCAGCACTGAGCATACGATCCTGAGCTGTTTCACTCACGAAGCGATCAGCGGCGGGTGGTCGACCCGGTCTACGCTTCGGCTTTCAGGATCGCACGTCGTAACCAGTCGAGGACACGGTTCCCGAGCCATCGCTGTGTCATCTCGCCGGTTCCACCCAAATCGTAACGACGAACGAGCCGTCCCTCCGCAAACGCCAATACGCAGATAGACTGTCCGCGTTCGCCGGCGTAGAACGTCTCGTGTGCCTCCATCGAACCCAGCACGACCACCGCATAGTCGGCGTCGCTCTGCATACGCAGCGCATCGGCGGCCGCCACGGCCAGGTCTTCGTCGGGCCAGGCCGCACCTCGCCACGTGTCCGGCAGACCGAGGTGCCCGATCAGCGCCGAGCTATCGCCGGCGCTGATCGCCTGACGGACCACGGCGCGGTACGGTGTTTCCTGCAGCCGGCGGGCAATCGCACCCCCGGTGTTCGTCTCCAGCAGTGCCACTGTCAGCTGGTGTTCGGCGAGCAGGCGAGCCACCACCTCTTCGAGCGTTTGCTGTTCGACACCGTAGATTACGTGGCCGAGGCGTCGACGAATCTCCTGTTCGACGGGCGCAATCAAGGTATCGGCAGCGGCTTCGCTGTCCGCTTTGGCTGTGATCCGGATATCGGTCTGCCCGGGGTGGGCGGCCAGGCCAACCGTGGGATTGGTGCCGGTTTCCAGGTCGGCAATCAGCGTATCGATCGCACTTTCGCCGATGGTGCAGGTCCGCAGCACGCGTGACTTGATGACCGGTGGCCGATCGCCCAGCTGCTGACGCAGGTAAGGCACGAGCGCTGTTTCGGTCAGGTGCTTCATCTCGCGCGGCACACCGGGCAGGCTGAAAACCGCCCCAGTGGCCGTTTCGACGATGAAAGCGGGTGCGGTGCCCACCGGGTTTGGCACGAGGATGCTGCCGGCGGGCAGCATCGCCTGGCGACGGTTGTTCTCGTCCGGTACGCGGCCCCAGCGGGCAAACAGGGCCTGAATCTGCTCCCAGGCCTCGGGATAGAACACCAGCCCGCACCCTGTCGCCTGTGCGATCGCTTCGCGGGTCACATCATCCACCGTCGGTCCGAGGCCACCGCTGGTAATCACCAGGTCACTGCGGGTCAGGCCCACACCAATCACCCCGGCAATGCGTTCGATGTTGTCGCCAACCGTCGTTTTGTAATACACATCGACGCCATTCGCCGCCAGCTGCTGGGCCAGGTAAGCGGCGTTGGTGTCGACAATCTGCCCAAGCAGCAGTTCGGTGCCAATGGTGACGATTTCAGCCTTCATGCCAACGATTTTACCACAACATACCAAAAATGTGTAAAATAACCAACTGCAGCGAGACAAAAGTCACTGCGACCCCGTGTTAGCGGGTGATACCATTCGGGCACCAATGAGCACCAGTCACAGCAGCAATTTCTACGACCGGCTCGCCGCCGTGTACGACATCATGAATGACTGGCCGCCGCGCCTGGCTTTCGAAATGCCCTGGATCGCGCGGACGTTGGCCGCGCACGGGGTACGCCGTGTGTTGGATACGGCGTGCGGCACGGGTCAGCACGTCATTGCCCTGGCGCAGCGCGGTGTCGTGGCCCACGGCGCCGATGCCAGTCCCGCGATGATTGCGGCCGCCCAATCCAACGCGGCGCAGGCCGGGGCTGCGGCGACATTCGTCGTGGGTGACCTGCTCGAACTGGACACGCACGTCGGTGAGGTGTTCGATGCGGTGCTGTGCCTGGGCAACTCGCTGCCGCACCTGCTCACGCAGGAGCAGCTGGTGGCGGCCCTACAGCAAATGCATCAACGGCTGGTGGCGGGTGGGATTGTGATTCTGCACAATCTCAATTATGATCTGCGCATGCAGCGCCGGCCGCGCTTTTTTGCCGCCAGCGGCGACCCCCGCACCCTCGTCTGGCGCTTCGCCGACTACGACGATGCCGGCATCACCTTTCATACAGCGTTGTTCCAATGGGCCGAATCGGGGTGGACGGTTGAGGTCAACAGCACGCGGCAGCGCCCGCTCCTGGCGGCTGACCTGCGTGAGGCATTGAATATGGCCGGTTTCGGTGACATCACGCTCTACGGCGCGCTGGACGGGCGGCCATTCGACCCGGCGTCATCGGGTGACCTGGTGGTGGTCGCAAAGTAGGCACGAGGAGAATCGTATGAACAACGGCCAGGATGCCAAATACAACATGGAAATCGCGGGGCTGGCGCCACATCCGGCGGAGGAATGGGAGCGTTTGCTGCGTTTCGTAGCGATCACGCCCGAGGAAAAGGTCGCCATGCTGAGCACCGTCGAGGCGCTGCTGCGCATCGCCCCCAAGCTGGTCGAGGACACGTACGACTATTTGCAGCGCGTGCCGGAAACCGCCGCCATCCTGGGTTGGGAAGAGGGGTTCGACCAGGCACACCTGCAGGAGCGGCGCCGCTTTTTTGCTGTGTGGGTGGCGCGCACGGTGGGGATGGACATGGGAAACGATTTTGCCATGTACCTCTTCCGTGCGGGCAAGCTCCATGCGGCCCACGGCCCGCGTGCAATTCACGTACCCGAGACGTACGTCACCGGTTCGATGGGCCTGGTGCAGGCGACGTTTGCCGGCGCCATCGCCGCTGAAGTGCGCGACGCTGCCGTGGCCGCCCGCGCTCTGGGTGGATGGGCGAAATACCTGTCCGTCCAGGTCAATCAGATGACCCTGGGATACCGTGTGGCGCGCGCCCTGGACAATGGCGACGTTTCGATCCGTCTCAACATATTTGGACGGCTGCGTCCGCTCGTGGGACAGAACGAACTGACCGTGCACGCCGGCAGTGCCAACACCGCGGGCGACGTGCTGCGTAAATTCTTCGACTACCTGCCGCAAACGCGCAGCGAAGCCCTCGACCGCACCTGGCGCGAGGTCCCGCCGCACCGTGCCGATTCGTTGTGGCCGGAGGTCGTGCCGGTCTACGTGCCCAAAAACACCTGGCGCGTCCTGCTCAACGGTCGCGATCTGCGTTACGACGGCGGCTTCAGCGTACCCGTGCATGCCGGTGATGAGATGGCAATTTTCCCGCCGGGCCGGTAGGTCACTGCGGTTTAACGAAGACCCAGACCATCCCGCCGTCCGTCGTCGTCAGCGTCACACCGATCGTGGGCGCACCCTCAGTGACTACCATGCCATCGACGACCCGCGTCTGCAGCGGGCGCACGCTGCCACGTTCGCCGACCGCCACACGCTGTCCAGGTTGGAGCGCATCCCCGTTTTGCACCTTGACCACAGCAGCGCCCAATACCGTGATGGCCACGAAGTCGCCATGCCGTGCCGCACCATCGGCACTGCGCAGGTCCTGCTCGCTCGTCTCGCCCGGCAGCGTGCGCAGCGCCATGCGGCTGTGAACCACCCCCACCACGTTTTTTGCTTCCGGCATAGCCAGACCAACCTGCACGAGCCGGCTTTGGCCGCCCGGAATCGCATCGGCCAGGCCGGTCGCGGCCACCACATCACCCGGGCTGAGCGGTTGATCGCCCCCAACCACGGCGATCAGGGTCTGTGCACTGGCAAAGACGTTGCCGGCCTGAATGTTGTCGGTCGTGAAGAGCGCCCACTGGCCGAGGGCATCCGCCGTGTTGGGCAGCAGCGCATCACCGGGAGTGCCCGGCGACGGTATACGGAGACCGCTGGCAGGAAAGTTCGTACCATCTCCAATCTGAATCCCGTCACCATCGGCATCGGTGATGCGCACGCCGTCGCCTTGGGCGTTCCCCACTTCCAGTCCATGGCTGGTGCCGCTCGGCACACACGAAGCCACCCCACCGGCGCGACAGACGAACAGTCCATCGCCAGTTGCCCAGTCGACCGCCATCCCCCTGCCCACAGCAGTTCCGACCGATACCCCATCACCGCCGGCCGCGTTTACATAGAGGCCGTCGTCGCCGGCCGACAGCACGGTGAAGCCATCATCGCCTGGAAATGCAACGGATACGCCGTCGTTGCCCACTGAACCCACGTAGACGCCCTCGTTGCCGGCCGAAGTCACGCGCAGGCCAGAACCGCTTGATACGCTGTTGCTCAAGATCAGCGGTGCGTTGTCCGCGCCCCCGAAACTTCCCTGGATCTTGAGTGGGTCGTCTGTGCCGGTCCAGGTTTGCCCGAGGTGGTCGTGGTCGTTGTCACTGAACCAGGCGCCGCTCTGGTTCCAATGCCCGGCGGCAAGCTGGATGTCGAAGATGTCGATGTCACTATCGTGGTCGACGTCGCAGGCAGGATCGTAGGCGGCGCCGGGCACACACGGGCCGGCGAGGGGGACGGCCGCCGCGACAGCAGGGAGCAGCAGAGCCAGGGACATCGTCAACACGAGCAATTTTCGCAGATTCATGGATCGCCTCCAGGATGGGATGGGGAGTAGTTGCTGTAAACGGTGCAACGACAGGTACTCTCACCGATCACGCGGTGGAAAATGATTGTACCTTACAGCAGGGGGTGCGTCAACGCGCTGCGATCATGGTGATTGACCGCAGTAAGAAAAGATTTGCGCGATTGGCGGTTATACTTTGTTGATGTACGATGTCCGGGTATAATTGCGCCTGTGAACACCCACGAGACCCATTCAAGTACCTTTTCGCCCACCTGGCACGAGGTTATCGGCAACCTGCACATGCACACCGTGCACTCGGACGGTACCGGTACCCATGCCGACCTGGTGATCGCGGCGCGGGCCAATCGGCTCGATTATGTGATCGTCACCGATCACAACCAGATCGTCGCCGGCAAAGAGGGATGGTACGGCGACGTGCTGCTGCTGGTTGGCCAGGAGGTGCACGACGTGCACCGCGTGCCCGAGGGCAACCATCTGCTGATCCTGGGCGGCCAACATGACCTGACCTCGCACGCGGCCGATCCGCAGGCCCTGCTCCACGCGGCGCGGGTGGATGGTGCGCTCACCTTCTTCGCCCACCCGGTTGAACGTGCCACCGAGCTGGTGCCGCATCAGTACCCCTGGTGGAACTGGGAGGTCAGCGGCTTCACCGGGATCGAACTGTGGAACTTCATGTCGGAGTTTCGGGGTTATGCGCACAGCAAAACCCACGCCCTGCTGATGAGCCACCGCCCGCACTGGTTCAGCACCGGACCATGGCCAGAGATGTTGGCGTTGTGGGACGAGCTGTTGGTCCTGCGTGCCCAACCCATCGTGGCCGTGGGCGGCTCCGACGCCCATGCCCACCTCTTCACCATTGGCCCGATCCGCCGCCACTTCCTGCCCTACCGCTACTGCTTCAGCGCCGTCAACACCCATCTGCTGCTGCCCGCGCCCTTCAGCGGCGAACTGGTGCCGGACCGCCGCGCCGTCTACGATGCCCTCGGTGCTGGACACTGCTGGATCGGTTATGACCTTATTGCTCGCACGCGTGGTTTTCGTTTCACGGCCAGCGATGGCACGCACCACGCCATCATGGGCGACACCGTACCCCGCAGCGACTCCCCGTGGCGCTTTGAAGCCACCACGCCCGACCGAGCCCTACTGCGCCTCCTGCGCAACGGCCAGCCGGTTGCCCAAGCCCGCGGCCGCACCCTGCGGTTCGCCACTCACCTCCCCGGCATCTACCGCATCGAAGCCTGGCGCCGCCATCGCGGCAAACTGCGGGGCTGGATATTCAGCAATCCGATTTATGTGGGGAGTGGGGAGTACGGACTCGACTTTTGCAGCGCATGACGAGCGTTCTTTAACAGCTGAAT
>CAYUCC010000077.1:0-24537 GCA_964443225.1 uncultured Anaerolineae bacterium
TTCTGTGAGTATCTCTCACAGAGGACAGTATGTCAAATATTTAGTTTACGGTGTAATTACCTACAATATCGTATTGCCAAGGCTAAGCTGAATTTCCGGAATTTCGCGAGTCGACTCTACCGCTGCAGCATGTGTGCAACATAGGTTACACTGCTGGTCATCTGTGTCGTCACAGCTGTTGTTGTGGCCTACGGTCTTTGGCCGAGCAGCTGCTGGTAGTCGTCCGGCGTGTCCACGTCACCCAAAATCGACGGCGTGTCGACGATGGCGTGCTCGATCTGGCCGGCATGGTCGCGCCACAGGCTGCGCAGACTGTCCTGCCAGCCGAGCGCCCACACCGCGGGCCAGACGCAACGCGACAGGATCACCGGGTGCCCGCGCCGCATCTGGTAACTCGGAATCACGATGCGTTCCGCGGGTCCAGCCCGCCAGGCCGCCAGCACCTGCTCGATGATGCGCCCCTCGATCTGCGGCTGGTCACCCACCGCCAGCAGCGCGGCGCTGACATCTGGCCCCAGGGCGTGCAAACCCACCTGCACCGACGAGATCATCTCGCCGGCCGCAAAATCAGGGTTGTACACACAGCGCACCGGATATGCGCGCAGTACGGCCTCGACCTCGGCACGCTCGCAGCCGGTCACGACCACCACCTCATCCACCGAAGACGCAAGGAACGTCGTCACCACCTGCTCGATGATGGTGTGCTGCCCGAGTGGCAGCAGCTGTTTCAACTGCCCCATACGCGTCGACCGGCCGGCGGCGAGAACGAGTGCGCTGATCATGATGAGCTATGGTATCACAGATTGGCTGGCCGTGCCAAGTTCCGCGTTTCCACCGGCCCCTCGCGGCACACCAGCCAGCCGTCGCACTCGCACGTGCCGCAGATGCCGATCGCGCAGCGCATCTTGTTCTCCCAACTCAGCTGCGCGGGCAGACTGAGGTCCGTCGCCAAATCGGCAAGGGCCCGCAGCATGGCATTCGGCCCACACGCGTAGAGCTGATCGTACGCCGCAGCCGAGGCATCGGCCAGGTGACGGACCCCATCGGTCACCTGACCGGCCACACCGGCGCTGCCATCGTCCGTCGTCGCCACCATCGTGACGTCCAACGCCGCAAACCGGTCGAGAAACAGCAGGTCAGCCGCGGTCCGTGCACCGACGACGACGCTGACCTGGCAGCCCTGCGCCAGGGCCGCACGCGCCAGGAAGTGCAGCGGCGCCACACCATAACCGCCGCCCACCAGCAGCAGGTGCTGACCTATCAGAGTAAAGCCGTTGCCCAACGGCCCGCGCACCCACACGCGATCGCCGGTGCGCAGGCTGTGCAGGGCAGTCGTGAACTCACCCACGCGCGCCACCGTGAATCGCACCGGCGCTCCGTCCAGCAGGCTCAACGGGCGCTCGTTCACACCCGGCAGCCAGACCATGGCAAACTGGCCGGGGCGTGCCGCCGGCAAAGCCAGGTCGAGGGTGAAGGTTTTGACGCGATAGTTTTCGTCGTCAATGCGCACGATGCGCGCGGCGCGTGGCAGGCCAGACCCGAAGACCTCTGATGCCAGGGAAAACTCACCCATGAGCCCTCCCCACAAGCTGCGCGACCTGCGTGTACCCTTCTTCGACCATAAACTGCGCCAGCTCTTGCCCGATCTGGCCGAGCGCCTCGACGCCGCCACGGTATACCGCGGTGCCCACCCCCACGGCGGTGGCCCCCGCCATCAGCAGCTCGGCTGCATCCTCGCCGCCGCTGACGCCGCCAATGCCCAGGATCGGGATTTTCACCGCCCGGTAACACTCGTAGATGCAGCGCACCGCCACCGGTTTGACCGCCGGCCCGCTCAGCCCCCCCTCGCGGTTGGCCAGGATCGGCCGTGCGGCACGCACGTCGATCACCATGCCCGCGACGGTGTTGATGGCGGCGATTGCATCGGCGCCGGCATCTTCCACGGCGCGCGCAATCTCGGCAATGTCGGTGACGTTGGGCGACAGCTTGATGATCACCGGGACGCGGGCAACCCGTTTCACCGCCCGTGTCACCGCTGCGGCGCTTGGACAGCTGGCCGCAAACGGCCGCGCCAGCTCGTCGTGCACGTTGGGGCAGGAGATATTGACCTCCAGCAGGTCGATGGGCGCGTCCGACAGCCGCTGTGTGAGCAGCGCATAGTCCTCGACCGCGGTACCGAAGATCGAAGCAATCAGTTTGACCCCCTGCCCGCCGTCATCCAACAGCCGCCGCGTCGCCTGCAAAATCTCGATTTCCTCGTCGATACCGGGATTGGCCAGGCCGACGGCGTTGATGGCGCCGTACCCCCAATCGAGCACGGTGGGGTTGGGGTGACCGGCGCGTGGCTGTATACTGCACGACTTAGCCGTTACAGCGCCGGCGCCGCCCGCCGCCACCCGCGCCATCAGCGCCGCGCTGGTGCCGAGGATGCCCGAAGCCAGGACCAGCGGCGATGGCAAGTGGAGGCCGCAGAAGTGAGTAACCAGGTCAGGTTGTATCATCGTTGTGTAAGTAGGCTCGAACTTCGTCATATCGCCCGGCATCGATGAGCCCCTGCGCCAGGAGGACATCGAGCACCTGCGAGAGGGTACACACGGCATGCAGGGCAAGCCCGGCGCCGGCCAGGGCCGCCGCGGCGCCCTGCTCCCGATCGATAAGCACCGCCACATCGGTGACGACCAGCCCCGCCTCACGCAGCAGGTCGACCGTTTTCAATGTGCTGCCACCGCTCGTGACCAGATCTTCGACCACCACGACGCGCTCACCAGGCAACCACAGCCCCTCGATGGCCCTGCCCATGCCGTAGGCTTTGGCCTCCTTGCGCGGGTAAAGCAGCGGCTTGCCGGTGCGCAGACTCAATGCCGTGCCGATGGGCAGCGCCGCATACGGCACGCCCGCCAGGCGGTCGTACGACACCGGCCCGAGTTGAGAGGCGTAGGCCGCCGCCGCCTGCCGCAGCAGGATCGGATTACTCGCCAGGAGACGCAGGTCGATGTAGAGCGGGGAGGACCGCCCGCTCGCCAGAGTAAAGTGACCGAACCGCACGGCCCCCAGGTGAAACAACGCTACGATCAGATCGGCAACGTCCGGGGCGACTGGCAGCGGTGCCATCGTGGTGTCTGCGCGCAACGCCAGGGCCTGCTGCCGTGCCTGGTTGATCGCCGTTCGCAGACCGTCGGCCGCGGCGCGTGGATCGGCGGCCTGGGTAATCGCGCGGCTGGTGTTGATGATCAACCCCTGCCCATCGTTACGCAGCCCGGCCCCGACCGCCGCCGCCAGGTCGCCGCCCTGGGCACCCACGCCGGGCACCAGGAACCAGGCCTGCGGTGCCACCCGCCGCACAGCGACCAGCGCCGCCGGATAGGTGGCCCCGACCACCAGGCCAACGTTGTCGTGGGGCGACCAGGTCACGGCCCGTCGCGCCACTGCTACGAACAACGGGTCACCTGTGTCGATCAGCAGCTCTTGCAGGTCAGCCGCGCCCGGATTCGACGTGTGGCAGAGCACGAACAGGCCGCGGTCGGCGTATGCGGCGAACGGTGCGATGCTGTCGTGTCCCAGGTAGGGGCTGAGCGTCACGGCATCGGCGCCCAGGTCCTCGAACAGGGCACGGGCATAGGCCGCGGCGGTCGAGCCTATGTCACCCCGTTTGGCATCGAGAATGATGGGGATGTTGGCCGGAATGGCGGCCAGGGTGGCGCGCAGGGTCACCAGCCCATCACCCAGGGCTTCGTAGAAGGCGATGTTCGGTTTGTACGCGCACACTAGGTCGGCGGTGGCCGCAATCACCGCCTGGTTCCAGGCCAGGATTGGGTTGCTCGCGTGCCGGTATGCAGCCGGCACGGCCTCGGGTACGGGATCGAGCCCCACGCAGAGCAGGGAATCGTTGCGGGCAACAGCCTCCGTCAACTTATCGAAGAAGGCAGCCGCCATCACGCTTTCCCCAACACGGCGGCCAGCAGGGCCATGCGGATGTACATCCCGTTGCGCATCTGGCGGAAGTATGCCGCGCGCGGGTCGTCGTCCACCGCATAATCGATTTCGCCGACGCGCGGCAGCGGATGCATGATGATCATCGCATCTTTTGCATGCGTCAACAGACCAGCGTCGACGATGAAATGATCTTTGACCGCATCGTACTCACCCATGTCGCTGAAACGCTCTTTTTGCACGCGGGTCACGTAGAGCACGTCCACGTCACCGATCACGGTATGGATGTCGTCGCTCTCGCGGTACGGTCGATTGGCGACCTGCATTTCGTGGCGGAGTTCATCGGGCAGGCGCAGCATATCGGGTGAAACGAAGGCCAATTCCACGTCGTACAGGCGCAGGAGTCGCGTCAACGAGTGGACCGTGCGGCCATACCTGAGGTCGCCGACCATGCCGACCTTCAAACCATCGATGCGTCCCAACTCCTCCTGGATCGTAAACAGGTCCAACAGGGCCTGCGTCGGGTGTTCGCCGACGCCATCCCCGGCGTTGATGATCGGTTTGGCGGCATATTTGGCCGCCGTGGCCGCCGCACCGACTTCGGGATGGCGCAGGACGATAATGTCGGCGTAACACTCCAGCGTGCGCACCGTATCGGGCAGCGATTCGCCCTTACTGACCGAGGAGTAGTGCACTTCGTTGATGCTGATGACGCGCCCGCCCAGGCGCGTCATGGCCGCGGCGAACGACGACGAGGTGCGGGTGCTGGGTTCGTAGAACAGATTGGCCAGCACGTGACCGTGCAGCAGGTCGGCGGTGCCAAACTGCTCGACCATGGCGCGCATGTTGTGCGCCACGCGAAAGATGTATTCGAGCTTGGGACGATTGAACTGGTTGACCGACAGAACGTCCTGGCCAAACCATTCGTTGAATGCGTGGTTCACAGTGTGTATCCTTCTCGGGTCGGTATTTTACCGCAAAGACGCAAAGGGCACATAGATGGGCGGTTTACCGTCCGGGTACCCGCGGCGTCTGTCGTGTTCATGCGTCAAACAACACGCGGCCGCTGCCGGGGGCGGCCAGAATCTCGCCATCGCGGCAGACCACCTGGCCGCGCAGGGTGACCTGGCGAATGGCACCGCGCACCCGCATACCCGCAAACGGGCTCCAACCGCACGCTGTCTGGTAGCCGCTGGTGGGCAGGTCGTAGGCGGCATCCGGATCGATCTCCACCCAGGTCTGTTCGCTGACCGGCACGCGGAAAATGCGCCGCGGGTGGGTGTGCAGGCGCTGAATGACATCCTCGATCGTCAGGCGCCCTTCGGCCACCGCGGTCAGCAGCAGGGGCAGCATCGTTTCCAGGCCTGGCACGCCGGGTGGGGGCTGGGCGTTTGCCTTTTCATCCAGGGTATGGGGGGCATGATCGGTGGCGAAGCAGTCGATGATGTCCAGGTGGGCCCACAAGGCGGCACGGTCGTCGGCCGTGGCCAGGGGCGGCTTCATCTGGCCCCGGGCGCCGAGGCGGGGCAGGTCAGCGTCGCACAGCCACAGGTGGTGCGGTGTTACTTCACAGGTGACGGGCCAGCCCTGCTGTTTGGCGTGCCGGATGAGCTCGATCTCACTGCGCCGGCTGACGTGACAGACGTGCAGGTGTTGGCCGTACAGCTGCGCCAGGGCCAGGCAGGTGGCAAGCATGAGCCCCTCGGCGTGCACGGCAATCGGACCGGGACCGGGCCATGTGCGGAAGAATGCCACCAGCTGCGGCAGATCGTCCAGGCGCAGGCTGCCAAAGGTCTCGCTGACGTAGATCTTGAGCCCGCAGGCATAGGGGGCGGCCAGCGCCGTGACGGTCGCAGCGACGTCGCGTGTGGCACCCACAAAAAACCCCACGTCACACACCGCAGAAGCAGCGGCTCGTCGGGTTTTGTCGTGTAAACGATCGAGTGTGGCCACCGGTGGTGCCGTATTGGGCATATCCAGCACAGCGCTGAGCCCACCGGAGAGGGCGGCGCGCGTGCCGCTGGCGATCGTCTCTTTGTGCTCGAAGCCAGGTTCGCGCAGATGGACATGCACGTCCACCAGGCCAGGCAGGCGAATTGTGTCCATGCATCTCCCATCACTGAGGGGATACGGGCGGGTGGCGTCTACTTGCGGACGACCCACGTACGCCCATTTTACCATCCAAGCCACGTTTTGCCAAAGCCGTTTTGACGGCAAGGCAATGCGGTGCTGCCTGGCAACCGCCCCAGTTGGATATTCGTGCCGTGCGCGGTATACTATGCGTAGCCTTTCACAAACTTTTCAAGATAAAGGAGTATCCCATGTCAACAGCACCTGTGAAGAGCCCAACGGCGCGGCCCATGGGTGGGAAAGCACCCGGCCCCGACGGTCGCACCATGCTTGCGGGCATGTTGGGACTGGGCCGGCAGGATGTCATTGCGTCCTACGTCGAAAGCTGGCGCCAGTATGGTGATGTGGTTCGTTTCAAAGCCGGACCCGTGGAAATTCACCTCTTCGTGCGTCCCGATCACGTGCGCCAAATCCTGGTGCAAAACGCCGACAACTATCCCAAGGGGGCCAGCCACGACAAGCTGCGGGTGGCCCTGGGCAATGGCATTCTTACCAGTGAAGGTGATTTCTGGAAACGTCAGCGTAAGCTCATGCAGCCGACGTACACGCCGCGTGCGGTCGGCAAGTTCGCCGACATCATGGTCGATGCCACGGCGCAGATGATTCAGCGCTGGGAAAGCCGCGATCGTATCGGCAAACCGATGGTCGTCAACCAGGAGATGATGCGCTTGACGATGAGTGTGATATCGCGTTCGATGTTTGGCATCGATATCGGGGAGTCGTTTGCCGACGCGGGGCACGCCCTGGTCGAAATCCTGGAGTTCACCGCGGCGCGTTCGATGAGCTTCATCGATCCGCCGCTGTTCATCCCGACGCCGGGCAACCGCCACTACAAACATGCGCTCAAAATGATCGACAACTATATCTACGGGATCATCCGCGAGCGGCAGAAGCAGCCCCTCGGCGATGACCTGCTGTCGCTTCTGATGGCGGCGCGTGACGAAGAAACTGGCCTGGCGATGGACGAAAAGCAGCTGCGCGACGAGGTCCTGATCACCTTCTTTGCCGGCCACGAGACGACCGCCCAGACCCTGACCTGGACCTGGTATAAACTCTCGAAGTATCCTGAGGTCGAAGCCAAACTGCACGAAGAGCTCGACCGCGTGCTCGGTGGCCGTTCGCCCACGGTGGACGACCTGCCCAACCTCGTTTACACGCGCATGGTGCTCGACGAGACACTGCGCCTATACTCACCCGTTGCGCTGATGGCACGTGATCCGCTGGCCGATGACGTCATCGATGGCTACCGCGTACCGGCGGGTTCCCTTGTCACGATCGCACCATTCATCACGCACCGGCACCCCGAGTTCTGGTCGAACCCCGAAGCCTATATTCCGGAACGTTTTACTGCCGATCTGGTCGAAAAACGCCCGCGTTACGCGTACTACCCGTTTGGTGCCGGCGCGCGCATCTGCCTGGGGCAGCACTTTGCCCTCCTGGAAGGCATGCTGGTCCTGGCCGACGTGGCGCAGCGCTACCGCTTCGAAATCGCTCCCGGTCTGCACGTCGAACCCGAATTCGTCGGCACCCTGCGGCCGAGCCGCGATGTGTTGGTGAAGGTGGTGCGGAGGGGGTAGGGAGTACGGAGTAGGGAGTACGGAGTAGGGAGTACGGGGCCCCTACTCCGTACTCCGCACCCCCGCTCAGCCAGCGCCATAGACTGAGATGTGGCGTGTGCTGTCGGCGGTGAAGGGGCCGCGGTTCCAGCTGCCCCAGCGGTGAAGGAGCTGCAGGCCGGCGAGCTGCGCCATCAGGTCGAGTTCTGGTGGCCAGGCGTAGCGCAGTTCTACGGGGTACATCTGGATGCCTTGTGGACCGAGGTGGATTTGTTGGGTGATGATCCGCTGGTTCACTGGATCGAGCTGTGCAGCATTGAGACGTACGCTCTGGCTATCCATCGAAATCAGCCGCACCGACTGTCGCCCCGCACTGTAACGCGCCACATCCGGCACAAAGGCTTCGATGACAAAAACCCCCTCCGGCGCCAGGTGTTTGGCCACGTTGGCAAAACAGCGGACCTGCTCGGCCTGGGTGGGTAGGGCAAAGAAGGTGGTGAACACGGCGAAAATCAGCTCGAACTGGCCTTCCACGTCGACGTCGGCGAAGCTGCCCATCGTCACCGGGATTGTTTCACCGCCGGGTTTGGCGCGCAGTTGGGCCACCATCGCCGGCGAGGTGTCGATACCGTGCACCTTCACGCCAGCCGCCTGCAGGGGCAGCGCAATCCGACCGGTGCCGATGCCAAACTCCAACGCACGGCCGCCCCTTGCCAGTTCCGCTAACGTCGGTATCAGATCGGGGTCGACGTCATGAAACAAGTGATCGTAGACGCCGGCGATCGAGTCACCGTAAGTGGATTCAGTGTACTGGGTCATGGTGGTTGGCCTTTCTGATCCAAATCGATCCGGCAAAAACGGGCGATGGCGGCCAGGACCGCATCGGGGTGTTCCTGGTGGACGTTGTGCCCGCCATCGGGTATGACGACGAGTTTGGCAGTGGACTGCAGTGGGGGCAAGGCCTGGCCGTTGGCCAGGACGTTGATCCGGTCGTGTTCCCCCCAGATTGCGAGCGTCGGCGCGGTCATCCTGCCCAGGCGTGCGGGCAGGTCTCGCTGCTGACGCGGCGTCCAGCGCACCATGCTGCGCAGGGTTGCCAGGTAATTGGCCCGCTGCGTATCACTCCACACCCGCTCGTTGACGCGCTGGTAAAGGTAGGCGCGGTCCGGTTCGGGGAGGTGATCCAGGTCGTTGTAGTAGGGCTCGAGCGAACGATACGCGTCCTGCGGATCGCGCCGGCGCTGGTTGTACAGCCATTCTCCGAGCACGGGCACGACCATGAGCGCTGTCCGTGGGTCTGCCTTCGTGACGCGGTGCACCAGGGCGCCGCCGATCAGCACCAGCCAGGCCGCGCGCGAGGGCGTATCGCGGGCAATCGCGTGTGCAATCACCGCGCCCATCGAATGCCCGATCAGCCCGGCCTGCGCGATACCGAGCGTATCGAGCAGCTCGAGCAAGATGCGCTGCAAGCAAGGAATACCGCACGTTTGCGCCGGCTCGCTGCTGCGACCGCAGCCCGGCAGGTCAGGCGCCAGCAGGCGGTAATGGGCCGCCAGGGCCGGTATCAGGTGACGCCACGTATCGGCCTCGCCGCCCAGGCCGTGGATCAAAAGCACGGGCGGCGCAGTTTTCTCGCCCATTTCGTACACGAACAGGTCGAGTTTGCTGCCTGGCAAATGGATCGTGCGCCCGTAGGGGGCCAGGGCGGGCCAGGCCGTGACAGAATCAAGGAATGGGTTCATGTGACGTATGGTTTCGCTGATAGTATCGATGTTTGTGTCTTGCGGTCGGTTGAGTGTAACATGAAGAGCGGGGCGGGTCAATTTTGGATTTTGGATTTTGGATTTTGGATTTTGGATTTTGGATTTTGGATTGGGGGGGTGGCGGGGGAGGTGATGATGATGGGACCAAGCACGTTGCTCAGGGATGAGGCGTTGTCGTGGCTGCTTGAGGTGGATGCGGTGAATCCGGGGGTGCGTTATTTCGCCTTGCGGTACCTGCTCGACCGGCCGGTTGACGATCGTGAGGTACAGGTGGCCCAGCAGGCGGTGATGACGAGCGGGCCGGTGCCGGCGATTCTGGATGCGCAGGACGCGGCGGGCTTTTGGGTCAAGCCGGGCAGCGGATACGGACCCAAGTACCGCGGCACGGAATGGCAGATTATTTTCCTCGGCGAGCTGGGCGCCGATCCCACGGACGAACGGGTGCGTCGCGGCTGTGCGTACGTGCTGGCGCACAGCATTGCGCCCAACGGCGGTTTTTCCTTGTTGGCGAATGCGGTCGCCAGCGGGGCCGTGCACTGTTTGAATGGCAACCTGCTGGTGGCGCTGCAGCGCCTTGGGTTTGGTGACGACGCGCGCGTGCAGCGGGCACTCGACTGGCAGGCGCGGGCGACCACCGGCGAAGGGGATATTCAGTTCATCAAGTCGGGCACCAGCGGTCCGGGGTTCTGCTGCGCCGCCAACTACGGGCTGCCCTGCGGGTGGGGTGCCGTCAAGGCGCTGCGTGCCCTGCTGGCGGTGCCGCCCGACCGGCGCACCCCCGCCATCGAGCGTGCCATCCAGGCCGGCGCCGAGTTTTTACTCAGCCGCGACCCCGCGGCGGCCGATTATCCCTATCTCGAGCGCGTCAGCTCCACCTGGTTCAAGTTTGGATTCCTCCTGAGTTACTGGAGCGACATCCTGGAGCTCGTCACAGTCCTGGCCCAGGCCGGCTACGGCCAAGACCCACGTCTGGACACCGCCTGGCGGCTGATCCTGGACAAACAGGACACGCAGGGCCGTTGGAAGCTGGAAAACTCACTCAACGGCAAAACCTGGCAAGACAACGAAGCCAAGGGCCAACCCAGCAAATGGATCACCCTGCGCGCCCGCCTCGCACTCAAGGCCGCGCAGTAACCGACGTCCCGGCCCCATCCGCCCATGCTTTCGCTGCCCCACAAACCCGCCGATCGTGCCGGGGATGCGACGCGCGTTCAATCCGCTCCAATCCGTTCCGAATCATCCGTTCAATCCGTTCCCCGAATCCGTTGACAGCAATCCGCTCCAATCCGTTCCCCCTACTCCGTACTCCGTACTCCGTACTTCCCCGAAACCGTTGACAGTAATCCGTTCAAATGGTAGAATAAACCGCAAAAGGCCACGAGGATACAAGACCGATGGAAATCACCTTGAGCACCGGTCAGGTAACTTTCGACATCAGCGACGTGCGGGCGACACTCGCCGCGGCGTTGAGCCGTGAAGCCGTCCTGGCGCGTGCCCGGCGGAACGCCTATGAACGCGCCTGCCAGGAGTTCGAAGCGCGCTTCAAGATCACATCCGAGCAGTTCCTGGCCGATTTCGAGGCCGGCAACTTGGGAGACGATCTGGCCTACTTCGATTGGTACGCGGCCAAACGTGGACTCGATCTCTGGCAGCGGCGTACGGAAATCCTCAGCCAGGTGGTCGTGTGAATGCGCGCGAGTATTACTTGAGTGTTCAGGCTGTCATTCACGCCGCGCCGCACGTGGTGCGTTCAGAAATGAGCTTCGAGGAAATCGATGTCGCTGAATGTTACATCCGGGGCACCCTCTATCTGCTGGGAGACCTGGAGCTGCACATCGCCGAGTATGTGTTGACTGAGCCGACGATTCGTTGCCTGAAGTACCGCTATCATCTGCAAACTGCGGTGGACAAGGTCCTTGTCAGCCGTTGGGACAATGTCGCGCATCATCCACAAATCGATAGGTTTCCGCACCACCGCCATGATCACGCCGGCGGAGTACATCCAGCCACAACAATGGATATCCTCCAGTTGTTGGATGCCGTACTGGCTTTCATGCCGGCGGACGGGTGAGGATCAATATCCAGCCATCCGTTCAATCCGTTCCCCGGGGCTGGGACCGTGTCCCACCCGCGTTGACAGTAATCCGTTCCCACACCCGCCAGAATGACGGCGCTCCCACAAAACCCCAACCCCTGGCCCCTAACCCCCAATCCCTACTCCCTACTCCCACAACCGCAGCGTCCCCGCCACACGATCGAACACAGCGGCATCACCCATCCCGCTCAACAGCACGATGTTGCCGTCGATGGCGGCAATGTACTCGATCGAATCGCCGAAGGATGATGTCAGCGCCCAGCGCAGGACGGGCAAACCACTGGCGAGGGTCAGGACTTCTTCGGACAGAATGCTGGTTTCGACCTCACCAGCGCCGAGCAGCGTCTTCCGTTCCGCAATGGCGTCGTCGAGCGAAGCGACGTCCGATTTGATGAGCGTGACATCCACTTTCGTCTGCCCGGCCGGTATGCCGTCGCTGCCGCCATCAACCGGCTGCCACGACATCAAGGTCGTCGAGTACACAAAACTGCCATCCTTGGCTTCGGGGCTGATCGGCAGAATGGTCCAGGCTGCTGGATAGTCCAGGGCGAAGCCGGCCTCGGTATCGGTGTAGGTCAGGGTCGGCTCGACCGTGGGGGTAGGAATCTCCACGGTCGGGGTGGGCGTCGGAACCTCAGGCGTGGCCGGGACCGCTGTCGCCGGCACCGCGGTGGCTGCGGGTGTGGGTGACGGCGTGGTGCCTGCCGACACACAGCCGGCCACCAAAATCACCATGCTGAGAAGTGCACCAAATCGTAGAACGGAACGCATCATTCCTCCAAAGCGGATGTCGATTGACAGTCACAATGAGTCGTGTCGATCTCTGTGCATTTTGTGTTTATGTGGTTATCCCAACGACTGCCCGGCACGCCAGACCAGGGCCCGGCGATCGATCTCTTTGATCAGGCCATCCTTGCCGGCGATGTAGGCCTCGATGTCGTGCGGATACTGCCGGGCCAGCGCCTGTTTGAGACCGGCGTAAGCGGCCGCCTCGTCAGGATGGGAAATCAAAAAGTCGCGGAAATTGAGATGACGCGCGACATCGGGATGATCAGCGGCAAAGACGTGCACGTGATGGCTGCGATCGTTTCCCTGACCTTTGACGAAATAGCGGCGGCCCGCGATCCCGTACTCGCCGCGTGCTTCGTAACCCAACGTCTGCATGGCGGGGTTGCACGGGTCAACGAGCTCGATCTGGCGCACCACCGGCATGATATCGATGATCGGTTTGGCGGCCATACCCGGAATCGACGTACTGCCGATGTGGTGGATCGCGACCAGGATGTCACCCAACACAGGTGCCAGGCGCGCCGCTTCCCCGGCAAAACGCACCGGCCACCGCGGGTCGTAGTCAACGACGATGACGTCACGCATGGGCCTGTCCACCAACTACCGCGGTTCCTGTGGTTTGCGTTCGAAGCGTGCCTTGAGCAGAATGTGGGCGCCGATCAGGATCAGCAGAATCGGAAAAACCGGCAGGTCGACGCCAAACAAGTCGCCGGCCCCACTGGCCAGGGCGAGCAGCCCCAGGATGATGGTGAACCAACTGAGCGGCAGGTGGTAGAAGTAACGGGCCGCGTTGAGACCCAGCATGATGAGGCTGGCGCCAACCAGCCACAGGCCTTCGGGCACGACCTGTTCCGGCACCAGCATCAGGCCGCCGATCATGATCAGAAAGAGACCCCAGCCGATCATCTCCAGGCGTTTGTTGAGGGCCTCGGCGTCCTCATCGGGAATGAAAGAGTCGGGCTGCAAACTCATGCGACACTTCCTCCGCCAGTCTGACGGCCAATTCTATCCAATCGGGCACCTGCCCGCCGGTTCATAGTTCGCGCGAGCCACGGCCGGTTTGCATCCACTCAACCCGCGTCGTAATTGCCCCACTTACCGCTGAACGACGCGGCGAATATTTCGGCATTGGTACGCGCGGCATCCTCGCGGGCTTTCTCCAAAACCGCCGCTCGCTGTGCCGCCAGGTCTTCTGTGGCCAGGTCAGGCACCCGCTCGGCGCGGACAATACGCACCTGGCATATGTCGCCCATCACGTACGGTACGACGCTGCCCACGAACTGTCCCAGGATGGCGCGAGCCAGAGGAGCCGTGGCCGCCAACAGACCGCGGTCGAAGTCCGCCGCACCCTCGGTTACGATGACGAATGTCATCGGCTCGGCGTCGTCATCTTGATCGATTAGCTCAACTGTCACCGCGCTGCCAAACTCGACCTGACGCAGGATCTCAGGGTTGCTCATTGACGGTCCCCAGCCAGACACATGCGGCAAAACGGTCACTCTCCGATGTCTTCATTCCACAGTTCCGGGTTCCCCGCGATGAACGTTTCCATGAGGGCGATACATTCCGGATCGTCGAGAATGACCAGCTCGACGCCGCGGCTGCGTACGTAGTCTTCCGGCCCCTGGAAGGTGCGGTTTTCGCCGATTATCACTTTGGGGACCTTGTAGAGCAGCACCGTGCCGCTGCACATGTCGCAGGGAGAAAGGGTCGAGTAGAGCACGGCACGCTGGTAGTCGCGCCCCCGCAGCCGGCCGGCATTTTCCAGGCAGTCCATCTCGGCGTGCAGAATGGCACTGCCCTGCTGTACGCGCCGGTTGTGCCCGCGCCCGACAATCTGCCCATCGAGCACCAGCACCGATCCAATCGGAATGCCCCCTTCGGCCAAACCCTGCCTGGCTTCATCGATTGCAGCCTGCATGAATGGATCCACCCTGCACCTCCCGATCTGTCACCCGACAACGCGTCTGATCAAATTACAGCGCATTTTTTGCGTTTTGTCCAGTTTCGGGCGCGGCTCTCCGCGAATTCGGGGCACATGGCCGTCAACGCATGGGGGCAGCGAATCCACCAATGGCCCATCCGCCGCCCGAATCCGTTCAATCCGTTCCCCGCGGGTGGGACACGGCCCCACCCGCGTTGACAGCAATCCGTTCCAATCCGTTCCGAATCATCCGTTCAATCCGTTCCCCGAATCCGTTGACAGCAATCCGTTCCCGGCGCAGCCTTTGCCGAATCAGGGCAACGAATCAGCGAATCGCCCCTCTGGCGTGCGGCAGCCACGCTGTGGTGTCGGGCGAACGCCGGTTGGGACCGGCTACGGCTTCTTAGCAGCATCCCGCGCGGCCCGCTCCTTTTCGATCTGCAACTCGGTCAACTGCTGCTGCAGTGCCGCCTGCCGGGCTTCGCGCGCGTCCCGCCGCCAGCCAAGGATGGCCGTAGAAATCAACCCAATGAGCGCCGCCGCCGCAGTGATCAGCGAAGTGATGGTGGCCAGGAGTGTGCCGACCTCCATGGGTCCGGGTTGGGGAAACGGCTGCTCGGCACCGCTGCTCATGATGCGGCTGGCCGCGGGGTAGAGGATCAAAAACACAAGCGTCGAAACGATGAAAATGAGACCGAGCACGATCTGCGTTGTAGTCGGACGTGATGCTGATTGGGCCATCGAGTACCTCTCGGCTCAGGGTAGTCTGCTGTGGCGACATACCCGTGGTGTGGTTAGGATACAGCCAGCACAAATATATCACACTCATCGTCATGACGTCCAGGCTGTGACGATAGTTCCCGTTTGCCACGCTGCGACATTCGGTATATAATCATACCGACCGGTCTGTATGCTTCGGCAAGGGAGACAAACATGTCACCACAGGCGCGCAGCCTGGAAACACGCTCCCACATCCTGCAAGCCGCCCTGGTCGGCTTTGCCGGGCAGGGTTATGACGCCACAGGCGTGGCGGAGATTTGTGCGCGGGCCGGCGTCAGCAAGGGTGCGTTCTACCACCACTTTCCCAGCAAACAAGCCGTGTTTCTGGCACTGCTCGACGATTGGCTGACCGGTTTGGACCAGCAGCTCGTCACCCAGCGGGCGGCCGCCGCCTCCGTGCCCGAAGGCCTGCAGTCGATGTTCGGTCTGCTGCGGCTGGTCTTCGCCGATGCCAGCGGCAAACTGCCCATGTTCCTGGAATTCTGGCGCCAGGCCGCGCGCGATCCGGTGGTCTGGCAGACCAGCATGGCGCCGTATCAGCGGTATCATCACCTGTTTGCCGGCCTGATCGAAGCCGGGGTTGCGGAAGGCACGCTGCGCCCGATCGACCCGCACATCGGCGCCCAGGCCGTCATCTCGCTGGTGGTGGGTTTGCTCTTCCAAAGCCTGCTCGATCCCACCGGCAGCGACTGGGGCCAGGTGGCCGAGGACAGTCTGTCGCTGCTGCTGCACGGCATGCTGCACGCACCGTCACCCGATTGAGCACCCCCGTGCACGATGGCGTTTCAAGGAGTCGTTCCCATGCGGATTCTACTGACCGGTGCCTTTGGCAACATCGGCGCCCATACCCTGCCACAGCTGCTCGCCGACGGGCATACCGTCCGCTGCTTCGACGTGGTCTCCCCCACCAACCGCCGGCTGGCTGCCCGCTGGCAGGACCAGGTCGAGGTCGTCTGGGGTGACCTGCGTAACCCCGGTGACGTCGCCGCGGCCGTGTTGGGCCAGGACCTGGTCATTCACCTGGCCTTTGTCGTGCCGCGCCTGTCGGTGACCGGTGTCAACAGCGAAGAGCGTCCCGACTGGGCGCGCGCCGTGAATGTCGGTGGCACGATGAACCTGTTGTCGGCGATGCAGGCCTGCCCACGGCCGCCGCGGCTGATCTTTGCCTCCTCGCTGCACGTCTACGGGCGCACGCAGCACCTGCCACCGCCGCGCACCGTGACCGATCCGGTGGAGCCGGTCGAACACTACGCCCGGCACAAGATCACCTGTGAGGAGATGGTCAAGGCATGCACGATGCCGTGGACCATTCTACGTTTCGGCGCGGCGATGCCGGTGCGTCTGATCGTCGATCGTGGATTGTTCGACGTCCCGCTGGACAACCGCATCGAGTACGTGCATACGCACGACGTTGGGATGGCCATCGCCCATGCCGCGCGCAGCCCGGACGTCTGGGGCAAAACCTGGCTGATCGGCGGCGGCCCGCGCTGCCAGTACCTGTACCGCGAGATCGTCGAGCGCGTCCTGACTGCCGTTGGCATCGGCATGCTGCCCGCCGCGGCCTTCAGCACGACCCCTTTTGCCACCGACTGGCTCGACACGACCGCCAGCCAGGCGGTGCTGAATTTCCAGCAGCGCACCCTCGATGACTACATCGCCGACGTACGTGCCGCCCTGGGTCCGCGCTATTACGCTGTCCGTCTCCTGCGGCCGGTCATTCGCCGCCGGCTGCTGGAACAGTCGCCCTATTTCCGGCAGCCACGCCGGGGCTCGCCAGGCCGGCCCTTACCCGTCAGCCCGCTTTAGGAGCGCTCAGCTGCGGTTTGGAAAGGTGGACAATTTGAAATCACACGACTATCGTGTACACTACCGGCTCTTTCTGATCACGACTTGTTTCCCGGTTAGCCTGTTTCGTGTATAATATCCTGCATCGCTCGTCCTGAGCGGTAGTGCCGGCCCAGCTTCTCCACGCGCAACCCCAATCTTCACCAGTGGCCGGGTTCATCAACCATGTTCCGCGCGGAGGCCAGAATCCCAATGGAACCCAACGCCCGCCTGATCGTCAGCGGCCCCCAGGGTACAGAGCGGACGATTGCCCTGGTCGAAACCGACATCACCATCGGTCGTGCCACGACCAACGACATCGTGCTGTCCGATGCGCGGGCCTCGCGCAGCCATGCCCGGCTGGTTTTCGAGAACGCTCACTGGTCACTCGTCGACCTGGGTTCGGCCAACGGCACGCGCCTCAACGACCAGCCGGTACTGGAACGTACGCCAGTGCAGCCTGGTGACGTAATCACCCTGGGCGACAGTGCCTTACGCTTCGAGGTCGGCATGACCAGCAGCCCGGCGCCGGCCGTCATCGACACGGTGGCCGATCTGGAAGTCACCCTGGCCGATGCCACGATCCCCGTCCAGCTGCACGACGTGCGTGTCGCCCGCCTGGCCATCCAAACGCCGGCTGGCACCTGGGAGGTACCGCTTCAGCAAGACGCACTCACCATCGGCCGGCAGGGTGACAACGACGTGGTCCTCAACCTGGCCCGCGTCTCGCGCCAGCACGCACGCATCGAGCGCCGGCGCGACGAGTTCTGGCTGCACGACCTGGGCAGCACCAACGGCACCTTCATTGTTGGCCAGCGCGTCAGCGAGCAGCGGCTGCACAACGGCGATACGATCCGCATCGGTGAGGCACAGCTTGTCTTCAAACAGGCTGCGTCCCCGGAGGATCTCACCCTCGTGGACGTCCCGGCCATCACCGGAACCAGTCGCACCCGTCAGCCCGTCGTTTTTGTGCCCGGCCTGATGGGTTCCGAGCTGTGGTTGGGCGGCGAAAAGGTCTGGCCGAATGTACGCCTGCTCTTTACCCAGCCGGAGCTGTTCATGCTGCCGGAAAAACACCACCTGGAACCTCGCGGCATCGTCGGTGAGGTCGTGATCGTGCCCAAGTTCGTGGAGCAGGAGCAGTACAACCGGGCCGGTGATTTCCTCGAGGAGGCGCTGGGTTACGAACGCGGACGTGATTTGCTGGAATTTGCCTACGACTGGCGGCAGGATGTACGCCAATCGGCCCGCCACCTGGCGGCGGCCATCGACGCCTGGCCGGTCAGCGCACCCATCACAATCATCGCCCACAGCCTGGGCACGCTCGTCAGCCGCTACTACATCGAGCACCTGGGTGGCAAACACAAGGTGGGGCGTGTCGTGCTCATCGGCGGACCGCACCAGGGCACGCCGCGCATCGTCACCGACCTGGTCCAGGGTGTTGGATTGCTGCCGTTTGGTCTGCTGGGCGGCCGGTTGCTCGAGGTTATCAAGACCTTTCCCTCGGTTTACCAGATTCTGCCCACTTACCCCTGCGCCATCGACCAAGACGGCCAACCCATCGACCTGTTGACTGATGAACTTTGGCTGCCCGCCGAGCAGATTCCGCTGCTGCGCCAGGCACGCGCATTTCGGGCCGAACTGGGCACGCGCAGCAGCGTGCCCGCCGTTTCGATCTTTGGTTATGGCATCGACACCGTCACCGACCTGCGCGTCACCCGCGCCGCGGATTGGCACTGGTCGAAACTGACGTACCAAGAACAACCGGGCGGTGACAACCGCATCCCCGAACACAGCGCAATCCTCGACGGCTCCGACGTCCACCCTGTGCAGCAGGGTCACGGCTCGCTCTACGTGGACAATGACGTCAAGGCACGCCTCAAAGTGGAACTGGTGCGATGACAGCCGATACCCTCGGTGAGTACACCATCACCCGGCTGCTCGGCCGCGGCGGCATGGCCGAGGTCTACGAAGGTTACGACCCGGATCTGCAGCGTGCAGTCGCCATCAAGGTCATTCAACCGGCGGTGAGCGGGCAGCCCGGTTTTGACGAGCGCTTTCGCCGCGAGGCCCGGCTGGTGGCCAGCCTGCGCCACCCCCACATCGTCCAGGTCTATGACTTCGACGTGGTCGATGGCCAGCCGTTCATGGTCATGGAGTACCTGCCGGGCAAAACGCTCAAGGACCGCCTGGCCGAGCTGCACGGTCGCGGCGAAACCATGCCCCTGGCCGAGATTGCGCGGATTCTCGATGCCGTGGCGGCCGCACTCGATTATGCCCACGGCCGCGGCGCCATCCACCGCGACATCAAGCCGGCCAACATTCTCTTCACCGCCGACGGCACACCGGTCGTTGCCGATTTTGGCATTGCGCGCCTGCTTGGCGACGTCAGCCAGCTCACCGCCGCTGGCCAGATCGTCGGCAGCCCGGCCTACATGGCGCCGGAGCAGGCGCGCGGCGAAACCGTCGATGGGCGCTGCGACCAGTACGCGCTTGGCGTCACCCTGTACGAGATGGCTACCGGTCGCACGCCCTTCCGGGGTGATTCACCCACGAGTGTGCTGCTGCACCACGTCAGCAGCCCTCCCCCACCACCGCGGTCACTGAATCCCGATCTTCCCGACGCCGTACAGGCTGTGCTGCTCACCGCCCTGGCCAAACAGCCGGATCAGCGGTTTCCTACCGTGGGCGCACTGGCCGCAGCCTTTCGCCAGGCACTGACCGGCGGCGGCCCGACCCTGGCAGTGACCGCGTCACCGGAAGCCGCGACCGTGCTGGATCGGGCGGTGGTTGAACCATCCGCCGCGCAACCCGCCGCACCCGTGATCGCCGGCTCGGAGTCCGCGACCCTGTCTGCTCCGGTTGTCGCGGCACCACCCAGCGCCGACCTCCCTGCATCACCAGTCACCAAGACAACTGCGACTACCCCACCCGCCGGCGCGGACCGCATCCTGAACGGCCTGCTCAAAGTAGCCAGCATCTTTGCTCCGCTTGTGGGTCAGGAATCCAGGCCGGTCGAGGAGACGCCACAGGAGCGCCGCGCACGCCTGGCTGCGCTGATGGGGGCGATCGGCATCCTGCTGGCCAGCTTGCAGCTCATCGTAGGCGCCTTCGACCTGGTGTCGCGTCCGGCGGCCTTGTTAGGCAAATACCTGCCCTACGTGATCGTCGTGCTGCTGATCGGTGGTGCGCTCCTGTCCCTGCGCGTCTTTCTGCGCGCATCCTCTCTGCGCCGGCGGCGCCAGGCCGGCGCGCTGTTGGTCACGATTGTGCTGGTGGGCCTGGCCTGGGGCGGGTTCACACTCTATGAACGAGTGCGTCCCCCGGACGGCTTTCTGGTGCTCATCGCCGATTTCGACGGCGCCAACGCCACCCGCCAGGGCGATTTTGCCGGCCGTATTGGCGCTGAGCTGACCCGCGAGCTGGCGACCCTGGGTGGGGCCGTGACTATCGAACGGAGTCTCGAGACCTACGGCGATGCCGACGCCGCGCAGGCAGCCGGCCGCAGCCGCAAGGCCGGCATGGTCATCTGGGGCGCTTACGACGATTTTGGTGTCACCCCGCACATCGAGCTGCTGCGCCAGCCGTCGCTGGTGGGCGGGACGCCCCTGCCTCAGCTGGTACTCGACGCGCTGGGCCCGGCCACCGCCGAAGCCGCCGACACGGCGCCATCCCTCGTCGGCGACGTCTCGCACCTGACGCGTGCCCCCCTGGCGACCACCGACCTGGACCTGTTTGCCGCGCACGGCCCGGAACAGCTGGCCTACGTGGTATCGGCCATCCTGGCCACAGGCCTGTACGCCGACGGACAGTACGCCGACGCCCTCGCGCTCTTCGACAAGGCCCTGGCCAACGCCGAAACCAGCGGCACCGCCATGGGTGGCCAGGCGCAGGTCACCTTTCAGCGCGCAATGGTCGAATATGCCCTGGGCCAAACCGGGCAGGCGGCTGCTGACCTGGAGAAGGCGATCGCAATCGATCCTGATCTCTTTGCTGCGCATTACAACCTGGCGATTCATTACGCCAACACGTGCACCGTGCCCGACGCGCTGGCGCGGGCCATCGACGAGGCCGCAACGGCCGTTCGCCTGCAGCCAGACAGTGCCCGCGCCCATCGCCTGTTGGGCAGCCTCTACCAGCAGGCTGGCCGCAACGCAGAGGCGTTGAACGCCGTGCAAACTGCCCTGGCGCACGACGACCAGGACCCACTCACCTACCAGGCGCTGGCGTCGGTCTACAATGCCCTGGGCAGAGAAACCGAGGCGATCCATGCCAGCCAGCAGGCCGTGGCACTGCACCAGGCGACGCTGGTCACAGCGCCGGCCGATGCCTACGACACGCAGCTGGCCCTGGGCGATGCCTACGTTGGTGCCGGTCAATATGACGAGGCCATTGTGGCCTATCAGGCTGCGGCCACCCTTCATCCGACGGCCGCCGCGCCACAGCGCGGCCTGGGCAACGCCTACTACTGGCAGGGCCAACTGGACCAGGCCACCGCGGCCTACCAGCAGGCTGCCAAGCTGGACCCGCAGGATCCGAGCGCGCCGCTGCTGGCCGGCCTGGTACAGGCGCAGCAAGGTGATATCGACGGTGCGATCGTTTCCCAGCAAGCGGCAGCCCGGCTGGCGAGCTGCGATCCGGCGCCGTACCTGCTGCTGGGTGGGCTCTATTTCCAGCAGGACGATTACGCACAGGCTGCCGAAGCCTACGAAGGGGCGCTCGCCATTGACCCGAACAATGCTGATGCCTGGTACGTGCTGGGCAGCCTGCGCAGCCTGCAGGACGACCTGGCCGGCGCGGCCGAAGCGGCCCAGAAAGCCGTCGACCTCGATCCCGACCTGGTCGAAGCGCAGCGTGTGCTCGCGACCTCGCGCTTCCGCCTGGGTGACGCGGCCGCTGCCCTGCCGGCCGCGCAGGCGCTGGCACGCCTGGAACCCAAGTATGCACCGAGCCAGGCCCTGCTGGGTGACGTCTACCTCAGCCTGCAGCAGTGGGGCGATGCGATCCGGGCCTACGAATCGGCCCTGACCCTGGAAGACAATGCCAAGACGCGGATCGTACTGGGAATGGCGCACCTGGAGTTGGGCCAGATTGACGCCGCCATCGAGCAGCTCACCGCGGCGCTGGCGCAGGAACCCGACAATTCCCTGGCCTGGCAGAGCCTAGCCGGTGCTTACGCACAGCAGGGCGACCTGGCCGGGGCCGCCACTGCGTACGAAAAAGCCTTGTCCATCAAAGAGAATGCGCTGACGCACGAGCAGCTGGCCAGTGTTTACGCCCAACTGGGCAGCGCCGATCAGGCAATCACCCACTACGAACGGGCCGTCGCACTCGACCCCTCCCAGGCGCGCACCCAGGTCCGGCTGGGCGGTTTGTACGCCAGCCAGGGTCGGCTGGCAGACGCCGAAACCACCTTCCAGGCGGCGCTGGTCTCCGATCCCGACAATGCCGATGCACACGCCGGGCTGGCCAATGCCGCCTATCGTCGATGCCGTACCAATACGGCCGTACAGTCGATGGGCCAGGCCGCGGCACTGGCACCCATTTATCGCGGGTCTCTGGTGGCACTCTACGACGCCCAGGGTCGTACCGCCGACGCCGACGCGTTGATCGGCGATCTTGACGAAGCGCCGGCCGAGGACATCTTCGCCCACCTGGCCGTGGCCGAATACCACCTACGCCGTGACGATCTGGACGCCGCCACCCGGGCCTACCAGCAGGTTCTGGAGGCCGATCATGCGCCGCCGGGGCTGGTGACCTCGCTGATTCACAGCGCGCTGGGCCAGATTGAAATCTTGCAGGAGCGGCTTTTTGCCGCCGGCGGTGCTTTTGAGCAGGCGCTGGCGGCTTATCCGGCCAACTTCGATGCGCAGGTGGGATTGGGTGACCTGGCTCTGCGCGGCGGTGACGCGGCCCAGGCGCTCACCGCCTACGACGCGGCCCTGCCCATGCTGCCGCAGTACTACGCCGGCCAGCCCGCTGAAAACGCCTCACTGGCCACCGTGCTGCTGGAGGTGCGGCGCAGTCTGGCACTCACGCGCCAGGGGGACACGGCGACCGCCGCGGCGGCGCTCGAACAGGCACTGGCGACGGCCGAAGCCGCTGTGGCGCTGACGCCGCGCGCGCCGGTGGCGCAGTTTGCCCTGGGCATTGCCTACCTGGCACGTGGGGAGGCTGCGCAGGCCGAAGCGGCATTTGCCCGTGCCAGCGAGTGCGATCAATCGCTGGTGGTGGCGCGCGGCCGGGTGGAGCAGGGGCTGGCCAGATTGCAGAGAGGAGAATAGGACGCAGGTCGTGACCCATGGCGACTGGAAGTTGCGGCTGTGCCCACGAAGCGCGGCCTGAACTGCAACGTTACGCCCCGCAGGGGGCGTTTGTCGGTGTAGCCGCGGCTTTCAGCCGCCTTTCTGACACGCCTGCGGGCTATGCGCCGAGCACAAAATCCAGGTAGGTGTCCGGCGTGATCACCTCGAATGCCGCGTCAGGATAGGCGCTGACCCAGCTCTTGGGCGGATACACCGGTTTGCGCGTCGACCATTTGTATTCGTACGCAAACAGCCGTCCGTCGCGCTCTTCCACCAGGTCGATTTCCTGCTGGTCGTAGGTGCGCCAGAAATAGGTGTTGGCTGACCGGCCGGCCAGCTCGTTTGCCTTGCGTCGTTCGACCATCAAGAAGTTCTCCCACAAGGCACCCACGTCGTTGCGCAAAGCCAGCGGGTTGAAGTTCTGGATCAACGCATTGCGCACGCCGTTGTCGAAGAAATAGTACCGTGCGTTCTTGGCAATTTCCTTGCGCAAATTACGCGAGAAGCCGCGCAACCTGAAAATGACGAAAACCTTTTCGAGCAAATCCAGATAGCGTTCGACCGTAGCCCGGTTCAACGCCAGGCTGCTGGCAAGCTCGGCCAGCGACACTTCCTGGCCGATCTGGAAAGCCAGCAAGCGCAACAAATCTACGATCTTGTCGGCACGCCGTACACCGTCCAACTGTAGGATGTCTCTGTACAGATAGGCGCCAACCAGCTCGCCCAGCAGACGTTCGCGCATCGTGGCTGTCTCGGTCGTCACAATGGTCGGATAGCCGCCCCAAATGAGCCAGCGTTCCAGCTGGCTTTGGGCCTCGAATGCACCAAAGGCGTTACTCACCTCGCCAAAACTGATCGGATACAGCGTAAATGTCAGGGCCCGGCCGGTCAATGGCTCGGCAATTTGATTCGCCAGGTCGAACGATGCAGAACCGGTGGCAACGATCGCCGCATGCGGAAAACGATCTACCAGGATTTTCAGATTGAGCCCAATGTTCGTGACACGCTGTGCTTCATCGATCACCAGCAACTCGGCATCACCCAGTACGTCACCAAGTACCTGGCGGTTCTGGCTGGCCAATGCCTCACGGTAAGCCAGCTCGTCGGCATTGATGAAACGCGCACGTCGTGTGGTCCTGGCCAGAAGTTCACCGACCAACGTGGTTTTACCGACCTGACGCGGGCCGTACAGCACGACGACTTTGCCTGGCGTGATGGCTGCTTCAATCTGACTGAGCAATAATCGCGGAATTATCATGAATAAATGATACGACACTGTCTGAATTTAGGCAAATTCAGACAGTGTGAGACGGGCGACCCAGCTCGCTATGCGAGCACAAAATCCAGGTAGTTATCCGGCGTGATCACCTCGAATGCCGCGTCAGGATAGGCGCTGACCCAGCTCTTGGGCGGATACACCGGTTTGCGCGTCGACCATTTG
>CAYUCC010000078.1:0-24185 GCA_964443225.1 uncultured Anaerolineae bacterium
ATGTAGCGCGGCAGGTTGAGGTTGTAGTCGTTCTTCGGGTCCGCGATCTCGGCCAGCGGCACCATGCGGGCGTAGCGCGGCACGTCCATCTGACGGTTGAAGATATCCACGATCTTGTGAATGTCCCGCTCGCGCAGGCGATTCTTGGGGCCGTCCTTGATGAATCCCTTGGAAGCGTCAATCAGGAAGATGCCCCTGCGGGCGGCGGCGTTCTCCTTGTCTAGCACCACGATGCACGCGGGGATGCCAGTACCGTAGAAGAGGTTGGCCGGCAGGCCGATGATGCCCTTGAGGATGCCGGAGCGCACGAGCTGTTGGCGTATCACCGCTTCCGCATTGCCGCGAAAGAGGACGCCGTGCGGCAAGATGCAGGCCGCCTTGCCCGTGCTCTTCATTGAACGAATGATGTGCAGTAGATAGGCGTAGTCGCCCTGCTTGGTCGGCGGCACGCCCCAGGAAAACCGCTGAAACCGATCATTCGCCGGCGTGAGGCCCGTGCTCCAGGTCTTGTCGGAGAACGGCGGATTGGCGACCACGTAGTCGTAGGTGCGCAGTTGCTCGCCGTCCTTGAACTTGGGCGCATCCAAGGTGTTCCCTGAGAGGATGTTGGCCGTGGGGAAGTCATGCAGGATCATGTTCATGCGGGCGAGACCCGCCGTGGTCACGTCCTTCTCCTGGCCTTCGAGCGTGATGTGCTTGCCTGCCTGCGCAGCGACCTTCAAGAGCAGCGATCCCGAGCCGCAGGTGGGGTCGTAGGCGGTGGTCGCGGCCCTGGTGTTCGCGGGCGAGATGCCGATCACCTGGGCGATGACGCGGCTGACTTCGGATGGAGTGTAGAACTGCCCTTTGCTTTTTCCGCTCTCGGTGGCGAAGTGCCGCATCAGGTACTCGTACGCGTCGCCGAGGATGTCGTCGTGCTCGGCGCGGTTCTGCGAGAAGTCGAGCTCGGGCTTCTGGAAGATGCCGATCAGGTTGGTCAGGCGGTCCACCATCGCCTGGCCTTCGCCGAGCTTGTTCGGGTCGTTGAAGTCGGGGAAGTCGCTGCGGGCGAGGCGCGCGTTGGCGTCGATCAGCGGCTGGATGACCTGCGTGTTGATCTTGTTGCCGATGTCGGCGTCGCCCTTGAGCGCGACCATCGCCTTGAAGCTCGCGCCTTCGGGGATGACGATCGGTGGCTCGAAGCCGTCGTAGTTCGCGTACTTGTCGGAGACGTACTTGATGAACAGCATGAACAGGACGTAGTCCTTGTACTGGCTGGCATCCATACCGCCGCGCAGTTCGTCGCAGCTTTGCCAAAGGGAGGAGTAAAGTTCGGATTTTTTGATGGGCATGGGTAGCTCAATTTAGAGAAACGGTCATGGTCCCTCACAGGACCCACATCGTCGGGCCGGGCATGGCTGTATGATACCGGGCAGGATCATTCGACGACCTCCCAGTGACCGCCCTTGGCAGGGCCGATACGTTGTAGTCGATTCTGCTGACGCAATTTGCGGATCGCGCGCTCGACAGCACTTTCTGATTTTCCGATGCGTTCGGCGAGGTCAGGAACAGCCAGATTGGGGTCCTCCTTAAGCAGCAGCAGAATCCTATCGGGCGTTTTCCCCAGCGTTTTCCCCAGCGTTTTCCCCAGCGTTTTCTCGTCATCCCCAACAATCTCTGCATTCACCGACTCTTTCCGGTGAACCGTTGACGTGAACAGGTTCGCCTCGCGATCGTCGACGAAGTCGATCTCCGGCCAATCTTCCAGGGCCCGTTTGATGCCTGAACCGAGGCCGCGATACGGCAGCAGCCCCTTGGCGATGTACGACACCAGGATCGGGTTACGAATGACCGAGTTGCCGGCGCGGATCTTGGCCACTGTCAGGTTATTGGGCAAGTGGCCGGGACTGACGATCTCGATGCGGTTATCGAAAATGACCACTTCCAGACCAAGCGTTCCATGAGGCTGACGCCTTTGCCTCGTACGAGCTTGATTCTACTGTAAAAGTTGGGCTCGTCAAACCCGGCCTGGGCAACAGCCTTGAAGTGGGTGCCGCCCTCGATGCCGAAACACAAATCCCACCGGAAGCCAGATTGCAGCATACGCCGCCACCCGCACCGATCATGCGGGCCAGGTAGAAGGAGGTAACACCGATGCAATCAGACGCGACAACCGTAACGCAGTACCTGGCCGAACTGCCCGCCGACCGCCGGGCGGCGCTCGAGGCGGTGCGCCAGACTATCCTGGCCCACCTGCCCGCAGGCTACGAGGAGGCCATGAACTGGGGCATGATCACCTACCAGCTTTCCAAAAAGATGGCAACTGTGCAACCGCCACCGGTGCGTGGACGGGTATCCCTACACCACCTCAACCACGGTCTCCAGCGTCTGCGCGGCGGCCCAGCAGCGGGCCGCGGTCAGCTGCGCCTCCGGCAAAGCAGCGGTGTACTGCGCCCACAGGCCCTCGACCCGTTCGCGCGACTCGTGCGCACACATCGGATGCTGCAGGACGAAGGCGACCAGGCCGGCCGCAACGACCGGATCCGCTGGCTGGACCAGGCCAGCCAACGCGGCCAACGCATCGATGGCCAGCGGTACGGCGTGCACGGCCAGCGCCTCATCCAACGCCTGGCGCAGCATGGCGTGCGCACCGTCCAGGTCACCTGCGGCGCGCACGGCATCACCCAGGTAGATCTGCGACCGCACGATGTCCCAGCCGATGACAAAACCACCAAAGATCTCCAGTCTCTTACGCAGCATGGCCTGTGCGCGCGGCACATCACCCTGCGCCAGGGCGGCCACCCCCAGGTAACGATACGCGGTGCCGCTGCCCCAGCGGTCACCCAAGGCGTAGAAGAAAAGAGGCGTAGAGCGCGGTCTCGGTCATCTTGTAATCATCAACCTCCGGGCCGGATCGGCTGCGGCACGGTCGGGGACGACCCCCACAGCCCGGTAGGCACGTCGTTGGCCAGCGCAAAGTTGGCAACTCTGCAACGCTGCGTCCAGGCCGCATAAGCCGCTGTCTTGTCGGGGTGGAGGTTCCATTTGAGACAGCGCAACACCATGGATGGTTACTCCTTCCTGACAGGCTCGCCAGAACGCCTCGGCACCCTGACACGCTAATGGAAGTGGCCCTGACCCTGCAGCTCCGAATGCACGAACAACTCCAGGAAGCCGCCCGGGTTGGGCACAAAGAGGGTCGCGATCGTCGCCTGCCCCTGGCCGCGCAGGCCGGCGTAGACCCCCGTGGCGGATAGGATGGTCCAGTTGCCTTCGGCGGTAATGGTGGGGCACAGGGGCGGGCAGGAGCGACAAGGCGCTGGCCGGCAGGGCGAAGCTGCAGAGCAGCACCAGCAGCGCGCCGAGCACGGCAATGCGGCGGAGTTGGGATGTTCTCCCGCAGGTGATGCGGAACATGGTTGGTTACCTGTCGTTCCATACTTTCTCCGACGATTCCCGCCGTCCTACTGCGGGTTGACCAGCACCCAGACCAGGCCATCGACTGCATCCTCCAGGGCGACGCCGAGCACCGGGGCGCCTTCGGCGACGGTCATGCCTTCGACCGTGCGGGTCAGCAGCGGCCGCACGGTGCCATCGGTTGCCGCTGTGACGCGCATACCGGCAGTGATGGCGGCTTCACCGTGCGCCGTCTTGACTTGCACCGGTCCGCTGTAGACGATCGTCACGTACTCGTCGGGTTGAGCGGCGCCGGCACGCGGGACCAGGCGCTTGCCGGTTTCACCAGGTCGGTGTTCATCCTGGATGTCCACCTCGGCCCGTCCGATCACCACGCCTACCACGGCTGTGCCAGATTGCGCCTGCAGCACCTGCCACAGCACAGGCCCGGTGTCGAAATCGGTGTAAACGACGCCCTGGGTGCTCACTACGTCGCCGGGTTCCAATGTCTGATCCCCGACGTTGATGGCGAAGTTGGCCTGCCTGCAGCCAAAACATGCGGCAGAAACGAAGATGAAACCGTTGAAGACGCCGGCCCAGTCCGTGCCGGTCACATCTACACCGCTTACAGCTGCCGAAGCCACGTACAAGCCGTCATCGGCTGCTGAACCGACGTACACGCCATCGCCGTCTGTCTCGAGCACGTACAAGCCGGCGTTGCCGGCCGAATTCACGCGCACACCGTGGAAGTCTGCCCGGCCCACATAGAGGCCATGCCCTTGGGCACCCGCCACTTCGAAGCCGTTCTTCTGGGACGACGTCGTGGAAGCGCTTGGGCTGCCTGCTGAGTTCACGTACACGCCGTCGTCACCTGCCGAAGTCACAACCACGCCGTCGCCGCCCGCCGAGTTCACGTTCACGCCGTTGGAGTCTGCCCGGCCCACATAGAGGCCATGCCCCTGGGCGCCAGCCACCTCGAAGCCATTCTTGAGAGATGACGCCGTGGAAGCGCTTGGGCTGCCTGCCGAAGTCACAATTACGCCGTCATCACCCGCCGAGAATACGGCATAGCCGTCGTTGCTTGCCGCGTTTACGTAGACGCCGTCGTTGCCTGCCGAGTCCACGCGCACGCCGTGGCTGGCTGTCGAGGTGACTCTCAGGCCAGAGCTTGCGGTGTTGCTCAACACCAGGGGTGCATAGTTGGGATCACCGTAAGACCCTGTAAGCCTGAGGGAGTCGACGCTGCCGCTGCCAATCCAGGTCTGGCCGAGGTGGTCGTGGCCGTTGTCGCTGGTCCACGCACCGCTTTGGCCCCAGTGGCTGGCTGCCAGTTGAATATCGAAGATGTCCACGTCGCCGTCGTGGTCCACGTCGCAGGCGGGGTCGTAGGTGGCGCCCGGCGCGCAGGGGGTGGAAGCGGGAGCTGCCGGCGCGTCCTGCGCGTCGACAACGCTTGCGGCCAGGACGGCAGCTGCCGCCACCATCGTCAATACCAGGACTAAAAGTCTCCATCGGTTCATGGCTGTTCCTCCATTCGATCGGTTTGCCGGATCACAAAGACGCCGGTGCACCAGGAAATCGGCTCGAAGGTGACAGCCAGACCGGTTCCGGCGCATGCGGCCAGCGTCTCATCGGTGGCCCAGTAATACTCATCCTCATCCCACGCCTCCGCGCCGGACGCGCGGCGGGATTCGGCCGTGGCAAAGGCCACGTCGCCGATGACGATCCGCCCCTGCTCGGCCAGGTGATCAGCCGCCAGGCGCTGCAGCAGGCCGATCTTCGTCGCCAGGTCGAACTCGTGCAGCACGAAGTTGGCCACAACGCGGTCGAAGCGCCGCTGCACGACGGCGGGCCATTCGCCGGTCAAATCCATCTGCACCAGCGTGACCTGCGGCGCCTTCTCGCGCGCGATGGCCAGCATGGCCGGCGAGAAATCCACACCCCAGACTTCGCAGCCCAGCGCCACAAACTTTTGGGCCAGGTTGCCGGTGCCGACGCCCAGCTCCAGCACGGACATGCCGGCCTTGACCCCGGCGGCGCCCACCACCTCGGCCAGCAGCGCGTCGTAACTGGCGAAGATGCCCTGGTCGGTCTGCACCGACTGGTCGTAGCGCGCGGCCCAGCGTTCGAAGATGGGGAGGCGGGGGTTTTCTGGCATTATCCTGTGCTGGTATCTATCGCCGATCTTCATGAGGTCAAATCGTGTATTCATATTCGATCATGATGAGGATATCTCGAAGCCACGATAGATCCAGTGCGTTTCGATTGTTAACCTGTGTTGGCGCCAAAGCACCATTTACCGTTATCCAGGTGAAGAGATTATAAGGAGCCACCTCGTCCTGCTCCAGATCATCTAAAGTAAGCGGATCGGGTGGAGCAGGTAAGGTCGGCGGATCAGGCAAGGTGGAAAGTGCCTGCAGCCAACCGGTTTCATTCTTGAGGAAGCTTATCTCCCATGTGCCGATAACAGTCTCGAGATTCTGCGTTTCCTTCCGGAGCAGCCCATCCTGGTTGGGGGGCTGGTTACTCCAAATAATCGTATCCTCCTCTACGTGGCGTAGGCTAGTGAAGGGGCGTTTTCCGCTCCCCTCAAGGCGATCAAAATAGAGCGTGACGGCCTTTAACCGGCGTTTTCGTTGGTTTGGGGCCAGAACGCGATTATCAATCCTCAACAGCACCTTATAGGTGTTATCGTCAGGCGCATAAAAGTCAGGATTCAACAGGTGATAAAGCTCATCCGCGAAGCTCAGATTAAGGCTATAGTTGGCAGCGCCTTGGTATACCTGGGGGAGTAAGGGCCGTTTGTAAGGATCATCCAGGGCGGTATACTGCATGGTTAGCTGCACGTCAACGATGGTCTGGTAGTTCAGGGCCGGATTGGATGCTTTCGGCATTTCCAACAGCCAGCTTCCCTCAACGCCGTTTCCCTCAAACGGATTGAGTAGTTCTTGTTCGGGCAGCAGCGGCAAGAAAACCCCGCTTGCCCCTAAAGCCGAGGAAATGGCAATGCGTTCCGGAATGCGCTTGATTTCCGCTTTGTGAAATGAAGGGCCTCGCTTAAGGGTGGTGCGTGTGGTGCCAAGTTGGGTCAGCATAGCCTTGATACCCTCTGTTGGGGGCACAAGGGCTACGATCGTCACGCTCACCCCTTTGATCAGACGCAGAAAATGGGTGGGAAAATCCCGGTCAAACCAGGCCTCAAGTGTGGTCAGGTAGAGCAGACCAGACTCGCGGAAAGCGGCCAATTCGATAGGCGAAATCTGGGCCAGCGAGATGGTTTTGGTAACCTGGTGCTTACGCTGCTCGTTGACCAGTCGCTCTTGCTTCAGCGTGGCCAGATCGGTGCTCAACTGGTCTATACCCATTACCCCCTGGTCCTGTTCGCGCCAGTAGTCAAAACGAATGACGTTGATCTGCCGCTGTCGTTCAAATTCCAGGGCTTGCTCGGCCATCCAGGCTGCGGCGATAGCGTAGTTCAGCAGGGTACGATAATTCTCTTTGGCGATGGCCGCCATCCAGGCGTATCGTTCGCCTTTGAAGAACTTGGTCTGGAGAAAGTGAACGATGTCCGCAGCAAACTGGGCATTGATTGCGGCGATGGCCAACTGCTGTTCGGCAATATCCACGCCGATCTCAGCAATGAGGATATTCTGGCTGGCAATTTGAGCATCTTGGGCCAGTAATTCGCTGGTTCGACGCAACTCTTCCATTCGCATGTAGATCGAGTTGTGGATCTGAGCAATCTGAGCCTGCGTACTTTGAACCGACGACATCCCGGCGGCGGCCCCGGCGGCGCTCGATATTGGCGATGCTATGGCCCCTACGTTTCCGTCAGCAAGACCAGCCAGAGAGACTACCCCGGCCAACAGATTGAGGCCAATGGCCCCATACTGCCAATAAATTGCCCATCGCAGGTGTTCCAAGGCCTGTGTTTCAAACACAGTCTCCCCTTCCTCTAGCTGTTTCGCTACCTGTTCTTGTTGTAATGCCACCCTTTCTGATTGCAGGTTAACCAACGTTACATTCTGTTCGGCCTGGTTTTTTAAATATTGGTTTAGAGATTCTGTGGCTCTACTAATTTCCACGGCCTGTAGCTCTTTCAGCAAGGTATAGGTTGTCTGCTCGTAGGACTCAGTGAAGCGGATAAAATCGTTCTCGGCCGATTTGGCCTGGGTGGCAAAATCGTTTGCCAACTGGTGAATCTGGGCAAAGCGGTAAAGGGGAACGTAATCGTTTTTATAACCCAGGATATTGCGACATTCTCGAATAAGCTGCAACCCAAGGCACGCCCGTCTCACAATGCTCTGGACGGCCGGATTGGTGGGTACACACAAGGCGTGTTGAACGAAGGCAGGGAGGGCTGCCGCCTCATCCGCGCAGATAGCCGGGTTGTCAATCTTGATCTCGTCCTCAAGGCTCGGCTCCGGAATATCTGGTGGATCTTCCATAATTCGACATGGGTCTATGTAGAGCCCGCCGCCATTTGAGTCTGGATCGGGCCTAGGTTCGGGTATTGGCACGTCCGAGCCAGGCAAAGTGCGTACATTCCCATTGGCATAGCGAGATGACGGCCAATTCCCGGGTAGCGTTGGATGATCACCTTCTGCACCAACGCAAGATGAGGGATCAAATAGGGTGGCTAGCATGCGATCTTCATTAGCCAGGGCATGGTGCGTCGCATAACGGACTTTTCGCCCCTCGATATCTGCCAACGTGAGCGGGTGGTGTATGCTCAATCCCTGCCCGATCGTTTCCAGGACAAGCTTCCGGGCATCGCCGGCACCTAGTTTCCTGGCCAGGACAGCCGCCAGATTGCGTCGGAGGGATCGATAAGCATCCATCTGCCGGGTCTGAGCCTTCCACGTACGCCAGGCCTGGGCTAATTCCGGGTAGCGGGCATAGTCCAGGTCTTTCAGAACCTCCCTTTCGATGGCCGCGGCCTCTCGCCAACAAGGGTCAAAGCATGGCGCATTCTGGCCATCGGCCGAGTACCCGAACGCCTTTAAGGCCAGCTCATAGTGAGCACGCGCCTGTTCGCGGCTCTCCGGCGTGTTACGGCGAAGTTCGTAATCGGCCCAGTCGACGTAATTACGGGCGATCAGCAGGGTGATGTCTCGCACTTCCACATCATAGCGATTGAGGGGATTGACAAACGGGCTTATTCTGGGTGGCTGCCGGCGCAGATGCTCGTAGATAATCGGCCCGACCGTGAGGGCGTACCTGGCCCCTTCAGTTTGGCCATTGGCCTGGTAAAGGGTGCCGGTGGACCGGTGATCCAACGCGTAGTCTGTCAGGCTTTCGTTATAGATCAGATGATAAGAGCGGACCGCCCGACGAAAGTCCTGTATGCGGTGATAGTACTTTCCCCACAGCCGCGGTAGAATGTAGAAGGCCAGTTGGTGAAGATGCCCGTATGGATAGTAAGACCCCCAGTCTCCGCCCATTTTGCGGCTGTCGTAATCGGTAAACGCCGTCCATACACTGCCGCCAACTTCTGCTGCAGGAAAGGTGGCTGCTTTTCGGAACAAGCGCAGCGTCTCCCGCTGCAGATAGATCCAGTCGCACAGGTCCAATTCCAAGATGGACTCAGGATCACGGGCTTTGGCCACCGTTTCATTATATCTGTCCCTGTATGGGGCCGCGACGTAGGGTTGCTGTTTCGGCCGCCATTGCCAAAAGGGCATCCTGCTCCACACTCGATCATGAACCGAAGCCAGTTCATTGTACAAGTCGGTGGGGTCTTGATAGGTATTCGAACGCAATCGATTTGTCAGGGACAAGGTGTCCGTCAGAATACCCTTATCGAACGCAGTGAGTACACCATCTGGGTTGCCCTCGCCAGGTGGATTCGCTTCTAAACTGTCCGCAAGCGCATCACGTATTCCGAGAAGGTCTCCCTGGCGATAGAAAGGGGCCTCCGTTGCTTCGTGATCCAGGTCGAAGAAGAGTTCGGGGTAAATCTGCGGGAGCATCAGGCTGCGCCAGGTCTCGTAAGACTCGAACTTATCCCACTCCGGCGCGGTCAGTGGGCGTTCGGCGTCGGCCTGGCTCAAGACCAGCTTCTCAAAGAAGAGACGAACAGCTAGGATGGCTTCGCGCAGACGCGTCGTCTGGTCACAATCTTCGTGGCCACAAGAGAGATTAAGCTGGCCCAGCAAGGTTGAAATTGTGATGTCCTCAAGAAGCAGGAGTCCGGGAGCCTGCAAGGCCTCGAAGTAGTGAGGGGTTGCCTGGTATCTGGCTTCTCGAACCCCATCTTCGAGGTCGAACAGGCTTTGCTGGCGCGCCTGTTCGCGGGCATCCATTAGCCCATCAGGAAGCGGATTGAGCAACGCATCCTCGCTGTGCCAGCGGGCGTAGAGTTGTCGCTTGATGACAGCGGGAAGCTGCTCCTTTAGTTTGATGACGGCGGCGCGATTCAGGTTCTTCGGATCGATCAGTTTGAGCTGTGACTCAATCACACTCGCTGAGGCTACCGCAGACATTGAGGGATAACTGTCGCCCGCCTCAATCAAGCCCAGGTGCTGTTGCCCGGCTGCGACCTGCTGTGAATCATAATCTGGGTCGGCAGGGTCAATCCGCAAAGCAACGATGAATTGACGCAGTTCCTCGGCGCTCAAGCCGGTCAGGATCGCTAACAGGTTAAACCAAACCTCCAGGTACTTCTTATAATCCGCATTGCCGTCCTCTTGCAACCAGCTATGAATAGCGTTCACGTCAGCTACAGCATCGTGATTGGCCACGATGTAGCGCTCCAGCACTTCGGTACAGATCAGCATGCGGGGTACTTCAGCCTCTAATCCGGCGCAATCGACGATCAGGGCGGAGAAATTACGGTGCAAGATGCCTTCCAGATCATCAAGGCTCAAGCCAATCCGCGGCTCGGCAATTGCATCCTCGTCTTTTGTCAAGCGAGCGTAATGGCGACCAATGATATTGATCAAGTCCATGAGATAAGCGACTTCCGACAAGACTGACTGGCACTCGTCACACGGTTGGCAAGCATCGCCTCCGGGGAAGATGGGGCCAAAATCGAGCCCTGGATTGCCCTGGTTGTTTGGATCCTGCCAGGCAGCCCGGTAGGCGGCCGTGATAGCATTGTCGACAGCCTGCCGCGCTGCTCGAGCGCGCCGCCGAACGCCCAGGAGTTTGCTCGCTGAAATGGAAGTTTGGCGGGTCATGGCCTTTAGGTCCATCCGGCTGAGATCGGCCAGAGTGCGCATTCCCAGTCTATGTAAGTCTCTGGCAGCCTTCAGGTCACCCGTTAAAGCTGCGAACTTGGCGATGCCGGTTAACAATGGATCTCCTTCATCTCCATTGGCCGCCTTTCCGAGCAGGGTTTCCCGCACATCACTGAAGGTGTAGATACCATCCTGGCGCAGGCGCTGTTTCTTCTCCCGGCTCAACGCCTCGCCCAGCAGGTATTCAATCTCCGAAGGCACTTGTTCAGGTTTGTGCCCCATGACGATTCTAAACTTATCAAGCTCCTCTGCCTGGCAGCTATCTGAAAAGGGGAAACGCGCCAGAAGGGCCTGAAACTGGTCCTCCTCAAGCGACTGCCAGGCCGCCTCATCGAGGTCTGCGAGGTAGGCGGCCAGGCGCGGGCGGAAAAGCCTGGCGTAATCTAGGAAGCGTTTTAGCCGCCGAACTGTTTCATTGTCAATACCGCTGCCGGACACCAGGGAGCGCGATTGGCGCAGGGTGAGAGGCATCCGGCTGCCGGTCAGGGCAGATAGATTGTGAATGGTCTCCAGGATAGTGGTGTAGGTACGGTCGAGCGTTTCCCGGTCGGGCGGTTGCGCTTGGGGAGGTGATAGGGTGATGGCATAGGATTCAAAGCGCCGGGCATCGCTGCGCGGTTGGGTTTGATGCACCAGGTTCCCGTGTAGGTCGTAGACCTTGAGGATGAGATCGGGGCCGCGCTCAAAGAATACCTCCAACAGGCTCTTCACAAAGTCAGTCTTCCTGTAGGCAATGGTGAAGCTGCCATCCTTTGCGCCTTTTCCCTGACCTAAAAAATCATCCTCGCTCAGGTGATCGACATCGAAGGCTTTGATCATATACCCGGCCAGAGGAGCGCCTGTTCTGGCATGGATGATTGTGCCTCGAATAATGAACTGACCTTGGTTTTCTCCGGATTCGTCTGGGGCTGTATGCTTACTTGACATTGGATATCTCCTTGTATTGACGTATCGAATTGCTCATCCGATTTCCTTTCGCCAGCGTTGTTTCCTGTGTGTTCGGCCAGCGCGACAATTGGGGAAACGATAAGGCACAAGCGCTGTCTTCTGGCGGTAGTCGCGAAAAGTATCAGGAGCCTCGAGTCGGATAGTAATCCCGGCCATTACGGAAACATTCCTCCGGGCAGCAAATCTCCTTTTACCAGATAGGGTGGCACATTGTCATCTTCCCTGACACGGCTGGAAAGCCGTCCATGAATAACCGTCACATACTTGGCAATGTTATGATCGCCTTCAATGAGTACCCCGGTTTCAAAATCGGGCCTGTCCTCGTCTACAGAGCCATCGTAGTTGACGAAGATCAATCGCCCGGTGTGGACATAAGGGCGCAGGGGCGGTAACGGGTTGTGGTCAGGGATTTGTGGCCCCCAATCGTTCTTGTAGACCCACCTGAAAGTCCTGCGGCCGACCGCTCTCGTCGAGTAGTTGGTGAAGAAAGTACTATCGCCTGCTCGGGGCGCCCCGAAGGTGTAGCAACCATTCACCACCAGGTTGTCGTCCATCTGAAACCGGAAGCTGCACAGAGTTGCCAAAACACCACCGTAACTGTGACCAGTGACGTACAGCCCTTTGCCTACGCCGAGCCGCGCCGTAACTTCGTTCCTGATCGTTGGATAGACAGCACGGAGATCGTTGTATGCCCCGCTGTGAACGCGAGAATTGTTCCAGCCAGGCACCTGCAACATCGCGCTTTGAGCAACAAAATCGTAGCGATCTTTGTTCGAATCGACGCCGCGAAAAACCACGAAAACCAGACGGGTGTTGGATAGGATGGCAAATTCGACACCCAAAGGATGAGCCGGAATGACCACCACTTCAAATTCATCACTGGCGCTCAGGCTCATAGACTTCGCTTGAAAACACTTATCAAAGGTGTTGTCGCAGGGCGGCAAGTTGTCAGGGTAAATATAACGCGACAAAAGGGCACACAGATAGGCGTTGGTATTCGAGTGTCTATCGGTGTAGTTGGTGCGGAAATATCGGAATATGTCCATGGCAAACGCTCCTTTTGGTTACCAGGTAAGTGTCCCGTTTCAAGCAGAATCGGGCTTCGGATAAGCGTCGTAAAGATTGCGCCACCGTTCGCGGGCGATGGCAATGCGGCCGTTCTTATCCCACCGAGGCGGGTTGAGCCAGCGCAGCGCGTTCGGGAGACGCAGCCATCGCGGGCGTAATGCGGCGATGAACCTGTTATTGTCCCAGCGGCGAGCGCTGCTCAAACATCCGAGACAGTAATCCCACTGCGGCCAGTCCTCCCTTTTTTTCGCCTGCCAGAGCTGGGTGACGAAATAGACCAGGTCCGGCTCCAGACTGAGAATGAAGTCCCGGTTTTCGCTGGGACTCTTGAATATGGCCTGGTGGACAAACGCTTTCTGCTGGTACTCCCACCACCCCTCACGGGTTGGCTTCCGCGAGTGCGGCGAGATCTCCTCTAACTCCCGCACGATCAACCGCCGGAAGGCGCGCCGGCGATTCCAGCTCTGGATCGCCGGCCACAGCCAGGCGATGAGGGCTACGGAGATGGGGATGATGTCAAGGATGTCTTTTGGAGTCATGGTTACTTCCGTGTGGCTTGGTTTGTAAAATCGTCAACTCGCACTGCCTCCTGCGCGAACCGTACCGCAACACCTTCTGACTTCTTGCTAATCCCGATAAGCTGCATACATTGAAACATTCAACATAATTAGAGCACCAATAATCGCTCCTGCTGGCCCGCCGACAGCCATTCCAATTCCAGCGCCCAAGGCAGTTGGAACGGCAAGATCGACTTGTTCTGTATCATTCCAATGAGGAGGTCTCTCACCTTTTGATAGATAATCTAGTTCTTGCATAGCTGCATCCAATAGGTGTGGATCTGATAAATCTGCTGCCCCCGGCCCATAATGAGCTTGTCCACCCGAATATGAAACCGGTGTGTCTTGCATTCCACCGAGGACTAACGTAGCTGCTCCACCGCCTACTGCACCAACTTTCGGCATTCGTCCTGCGACAGGGCCGATTCTTTTGGCAGTACTCTTTGGCGTAGATCCAACCACCTGACCTTCTTTAAACTGGATAGCCTTTCGTATACCGTATTTTGCATCCCCCCGTTCTCTCGCATTCTGTGCTGTAGTGAGAGCTTTTTCAGCATCACTCACTACTTCCGGATTCGTCTTGAAATTACCTCCTCTCCCCTTGACTTCTTCTGGATCAATCTTCACGACAGCTTTTCGATCACCCCCAGCACGATCTAGTGCTCCATGAACATCTTTCGTCCAAGATGTCCTGTCTGTTCCCAAATTTTCAATTGCTTCTGGACCCTTGAGGTGTCGCACAGTCATGAATTCTTCACCTTGCCCAGGGGCTAGTGGCGTTTTCACTCCTGTTGGCGCAATCGTACCTTCTTGACTTAGGCTCTGAAGGTGGGCATCCGATCCTTTAATAGATTTGTAGTAATTTGGATCGGCGCCTTCGGCTGCTTTGCCAAGCGAATATCCAATAGGTACCATAAGCTCTGAAGGCGCATTAAAATCTGGATCAACGCTATGACCATTGATTAGCGACATCTGTTCCTGAACTTCTTTTGGAGTAGGTTCGGGATATTGACCTAGTTGGTCAATAAAACGCGTTGGATTATTTTGAAAACAAACAAACTGATTCAATCCACCTTCAATTCCCGTCGGATCACAACTCACCCACCTCCCCAACCATGGCGCGTAATATCGCGCTCCGTAGTAATACAGGCCGGTCTCATCATCCCGTTCCTTGCCGCTGTAGCGGTATCGTTTCTGCGCGGCTGCTTCCTGGTGCTCGTTGCCGGCCAGGTGGGCGATGTAGGCCGTGCCGCCATAAGGATAGTACTCCTCGTAGGAAATGAGGGCGGCGGCGGTCGTATCGCCTACTTCCAGCACGGCCGATCCCAGATGATTCGAAAGCTGGTAGCGCACTCGCCGCGCCGGCCCTCGCTCCGATCCGTCCCGGTCTACCTTCCGGGTTTCGATGAGGGCCACGCGTTCTTTGTCGTCCATCACCTGGATGGTCTCCCGGCGGAAGGTCTCGTCTCCGGCGTGGTTTTTGCGGCGAAAGATCTCGTAGCCGCCGAGGTAGATTCGTTCCTCGGTGGTCGCGCCCTTGACCACGATCTTGCGCACTCGCTGCCCGCCGGCGTCATACTGGTAGTAGGCGTAATTGGCTTGCTCCGCCCGGCGAACGTGGTTGAGTTGCACCTTCACCAGTTGGTTGCGGTAATCCCATTTCATGTCATACAGGTGCTGCAAGTGTGTGATGTTGCCATTGTCGTCATGGCGAACGAGATTCCCTTCATACTGGCAGCCGGCCCGGCTGGTTTGGATACGATTGCTATCCGGCGCGTACGTCTGGGTGCGCGTCCAGCCGCCAACATGGTTGATCTCCGTCAGATTGCCCGATTCATCGTAGGTGTAATTCTCGGTGTAGTTCGACAGCGCCTGCGCATTGGCGATGGGCTGCGGCGGAATGGGAAAGAACTCGGTCTGTTTCTGGTCGCTTTTCTGGTAGTGGCAGGCGGTCATGGCTTCGTGTTCGCGGCCGCTGGCCCCGGTCAGGCGGTAGAGAGGGTCGTAGGTATAGCGGCTGACCGGCTCGATGCGCCGGTTGCGATTGAAGATGGTCCGGTGCAGGGGGCTATCGGCCGCATCGCGAATTTCGGTGATGTTGCCTGCCGGATCGTAGGTATAGTGCAGCGATTGCAGGTCGGGGTTGTCAAACGACCTTGCCTGGCGGTAGCTGATGATGTGGCTCAAGCGGAAGGTCTCCGGGTCATAGGCGTACCCGGTGGTGACCGCGTTGCCGTAGACGATTTTCGTGCGCCGGCCTTTCTCGTCATATTCGACGCTGCTGACGAAGGTCTCGGCCGCTCGACCGGCTTCCTGTACCTGTAGTGTTTCGAGCAAACCGGCGTCGTTGTAGGTAAAGGTCTGGACAGTGCCGTCCGGCGTCTCGTTGCGGATGATCCGGTTGAGGGCGTCATATCCGGTTTTGACCAGATAGCCGCCATTCTGCTCCAGATGGGTTTGGGCTGCGGCTTCGTCGAAACCGGCCGGCCGGGTGGGGTCGGCACTGTCTCCCCAGGCCATTTCGGTGATTGTACCGTCAGCCAGCAAAGTGCGGCGGGCCTCCAGCAGATTGCCCTTGAAATCGTATCGGACATTTTCCGCCAGTCCGGCGCCGTCGTAGACCTTCCAGATACGCCCACGGTGGTAGCCGCCAGCCGGGGCGGCCGGACTTTCACCGTAAATGGTCTTCTGGGCCAGGTAAAAATCAGCCGCGCCCTTCTTCCGCACCCAGACCTCGATCGGCCGGCGCAGCTGATCGTAAGCGGTGTAGACGGCGTTCTCGTTGGCGTCCCAGGCGTAGAGCGGCCGGCCCAGCGCGTCATGCAGCGTGCGCCGGTGACCGGCATCGACGCTTTTGATGCCCAGCTTACGCCCGGCCAAGTCGAAATCGTGAACAAACGCCGTGATACCCCGCGGATCGATAATGGCCCGGTCGTTGCCCTCGATGTCCAGACGGACGCGGGTCGGATAGAGGATAGGCGTCCCATCCAGATTGAAGCCATTGTGGGTTTGCGTCAGGAAAGGGCGTCCAAGAGAGTCCAGGTAGGCTGTAATGGGCGTGCCGGCGTGGGCGGCGGCTTTGTCGGCGGCGAGCTTTTCGGCTGCACGGCGTCTGGCATTATCGGGCAGAGGCCGGCCCTGGGCATCTGCATCCGGCCAGGCCTGCAAGGCTTTGGCCGGATCCGTCCGCCGGTCATACCAGGTGGGCAAATAGTCGTCGTCCGGCAGACGCTCGAAATAGCGTCCCATATCCGGGTCGTTCTGGGGATCGAAGGGCGGATCGCCGGGATTGGCCGGTAATCTGATCGTGTCGTTCACATCCCAGGTCACCTGCCGCCAGGGGTCAAAGACGACCTTCTCGTAGGTGTGGTTGGGATGCAGGGTGCAAACCACCCGCTCCAGGGGATCATAGAACAGCAGCGGGCTGACGCCGGCGTCGGTCATCTCGGCTTCGGGTTCGTACAGGTGGGTGGCGCTGAAGAAGGGTTCGTACTGCTTGACCGGTTTGCCCTTGTTGTTAAAGACCGTACGGCCTGTGCCAACCCACCGCTGCAACGTATTTGCCTGCACCAAATCGCCCTGCCCATCGCGCACCAGATCGCCGGGATGAATATCGTTGCCTGGCAACAGCACGGGAGGCTGGCGCTGTGGCGCATTGCCTGCTTCCGCCTGGATCTTCTTCTGGATTTCGCGACCGAAGCCGTCTGAATAGGAGAAGCTGATCTGGATTTTGCTCTCAGGACCGCCGGGATCGTGGAAATGGATCTCGCGCGCCAGCGTCGCCGCAAAGGACGGCTGGCCGGCGCGCTGGAAGCGCTCCAGATCGTAGACGATGCGGCTGGTGCGTTGGAAGCGCTCCAGGTCGTAGACGATGCGGCTGGTGGCCTTGCCCAGCAGTGACGCAGCCTGAGCCCGCGGATCAGCAATGAACTGTTGGCGGTCGATAAGCGGCGGGTCGGTCTGGAACCCTTCCAGCAGGTCGCCGGCATTTTCACCCGCTTTGCCCATCACTGCCGTGGCTGCCACCCTGCCCAGGGCGTCGAAGGCGACGGCCGTGCGGTTGCCGTTGGGGTCCGTCACCTGGTGGGGCAGCAGAACCCGGTAGTCATTGGCGGCCCCGGTCCGGTTTGATAAGGCATCCTCAACCGCTTCGACCAACAAGGCATAAGCATCGTAGGTCGTGGTCACCTTGTTCGCAAAAGGATCATGGGCGATAGTCGGCAAATAGAAGCTGCTTGCGGCGAACGACTGCTGGCCGGATGGCAGCCACCAGTACCCCTCCTCGAGGGTGTAGCCGGCCTGGCGCAGCAGATCTGGCTCCACCCGCACCACGCCGCTCGCCCGGTCGTTGAAGATCAGGTCAACCAATTCATGGGTCAGGGCGGCCTGGTAACTTTCGTAAGGCAGGGCCCGCGATTCGAGCTGCCCCAAGGGCAGGCGGTTGGCATAGGTGCGGGTAGGCTGCCCGTTGCCGTCTAGGTCTATATCCAGTTCCGCCGCCGCGTCATTCTTGCGGAAATAGGTCCGGCTCCACTCGATGATGCGTTTCTTGGGGACAGTCAGGTCTGCAGGAGGATCCGGCTGAAATGGCTCAAAATCCGCCGGATTGACCACAAGAGGCTCAGCGAATCTGATGACGTCAAAATCGGCTGCCTTGAAGGGCTGATTCGAATTGGCGGGCTGCAAGCCGGTCACTTCAAACGAGCGGGTCTGGCAGGGCACGCCGGCGTAGTAGAAGCCCGGATCATCGGCCTGGTTGATGAAATCAACCTTGGTGTAGGCGATTTCAAGTTCACCCTGCTCCGGCAGATCGGCCGGAACCTGCCGCCGTGGATAGCCGATGGCCACCTTGTCGGTCACGTTGCCGAACGGGTCAACGGCCAGCGTGATCTCGTGCCCAATGCGGGGATCGGCCGGGTTGCGCTCGTAGTGATAAGTGAGCGTTTCTTCGGGCGTGGTCAGGTAGATGCCGTGATTGTTCGCCACTCTGGGCTGCAGCCTGCGCACCCGATAGCGGCTTTCGGTCACCAGGTAGGGATGCACTTCCTTCTGGCTGCCGTCAATGGCGTAGACCTCGCTGCGTAAGCGCGCGCCGCGCAGGGCGCGAAAGGCTTCGTGCGGCGCATCGCCCATTTCGACCACGCTCTGCTCCAGGCTGAACGCTTCGGCATCCAGATGGCAATACTCATCCCGGTAGCGGGCCAGTAACGTATCCTCGTTCTGGTATCGCCCGTTGGTCGCCCGTTCGTAGTAGATGCCGGTGTGGAACCAGTTTTTGGTGAGGACAGGGGGCACGTAGTAAGCCTGGCTATTGTTGGTAAAGGTCGCCTCGTCGCCGTGCAGCCCGGCCCCGTTAAACGCCTCAAAGACCTCTGTGTCGCATTGGTCTACCCGGCCAAAGCCGCGGAACTCCCGTTCCCGGCCGTCGAAATAGCCGTGATGGTACTTGTAGGTTGTCACCAGCTTGGTCCGGCTGATGTGGTCGATGGCCTCGGTCTTCTCCACCACCTGCACCGGGAAGGGCAGTTTGGTGGCCCAGGGTTGGCCGTTGGCCACATCTTCCAGGTAGAATTTGGTCGAGGGGGCATATTGCACGCGGGTGGTAGCGCCCAGATTGTTGTTCATCTCCTCCAGCAGATAGGGCTTACGCCCGCCGCAGAAATCGAGGACCTTATAGTTGCTGCCGGGGAACTGGCCGAAATCGTAGCTCCAGACGAGGGCGGCCGTGCCGGCGCCGAAGATATCGGCAAATTGCAGGGCGGTGGTGTTGGTGGTCACCGGCGTGCCCTGGATGACCTGCTCCTCGCTCCAGCCGTTGCCGCAGCGGTTGAACCAGAAGTGAACGCGGTCAAAACCAACGTAAACCAGGTCGGCGCAGCCGGAGCCATCCAGATCGGTCAGGAAGAGGCGGGCCGGGTCGAAGTTGGCCTCCAAACGCGGTGATTGGGCCATGGTGATGCGTTTGCCGAACCGGCCGTAGCCCAGGTTGGGCCAGTAATCAATGCGGCCATTGTGAATAAGCACAATATCGTTGAGGCCGTCCCCGCTCATATCGGCCAGGCGCACCCGGCCGGACGGGTCGTTGAAATAGACATCAGGGAAGTCGTTCAGGTTGTGCTTTCGCTCCACGAATTGGGGAGCGGCGTAACCATCTTCCCCTTGACATTCAAACCAGAGGAAATGATGGTCCCGGGTCAGAAGCACATCGCTGCGACCGTCGCCGGTCAGGTCAACCAGGCGCACGTTGGGATCGGCCAGGCTGAAGCTGGGCATGTCGTGGATGTGCTTGAACGTTTCCCAGGTCGTCTCAGGCGTTGTTTCAAAGAACCCCTGCACGGCGCCGTTGAGCACCAGCAGATCCGCCCGACCGTCGCCGGCCATATCGGCGAAGCTGACGTACGGCTGGGAGAGGGTGACGCCCATCGGGCTGTGGTGCATGAGGTGGGGGCGATCAAAGTGGCCGTTACCCCTGTTCTTCCAATAGCGAAAGCCGCTCGCAGAGGTGTGCAGCACATCGGGCAGGCCGTTGCCATCGAGGTCCACCAGCGCATAGTCCGGGTTGTTGAGGGCCAAAACGGGCAGATCATTCCCCTCGGCGGTGATGGATTGGTAGCGCTGCTCGTGGGGGCGGAATTTGGAATAGGCAAAGGTCACCGGCGGCATGCTGGCCGTCTTGAATTCCTGGTCTGTTTCATCCCAGCGGTAGCCTGTGACGGTGACGCTTTCCAGGAATGACATGCGGGTGTTCGGATTCTGCCCGTATGAGAAAACCGTCGATTTGACCAGCGTTGTCGTTTCCGGCTTCCGGACCGCGCTCAATTCAGAGAAGTGGTGGAACATCAGCACGCGCCGGCAGCGGCGCAGGGTGCGCACTTCGAAACCAGCTCGAAAGGTGGAGAAAGGATCGTCGCGTGGGAGCCAGGCATCCGTTACCCACTCAGTCATACCTGGGGCCGGTGGGGCGATATAGCTGGCGGCCGGATCGGACGAACAGTCGCCGTAATCGAAGAGAATCTCGAATAGGTAATTACGGCCATCGCGTTCAGGACCAACCCGCCTGTTGGCGGCTAAAGACTCCGGCGTATTGCCATAATAGATACGCCGGATGTAACGCTGGCTGGCGTAGCTGCGATTCTGTTCGCTGATTTGGTTGATTTGAAGAGATCGTTCTTCCTGGGCATATTCATAACGGACATGGTTGCCTTTGGCGTCAAAGGTCTCTTCCAGGAGCCACTCAAAGATATGATGAGGCTTGTCGGGATCGGCGATGCGGGCTGCGGCGGTACGGCCGTAGATACTGGTGACGTTGGCCTTTGTCGTTGCTCTCCAGTGGACATCCCCGTCGTCGCCAACCCACATGTCGATGCGGGCGAATAGCCCCTCGGTGCGCGGACGATAGCGGGTGATGGTGTAGCCGGGCGGTGGGTTATCAACTGGCTGCAAGGATGGGACAAGGTCTTCCGCGCCTGACATTACCAAGACATCGTCGGCGTCGTAGCGCGGCAGGCCCTTCTCGGTCTTGCGGGTGATGCGAGGTATGGATAACTGCCAACCCAGACCGAACGGGCCGTTGCCGTTGCCCGTGCTGTATTGCAGCGATAGCTGTGGGCCGAAGCCGGCCCGTCCCGGCGAGGCGGCGATGGGGATGGTGAAATTACCCGTTCCGGTAAAGAGATTGGGCTGAAAAGTTTCGCCAATGCCCTTTACTGCGCCGCCGCCCTGGGGCAAGGAGATGATCTGTTCAGCAGAGCTGGAGTTGGATGAGTTACTCATGCATCGACTCCGGAAGTGATAGGAGCAAGTGCAATAGCTGCACGCCCGCATTCAGTACTGCCACAAGACCGACCCCAACGCGTGGCTGGATTTCCGCCAATGAGGCAGGTGAGGGTTCATTGGTATTCACTGGATATCGTCCGTCTGGTAAGGTTGCACCGGTGTGGCAGGCAACTGCGCCGTCAGCAGGTCGACCAGGGTGGCAACGCCCTGGAACTGCCAGGCGCGACCGGTCTGGATGGATTCCAGCTCGCCCATCCATACCGGCGCCTGCTCGTTCGCGACGTCAGCAGCCGGCTCGCGCCAGAGGCGGACTATGAAAGACGCGTAGAGCGCAGATTCGGCCATCTTGTCGTCATCGTCCTCCGGGCCGGATCGGTTGCGGCACGATCGGGGACGGCCCCCACAGCTTGGTTGTCACGTCGTTGGCCAGCATGCAGAGAGTTGCCAACTTTCCAAAAGTTGGCAACTCTCTGCAAAGTTGACTGGCACTGGCCATCGATGTCGAATCCACCCTAATCAAAGTGGCCAACGCCGCTGTAAGTGGCCGTCACGATCAGGTTGGGAAAGGTCGTCATCTCGCCATAAATGGACACGGTACCAACCCCGTGCAGGTCGGCGTAGGCGCCCGTGCCGCTCTTGATCACCCAGCGACCGTCCCCAGAAAGCGGGTTGATGCCACTGATGTTGGTAATGTGGGCCTCCAGCGTAATGGTGCCGTAGTCGTCCGTGTAGACCTCCGTGGTGTGGCTGTTGCGCAGCCAGAAGCCCGCATCGTTCCAACCGGCGTTGAAGTGATCGATCCAGGCATCGCCGCTGCTGCTGATCAGACCGGTCGCCGTCCAGGTTCCGCTCACGCTCGGCGGCCCTTGCATCACGTTGTACGTCACATTCGTTGTGAAATTCAGCTCCTGCGGCGGCGTCGCTCCGGCCGGCAGGGCGAAGCTGCAGAGCAGCAAGAGCAGCGTGCAGAGCACGACGGCACGGTCGAGCCGGGATTTTCTCCCGCTGGTGATGTGGAACATGGTTTTCTCCTGTGAAATGGTGTGTAACTTGAGAATGGCCCGCTGCCGCTCCCGCTGATGGTCACTACTTTACAGGACCATGGTCCACAAAAGGTCTACAAAGCGGCGTGCTGTCCGCAAATGTCGCAAGTTGGCAACACTGACTTGACAGATCACCGCTGCGGGTGTACGATTTCAATACGTACAGAACAGGAGGTATCCCATGCCGCGAGTCGCCGTAGAGGACAGCAAGCGCATGTCCTTGCGCATTCGGCCTGAAGACAAGGCGCTGTTGCTGCGCGCCGCCGCCCATCGCCAGACCGACCTGACCACGTTTGTGCTGCGCCACGCCGTGGAAGCAGCCAGGGTGGTGGTCGCTGAGGCGGAGCAGCTTGCCCTTTCAGAGCGGGACAGTCAGCGCGTGCTCGAACTGCTGCAAGATCCGCCGCCGCCGAACGCGAAGCTGATGGCGGCCGCCGCCGCCTTGCCGACCCTGCCATGACCCTGCCGCCCTGGCGCGAGGAGGCGATCGCCAAAGGACACGATCGGGACGCCTTCGACTGCGGCGACGCGGCGCTGAACGAGTTCCTGCGCCGCTTTGCCCGTCAGGCCCATGAGCATGGCAGCGCCAAGACCTTTGTCGCCGTTCCCGCTGAGGATGGGGCGCGTGTCCTGGGTTTCTACACCCTCAGCCCCGCCTCGGTGGCCTTTGCCCGCACGCCGGAGGTGATCCGGCGCGGGCTGGGGCGGTACGACGTCCCCGCCTTTCGCCTGGGCAGGCTGGCCGTGGACCTTGCGGTGCAGGGGCAGGGTCTGGGCGGGCAGCTATTGCTGGTCGCGGGTAGGCGCTGTCTGCGCGCCAGCCAGGAGGTGGGCGGCGTCGCCCTGCTCATCGATGCCAAGAACGAGTCCGTGGCACGCTGGTACGCCAGCTATGGGGCGCTGCACCTTCTGGACGCCCCCTTGACCCTGCTGCTGCCCCTGGCTACCATCCGGGCAGCGCTGGCCGCGGCGGGAAAGCTCTGACGCAGACATTGTCCTGGGAAGCACCTCATCGTCAAGAACAGACCTACAACGATCTCAAGCACTTCCATCTCTACAAATATCCCTCACCCTGCGCCAACTGAATCACCTGCTGCAGCGCCACACCGGTTTCGGCGGGGTGTTCCGGCCAGGCGCGCACGGCGTTTTCCAGCAGCGCCGGCAAATCCCCCGGCTGGCGGCGCTGGCTGGGATGAAGGATGGACTGGGCCTGCGCAACCGCCTCGGCCAGATCGCCGCGCGCCGTGTGGACGGCCAGCAGCACCCAACCGGCCAGCCAGCGGAAGGGGTAGGGATGGTCGCCCCACAGCGCCAGGGCGCGCTCGGCCTCGGCCTGCGCGGCGTCCACCAGCCGTTCGCGCCAGCGCAGTGCCGCCAGGTTGGCGTGGGCCGTGCTCCGGTAGATGGGCATGTCCACCTGTCGGGTGACGGCCAGACTGCGCTCGGCATAGCGCCGGGCCTCGACGGCGTCACCCAGGAAGCGGTAGGTGCAGCTCAGGTAGGTCAGGCAGACCACCTCGGTGTGGGCCAGGCCAAGCTCCTGCGCCAGTTGCAGGCCGGTCAGCAGGGGCGCGGCTGCGGCTCCCAGTTGGCCAGCCCACAGCCGGGCAAACCCCAGGCCGAACCAGCCCCAGGCCAGACGTGCGGGGTCGCCCGTTTCCTGCGCCACGGCCAGCAGCGTTTCGGCAAGGGCCACGGTGCCGGCCGAGAGGGTGAAGTGCTCCCGACGAACAGCAACATCAATCAGTCCCGTCACAAAATCGGCACGGTAATCCGGCGAACCCGCCGCAGCCACGGCCGGCTCGACCGCGCCGACCAGGCGCGCCAGTGCGTCCAGATCGCCTTTGGAATAGAGGATCTGCATGCGTGCGAGCTGCAGCTCCAGCCAGGCGCGCTGCCACGCTTCGACTGAGCTCGGCTCGACTGAGCTCGCCGAAGCCGCCGAAGTCGGCGGCCATTCACCGGCCGGATCGCCCAGCGCAGCCAGCGCCCGGTCGGACGCGGCTTCAGCCTCCGTCACCAGCAGGCGCGCCTGCAAGGTTGCCGCCACCTTGCCGTGCCGGCTGGCCTGCGTCAGGCGGTCGCCCACCGGCGTCAGCGCCAGCGCGGCCGTGAACGCCTCTTCGGCCGCCGCGTGCTGGCCGCGCACCAGCAGGCTGTCGCCCAGCGTTTCGTGC
>CAYUCC010000079.1:0-23734 GCA_964443225.1 uncultured Anaerolineae bacterium
GTTTCACTGAGTACGAGTACGGGTTCCGTCCTTCTCCTCATCGTACTCGTACTCGATCGTTGCCGCAGATCCGAGTAGGAGTACCGTTTCACTGAGTACGAGTAGGAGTACCGTCTTAATCGTACTCGTACTCGATCGTTGCCGCAGATCCGAGTACGAGTACCGTTGCACTGAGTACGAGTACGGGTAGGAGTACCGTCTTAATCGTACTCGTACTCGGTCGTCGCCGCAGATCCGAGTACGAGTACCGTTGCACTGAGTACGAGTACGAGTAGGAGTACCGTCTTACTCGTACTCGTACTCGGTCGTCGCCGCAGATCCGAGTACGAGTACCGTTTCACTGAGTACGAGTACGGGTTCCGTCCTTCTCCTCATCGTACTCCTACTCGTACTCGTACTCGGTTGTTGCCGCGGATTCGAGTACGAGTACCGTTTCACTGAGTACGAGTACGGGTTCCGTCCTTCTCCTCATCGTACTCGTACTCGTACTCGATTGTTGCCGCGGATCCGAGTTCGAGTACCGTTTCACTGAGTACGAGTACGGGTTCCGTCCTTCTCCTCATCGTACTCCTACTCGTACTCGTACTCGGTTGTTGCCGCGGATTCGAGTACGAGTACCGTTTCACTGAGTACGAGTACGGGTTCCGTCCTTCTCCTCATCGTACTCCTACTCGTACTCGTACTCGGTTGTTGCCGCGGATTCGAGTACGAGTACGAGTACCGTTTCACTGAGTACGAGTACGAGTACGAGTAGCTGCAGGGGGTCTCGTCACGCGGTTTCTTCGTTCAGGAGCCGGGCCAGCTGTTTGTACGCCTGGGCCCCGGGATGGTTGTGCGCATAGTCCACGATCCCCTGGCTGGCGACGCTGGCTTCGGCAAAACGGATGCTCTTGCGCACCACGACGTCGAACACCTTGTCCCCGAACACCGCCTTGATCTCATCAACCACGTCCCGCGCGTGAATCGTGCCGGTCGAATACATCGTGGGAAGGATGCCCAGGATCTCCAGCTCAGGGTTGAGCCGTCGCCGGATAACCTCGATCATGTCCAGCAGCGGGCTGAGACCGCGCATGGCCAGGTATTCGCACTGCAGCGGGATGATCACCTCACGGCTGGCGCACAGCGCATTGGCCGTCAACAACCCCAGACTCGGCGGGCAGTCGATCAGGATGTAATCGTACCAATCGTACAATGGCGTACACAGCGTGCGCAGAATCAGCTCACGCCGCAGCTCGGCCACCAGCTCGATTTCGGCACCGGCCAGCGCCGTCGTCGCCGGAATGACGTCCAGGTACGAGCGCACGGGATGGATGATCTTGGTCACCTGGATCGCTGGATCCAACAGGCCATCGTACACGGTGTGGGGCATGGCATCGGTGTCGAGGCCCAGGCCAACACCCAACGAACCCTGCGGGTCGAGGTCGATGAGCAGCGTTTTTCTGCGCACCTCGGCCAGGGCGACGCCCAGGTTGATCACCGTGGTCGTTTTGCCCACGCCCCCCTTCTGGTTGGCAATCGCAATCGTACGTGCCATACGCACCTCCGTTCTGCGCCTGCGTCAGGCCAGCGGCGGCAGCTGCTCCACCAGGTCAGCCAGACGTGCATAGTCGTCGGCGCCACGACTGCGTGGCGCGTACTCAAAAATCGTACGCCCGCGCCCGGGGGCTTCAGACAGCGCCGTATCGATACGAATGGGATGGGTGACCTTGTCACCAAAATCGTCCAGCAGGGCCTGATACACCTGCCCGCTGACCCGTCGCCGGGCATCGAAGAAAGTCGGGATAATGAGCCGGATGGTGCCGCCGCGTCCCAGCATACGGCTGATCGTTCGTAGATAGATCAAAAACTGACGTGCACCAGCAAGGGCCAGCATCTCCATGGATACGGGGACGTACACTTCATCCACGTACGCCACGGCGTTGACGGTCAACAGGGAAGCGGATGGCGCACAATCGATGATATGATACTCGTAACTGTCCAATCCAGCAAATAGCTCAAAAAACATCTCTTCACGTGCCACTTCCAGCACCATACGCTGCTGTGCCTTGAACAGGTTGAGGCTGCTGGGCAGGACAAAGAGGTTCGGGCGCGCCGGCAGCACACAGTCGGCTGCCGCCGCTTTGCGCGTGAGAACGTCGACCAGGGTTTTTTCGATGGAATCCATCCCCAACGCCAGCGTGACGTTGGCCTGCGTATCGGTGTCGATCAGGAGCACACGCTGGCCACGCCGCGCCAGCGCCGCGCCCAGCGAGACACAGGTGGTGGTTTTGCCGATTCCGCCTTTGAGGCCTAAGATCGCGATTTTGCGCATCGTTCGTTACCCGACGATTCTGTCCGCGCCGGCCGTGCGTCAGACCGGTGAATGTGCCGGCGCCGCCATGTCGCGATACAACTGAACCGTCCGGCCGGCGATGACGTCCCACGCATAGGATGTCGTGACGGTCTCGTAGGCTTGCGCGGTCCGGCGGCGGGCCGTCGCCGGTTCGCGCAGCGTCTCGCAGATGCCCCAGGCCAGCGAATCGGCATCCTCAGGATAGACCGCCAGTCCCGTCACGTTGTGCTGGACGATTTCGGCAAACCCACCGATGTTAGTCACTACCAGGGGCGTGTGTGCGGCCATCGCCTCGAGGGCTACGAGGCCAAAGGGTTCGTACAACGACGGAAACACGGCGACATCCGCCACACAAAACAGCCGCACCGCCTCTTCGTCGCTGATGAAGCCGGGAAAGAGCACACGCTCGTTGATGCGCAACGCCGCCGTACGATGGTGGAGGCGATCGAGCAGCGGGCCCCGCCCGGCAATGACGAAACGCGTGGACGGAAAAGCCTTCAGAACGCCAGGGATGGCCTCGACCAGGATATGTGCGCCTTTTTCGTGGACCAGGCGTCCCACGTGAAAAACCAACGCCTCATCGGCGGCAGCGTACATCTGGCGCTGCAGGCGGTTGTCCTGCGCCATTTGCGTGCTGAAACGCGAGACGTCGACCCCATTTGGGATCACCTCGATCTTCGCAGCATCGACTTGAAAATTGGCCACGACTTCGTGCAGCATCGAGCGGCTGCAGGTAATCAGACGATCCGCGGCATGCACCAGGTTGCTTTCGGCGTGATCGATCTGGTGCGCCAGGTCTCCGCCCAGCCAGCCGCGTCCCCGCCCTCGTTCGGTGGCGTGAATCGTGATGACCAACGGGACGTGATAGGTGCGCTGCAGGGCGGTGGCTATGAAGCCGATGAGCCAGTCATGACCGTGCACCACGTCGAACGGCCCTGACGTCTGCCACAGGTCTTCGACGAAGGTGCTCAATACGTTGTTCACGTGCCATACGCCGCCGTAGAAGTTGTCGCGCTGCGGTATGGGTACGTCGACCCGATGCACCGTCACCCGGCCGAACTGTTCCGTCAACGAACCGCCGGCCAGGCGCGGGACGACCAGGTCGACGTGCAAATCGTCTATGCGACTGAGCGCCGGTATGATCTCGTTGACGTGGCGACCCAGGCCGCCCTGCAAATGGGGTGGGTACTCCCAGGACAACATCAGGACACGCATATCTGTCTCTTTCCTCCTGGTCTGCAGCGTCGCAGAGTGACCTCACGTCGTGGTCCCACGGCACAGGCATACCGACGCGGTCGGCGGAGCATCAACGAGGGCCGCTGTCCTGTGTGCCATGATGCAGAAAAGTGGGTGCCTTTTCCCATGAACGAGTCGTATCGAACGTTATGACCGGCCCCCAGGCCTGGCGCTGGACACCGCCCAGCGCAGTCGCCACCCGTGCACGCTGCGGCGTCCCGCCGCTGGCTGCCTGGGCCATCGCATCCAGCAGCACGTGGGTCGCCTCATATGCCAAAACGGCGTGCGGGCCGGGTGCTCTGCCGGCCAGGGCCGTGTAGCGGGCGCAAAAGTCTGCCCACTCCGCGGTGCACTCGACGGTGGGCAAGGACGATACCCACGTTACGTCGTCGATGGCGGCGCCCGTACGGGCGGGCACGACCGGTTCATGCGCCGCGGGACCTGCCAGGCAGGTCGTAGCGGGTGCCTGGCACTGCCCTTCGAGCAGTGCGCGGGCGACGGCCTCGCCGTCACCGGCAAACACGAGCAGTGCGCCGCCGTTCTCGGTACGGGGACGCTGGCGGCTCAGCGCATCCGGCCATCCGCCAGCGTCGCCCACCAGCGTCCAGTCGGTGTCGTGCGGCATGACCGACGCCAGGGTTGCGGCGAGCGTTTCGTCACCGGCGTACAGGCGATACACACCCGGCGATGCCCGCAGCACGTCATCGGGCAGTGCGGCCGGCACGACGGCGGGTAATCCGGCACGGGCGTATGCCGGTGCCGCCGTGCGGGCGGTGTGCGTTTGCCAGGGTCCGACGACCCCCACAACCGCCGGATCGGCTGCCAGTGCCGCTGCCTGGCGATCGGCCTGGGCGGCCTGACCGTCATCGTTCAGCGCCACGAGCTCGATGCCAAAGCCACCCACGCCCCCTGCGGCGTTACGCTCCTGCACCGCCAGTTTGACACCGGCCAGCACGTCGTACCCCAGCGGACGGTGGACTCCCTCGAACGGGGCCAACAGGCCAATCTTGACCGTCGGTTGGGTCGAGGTGCAGCCAACCAGCAGGGCCGCCACACAGATCAAAACCCACCCAACACCCAGACGTTGCGGCAGAATCCGAACAAGGGCACAGAATGCATTATGCCATGGCATACGGACTGTGTCAATCAACCCGCAGCGACTCATACCGGTGCGCACGCGTCCCATGCCCATTCACCCATCCACTGTTGATGTACAACGCGCAGCCCGTCTCTACCGGTTCTCGTACGCTGTCACGTTGGCGGCGTGCTCTTCCGGCGTGACGGCAAACACGTGTCCGCCTTCACCGGTGGCGACAAAGTAGAGGTAATCGGTGGCCGCCGGTCGCGCCGTGCCTTCGATGGCACTCAATCCGGGGCTGGCAATCGGTCCCGGCGGCAGGCCCGGGTAGAGGTAGGTGTTGTACGGCGACTGGACCGACTGATACTCTTCGAGCAAGACCGGGGTCTTCCACCACTGACCGCTGGCCGGCTGGTAGCCCATGGCATACTGCACGGTGGGATCGGCGTTCAGCAGCATGTTTTTGATCATCCGGTTGAGGTACACGTTGGCCACGATCGGCCGCTCGTCGAGCCGCGGGGTTTCGCGTTCCACAATCGACGCTACGGTGACCAGTTGGTGCACGTTGAGACCGCGGCTGCGTGCGTCGGCAATGACTTCCGGCGTGACCTTGGCCGCAAAGTTGTCGAGCATGCGCCCGATGACGTCGGCCGGTTTGGCCCGCGCCGGTAAACGATAGGTGTCGGGGAACAGGTAACCTTCCAACGACGCACCCGGTGGTCGATCGGCCAGGAACGGGTACGCATCGAGCCCCAGGACCTGGGGATCACCGGCACGCACGGCAGCCAAAAACGCCGCCCCGTCCATGATGTTGGCCTTGGACAGGATTTCAGCCACCTCTTCGGCGCGCAGCCCTTCGGGGATCGTCACCGTCACCTCGACGAAGCGCGCTTGCTGGAGCGCCTCGGCGATCTCGGTCATCGTCATGGACGGTGCCAGCTCGAAATCACCCGCTTCCAGGCTTTGGTCGATCCCGTTGTAGCGCATGTACATCCCGAACAAGCCCGCATCCTCGATGAAGCCAGCCTGCTGTAAACGTTCGGCCACCACGGTGGCGGGTTCACCCAGGTTGACCGTAAAGGGCACCCGTGCCTCGGCGGTGGCGTCGGCCGGTGTCTCGATGTCATTTTGGCGAATCCGCAGGTAAAAGCCGATCAGGGTGTTTTCGAGGTTGTCCAGGCTAAACGCACGCCGCAGGTCCAGCTGATCGGACGTGACGAACTGGGCACTGGCGGTTGGGACCTGGGCCGTGAGCTGGCCATGCAGGTGGTCGTAGACCGTGCGCCCGATGAATACGAACGCGACGATCAAACCGGCAAAAATGGCAAACCGCAGCAGCGAGGTGATGCTGAACGTGCTGCGCATCGTGCGCTGCCAATTGGGGTGCTGGTGGGCACGCAGTTCTTCGAGCTGCTGCTGCCGGCGTACACGCTGCTTTTTGGACAAACGATCGTTGTTGTGCATAAAGATCCCGATCCAGTACCCTATTCGGGCTGCCGTGTTGGTGCGACCGATCCGCTCTCGCTGGCGACCTGCTGGAATGCATCCAGGTAACTCTGCAAAATCACCGCAGCCGCCAGGGCATCCAGCGGCGGTTGGCGTCGAGTGTGGGGCGTCGCTTGCGCCTCGCGCCGCAGGTCCTGCGCCACGAAGGTCGAAAGCCGCTCATCCCACAGCATGACCGGCACGGTCACAGCCTGCGCCAGACGGCGGGCGTAACGCGCCGTTTGCTGGGCCTGGGGGCCTGCCGTGCCATCGTCATTCAACGGATAACCGACGACGATGCCCACAGCACCCTGTTCGTTTACGAGCTGCACGATGCGTGCAAAGTCCTGCGCACGCGACGTGCGTTCGATCACGGTCAGCGGGCGCGCCAACCAGCCGGGTGCATCACCCACCGCCGCGCCAATGCGGCGTTCGCCCACGTCGAGCGCCAGCAGCCGCCCGGCCAGCAGCCGATCGGCCAGCTGAACCGCGTCGGGCGCGTCGTTCATGGCGCACCTGCACTCGTGGACGTTGCCCCGCCAGCCACGGCACGCTCGTAGTCGATGTGGACTTTGACGCGGAATGGGATGTAAGGCATGCGTCCCAGCCAGTCGGGTGTCACGGACACCTCGGGCATCTGCTGCAAGTTCCACTCACGCTGAACCTGGGCCTGGGCTTCAGCGGGCGTCAAACCGACCACCGCCGCACGGATGCGTCCGCTGTCCACGTCTTCGACCACCGTGCCGCTGGCAGACACACTGAAATCGACTACTTTCTGCTGGTTTTCTTCCTGCACCGTAAACGTGCCGGTATTGTACTTCAACGAATCGGCCAACAGCCGGCTGTTGGGCGGCATCTGTTCCTGCAGAGCACGCAGCGCCAATGCTTCCCCGCCGCGATCGTCCACGGCAATTGCGCGTGCCAGCAGCCGCATCGTCAGCCCGACGGTATCCTTGGCTTCGTCGGTGAACGAATCGTAGACCATGGACATCACAAGGGTCTCTACAGACTCTGGCGGGACGAATTCGCCCTCTTCCAGCTGCTCACCCAGGCGGGTGTAGGCGCGCTGCTGGAGCTGCGCCAGCAGGGTGGCGCGCAGACGTTCTTTGTCGGCTGCCGTGACGGTGCCGCCCTGGCGGACCGTGCCGCCGCCCGTGGGTGATTCGTTGATGGCCCGCAGCGCCACGCCAAAACCATCGACACGGTTGATGCGCCCCGCGGGCACGTTGCCCGCCGGACCGGGGTCGACCGCTTCGATGCGCGCCTGGACCGAGGCACGGGGGCCCACGATGGTTTCCCGGACGATCTTGAAACGGGCATTGCTGCCGGTCGACGTGCGCACAATCGTGCCGGCGGGTACGGTGACCTCCTGGTTGCGCTGGTTCACCAGGGTGATCGTGCCCACCGCCGCCTTGTCCGGCACGTCCCGTTTGCCCGTCGTCGGTATTTGCGCCGTGTCTTCGACCAACACCTCGATGCGTCGTGCCGGTACCAGATTGTTGGTGACGTCCACCTCATCAGTCGCCGGACTGGCACGGACGGTGACGCTGGCCAACACCGGCTGTTGGCTGGGCACAATCGTGATCGAACCCTCGGGCACGACGAGTAAGATGCCGCCAATCACAACGACAGAGACCACACCGAGCAGCAGCAGCAAACCGGCGGCCTGCAGCCAGCGGTGGTTGACCGTGCGCCCGCTGATCGTCCCGATCTCGCGGTTACGGTGGCGCGCGACGCCGGGCCACCGTGCCCGATCGAGCCAGCGCTGGGTCCGGCGGTTCAAACGTGTCACCGCTGGCTCGCGTTCGATTGCAGCCGGTGCCAGGTCGGGCCGGGCCCACGCGGCCGCGGCCTGGGCCTGGGATGCCGTATTGAAGACCGGCATGCCGAGGCGGCGCGCCACATCCTGGGTGGGGAGATGGCGCGTCGCCAGTGCCAGTTCGACGTGTTGGCGGGCAGCCTGCCGCAGCAAGAGCTCCAATCGTACCTGGTTGGCCAGCTGGTGTGCCCCATCGGCGAGGGTCAGCACGGCGCGCGCAGCCTGGGTTTGGGCCAGGCGCTGCTGGATCGCCGGCATACCGTCGCCGGGGGCAATATCGATGACTTGATCCATCATTCAAACCTTGTTCAGGGACGCAGGTGGCCTGCCACCCAGGGTACAACCTGGGCCAGGGCTTCGGACAGGCGCGCCGCATCCTTGCCGCCAGCCTGGGCCAGCGTCGGGCGTCCGCCGCCGCCGCCGCCCACGACCGGTGCAATGGCACGGATCAACTGACCCGCGTCGACGCCGCGCGCCACCAGGTCGGGCGTGACCGCCGCGATCAGGTTGGGCCGGCCATCGATGGCCGCACCCAGTACAACGACCGAAGACCCCAGACGGTCGCGCAGCCAGTCGCTCATCTGGCGCATGGTATCGACGTCGGCGGCATCGACCTGGGCGGCCACCACGCGGGTGTCGCCGACCGGCGCCGCCTGGCTGGCAAGCTGTTCAATGTCGCGCCGCGCCAGGGTCTGGCGCAGCCGGGCGACCTCTTTTTGCAGGCCCTGCGCACTCTGGACGACATCGGCAGCACGCGTGGCCAGCTCCTCTTCGGGTGCACCCAACAGCGCCGCCGTCTGGCGTACCGTGGCCAGGCGCTGACGGGCCAGCTGCTGCGCACCGCGTCCCGTGACCGCTTCTACGCGCCGCACACCCGACCCGATACTGCCCTCCGACGTGATCAGAAACAGGCCGATCGTGCCCGTTTGATCGAGGTGGGTGCCGCCGCACAACTCGCGGCTGACCACCGCCTCGTCGGCGTCCCCGATCGTAATGACGCGCACCTCGTCGCCGTACTTCTCACCAAACAGCGCCATCGCGCCTTCGGCAACCGCTGCCTGGTACGGTTTCCACGTTACGTCGACGGCGTGATTGGCCAGGATCGCCTGGTTGACTTCGTCCTCGATCTGCTCGCGCTCGGCATCGCTCAACGGCGAGGTATGCGAAAAATCGAACCGCAGGCGGTCCGGCGCCACGAGCGAGCCCGCCTGGTGAACGTGCGGGCCAAGCACGTGACGCAGCCCGGCGTGCAGGAGATGCGTCGCCGTGTGATTGCGCATGATGTCCGTACGTCGTGTTTCGTCGATCGTCACCAGCGCCGCATCCTCGACGCGCACCTCGCCGCGCACGACACGTCCGCGGTGCACGGTCAGGCCAGGAATGGGCCGGCGCACGTCGTCGATGGCGATCTCCCAGCGCGCCTCACCCGCCGACTCGGCCGCCATGCTTCCGGTATCGCCCACCTGACCGCCCGCTTCGACGTAGAACGGCGTCTCAGGGATGATCACCTCCACGACGCTGCCCGCCGACGCGGTAGTCACCGGCCGCCCGTCGATCAGGAGCGCCGCAATGTTCGTAGGCACGCGGGTCGTCTCGTAGAACAGGTGCACGACCCCTTCGGTACCCAGAACCCCGTCGTCGCGCAGAGTCTGCAGCAGATCGACGTAGGGCTGCAGGGCCTGGTTATCGGTCGCCGCAAAGCGCGCCGTGCTGCGCGCCCGTTCTTTCTGGGCCGCCATCGCCGACTGGTAACCTGCTTCGTCGACCGTCAGGTCTAACTCGCGGGCGGCATCACGTGTCAAATCGATGGGAAAGCCATACGTGTCGTACAACCGGAAGGCATCCAGCCCGGGGACCACACCGCTGGCCTGTACGTCGGACCGCTGCATGATTTCCTGCAGCAATGACTCACCCGTCGCCAGGGTTTGGCGGAAGCGCGTTTCTTCCATTTCGACGGCGCGCAGGATGAACTCGCGACGGTCGCGCAGCTCACGGTAGTGATCACCCATCGTGTCGATCACCACACCCACCGTGCCGGCCAGGAACGGCTGGTCGAAGCCCAGTTTGACGCCAAAACGTACGGCGCGCCGCAGCAGCATGCGCAGCACGTAATTGCGCCCCGCATTGCCGGGCAGGACACCATCACCCACCAGGAAGGCGGCAGCGCGGCTGTGGTCGGCAATCACGCGGTAGGACACGGTGTGTTCCAGGCGCTGTGTACGGCTGTGACCCAACGCGTGCTGCACGTGATCGAAGATCGGCTGGAAGAGGTCGGTGGCATAGGTGTTCGTGACGCCCTGCAGCACCATGCAGGTGCGCTCGAAACCCATGCCGGTATCGACGCTCGGTTTGGGCAGCGGTGTCAGCTCACCAGTGGCATCGCGATTGAACTGCATGAAGACCAGGTTCCAGATTTCGACGTAGTTGTCGTCGACGTTGACGCCAGACGCAGTCTGTTCCGCCAGGTCGCCCAGGTAATAATGGATTTCGGAACAGGGTCCGCACGGCCCCGTATCACCCATCGACCAGAAATTGTCCTTCTCGCCAAAACGCAGCACGCGTTCCGGTGACGCACCGGTTTCGATCCACAGCTGCGTCGCTTCGTCGTCCGTACGGTAGACCGTGAACCAGAGACGATTCACATCGAGACCCAGTTCCTCGACGAGCAGTTCCCAGGCAAAACGGATCGCATCGCGTTTGAAATAATCGCCGAACGAGAAGTTGCCCAGCATCTCGAAGAACGTGTGGTGGCGCGACGAAGGTCCGACGTTTTCCAGGTCGTTGTGTTTGCCAGAGACGCGCAGGCACTTTTGGGCCGTCGTGGCTCGCGCGTAGGGCCGTTTTTCGTTGCCCAGGAAGGTATCCTTGAACTGAACCATGCCGGCATTGGCAAACAGCAGCGTCGGATCGCCGGCCGGCACCAGGGAGGAGCTCGGCACAATGGTATGGTCGCGCGCCCGGAAAAACTCCAGGAATTTCTGCCGCATCTCGCGGCTGGTCAGTTTGATCATCGCATCCTCCAGTCTGGCCGCACAATCCAAAGAAAAAGCCCGTCCTCTAAAGGACGAGCCGCTTGCCCGTGGTACCACCTTTATTGGGAGCCGCAGCGAACGCTGCTCCCCACTCCATGCCCGGTTAACGGTGGGCGGCCGGCGTCGCCTACTGCGGGCAACCCGGTTCGGCGGTGCGTCTCGGGAGGGGCTGGCAGGCTGGGATGAGACCGGGCTTACACTTTCCCCGGCTCGCTGGGCTCAGCGCCCGTCCTGCGCGTCTCCGTCGTCGACGTTTGGCGTATAGTGGACGTGATTTTAGCACCTGCGGCATCCCTTGTCAAACAACGACTTGCCCCAGCCATCATCCATCCCTGGACGTCCGCATATCACCGCGCAGAACCGCTTTGGGATTTTTTGTGGACTTTCCTGGGACTTTCTGGGGACAAAACCGCTTCCATTGCCTGCCTGCGGGGTGTATATTTCGTCTACGCCGCAAGGGTCTAACCGCATAGAACACACAAAACACATAGGGTTTTTGTGTGTGTAATGGGTAACCGGTGTGGTAAATGCATCTTTGGGGGTCAATATGCAGGATGTTATGCCGTTAGTCAACCAGGTGAGGCAGATTGCGTATGAGATTCATGCATACCATGGGCATGGGCACCTGGAGAAGGTGTACGAAAACGCGCTGGCGCACCGGCTGCGCAAAGCGGGTTTCAAGGTCGTGCAGCAGTATGCAATCGCCGTGTATGACGAGGATGGCACGCTGCTTGGAGAGTATCTGGCGGACCTTCTGGTCGAGGATGTGCTCATCATCGAATTGAAAACTGCAAAATCGATCGCGCCCGAGCACCTGGCCATCGTATTGGGTTACCTCAAGTCCGCACGTATGGAGCATGGTGTGTTGATCAACTTTGGATCCTATCATTTTCAGATCCGCAAGCTGATCTGGACAGAGATCCCCAGAGCGGCTCCTGAAGCGATGATGGATTGAATCCGCGTCTGATGGCCAGGCTTGTTTGACCACAGAGCGCGCATAGAAACACAGAGTGTTTTTTGTTGTTCTATGCGATTTCTGCGCGCGATACGGCCGCTTCTCTTTTTTTGATTTCTGCGCATCTGCTCAACCACATAACGCGCACAGGAACACAGAAAAATATTATAATATTCTGTGCGGTCTCTGCGCGCTATGCGGTTGCATCCTTTTTGATCGCCGCGCATCTGATTGACCACATAGCGGGCAGAGAAACACAAAGAGACATTATGGTATTCTGTGTGATCTTTGCGCGCTATGCGGTTACACCATGTGGTGGTAAACTGAGTGTAGGACGTCGTTTAGGTACACTGCAGTGTCGAGGTCGGTGGATGTCAACACTTCTCATTTACGGTGCGAATGGTTATACCGGTGAGCTGATCAGCCGGCTGGCGGTGGAACGCGGGGTGCGGACGGTGCTGGCGGGGCGGAATGCTGCGCGGGTGCGCGGGCTGGCCGAGGCACTGGGGATGCCGTACCGGGTTTTCGATCTGAACGACGATGCAGCCATCGATGCGGGCCTGGCCGATGTGACGGTGGTGCTGCACTGCGCCGGGCCGTTCAGCGAGACGGCGGCGCCGATGGTGGGTGCATGTATACGCCGGGGCGTGCACTACCTGGATATCACCGGTGAGATCGTCGTCTTCGAGGCGCTGGCGCGCAGTGATGCGGCGGCGCGGGCGGCCGGTGTGATGCTGCTGCCTGGTGCGGGCTTCGACGTGGTGCCTACGGACTGCCTGGCCGCACACCTCAAGCGCCGGCTCCCAGCGGCGACGCACCTGGTGCTGGCGGTCCTGTCGCTGGGCGGGGTCTCACGCGGCACGCTGACCACCCTGCTGCACAACGTCGATCAGCTGGGCATGGTGCGGCGCGAGGGGCGCATCGTGCCGGTAACGGCCGGGGCGAAAACAGGCACCTTTGACTTTGGCCGCGGGCCGGTCCGCTGCATCAACGTGCAGTGGGGCGACGTGTCCACCGCCTTTCACAGCACGGGCATCCCCAACATCGAGGTTTATTTCGCCCTGCCGGCGGGGGTGCGGTACCTGGCGCGGGCCAGCAACTTCTTACGCCCGGTTCTGGCCACGGCACCGGTGCAGCGCGTCGCGCGTGCGCTCGTGCGAGCCGGGGTGCATGGGCCGGATGCTACGACGCGCGAAAATGGGTTGGCCGTGATCTACGGTGAGGCCTGGGATGCGACAGGCCAACACGTCAGCGCCCGGCTGCGCACACCCGAAGGCTACCACCTCACCGCACAGACCGCCCTGGCCCTGGCCGAACGTGCCCTGGCCGGCCAGGTCGTGCCCGGTTTTCAGACACCGTCCCGCCTGTGTGGACCCGATTTCATCCTCGAGTTTGCCGGCGTCGAGCGGGTCGATACCGGTTGATCCGTTACCTCTCCCGTCACTTGACCGGCCCCGTGCTGCCGGTGCTGCTGCTTGTTTCATCGAAATCAGCTGCGTCGGGTTATTGTGCATTCCGCCGTGTGACGAGGACGTGCACTGGTTCGTGCTGCAGCAGCCGGCGACGCTGTCGGCCGCCCAGATCGATGCCTTTGCCGCAGTAGTTCCCTTCGGCCAGCGGGCCACACGGCCGTTGAACGAGCGTGTGGTGTCGGTACGCAGTGAGCCGGTGATAATTACCCCCAAGTTCTTTCGGTGAGACCCTGGAAGTTGTCAAAGATGGTTTGATCTGGGTGGTAGTCAACCCGTAACCCACCGCGCGATGTCCGCCGGCGTGTTGAACAGCACCTGCGCGCCGGCGGATGTCAGCTCTGCTTGCGAGCCGTAACCGTACGTCACCCCGCCAGCCCACAATCTGTTGACCCGCGCCCCTACCATGTCCGCCCCGCGGTCGCCGACCATCAGCGCCGTGTCCGGAGCAAGTCCTTCCTGTTCCAGGATGTAACGCAGCAGGTCGCGTTTGTCCATGTGCCGGCCGTCGAACTCGCTGCCGTAGATGTGGCGGAAATAACGCTTCAACCCAAAATGTCCGATGATGCGCCGCGCAAATTCGTGCGGCTTGGACGTGGCGACGAACAACGTCACCTGCGCCGCCTGCAGCGCAGCCAGGGCATCGGGAATACCCGCGTACACCTGGTTCTCGTACAGCCCGGTCGATCCATACCGTTCCCGGTAGAACCCGATCGCCTGGGTCAATAGTGCGTCGTCCTCCGACGCCAACAAGGTCGCAAACGACGCCCGCAGCGGTGGGCCGATGCACCACAACAGCGCCTCCTCCGGCGGTGCAGAGTGTCCTAGCCGCTGCATGGCGTATTGAATGGCACCGACCAGGCCCGGCCGTGGATCGGTCAAGGTGCCGTCGAGATCGAACAGGACGTTTGCGATGGAGGGCTGTCTATCATGCATGCGACGATCATAACACGCATGATCGCCGTGGCCCAATTCCTGACTGCCAACACAGACCCCAAATCGTATGCCGGTGATTTGCCTGTCACAACCGATTTCGTTTATAATGTTACAGAACTTCTTGTGTGCCGGAATCGATCTGCGTAAGCCCACGGTACGTACGATCGTTCCCTCAAGGACGGTCCACTTTGGCTGGAAAGCTCGGCGGCCGGGTGCCCACCGTCTATATGCAACCACATACCATTTCATCACCAAACGTAACGAGGAGGATGCATCATGGATTTTTCGACCCTCACGCAGGAGCAATGGCTCATTATCGGCGGAGCTGCGCTGATTGGCCTCATTCTGGGTTGGCTGATTGGCTATCTGCCTGGGCGAGGCACGCGCAAACAGCTCGAAACGCGTGTCGGTGAGCTTGAGTCCAAGTTGAAATCGACCAGCCAAAACCTGGCCGATGCCCAGGCCCAGGCCCAATCGCTGCAATCCAGCGTCACCAACTCCGGCGCCGACCTGGCCGATGCCAAGAACAAATTGTCCACAATCCAGGTCGATTATCAGGCACTGCAGGATGAGAAGACCGCACGCGAGGCCGAAGTGGCCGATCTCAGCCAGGACGTGAGTGACCTCACCAGCCGCCTGGCGCAGACACAGGACGAGCTGACCAAGATGACGGTCAACGTGGAGGCGATGACCCAAAACCTGGCCGCCAAAGATACCGCCCTCAACGAAGCCTACCGCAACATCGTGCTCCTGCAAGGGCAGATGCACGAACGCGACAAGATGATCGTTGCCGCCACCTCCGAGCTGTCGAGCACAAAATCCAACCTCGCCAGCATGACCACGGTGAAGGACGAGCTCGAATCCAGGCTGCATCGCGCACGTGGCGACGTGGCGGGTGAAATGGCCCTGGTGACCTCCACCATGATCAAACTCAAGGAAGATGCCCTCAACCAGGCGAACGCACGCATTGCCCTGCTGAGCCAGGAACTTGAAGCCCTGCGTGGCAAAGCGCGCGGCTAGCGCGAACTATCAGCGATGCGGCTGGCCGCACGAGGCCAATCTCCGGGCACCACAACGGATGGTTGGTCTCGCTGCACCAGCAACCTCGTAGAGGAGAAAGAGCATGGACTACCTGTCTTCCTACGGTTTGCCTCCCAAGACGCCGCCCGACGCCCTGGCTGCCGCCGAAGCCCTGGCTGCCGCGGCCGGCGGCACCTCCACCGAGGCCGATCCGCTGGCTCGCCTGCGCGAAGAGATCGACGCCCTGGCGGCCAAAACACGCATTCCTTCTTCATCCTGGACGGGCGACTTGACCCAGGACGAAGCCAAGGCGCAGATCTCGTCGCTGCGCTACAACGTCAGCCTGCTCTCGGAAGTCAGCGCCCAACTTGCGGTGGCCCTGAACGAGCGTACCCACCAGTACGAAACCCTCGTGTCGCAAGTGGCAGGTGGTGTACTCACACCCACCAGGGGACCCGAAATACCGGCACCCACACCAGAACTGATCAATCCGATGGCGGAAGTGGAGACTCTCAAGGCCGCCAACACCGAGCTCGAGGCCCAGCTTGAACAGCGGTCGATGGGACTCGACGATCTCAAGGTGCAGCTGGAAGCTGCCCTGGCAGAACGTGATGCCCTGGATGCCGACAAGGCGAGCCTCGAGATGCAGGTGGGTGGCCAGGAGTCGCAGATTATCGACCTCGAAATCCAGGTGTCGGCGTTGATGGGCGATCTCGAAGCGTACGAGCATGCCAAGGCCGATTTCGAGGCGCAGGCAGCCGATTTCAACCAGGAAATTGCCGACCTCACCGAACAGCTGGCCATTGCTCAAACCCATGCCGACGAAATGGGGGCCGGCCGTGTCGAACTGGAAACGCAGATCCAGGATCGCGACACCGAACTCGAAACCCTCACCGCCGGCAAATTGGACCTGGAAACGCAGCTGGCGGCCCTGCTGGCCTCGAAGTCCGACCTCGAGACCCAGCTTGGAACACGCCAGGTCGAGTGGGACGACCTGCAGCAGCAGGTGTCCGTACTGCAGGCTGAGCTGCAGCCGTTCATCCCCGAAGAACCGGCGGCAGACGAGACCGCGAACACGGCCGTCGAAGCGGGCGCTGATGCGGCCGTCGAAGCGGGCGCTGATGCGGCGGTCGACGCGGGCGCTGATGCGACGGTCGACGCGGTGGTTGCTCCGGTCAGCACCGAGAAGAAAACTGGTTTGGGTGCCGTCAGTGCCGCCGTGGCCATCCTGCTGGCTAAACTCAAGCAGCAAGAGGACGACCTGGGCGCAACCGCGACGCGTGCCTCGGACATTGCCGTCCAGCTCGATACGCTGCAGCCGCAGCTGGATGCGCTCAACGCCGACAAAGCGAGTCTCGAAGGCAGCATACAGGAGAAAGAGAGCGCCCTGGCCGCGCTGCAGGCGCAGCTCGATGCGCTCAACGCCGACAAGGCGAGTCTCGACATCGCTATCCAGGAGAAGGACAGCGCTGCCGCCGATCTGCAGGCCAATTTCGACGCCCAGCAGGAACAACTCGATGCGCTCGCCGCCCACAACAGCAACCTGGAATCCAGCATGCAGGATAAGGACAATGCCCTGGCCGAACTCCAGGCCCAGCTGGAAGTCCTTACCGCCGACAAGACCGGCCTCGAAGTCAGTATGCAGGAGAAGGACAGCGCCGCCGCAGCCATGCAGTCCGACCTGACCATGCTCAACACCACCGTCGATACCCTGAATGCCAACATTGCCGAAACCCAGGCGCAGGTCGACGCCTTGACCGCCGAAAAGGCCACGCTGGAAGCTACGATCCAGGAGAAAGACGAGACCATCGCCAGCCTGCAGGCCGACCTGGCCACATCCAAGACCACGATCGACAATCTGAACGCCCAGATCGCGACCTTGAATACCCAGATCGAAGGCCTGACCCAACAGGTGGAAGAGGGCCAGGCTCAGATCACAGCGCTCAATGAGCAGGTTGGATCTCTCAGCCAGGAGCCGGAAGAGGGTCGTGAGGATCGTGACGGCCGTCTGGCCGCCGTGACGGCGGGTGCAGCAGCGTCAGCAGCCCTGATCAAGCGGCACGAAGGCGATCTTGAGACCGCCGACGTCACCAGTCTGCAGGCCCAGATCGACGCCCTGACCGCCGACAAGGGTGCGCTGGAGACCGTTTTGCAGGAGAAGGAGCAGGCAGCCGCCGATCTGCAGGCACAGCTGGCCTCGGTGCAGGCGGCAAACGATGCCCTGGCCCAGGTCACCGCCGAACGCGATGAACTGGCCGCCCGCGTCGAAGGCCTGCAAATCGAGTCCGACGCCGCCCTGCAAGAACGGGTCGCCGAACCCGACGACTCACGGGCACAGTTGGCGGCCCCAACCGTGGCCGCCGCGGCCGTAGCCGAACCCGCCGGCGGTGTAGAAGTCGAGGTGGCAGGCGACGCTGGCGAGCTTGCCGCAGCAGTGGCTGCTGAGGCCGGCGAAGGTGAAACGGGTGCCGTCACAGAAGAGCCCCAGGTGGCGCTGTCGTCGACCGTGGTCAATCTCAAGGCGGGCGCCACGCGGGCCGCCTTCACGCTCGGCACCAAACCAAGCAACCTGGCGCAGCCGCAGGACCTGACCAACATCGAAGGGATTGGCTCGACCTACGAAAACCGCCTGTACCAGGCGGGCATCGGCACGTATTGGGAAGTAGCCAACCTGTCCGACGAAGGGCTCTTCGAGGTGCTGCAGGTCGGTGCCCGGCGTGCGATGATGGATGCCGAAGCCATCCGCATGTCGGCGTTCCAGCTGGCCCAGTCCAGCAACACCCTGGGCCGCCTCTGGACGAGCCAGCCCATCGATGACTTCGAACAGATTCCGGGCATCTCCCAGACCTACGAACAGCGTCTGTACGAGGCGGGGATTTACACCTACCGTGCCCTGGCCGACAGTACGGTCGAACAGCTGGAGGCGCTCATCGAATCACCGGCCAGTTTCCGGCCACCGTTCGAGCGCTGGATCACAAGCGCTCGGGAACGGCTGGGGTCGGACGAGTAACAGGTTGGGACAGTTAACAAAAAGGGGGCACGCGCGGCGTGCCCCCTTTTTTGTTTCTGGTCGTGCTACTGCGACCACGATGTCGGCTTGCGGTCCCAGCGGTGGGCTCGCAGGGTCGTGTGCAGCGCTGCTGGCAGAGGCCCGGCTGCACTCGCCGCCATGTTGGCGTCGACGTGGTGCCGCCTGCGCATGCCCGGAATAATCGTGCTGACGTCTGGATGGTTGAGAATGAAGCGCAGCGCCATCTCGGGTAGGGTCGAGCCGGCCGGCACGAGCGGTTTGAGGGCGTCGGCCCGTTCTACGGCCGGAATCAGGTTTTCTGGCACAAAGTAGCTGTTGCGCCAATCGCCGGCGGGCCAGGTGCTGTCCCTGGTCAGTGTCCCCGTCAACGTACCCTCGTCAAACGGCACGCGGGCAATCACGGCCACGTCATGCGCCTGGCAGGCGGGGAAGAGCTCGTCCTCGGGGTTCTGATCGAAGATGTTGTAGATCACCTGCACGGCATCGATCAGGCCGCTGCGTACGGTCTGCACCCCATTCCAGGGCTCCCAGCGGTTGAGACTGATGCCGACCGCATGCACCAGCCCCTGCCGCTTGAGCGCTTCCATCGTCACCGCCCAGCGGTCGTCATGCAGCCAGCCGTCCTCCCAGGTATGGAACTGCACCAGGTCGAACGAATCCAGACCCGCGTTCTGCAGGCTGCTGTGTACGTATGCCTCGATGTGGTCGGGCGGATAGCAGTCATCCAGCGTAAACTCGCGACGGCTGGGCCACCTGCCGTTTTTGGGCGGAACCTTTGTCGCCGTATACAGCTTCACGCCGGGATTGGCGCGCACCAGCTGTCCCAACAGGCCCTCGCTGTGGCCGGCACCATAGGCCCAGGCCGTATCGAAGAAATTGCAGCCCAGGTCGATAGCCCGCTGCAGGGCGGCCAGCGACGCCTGGTCATCCGATTCAGTCCACTCGCCCATGCCCCACATGCCGTAACCAATTTCGCTGACCATCCAGCCGGTGCGGCCAAAACGACGATAGTTCATAGTTTTCTCCTGTTTGTGCGACGTCCCCGGCACGGTCCGCAGCACGGTTCACCGATCACCCGGGTTTTGGACCGTGCCGGGGACGTGAACGACGTTGACAACCTCATCCCTTTGGAGTAGAATGGCGCCAATCCTGACCCCGTACCAGGAAACCTTGTAAAACTTGGTTCCTTTGTGCCTTGGTGGTGATTCATACCGCCCAATCCGAAAGAAACGTCCATGCCCACCCTATCGATCGACGATCAAGTTGCCCTGTTGATGCGCGGCGCCGACTATGGCGATCCCCAGACCACCGTGAATATGGAAAAGGAGCTGCACGTCCGCCTGACCGAGGCGCAGCAGACCGGGCGTCCCCTGCGCGTGTACCTGGGTCTGGACCCCTCCGCACCGGACATTCACCTGGGACACACGGTGCCGATGCGTAAGCTGCGCCAGTTCCAGGAGCTGGGACATGAGTGCATTTTTCTGATCGGCAATTTTACCGGCCTGATCGGCGATGCTTCGGACAAAGACAAAGTACGCAAACAGTTGTCGCCCGAACAGACAGCCGCCAACGCCCGTACGTACACCGATCAGGCTTTCAAAATCCTGGATCCGGAAAAAACGATCATTCGCTACAACGCCGACTGGCTCGCGCCCCTGACCTTTGCCGAAGTCATTCGCCTGGCGTCACATTTTACAGTGCAGCAGTTTTTGACCCGTGACAATTTCAGCAAACGCTACGCCGCCGGCGATCCGATCTGGCTGCACGAGTTCTTTTATGCCCTGATGCAGGGTTATGACGCCGTTGCCCTCCAGACAGATGTCCAGGTTGGTGGCACTGAACAGTTGTTCAACCTGATGGCAGGACGAAAGCTGGCCGAGGCCTACGGCGTTCGACCCCAGGTGGCGATTACCCTGCCGATCCTGGTTGGCACCGACGGCCACATGCGCATGAGCAAATCGACGGGCAATGCGATCGGCATCGACGAACCACCCGAAATCATGTACGGAAAGGTCATGTCGATCCCCGACGTGGCCATGAGCAACTTCATGAACCTGGTCACCCGCTGGACGCCAGCCCAGATTCAGGCTGTCGAGGCGGACGTGGCCAGCGGTACCCTGCACCCACGCGACGCCAAGATGCAGCTTGCCTTCGAGATCGTCGAGATCTTCCACGGCACCGAGGCCGCCCACGCCGCCGCCGAACATTTCCGCACCGTCTTCCAGGCCCGCGAGCTGCCCGCCGACATGCCGGAGTTCAGCATGGATGAACCACGTCCGCTGCTCGACATCCTGCAGGCCAACGGCCTGATCCAAAGCCGCAGCGAGGGCCGCCGCCTGCTCGACCAGGGCGGCATCCGCCTGGACGGTGAGCCCCTGCACGACGGCGAGGCCGTCATTCAGGTGCCGGCCGGCCAGTCACGCGTGCTGCAGGTGGGTAAACGACGGTTCATCCGTCTAACCGCGGCGTGAATTGTAACCTGTGGACGGTGTGAAGCGCGACTTCGAGTCGCGCTTCACACCGTTCGTCAACGAATACCAACCCCTGGCCCCCAATCCCCAACCCCTATCCCCTCACCCTTCTTGCGCCGCCCGCTGCTGCAGTTCGTACAACACGTTGAGCGCCGCCAGGGGGGTCAGGGCATTGATGTCCAGCTGTTTCAGCTCGGCCACCAGCGGGTGGGTGAGGCTGAACAACGAAAGCTGCTGCGGGCCTGAGACCGCGGTGGGACGCAGAGGCGTGGCGGTGCCCTGGCTTTCCAGCTCGGTCAGGATCTCCTGCGCCCGTGCAATGACGGCACGCGGCAGGCCGGCCAGCTGGGCAACGTGAATACCGTAGGAACGGTCGGTCTTACCCCGCACGATACGCCGCAGAAACACCACACGATCCCCCTCTTCAGCCACAGAGACGTTGTAGTTGACGACATGCGGCAGCCGCTCGGCCAGATCGGTCAGCTCGTGATAGTGGGTGGCAAACAGCGTCTTAGACCGCAGGCGCGGGTGGTTGTGGATGTACTCGACAATCGCCCAGGCAATAGCCAGGCCATCGTAGGTACTGGTGCCGCGGCCGATTTCGTCCAGGATCAGCAGCGAGCGCTGGGTGGCGTGGTTGAGGATGTTGGCCGCCTCGACCATCTCAACCATGAAGGTCGACTGGCCGCGGGCGATGTCGTCGGCGGCACCGACGCGGGTAAAGACGCGATCGACCAGCCCGATGTGGGCCTGGCTGGCCGGCACGAACGAACCGATCTGCGCCATCAGCGTAATCAGCGCCACCTGACGCAGTGCCGTGCTCTTACCGCTCATGTTGGGCCCGGTGACCAGGTGGATCGCCTCGTCGGGCGTCAGCAGGGTATCGTTGGGCACAAACGGCTCAGCGCGCTGCATCAGCTCGACCACGGGGTGGCGGCCGTCGACGATGTGAATCACGCCGTCGTCGGCCAGCTCTGGTCGCACGTAGCGGTGACGCACCGCCACCTCGGCCAAGCTGGTGTACACGTCGAGCTCTGCCACGGCGTGCGCCACACCCAGCAGCCGGGCCGCGCCCGCCGCCAGCTGATCGAGCACTTCGCGGTAGATCTGCTGCTCCAGCTCGAGCTGGCGCTCGTCGGCGTGCAGGATGAGGTTCTCCACCTCCTTGAGCTGCGGCGTGATGTAGCGCTCGGCCTTGACCAGGGTCTGTTTGCGGATGTAATCGGCGGGTACCAGGTGTGCGTTGGCGTCTGACACTTCCAGGTAGTAGCCGAAGACCTTGTTGTAACCTACCTTGAGCGAGCGGATGCCGGTACGCGTGCGTTCGCTGTTTTCCAGGTTGGCGATCCAGGCCTTGGCGTCGCGCGAGGTGGCGATGATCGAATCGACTTCGGCGCTGTAACCAGGGCGGATGATGCCGACGTTCTGCAGGGTTGCCGGCGGCTGGTCGGCAATGGCCGCGACAATCAGCTGGCGCAGGTCATCGCACGTGTCCAGCTGGTCGTAGAGAGTTGCCACGGAGGCAACCTGGGCCGCCAGGGGAGCCAACAGCTGCCGCAGGTCACCCACGGTGGCGAGCGCCTCCATAATCCCCAGCAGGTCACGCGGCAGGGCGATACGCTGCACCACGCGGTTCGTCCAGCGCTCCAGGTCTCCAAACCCCCGCAGCTGCGACATCACGGCGGTGCGCGCCAGTGTATCGCCAAAAAAAAGTGCAACGGAATCGAGGCGGGCTGTGAGCTGATCCACGTCCAGCAGCGGCTGCCCCAACCAGCGCCGCAGCAGGCGTGCGCCCATTGGGGTGCGGGTATCATCGAGCACGGCCAGCAGTGTGCCGCGCGTATCGGTGCCGCGGATCGCTTCGGTCAGCTCCAGGTTGCGGCGCGTCGCTTCGTCGAGCACCATGAAATCACCGGTGCTGTAGGTGTGCAGTGACGTAAGCTGGGCCAGGGCGCCGGGCTGCATGTCGCGCAGGTAACCGAGCAGGGCACCCGCCGCGCGCACGGCCAGCGGTTTGCCTTCACAGCCAAAGCCGTCGAGCGAGCGCACGTCGAAATGGTCGAGTAACACGCGCCGCGTGTGGTCGAGCTCGAACTGCCAGGCCGGCAGGGTGGTCAGGGCGTAGACTCGCCCCGGGTGATCGTCGCCCGCCGGATGGTCGGCGTGCGCCGTATCGGCCAGCAGGAGCTCGGCGGGCTGAATGCGGGCCAGCTCTTCGCGCACGCGCAGGGCTACGTCAGCACCACTCAATTCGGTGGTGGCAAACTCACCGGTGGAGATATCGGCGTAGGCCACACCGGCCCGCTCGCCGTCGCGCGCCAGGGCGACCAGGTAGTTGTTACGCCGGTCGGGCAGCATGCCGGGCTCGACGACGGTGCCCGCGCTGATGACACGGTTGACCAGGCGCGGGACCAGGCCGCCGATGGGCGTGGTGCCGTCCTGTTCGGCAATCGCCACCTTGTAGCCCGCCTGCACCAGGCGGGCGATGTAGCCTTCGACGCTGTGCCAGGGCACGCCCGCCAGGGGCACGCGCTGGTCGTTGCCCACCGGGCGCGAGGTCAGCACGACGTCACACACCGACGCAACGGTCTTGGCGTCGTCGTCGAACGTCTCGTAGAAATCGCCCAGGCGGAAGAGCAGGATCGTGTCTTTGTACTGGCGTTTGAGGTCCAGGTACTGCTGGCGCATCGGTGTGGTCATGGCGCTATTGTACCACAGGGGGGTGGGAGGGGGAAGCGGGGGATGCCAGGCAGCGCCGCCTGTGACTGTCGTCGGAGTCCGCATCCCCCGACGCGGACTCCTCAGTCTCACACGTCAGTTGACCACGGGGGCTGCAGCATCACTGTTCGCGGCGGATGCGGTCGGCCGTG
>CAYUCC010000080.1:0-23329 GCA_964443225.1 uncultured Anaerolineae bacterium
ACCCGTTGCGACTCAGATGCGGGGCAACGATCGAGTACGAGTACGAGTACGAGTACGAGTAGGAGTAGGACGGTACTCGTACTCGTACTCGCACCACCGGGTCACCTGGCTTGGGCATCGCCATCGATTACGCTCGATCAGTGCCGAAAGTCGTGGCAAGTGACCCGTTGCGACTCAGATGCGGGGCAACGATCGAGTACGAGTACGAGTACGAGTAGGAGTAGGACGGTACTCGTACTCGTACTCGCACCACCGGGTCACCTGGCTTGGGCATCGCCATCGATTACGCTCGATCAGTGCCGAAAGTCGTGGCAAGTGACCCGCCACGACTCAGATGCGGGGCAACGATCGAGTACGAGTACGAGTACGAGTAGGAGTAGGACGGTACTCGTACTCGTACTCGCACCACCGGGTCACCTGGCTTGGGCATCGCCATCGATTACGCTCGATCAGTGGCGAAAGTCGTGGCAAGTGACCCGCTGCGACTCAGATGCGCGGCAACGATCGAGTACGAGTAGGAGTAGGAGTACGAGTAGGAGTAGGAGTAGGACGGCACTCGTACTCGTACTCAGTGCAACGGTACTCGTACTCGTACTCGCACCACCGGGTCACCTGGCTTGGGCATCGCCATCGATTACGCTCGATCAGTGCCGAAAGTCGTGGCAAGTGACTCGCTGCGACTCAGATGAGCGGCAACGATCGAGTACGAGTACGAGTAGGAGTAGGACGGCACTCGTACTCGTACTCAGTGCAACGGTACTCGTACTCGTACTCGCACCACCGGGTCACCTGGCTTGGGCATCGCCATCGATTACGCTCGATCAGTGGCGAAAGTCGTGGCAAGTGACCCGCCACGACTCAGATGCGGGGCAACGATCGAGTACGAGTACGAGTACGAGTAGGAGTAGGAGTAGGACGGTACTCCTACTCCTACTACCGGGGCACAAAGAAAGGATGATTGTCCATGAATGATCTCGTCTGGGTCTTTTCGATCGTGCTCGCGCTGGTCTTTCTGACCGTCGGCGCCGTGAGGGTCTTCAAGTACGAGCTCGCCGCCGATCGTTTTGCGTGGGTCAAGGACGTGCCGCGTGCCCTGGTCACGTTCATCGGCATTGCCGAGATCTTGGGTGCCTTGGGCTTAGTTCTGCCGGTGGCGACCGGCATTCTGCCCTGGCTGACGCCAATTGCGGCCGCGGCGCTGGCGATGCTGATGCTGATGGCCGGCACCTTTCATGGCCAGCGGCGTGAACTGCAGGAGGCCAGCGTCAATGCCCTTCTGTTGGTCATGACGGCGTTCTTGGCCTACAGCCGCTGGCCGCTGCTGTCGTCTATGTGAAAATAGCTTCTGCTGCCTCAGCACTAAGAGGGTTGGCCGGTATGTGCCGGTGTTTGGGGAAGACGAGGCCCGTGCATGAAGCGCGGCGACGTCTACTTACACAACCACGATCGTTCCAACTTCATCTGGGGCGGGTCGATTTTGTAACCAGCATGGTTCACGGCGCGGGCGTGTCGATGGTACCGAGCAAATCGATCAAGGCCTGCTGGCTCACCTGCAGCAAACCTGCCTGCGGCCGGTCCAGGTCGGCGATGAGCACGAGAACTGCGGTGAATACCAGGGTCAGTAGAATCGTCACCGGCCAGCTGCGTTCGCCCGTCAGACCAAACTGGTAACCCATGGCAGCCATCGTCAGGATGGCCACGCTGTACAGCACCAGCCAGATGCTGTCGGGGATTCGGTTGCGGCCAGCGGTCACGCGTGTTTCATCGAGGTCGATCACCTCGTTGAGCGACTCTACGAACAGGGCAGTTAACATGGAGTCGGGGTTCTGTGCGGCGGCGGTGACGGTGTGGGCCCACAGCTGGTTGTGAATCGCCGACGACTGCGTCCTCATCTCAGGTGTCAGCAGCGCGGTGACCCCCCCGACGCGCAGGACGGCATAGTCGCGCAGCAGGCCACGGATCGTGCTGCGCGGTGGTTCAGGCAGCATCTCGGCCCGTAGATAGGCGGTACCGATGGCATTCGCCTCGAGTAGAACCAGCTCCTTGCGGTCGTCGTATCGCGCGGCGGCCATCCCAAAGGTGAAAGCCAGCAGGAATGCCAGCAGGCCAAGCATTGCACCAATCACGGCACCGATCGGTGCTTCGCGCTCATGCTCCGGCAGCCTGCGCCGGTAATTGCCCAGCCGCCAACCCACCTCGCTCGAGATGAGCACGATGACCGCAGTAAAAATGAACAACGCAGGCAGTGATAACGCGTCGATGATTCCGCCGGACTGCAACGGTGACCTCCTTTGTCTCGTTCGACCTGCCGGTTTCGCCAGGATTACACTGCCAGGGCGACCGGTCGTCTACATTATACTACGGATTATACTACGGATTATACTACGGATTGTGCTGTGCCCATCAACCAGGAGCACTCCCCGTCTCACCGCGTGAGTCTCACTGCCGCCCTCCTGATGTCAATTCAGCGCCACTTCGGCCGGCGGAAACCATCTGGCCGATCTGGTGCGCTTTTGACACTCGGACAGCTCACTCCTATAATCAGCGGATGTAGTTCAATGTATTCGTATTTGGTGTTGAAACTCTGGAGACACGCATGAGCCTCATCTACGACGCGTCCGGCCGGCTGCACATCGATACGCCGCTGATGGCCGAGTCGCTGATGGACAAGTCGCTGCTGGCCAGCACCGCCAGCAGCCAGGTTTTCCGCCCGCTGCCCAAGCTGAACGTCGTGAAACTCGGCGGGCAGAGCATCATCGATCGCGGCCGCGCGGCCCTGCTGCCCATCCTGGAGGAGATCGTCGCCGCGCGCGCCGGGAACGAACTCCTGGTGCTGACCGGCGGTGGCACACGCAGCCGGCACGTCTACGCAATTGCGCTCGACCTGGGCATGCCGACCGGGGTGCTGGCCAAGTTGGGCGACAGCATCAGCGAACAGAACGCGCTGATGGTCTCGCTGCTGCTCGCGCCACACGGCGGCGTCAAAATCGGTCACGACGACGTGCTCAAGCTGGCGGCGTACATGGCCTTGGGTGTCATCCCGGTGATGCACGCCATGCCGCCGTATGGGTTGTGGGAAGAGCCGGCCGCCAGCGGACGCATCCCACCGCACCGTACCGATGCCGGAACCTTTCTGACGGCGGAAGTCGTGGGCGCACGGCGCTGCATTTTGGTGAAGGACGAGCGTGGCCTGTTCACCGCCGATCCAAAGAAGGACCCAGCCGCACAGTTCATTCCCGAGATCGAGGTCAACGAACTGCTGGCGCGCGATTTGAACGACCTGCCGGTGGAGCGTGCCATGTTGACGGCACTGGCGCATGCCTCCAGCGTGCACGAGGTGTTCATCATCAATGGATTAGAGCGGGGCAACTTGGCGCGTGTGCTCGCCGGCGAGAATCCGGGTACACGCATCTATCGCCAGGCGTGAAATGATTTACAGTTGCCCCGCACCCACCTGCCGCGGATGGCCCGGCGGGCGCTCGACCGTGGCACCTTCGACGACCAGGGCCGCGCCTTCGACCAGGGCCAGTGCCACCTGGCGGCGGGCCTGGGTCACGATGCGCTGGAAGGTAGAGCGCGAGACACCCATGCGCTGTGCGGCATCTTCCTGGGTCAGGTCCTCCAGGTCCATGAGGCGCAGCGCTTCCAGCTCTTCGGGCAGCAGGCTGACGCGGCGCAGACCCTCCAGCGGCACGCCGGCCGGTTTGTAGACCAGCGCGCGTGCCGGGAGGGTCACGGTGCGTCGTTTGCGCGGACGCGGCATCGTGCGCTAGTCCGCGTCGTGCATGCGGTGGCGGCGGCGCCGGCCTTCACCGCGACCGTGCGCCGGCTCGCCTTCCTGTTCGCCGCGCGTCAGGTAGACGATCTCGGCGCCGGCGGCAGCGGCCAGCTGCTCCAGTTCGACCCGCCGCATGTGCGGGACGTAGACCCGCATGTCGAGCCCTTCCGAGGCGATGATGCGGAAACGTGGCTGACCGGACCCGCTGCCGATCTGGCGGCGTTCACGGACGAAGAGTTTGCTCATGTGGACCTCCTGTTAGTTATGGGCATATGCCCGAAACGATTCTACAACGATCGACGAGGTTTGTCAAGACCATGATTATCATCGGCATCGACGATACCGATACCCTTCAGTCGCGCGGCACGGGCGCGCTGGCCCGTCACGTCGCTGCCGACCTGGCGCGGGATTATGCTGTGCTGGGGGTGGTGCGCCAGCAGCTGCTGCGCGACCCGCGCGTACCGTGCACCAAAAACAACAGCAGCAAGGCGATTCTGCTGGACGATGGGGAACCGGTCGATCTGGCGGCTGTTGCTGCGCGCGTGCGTGCCCTGATGCTGGCCGACTTCCAGCCGGGCAGCGATCCGGGTTTGTGTGTGGCGCGCGACGTGCCGGCCGACGTGATTGCGTTTGGCGCGCGGGCCCAGCGCGAGCTGTTGACCCAGGCCGAGGCCTATGCGCTGGCGCGCACACACGGCATCCACCTGGAGGAGCTGGGTGGTGATGGCATGGGGGTGATCGGCGCGCTCGCCGCGGTTGGGCTGACCGCCGGCGGCCAGGCGGGGCGCTACATCGAGGTGGGGCAGGTGCGTGGTTTGGCGGGGATGCAGCCAATCGCCGCCGTGCTGGCTGCGGGCATCGGCGCCGTGCAGACCGCCGACGGCCGGCCCGTGACGAGCGGGCTCATCCAAACCGATGGCCTGCGCCCGGCGCGGCGGGATGGTCGTGCCGTGGCGATCGTCCAACCAGCGGGTGAGGTGTGGCTGCCGCTGAAGTTGGATTGAACACAGAAATCCGCCACATATTCTGCTCGAATTGTGTCCCTGGTCAGATTGGAATATAATGGTAGAAACGCCCAACGGGAGGAAGGCGATGCGCTTTTTCAACACCGAAGGTCCGGTCAACTGCCAGGATCACTACTGCCTGCCACCCCTGACGCGCTTCGACCTGGAAGACGTGCTGGCGCTTATTGCCCAGAAGAAATACTTCCTGCTCCATGCCCCGCGCCAGACCGGCAAAACCACCTGTCTGCTGGCACTGGCTGACTACTTGAACCAGGGCGGGCAGTACCACGCCGTTTACGCCAACATCGAAGGTGCGCAGGCCTATCGCGAGAACGTTGCGCAGGGGATGGCCACGCTTGTCACCAACATCGCGCTCGGGGCGCGCGATTTGACAGGTGATCACCACGCCATATCCTTAATGGAACATACCCTGGCAGCTACGGCACCCGGCGCGCAGCTTGAGCGCTTTCTCTCCGATTGGTGCCAGCAGCTGGACAAACCGCTCGTCCTGTTGCTGGATGAAGTCGACGCGCTCGTGGGCGATACGCTCATCTCCCTGCTGCGCCAGCTGCGCGCCGGCTACCCCAAACGACCCAGCCAGTTCCCGCAGACCGTGATCCTGTGCGGGGTACGCGACCTGCGGGACTACCGTATCCAATCGAGCAGCGAAAAGGCACCGGTCACGGGGGGCAGTGCCTTCAACATCAAAGCGAAGTCGCTGCGCCTGGGCGATTTCACCCGCGACGAGATGCTGGCCCTCCTGTCAACGCATACGACCGAAACTGGCCAGGTCTTCACCCCGCCGGCGCTCGACCTGGTGTGGACCTTCACCAACGGTCAGCCCTGGCTGGTCAACGCCCTGGCCTATGAGGTGACCTGGGAGATGCGGGACGGCCGTGACCGCACGCAGCCCATCACGGAGACGATGATCCGCGACGCCAAAGAGAACCTGATCCTGCGCCGCGTGACGCACCTGGATCAACTGGCCGACAAGCTGCGCGAGCCGCGCGTGCGCCGCGTGGTGGAGCCGATGCTGCGCGGCGACGAGTTGGAGAGTGTCGCCACGGTGGAAGACATCCAGTATGCGGTCGACCTGGGTCTCATCACCCGCACGTCAACCGGTCCCCAGATTGCCAACCCCATCTATCGTGAGGTGATCCCGCGCGAGCTGACGGTGATCGCCCAGATGAACCTGGAGAGCCAGCAGAACCCGACCTGGTACATTCGTCGCGATGGACAGTTGGACATGATCAAACTGATTGCAGCCTTCCAACAGTTTTTCCGCGAGAATTCGGAGGCGTGGCTGGAGGGGTTCAACTACCGCGAAGCGGGGCCACAGCTGCTGATGCAGGCCTTTTTGCAGCGTATCATTAATGGCGGTGGGCGCGTCGATCGTGAATATGGCCTGGGACGGCGGCGCACCGACCTGCTGGTGGTGTGGAACCACCCGTCCGGCGTACAGCGCGTGGTGATCGAGCTGAAGCTACTGCGCGGCTCACTGGAGGCGACGCTGCACGAGGGACTGGCGCAGACCTGGGAGTACACCGACCGCTGCGGCGCCGAGGCGGCCCACCTGGTCATCTTCGACCGTACGCCGGGTCGGTCGTGGGACGAGCGGATCTGGCAGCGTGCTGAGAGCTACCGTGGGCTGCCCATTACGGTTTGGGGCATGTGAGGCTAGCGCGACACCCAATCCTCGACAGTCAATCCCGCGACCCGACCAAACTCACTGACGTTGAATCGTCCACCGCCCCCAAAGCCACCAGCGTCGCCCGCTGCGTGGCGCTGATCCCCGTGGCGCCAGAAATGTTCATCCCGGCGTAGGGTCCCTCCGGCGTCAGCACCGTCCGGCATTCACCGGACACAGCATCCCACAGCCGCACGACACCGTCGGAACTACCGCTGGCCACCAGGTCCTCGACCGGACTCGCATCGATCGCGGTCAGGTCGCTGGTGTGTCCGCGCAGCGTGCGCTGCACCTCGCCGGTTGCGGCGTTCCGAATGACAACCTCGCGCAGCGAATTCCCGCAGATCAGCTCCTTGCCCGTTCGGCTGAACGCCAGGCAGGAGACCGCCGGTACATCGGAGAGGTCATACAGTATCTGCCCCGTCCCTGTGTCGAGGAGATGGACCTGGTCGTCCGCGGTATAGGCCGCCAGCCAATGGCCATCGGGGCTGAACTGCAGGCGTGCTATCGCCTTGTCCCCTGACTGGGCCTGGAACCGCAGCCTGGCTGGTTCGCTGCCCGGCATCGAATTCTCTTCCCACACCCACACGTCTCCCTCCTGCGTGCCGCAGGCCAGCAGGTGCTCGCGCACGCCGTGCGCAACGACCAGGGGTTGCTGCGGGGCCACGTCGAAACGTTCTACCACCGATCCAGATGGCGGGTGGATCAGGTCGCTGTGGTGTTCGGCAACCATACACGCCAGCAGCCGCTCCTCGGTATCGAAGGCCATGCTGAACTGCGAAATGACGCCGGTACCGGGCACGATGCGCAGCAACTGCCCGCTGGACACGAGCCATACGCGCAGCGTCTGGTCATAACTGCCAGTGACCAGGAGGTGATCGCCTGGACTGAAGGCCACGCTGCGCACCAGCCCGCCGTGGCCACGCAGCACGTATTTCAACCGGCCACTGGTCACATCCCACACATAGGCATGGTGGTCATCGCAGCCGGCGGCGAGCAAACCGTTGGTGCGAGCAAAAGCCAGGGCACGCACGGCCCCGTGATGCCCACGCAGCGTGTGCAGCAGACGCCCGCTGTGGATGTCCCACAGCCGTATGGGTCCGTCGAGACCGCTGCTGGCCAACAGACGGCCGTCTGGGCTGAAACGGACCGCATCGGTCCAGCGCAGGTGCCCGTGCAGCCGGTGAACCAGGCGCCCGGTGACGGCATCCCACAGCCGCACCGACTGATCGTAGCTGCCGCTCACCACCGTGCTGCCATCCGGAGAATAGGTCACGGAGGTTACCCAGTTGGTGTGACCCAACAGCGTGCGCTCGATCCGGCCTGTGTCCACATCCCAGATCCGCACGGTGCGGTCGGTGCTGGCACTGGCCAGGCGCCGGCCGTCCGGGCTGAAAGCCAGCGACATCACCCATCCCGCGTGACCGTGCAAAACACGCATTTGTGAGAGATCAGCCCCGTGCCACAGGTAAACGCGGCCATCCTCACCTCCCGTCGCCAGCAGCTCACCCTGGGGACTGAAGACAACCGCATGCAGTTTGCCCGCGTGGCCGCCCAGGGTCTGCCGCCGGTCGCCGGTACGCCAGCTCCACAGGTTGACCTCGCCGGCTGCGTTGACACTGGCCAGGGTCTGACCATCCGCAGAAAGAGCCAGATGATTGATCCAGGCCGATTCGGACAGGCGGCGATCGATCGTGCCAGTCCGCGTATCGGTCACAACGATGGTTTGATCGGCGCCGGCACTGGCCAGATAGATGCCATCCGGACCAATCACGACCGACGACACGGTGTCGGTGTGCGCGCGCAGCGTATCCAGCAGTTGACCCGTCTGGACATCCCACAGCCGCACCAGGTAATCGTAGCTGCAGCTGGCCAGCCGGGCACTATCCGGCGACCAGGCGATCCGGCTGATCCCTTGGGTGTGGGCGGGCAGTGTCAAAAAGGGCTGGAAGTCGGCCATCTGCCATACGAACACCGTACCGTCGGAGCCGCCGGTGGCCAGGTAGCGGCCGTCTGGGCTCACCCTCACAACCTGTAAGGCGCCGAAGGTGTCGGCAAACGTAGATCCGCGCAAATCCGCACCATGTAAATCGACGTCGATCAGCGACGTCGTACGCAGGTCGGCCTGCCAGACCGCCAGCCCTGAAAGATCGAGACCACGCACATCGACCGGCAGCTGCACGAGCAGGTGCAAAATGTTGGCGGCAGCGTAACCGGGAGCCTGGCGCAAACGCAGCAGCAGGCTGCGCAGGCGACCAGCGGCCTCGGCCTGGCCCCAGCGCGCCACCAGCCAGTCCACAACTGGCTGCAGCAGCAGGCGGCGCTGACTCCCCTGCACGTGCTCCTGGCTGTGCGCCTTGACCAGCGCAAAACGGCGCAGCCAGTCCGGCTGGTCGCGTTCGATTTCCTGGCAAACGGTTTGAACCAGGCGATCGGTCACATACTCCATGACGACGTTCTGCAGGGCCAGCCGCGACGAGCTGTTATCGTCGATCACGGTTTCGACCAATGAGTTACGCTGCAGGAATCGCATCGCCTCCAGGAAGTCACGCCGCCGGACTGTGGGCAGCAGATCATCCCAAAGAACTGTGGCCGCCATCGGCACGCGCTCGATGGCCAGCCAGGTGACGACGTCGCGCTCCAGGGTGCTGAGGCGATCGAACTGCTCGTCGAGCACGGTGTGGATATCATCGAACACCGGGGTTTCGTTGCCAAGAAACGCAGCGACGTCGCTGCCAAACAAATCGCGCACGGTATCTGCCACCAGCTTTAATGCCAGGGGATTGCCTGAGTAGCGCTCGACCAGCGATTTTAGCAGACCATCTGGCGCGGCGATGCCACGCTGGCGCAGCAGATCCATACCCGCCGTCAGCGGCAGCCCGCCCAGTGCCATGATCCGGACGCGCGGGTAGTCCTCCTCCAGCCGGCGCAGCCCCTTGGGCAGCTCGCGTGTCGTCAGCAGCAGGCAGCTTTGGTGCCGGCTGCGCCCCATGCGGTCGATCAGCTGGCCATAGTCCTGGTAACCGGGACGGAAATAGCCGGTGCCTGTTGCGGGCTGCATGATGCTTTCGAGGTTGTCCAGGACGAGGAGACAGCGCTGGCGCTGCAGCTCAGCAAACAGCAGGGCCAGCTTCTCGTCCAGGCTGTCGGGCAGGTGGTCCAGGTGGTGCCCGGTCATGGTCTGCAGCCAGGTGTCGAGCTGCGCATCGAGCGGGCGGGCGTTGACCAGCGAACGCCAGATGACGAGGTCGTAAGCTTCCGCCGGCAGGCGTGTGACCAGCTCGGCGGCCAGGGTCGTTTTGCCGACGCCGCCCATGCCCGCAATGGCCACCAGGCCGGCGCCCTCCCGCGCCAGCCAATGGCTCAGCTGCACCAGGTCCTGCTGCCGGCCGTAGAAGGCGGTGTGTTCCGGCATGTCACGGCGGTCGAAATGCGTCGCGTGAAGACGTGGCGCCAGGGGACCCTGGGCGGGCTGAACCTGCGCCACTGCAGGGCGGGCGGTATTGGGGGCCAGCGCAGCAGCGCCGGGTGACAGCGTCGCACCTGTCACACCGGCCAGGATTAATTCGTGGAGGGCCAGCGTCTCGGGTGCGGGTTCCACGCCCAACTCCTCGGCCAGCACGCGCCGGCACGATTCATAGTGCTGGAGTGCCGCGCTGCGCTGGCCCATCTGCACCAGGAGGACCATCTTGTGGCGGTGACCCGCCTCGTTGACGGGGTCGATGGCCAACAGCCGGGTCACGTGATCGAGGCTGGTGGCATAGTCCTGCTGTTCTGTGTGCCAGTCGGCCAGCGCCAGCAGGGTGCTGGTCATGGCCAGCCGCAGCCGTTCGCGCTCGACCATCAGCCACTGGTCGAAGGGGGGTGCGGCGGGCACGTGAAAACCTTCCAGGAAATCACCCGCGTACAGTGACACCGCCGCCTGCATTTGCAGCACATCGACCGCCCGCTCAGCAGTGCGCCGCAGCAGGGCGTCGAACTGCGCCACGTCCAGCCAAAGCCCCTGCGTCTCCACCGCAGCGGTGTGGCGCGTGATCGTCAGGTGGTCACCCACCAGCTTGCGCAGGTCGGCCAGGATTGTGCGCAGGCTGGCATTGGCCTGGGTCTCGCTGCTCTCAGGCCACAAGAGGGCGGTCAACGTCGACCGGTGGTGGGTACTGGCGGTCACAGCCAGGTAATACAACAACGCCTGGCTCTTGGAGGTGCGAAACGCCGTCATTGGCTGACCGTTGCGCACCACACGCGGGGTACCCAGCAAGCTCAAGTGGAGGGTCGATACGGGTTTATGTTGGCACATAGTCGTGTGCGGAGGAAGACTGTAAACCTGTCACGATTCTGTTGCGATAGACTGCTACATTACTAAGCACTGATTCAAAAGGTCGGGCGTTTGGCGTACGGGTCCATTATACCACGTCGCACCCGTTAACGAATATACGACCGAGGGCAACGAAAACGCGCAATGACGACCATTCGTTGATTCGTTGCCCCCATTCGTTGACGGCAAGACTGCCCCGCTCGTCAGGAGGCTCAAGTGCATCGACCGAGAAAACGCGTCTGTCTGGTCTCGCAGCCGGGGCTGAACCAGCAGGCTACCAGTGCGACGCTGGCTTTTTTGCCCGACATCACCCTGGTCGCCACGATTTCTGGCGCTCTATCGGCGACGGCTCTGTTGGCCCAACTGCAGCCCGACCTGTTGTTGGTCGATGCCAATTTGCCCGAGGAAGAGGTCGAGGCGCTGCTGCGCTGGACCACCGAGCATTATCCGGAGGTTTCATGTGTCGTGATTACCATGACCTCCCAACAGCGTGAGCAGGCGCTGGCCTGGGGAGCCCATGCTGCGATTCAGCGTGCCAACATGGTCGGTCAACTGCAGGCCACGCTGCATCAACTGCCGTTATCCAGGACATGGCCAACCAGCCCGGCACAGTATCCAACATAGGGCTTGTAAAAGAATAACTTACCGTTAAGGATGGAAACACATCGATGCAACGCCTATCTATTCTCGTTTTGCTGACCCTGGGCCTTCTGGCCATGCTGCTGGCGGCGTGCACTAACCCGCAGCCCACGCCCACGCCCATGGCGACGACGGCCCCGGCGGCCGACACACCGGCCCCCACTGTGCCTGGCACGACCGATGCCTGGTCGCGTATCCAGGCGGCAGGCCGCATCGTCGTCGGCGTATCGGCCGACTATCCGCCGTTCGAGTCCTACGATGCCAACTTCCAGCTCGACGGCTTCGACGTCGCCCTGATGAAGGCGATCGGCGAGAAACTGGGCGTCGAAGTCGAGTTCAACGACTTCGCTTTCGACGGTCTCTTCGGCGCACTGCAGATCGGCCAGGCCGATGTGGCCATCTCGGCGATCTCCGAGACCCCGGCGCGGCGCGAGCTGGTCGATTTCAGCGACGTCTATTTCATCAGCCACGGCGTGGCGCTGGGCAGCGACCAGGGCAACCTGCCGGCGATCGAGTCGGCCGAGGATCTGCGCGGGCTGCGTGTGGCGGTCGAGGGTGGCACGGTCTTCGAATCGTGGGCGCAGGACGAACTGGTGACGCCGGGGATCGTGACCGAGGCCGACCTCCACGTCTACACCGACATCGAAAAGGCGGTCAAGGACGTCCAGCGCGGGCTGGTGGACGTGGTGCTGTTGGACCTGCAGCCAGCGCAGGCCTTTGCGCAGGCGGGCGGGGTCAAGATTGTGGCCGAGGAGATGACCTACCAGCGTTTTGCGATTGCGCTGCCCAAGGGGCAAGACGCCTTGCGCCGCGCCGTCAACCAGGCACTGAATACGCTGCAAGGTGAAGACCTGATCGCCCGGCTGGCCGAGCAGTATCTGGAGACCAAACCGCAAGACATCGTGGTGGTGCCCACAGCGACACCGGAGCCGCCCACGCCGACACCGGCGCCCAACCAGACACCAACGGCTGCACCCACTGCGGTGCCGCCGGCGGGCTGCGTCGACGGCATGGCCTGGGTGGCCGACCTGACCTACGATGACAAGGCCATGAAGGCGCCCGCCACCATTCCATCGAGTCAGCCGTTTGTCAAGACCTGGCGCGTGCGCAACAGCGGCACCTGCACCTGGAACAGCGCCTACTTCCTGGGCTTCGATCACGGCAACACCCCTGGCGCACAGATGGGCGGGCAGCCCGTCTACGTCCAGGGCACCGTCGCACCGGGGGCGACCTACGACTTCAGCGCCAACTTGGTGGCGCCGACCGCGCCCGGCGTCCACCAGGGCTTCTGGCAGATGCGCAACGGCCAGGGCAAAGGCTTTGGCGAGACCATCTGGGCCGGCATCCGCGTGCCTGCGCCCGCGCAACCGACGCCCGCGCCGACGCAGACGCCGGTACCCGGCATCACCTTTACTGCCAACACGAACAACATCCAGCATGGCCAGTGTGTGACTATTAGCTGGAACACCAACAACGTCAAAGAAGTATACTACTACCAACAGGGCCAGAACTGGCAGGACCACGGCGTGGCCGGCCAGGCCAGCCATCAGGAGTGCCCGCAGCAGACCACCACCTACTACCTGCGGGTGGTCATGCCCGACAACTCGGTGCAGACGCGCGAGCTGACCATCACCGTGGCAGCGGCCGCCGGTGCACCACAGATCAGCACCTTCAGTGCTAACCCGCAGGGGCAAATTCAGGCCGGCCAGTGTGTCACCCTGCAGTGGAACGTCAACGGCAACATCAGCGACGTCATGCTCAGCCGCAACAACCAGCCGCTGTGGGATGGCGCGCCCTACCAGGGCAGCTACCAGGACTGCCCGCCCGGCAGCGGCCAGATGACCTACGTGCTGCGGGTGACCGGCCCCGGCGGCAGCAGCCAGGGCAGCCAGAATATCACCGTGATGTCTGCCCAGCCGACCAACACGCCCGCCCCGCAGCCGACGGCGACGCCGCAACCGCAGCCGCCCGTCATCGATGCCTTCTCGGTCGATCCGCAGGAGATCAGCGCCGGCCAGTGTGTCAACGTTCACTGGAGCTTCAGCGGTACCGACCTGGTGGCGGCGCAGCTCTTGCGCAACGGCGAGGTGATTGGCGGCGACCTGGCCCCGTCGGGCGTGCAGCAGGACTGCCCACCGGTGACCGGCGGCGTCGAATATCGTATCCAGGTGGACTCGGAGTTCGCCGGCTCGGCGCAGCGCACGGCGCAGGTCAGCGTGATCGAGGCCGCGCAGCCGCCGCAGATCACCGGTTTCCAGGCCAACCCGCCGCAGATCGGCTTGGGCAACACCTGCACCACCCTGACGTGGTCCGTTTCTGGGACCAGCATCGCCAGCGTGAGCCTGACCCGCACCGACGGCACCGGCAGCGTGGTGGTGCTGTCGGAAAGCGACGCCATCTCGCCTTACCAGGACTGCGTCGACGCGAGCCTGATGGGCCAGACGCTGATCTACGAGCTGACGGTGAGCTCGGAGTTCGCCGGATCGGATCAGCAGCAGTTGTCTGTCCTGTTCGCCAACGGATAGCCAGGCGACTGACCCATTCATCGGGAAATCCTGGCCGCATGGAGGTCGTCGCTGCTTCCATCGTTGCCAACCGCCCGTGCGGCCAGATTTCTACAAATCAAGAAGCTTTTCATTCAACAATCAGCCTTTCAGCCCACAACAGGGGCAAGTAGCAGAACCAAGAACCCGGAGGAAAATACAATGTCAACCTTCCACGCCAGATTCATCCCAGTCAGCCGCTTGCGGCTCCTTGTCCCCGCGCTCCTGCTCCTGCTGGGCGCGGCCATCCTTGGCGCGCCCACGGCGCAGGCCGGCGGCACCGTGACCAACTGTAGTACCTACGGCTCCGGCGCGGGCACACTGCAGGCTGCCCTGGGCGGCGGCGGCGCCATCACCTTTGTCTGCAGCGGCACCATCATCGTGCCCGGGATCGCCATCAACGCCAACACGCCGACGGTGATCGACGCCACAGGCCAGGACGTGACCTTGAGCGGCAACAACGTCAGCCGGGTGTTCATCGTTAACAACGGCAAGAGCCTGACGCTGCGCAATATCACCGTCGCCAACGGCAGGGTCCAGGGCTTTGGCGCCGGAGCGTACATCCAGCCTGGGGGCACGCTGATCGTAGAAAACAGCACCTTCACTGGCAACTCGGCTGTCATTCCGAGCGGTGACGGTGGCGCGATCTTCAACGAACACGGCACCGTGACTGTAACGGACAGCGCCATCACCGGCAACTCGGCTGTAGGCAAAGCTGGCGGCATCAATAACCTTGGCAACCTGACCCTCACCAACTCGACCGTGAGCGGGAATACGGCACAAGAGGCTGGCGGCCTGTTTGGCGAGGGGGGCAGTACAACCGTGTTGCTCAACAGCACCGTGACGGCTAACAGAGCAGCCGATTATGGAGGCGGAATTCAGAACTACGACGGGGTGGTCAGCATGAGCAACACCATCGTTGCCGGCAACTCTGCCAGATCCGGAAGTTACGGACCTGATGTGTCTGGGAGGTTCACGTCCAACGATTACAACCTGATCGGCACTGTGACCGGGGCAACGTTCACCCCGGCAGCCCACGACATCACCGGTGTAGACCCGCTGCTCGGCCCGCTGGCCGACAACGGCGGCCCGACGGAGACACACGCACTGCTGCCCGGCAGCCCGGCCATCGACGCTGGCAACACGACCCTGACCGCCGACCAGCGCGGCGAGCCGCGCCCGTTCGGCCTTGCCGATGACATCGGCGCCTTCGAATTACAGACTTGCGATGTCGATAGTTGGCCTGTGAGCAACGAGGCGGAACTGAACGCGGCCATCGCCTGCTTCAACGCCAAAACTGTGGCCGGCAGCTACACCATCACCGTCACCCAAGACATCCCCGTGACGGCCAGCACGACGGTCATCAACAACGCCACCAGCGGCGTTTCGCTGGTGATCGAAGGCGACGGCCACGCGGTGGACGGACAGGGGACGGCCGGCGTGCGACCGTTCGAAGTCGCCGCCAACACCACGGTGACGATGAACCACCTGACCGTGACCGGCGGCAAGTTGACCGGGACCAATATCACCGGCGGCGGCGTATACAACAGTGGCAACCTGACTCTGAATAACGTCACCGTCACCGGTAACTCGGTCGAAAAGCAAGGGGCCGGTATTTTCGCAAACGCCGGCAACCTGACGATCAATAACAGCACTGTTTCCGGGAACACCTCCGTTGGTTCCGGCAACAGCTTTGGTGGCGGCATCTATGTTCAAGGTGGCACGGCAACCATCAGGAACAGCACCATCTCGGGGAACTCGGCGAACGACGATGGCGGCGGCATAGCAGTTCTCTTCGGCATAGTTTCTATCGACAGCAGCACCATCGCCTACAACTCAGCCCTTTCCGGTGGCGGTTTCTTTGGTTTTTTCACCAGTTCTAGCACCGCCATCACCAACACTATCATTGCCGCCAATAGCGGCGGCCCGGATTGTGACAATGCAAGTATTCCGCTGATTGACGGCGGGCACAACCTGGTGCAGACTCAGTCGGGATGTGGCTTCACCAATGGCGTCAACGGCAATATTGTGGGCCAGAACCCGATGCTTGGCCCGCTGGCGAACAACGGCGGCGACACCCAGACCCACCTGCCCAACGCCGGCTCGCCCACCATCGACGCCGGCGACACCGCCTTGACCACCGACCAGCGCGGCATTGCCAGGCCCTTCGGTGTGGCCGATGACATCGGCGCGGTGGAAGTAGACACGTGTCCCGCCTCGCCGTGGAACGTGGCCAACGAAAGCGAGTTGAACTTCGCCATCGGCTGCTACAACACGCAGACCGCTCCCGGCAGCTACACCATCACCGTCACCCATGACATCACCCTGACGGCCAGCACGACGACCATCAGCAACACCACCAGCGGGGTGAGCCTGGTGATCGAAGGCTACGGCTACGCCGTGGATGGGCAGGACACCGCCGGCGTGCGGCCGTTTAACGTCGCCGCCAACACCACGGTGACCATGACCGCCCTGACTGTGAGCGGCGGCAATCTGACTGGAGCGAGCGATCACGGCGGCGGCATTCACAATGAAGGCAATCTGACCCTGAACCAATGTACGGTGTCAAACAACTCAGCTTATTTCGGCGGTGGCGTATCCAACAAGTCCTCACTCGTTGTCGTGGACAGCGACTTCTACAATAATCAAGGAGGCGGCGGCGGCGGCGGCCTGGAGAACTACGCTGGCGGCATGACGACGATCTCCGGCAGCATTTTCTGGAACAACACGGCCGGCAATACCGGCGGTGAGGGCACCGGCGCCGGGTTACAGAACAGTGCCGGTACAGTGACAGTCACCAACTCCACCTTCAGCGGCAACCAGGCGCTGGGCACGACGGATGAAGGCGGTGGAGCAATCATGCATTACGTCGGCGCGCTTACGTTGCAGAACATCACCGTGGCGAACAACAGCAGTGCCACCAAGGGCGGCGGCATCTCCCAGACTGGCGGCACAGTCACGTTGAACAACGCCATCGTGGCGAACAACAGCGCAACGGGCAGTGGGCCGAACCTGGCGGGGACCATCACCTCGAACGACTACAACCTGGTGGAAGACACCAGCGGTGCGACCTTCACCCCGCAGGCCCACGACATTACCGGCGTAGATCCAGTCCTAGGCCCGCTGGACGACAACGGCGGCGAGACCCGTACCCACGCCCTGCTGGGCGGCAGCCCGGCCATCGACGCCGGCAGCACCAGCCTGACCATCGACCAGCGCGGCGTGACCCGCCCGCAGTTTGTGGCGGATGACATCGGCGCGTATGAATCGTTGTGCGGCACAGCCACCGGTTGGACGGCCGCCACCGACCTTGAACTGGACACGGCCATTGACTGCTTCAACAAACAGACCGTGGCCGGCAGCTACGTTATCACCGTCACCGGGAACTTCAGCGTGACCGACGGCCCTCAGGCCATAAACAACCCCACCGTCGGGCCAAGCCTGGTGATCGAAGGGGGCAACCACACCATTGACGGTGAGGGTCGTCAAGGTTTTGGCATCCAATCCGCCACCGACGTGACCATGAACGACCTGACCCTAACCGACTGGCGCAACTTGCTGGGCGGCGGTGCGATCCGTCACGATAATGTTGACAGCCACCTGATGCTGAACAATATGACTCTGACCCATAACACCTCCGGCTTTGGCGCGGGCGCGTTGTTCAGCCGAGGTGTGGTCACCATCACCACCAGCACCTTCTTCAGCAACACCAATAGTGCACAGAGTGGTGCCGGGGCCATCGAGATTAACGGACCCGGCAAATTGACGCTGATCGACAGCAAACTCACCGCCAACACTGCCGCCGGCAATGGCGGCGCCATCCTCGCCGAAAGCAACCCAACCATCATCATCGAGGGTAGCCTCATCAACGGCAACAGTGCTGCTGAGAGTGGCGGCGGCATCCACGCCGAAAGTGGCACGAGCCTGAGCATCACCCGCAGCACCATCGACGGCAACACAGCGGCGGGTGCGGGCGGCGGCGGAATCTATAATTCCGGCACGCTGGTTATTGAGCAGAGCACCGTCTCCAACAACAGCAACACCGATGCCAATGCCAGTGGCGGCGGTATCAGCAACAGTGGCACGTTGACCATGCGGAACAGCACGGTCTCCGGCAACACCGCTCGCAGCGGCGGCGGCATCACCAGTATTAGCGCCAATCTCACCCTGGACAGCGTGACCATTGCCAATAACACAGCCAACGGCGCCGGTTCCGCTCTCTATTATCTCTTTACCGCCCCCACGATGGCCAACAGCATTCTGGCCGGCAACAATGGAGCAGAGGATTGTGCCGCCGGTGCGTCCACGCCGGTTGTAACCGATAACGGCCACAACCTGGTTGGAACCCAATCCGGCTGCGGCTTCACCAATGGGGTCAACGGCAATATTGTCGGCAGCGACCCGGCCCTTGGCCCGCTGGACGACAACGGCGGCGAGACCTTCACCCATGCCCTGCTGGGCGGCAGCCCGGCCCTCGATGCCGGCGACACCACCTTGACCACTGACCAGCGCGGCGTGACCCGCCCGCAGTTTGTGGCGGATGACATCGGCGCGTATGAATCGTTGTGCGGCACAGCCACCGCTTGGACGGCCGCCACCGACCTTGAACTGGACACGGCCATTGGCTGCTTCAACAAACAGACGGTGGCCGGCAGCTACACCATCAGCGTCACCGCCAACATCAGCCTGACCACTAGCATCGCGTCAATCAACAACCCCACCAGCGGGCCAAGCCTGGTCATCGTCGGTGGTGATCACACCATCGACGGTGGGGATGCCCCCGGGAATCTCGGCAAAGGTGGGTTTATTATCGATTCCCCCACCGCTGTGAGCATAACCGACCTGACCGTGACCCGCTGCCGCCTCTTGTTGTCAGGCGGCGCAATCCGTAACTTTAACGGCGGCGCACTGACGCTGAACAACGTGACCCTGACGCAGAACCGGGCCGGCTTTGGCGGCGGCGCGTTGAGCAGCAATGGGCCGGTCACGATCAGCAACAGCGTCATCTCCTACAACTACAACCCCGCTGGCGCCGGGGGTGGCGGCATCCTGATCGAGTCGCCCGGCAGCCTGACGCTCAAGAACAGCACCGTCTCCGGCAATACCTCCGACGTCACCGGCGGCGGCATCCATGTGCAGGGTGGCTCAGCAAGCCTGGACAGCGTGACCGTGGCGGATAACAGCGCTCCCACCGGGGGCGGCATCGCCCAGACCGGGGGAACGGTGACCCTGGTTAATACCATCGTGGGCAACAACAGTGCCTCCGGCAGTGGCCCGGACCTGTCAGGAACGATTACGTCCAACGACTACAACCTGATCGAGGACGTCGCTGGCGCTACCTTCGCGCCGCAGGCCCACGACATCACCGGCGTGGACCCGCTGCTGGACCCGCTAGCGGACAACGGCGGCGACACCGAGACGCACGCCCTGCTGGCCGGCAGTCCGGCCATCGATGCCGGGGACACGACGCTGACCACCGACCAGCGCGGCGTAGCGCGGCCCCAGGCCGCAGCCGATGACATCGGCGCGTTTGAATTATTAGAAGTAGCCTGTCCCGCTTTCCCGTTGAACGTAGCCAACGAAGGCGAGTTGAACTTCGCCATCGGCTGCTACAACGGACAGACTGCGCCCAGCGTGTACACCATCAACGTGACCCAGGGCATCAGCCTGACGGCCAGCACCACGGTCATCAGCAACACCACCGCCGGTGTGAGACTGGTGATCGAGGGCAGCAGCCACGCGGTGGACGGTCAGGACACCGCCGGGGTACGGCCGTTTGAGATTGCCGGCGGCACTACCGTGACGATGCGTGACCTGAACGTGAGCGGCGGTAATATGGCTGGTCTGGACAATGGCGGCGGTATCAAGAACACAGGTATCCTGACGCTCAACAACGCTACCGTCAGTGACAACACCGCAGACGCCGGCGGCGGCGGGATTGATAATTCCGGCTCGCTGGTTATTGAGCAGAGCACCGTCGCCAACAACAGCAACACCGATGCCAATGCCAGTGGCGGCGGTATCAGCAACAGTGGCACGTTGACCATGCGGAACAGCACGGTCTCCGGCAACACCGCTCGCAGCGGCGGCGGCATCACCAGTATTAGCGCCAATCTCACCCTGGACAGCGTGACCATTGCCAATAACACAGCCAATGGCGGCGGTTCAGGTCTCTTCTATCTCTTTACCGCCCCCACGATGGCCAACAGCATTCTGGCCGGCAACAACGGAGCAGAGGATTGTGCCGCCGGAGCGTCCACGCCGGTTGTAACCGATAACGGGCACAACCTGGTTGGAACGCAGAGCGGTTGCGGCTTTACCAATGGGGTCAACGGCAACATTGTCGGCAGTGACCCGGTCCTTGGCCCGCTGGCCGATAACGGCGGCAAAACCGAAACCCACGCCCTGCTGACGGGCAGCCCGGCCCTAGACGCCGGCGACACAGCCCTGGCCACCGACCAGCGCGGCAAGCCGCGCCCCTTCGGCCTCGCCGATGACATCGGCGCCTTCGAATTACAGACATGCTATGTCGATAGTTGGTCTGTGGGCAACGAGGCGGAGCTCAACGCGGCCATCGCCTGTTACAACACCAAGACGGTCGCCGGCAGCTATACCATCACCGTCACCCAGGGTATCAGCCTGACGGCCAGCACGACGGCCATCAACAACGCCAACAGCGGCGTGAGCCTGGTGATCGAGGGCAGCGGCTACGCCGTGGACGGCCAGGACATCGCCGATGTGCGGCCGTTCTACGTCCAGAACGGCACCACGGTGACGATCAATGATCTCACAGTCACGGGCGGCAACAAAATCGGCAGCGGTGAAGAAAACCGGGGCGGCGGCATCCTCAATCGAGGAAATCTCACCCTCAATCGCAGCACCGTGATCAGCAATACAGTCGAATCCCGTGGCGGCGGTATTGCCCTCCGGGGCGGTACGCTGGAGATCAGCGAAAGCACCATTGCCTACAATATTTCCGGCACTTCCAGCCCCGGCTTCGGTGGCGGCATATATAGTGAAGACGGTCAGATCACGATTCGCAACAGCACCATTTCGGGCAACGAATCCGTTGGCGGTGGACAGAACAATCCCAATCTTGGTGGCGGTATTGCCAGCAACGCCAATGTTACGCTGGATAGTGTGACCGTCACTGACAATTACGCGTTCATCGGCGCAGGACTCCACTTTAAAAACCGAACTACCTCGCAAGTAACCGTCTCAGTCAAGAATACGATTCTGGCTAACAACGGGGGTGAAGATTGTTACTTCGAAACGATTGCCGGTGGCGCCACCGTCAACGATCAAGGACACAATCTTGTACGGGATGACAGCTTGAGTAATCCGTGCGGTATTGTAGCCGGTGCAAACAACAACATCGGGGGGGATCCCCGACTATTGCCACTGGCCGATTACGGCGGACCGACCCAGACTCACGCTTTTCGGTTGGACAGCCCGGCCATCGACGCCGGCGACACCAGCTTGCCTGCAGACCAGCGTGGCGTTACCCGACCCCAGGATCTCGCCGACGATATCGGCGCCTTGGAAAGCACGCTCTGTAGCAACGATTCCTGGGCAGTGAAGTTCATAACTGAACTGAACGCGGCGATAGAGTGCTTCAACGCCAAGACCACTCCGGGCATCTATACCATCACGATTCTGGAAGGCGGTGGGCCCGCCTATTTGAGCACGACGCCCATCGACAACATCACCCCTGGGGTGAGCCTTGTGATCGAAGGCCAAGGAGAAACGTTAGATTGGAATGGAAATCTATTCCCAGGCCATCGGCCATTCCTGATCCAGCCCAACACCACGGTGACGATCAACGACCTGGAGATCACCGGCGGCAATGTGCTCGGCACGGAGTGGGGCGGCGGCATCCTCAACTTCGGCAATCTGACGCTCAATCGCAGCATCATCCGCGGCAACCGCGCCGAGTTTGATGGCGGCGGGATCAACAACCATGGTGTGATGGTGATCAACGACAGCACGGTTTCAGGGAACATCATCGAGGGTGGTTCCGCCCCTGTGGACGGCGGCGGCATCTACAATGAGGGCAGCCTGACCATCAGGAACAGCACCATCTCCCGCAACATTAGCAGCAATGACGGCGGCGGCATCGGCAACTTTGGCACGCTCGACCTCGATAGTGTGACCGTGACCGCCAATACGGCCGAGGGGGCCGTTGGCGGGGGCGCCGGCGCCGGCGTATTCATCAGCGCTACTGGTACGCTGACAACCCGCAACAGTATCCTTGCCGGCAACCTGAATGCAGAGGATTGTTGGGCAGCTGACCCCGTTACCGATGGCGGCCATAACCTGGTGGAAACTCAAATCAACTGCGGCTTCGTCAACGGCGTCAACGGCAGCATCGTCGGCCAGAGCGCCAACCTGGGGCCGCTGCGCAACAACGGCGGTCCGACCCAGACCCACGCCCTGCTGCCCGGCAGCCCGGCCATCAACGCCGGCGACACGACCCTGACCACCGACCAGCGCGGCGCGCCGCGCCCGGCCGGCGCAGCCGACGACATGGGCGCCTACGAGGCCCAGGCTGCCAGCATCACCATCGTCAAGGACGCCACCCCGGCCGACGACACGCCGTTCGACTTCACCTTCGACGACGGCAACACCAGCACGGACTTCACGCTGAGCGATCCCTCGGCGATCACCGAGACCTTCACCTTCCTGTCTGCCGGCGTCTATACCGTCACCGAGGCATTGGCGGCTGGCTGGGATCTCGCTGGAGTGACCTGTGTCCTGGCTGACGGTTCGCCCGCTGCCACCGTGCCTGTCGAACGCGGGGTCGGCATCACCCTGGCGTCCATCGATGGGGTCACCTGTACCTTCACCAACACCAAGCTGGGCAGCCTGACGGTGGTCAAGAACACGGTGGGCGGCGACGGCACCTTCGAGTTCAGCAGCCAGACGCTGACGCCGACGCTTTTCAGCCTGACCACGGTAGGCGGCACGGCGCAGCGGGTGTTCGATGATCTGCTGCCGGGCGTGACCTACGACATCACTGAGACGGTGCCCATGGGCTGGGTGCTGACCTCGGCCACCTGCGACGACGGCAGCCCGGTGGGCGCCATCACCATCGATCCGGGCGAGGCAGTGACCTGCACCTTCCTCAACAACATTCAGACCCCGACGGCATTGACGCTGAGCGGGCTGAAAGCAACGGCCAACGGGCCGGCGCTTGCCTGGCCGTGGCTGCTGGCACTGGGGAGCGCGGCCCTGGGTGCCGCGTGGGTGGTCAGGCGGCGACGCAGCACTACCGCCTGACAATCCTGGAGTCGCAGCCCGCCCCAGGCGCCGGCGGCACCCCAAATACCCCCCGGGCACCGAAAAAATAGAACGGGGCAAAAA
>CAYUCC010000081.1:0-21894 GCA_964443225.1 uncultured Anaerolineae bacterium
CTGCCGCACCTCGGTTCCAACGCTGTGAGGTCTTACTGGTATTAGGCTCCTTGGGCGCTGGAACCAGGGTGCGGCGCTCCTCGCGGTGTGGCTAACCGACCGACTCCTGCCGCACCTCGGTTCCAACGCTGTGAGGTCTTGCTGGTACAAGGCTCCTTGGGCGTTGGAACCAGGGTGCGGCGCTCCTCCGGATAGTGTTTTCAGGTCGAGCGTCTGACTACGGCGTGGGCCGCAGTACGCCGTTCTCGTCCCGCGTCAGCGGTGCCGTCTGCGTGGGCAGCGGTGCGCCGGGCATTTCGGTGACCGACACGCCGTGCGGCCAGTCCTTGGGCACCACCGCCACGTAACGTGCGTAACCACCGGTGCCACCCTTGGGTTTGGCAAAACCGATGACGATCAGCGCGCCGGCCTCCGGTACCTGATCGAGATTGGCGACACCCTCGGCCTGCGCAAAGTGGTTGTGCATCAACCAGGCTTCGCCTTCCAGCGTCGGCGTGGTGTCGGTGTCCAGCGGTTCGTGACCGTGGAACAGGATGTTGCGTTCGAGGTGGAGGAATTTTAAGGCATCCAGGCTGACCCCGGGGAACGGTGCCTGCCCAAAGCGCTCGATGTCACTCCACTTTTTGTACCAGTCCGAGCGCACCATGACCACGGCCCCCTCGGGAATACGCCCGTGTTCGGCCTCCCAGTCGAGCACGTCCTGCACCTGGAGGTGGTAGCCCTCGTCACTCGCCACCTGCTCGCTGATGTCGATGACCACCAACGGGCGGATGGCATAGGTGGCCGGGAGGTCGCTGATCGTGGCTCCCAGCGCGTCCCAGTGCGCGGGCGGGTCGAGCTGGGTGCCGTACTGGTCGGTGGTGAGGTCGTAGGCGGTGGCGATGAAGCCGTGCTGTTCGTAGGTGAATTCCTCGCCCGCCTTGACGTACCCCTCGATGTCGCGACCGGCGACCGCCGGCTTGAACACGGCGTTGCCAAAACCGGGCCAGACCGCCTGCACCGGCTCGAAGGCGTGGGTCAGGTCGACGTAGCGGGCATCCTTGAAGACACTTTCGTAGGTCTGCCACAGCCCCGGCAGTTGGGTCTGCGCAGTCGGGGTGACGGACGCTGCCGGCACACACGCCGCCAGCAGCAGCGTCGCGCCGAGCAGCACGATCACAAAACCTGAGATCTTGTTGTTCATGGGACTTTCCTCCTCTCAACTGTGGAACGATTCGCGTGCGCCGCACGCTGCGGAAACCTGACGGCACGGACCGCGGGGTGCGCCAGTTTTGTAGGGGAACGGGGGGAGGGGGTGAAATTCAGTGCGCCTGCGCCAGCCCGATGCTGGCCCGGGCCTCGTCGCACTGTTCGTCTACGCCGGGCTCGTGCAAAAACAGGGTTTCATCGACACGCAGGCGAGCGCACACCGACGCCACCACGGCCAGGGATCGGGCGAGACGTCCCTCGCCATACCCAACACGACCATGGCGTTGGTTTCCTTCCGCATCCAGCCATCGATCCACCAGGTTGAACCGTTCACAGCAGTGGTCGATCTCGCCATAGTTGAGGCGTACCGGCTGCCCATCCTGCATGACCATGACCGACTTATGACGCCGGTAGCGCACGCCGGCCAGCGCTTCGGCCAGGTGGATGGTGGTGTTGGCGTCGTGGCCGACGCCGAGCAGCAGCACCTGCCCGTCCAACTCATAAACCCGGCCGACGGGGCTGTCGAGACCATGGGGAATGTCGATTGGATGATCCGCCGTAATCGCTGCAGCGTGCGGTCCGCAGGCGGCAAACGCGTGCGGGCTGTCACTGCGCCGTACGTCGGGCAGGCGCCAGAACGTATCGGCCACCACGCCCATACCGCAGCAGGGTGTCGTGTGTGGGTCGAAAGGAATCTCGTCGTCATCGCTCATGCTGGGCATGACGAGGGTGCCGCGCGGCCCAAGTGCGGCGTGCAGCGCGTCGATCAGCCTCACCGGCCCGCCTTCGACCGGACCGATTCTGGAGAAGGATGTGTGCACGAGGAGCACCGCACCGGGCACGACGCCGACCTCCAGAAGTTGGGCGATCAGTTCCGGATTTCCGATTGGCTTGCGCAGTATCATGATCACATCAAAAGAGGGATTTCTGTTTCATTGGTTCAGACGCAACAAGGCGACCCGTATTCGTGACGAGATTATACCTGCCAGCCGGATTGACGTCAATTGACAAAGATTTTTGGTGCCCAGGTCCGACAAAGGTCGATGGTCGGCATCTTTTTCATGCTTCCTGCACCGGCACGAGTGGGTCACCTGGCTCGAGCATCGCCATCGGTTACGCTCAACCAATGGCTACTGTCGTGGCAAGTGCCCCACTAGCCTGCCGGCTGCTCATCCATCGGCCTGACCGGGCCATGCGCCGGATACACGACACGGGCGCCGCGCGCCCGCAGCAGCTGCCAGGATGCCAGCGCCACCGGATTGTCGTACGCATAGACCTCCGGCGGGAGGTCGCCGGTAAAAACCGACCCGTCATCGAGCAGCAGCGAGGCACAGTGCTCGGAGTGGCCAGGGGTGTGCACGATTTCGCCGGGAATACCGAGGCCGGCCAGCAGGTGGCGGCTTTGCTCGAACGCGATGACGACGTTGCCCTCCGGCGTGATGTCCACGTAGTGATCCCACGGTTTGGTCCAGGTCTTCATCTGGGGAATGGCCGCGACCTGGACATCGAGCACGAGGAGGGGCACGCCGGCCAGTTTCATTTCCTGGGCCAGGCCGGCGTGGTCGATGTGGTAATGCGTGGCGAGGGCGTAACGGATCTCCTTGAGCGGGATGCCCATACGCTTGAGGTTGGCCTGCAGCGTGCCCAGCGTCCCCGGCCAGCCGATGTCGACCAGCAGGCGCGAGGTGCCGGCACTGACTACCCAGTAGTTGGTGGAGCGGTAACCGACGTTGACGATCGTGACGGGATCGTTCGTTCTCACTTCTGCCCCACCACGACCAGTCTCTGCGCATGCTGGTCGTAGTCCGTGCCATCGATGCTGCCGTAGACCCGAACCTGGGAGAAGCCGGCGTCGCGCAGCAGCGTCGACAGCTCGACGGCCGAGTAGGACCGTACCGACACGCGCTGCTCGAAGCGCTGCGTGCCCCGGATGACGATCCAGCGCGTCTCCATGCGGCGCCAGTGCTGGCCGACCTTTTTCTCCGACAAAATCAACAAGTCGCCCACTTCGTTCCATTCCCGTTCCCGAAAATGGCTGGCGACGATCTCTTTGCCGGCGGTTTCGATCAGGAATCGTCCACCCGGGCGCAGGGACTCAGCCATATTCCTGATGACTTTGCGGTCGTCTTCGTCATTTTCGAAATAGCCAAACGAACCAAAGAGATTGACAATCACGTCGAAGCGGTCGGGTGCGCAGTAGTCACGCATGTCACCCAGGACGAAGTCTACACTCAGGTTGCCCTGCGCGGCGTCAGCGCGTGCCTGTTTGATGAAGGCCGCCGTCCGGTCGACGCCAGTGACGTCGTAACCGCGCCGGGCAAACTCGAGGCTGTGCCGGCCCGGCCCGCAGCACAGATCGAGAATCCTGGCCGGTCCGTCGATCGCCAGCAGCTTGACGATTTTGGCAACTTCGTCCAGCGCACTCGCCCAGCGCTCTTGGGTAAACAGGATTGGCCCGAAGGTCTCCCAAAACGCGTCCTGGCTGTACCACGAATCTGGATCAGTCACTGCGCTATTTTTCGCTGTCCGAGCCATTTTTCGAATGAGTTAGGGCTCTCCGTAGATCGTTTGCCCAACACCAATCCCTCGACACCGAGGTCCTCGTCGAGATCGGGCCAGTGGATTCCGTAACCGGCACCGCTAATATCGAAATTGGCCCGCTCTGCCGGTGTCCCATGGGCCAGCCGGGGATACCAGCCGATTGGAACTGAGATCGTACGACCGTCTTCCAGGTCCACCGACACAGTATCGTCTGTTACCATCACGTGCACGATTCTAGCCAGCGTGAGTGTAACCAGCGCAGAATGCGTCCCATTCATCTCTCAAAACCTCCAGATTGTCGCGCAGTATACGCTCAATATCGCGTAACTCTTTGCGATTAAAGCCGTGATTCTCTTCCAAAGCTACACTCGGATCAAGCCAGAACTTCGCGCTGCGATCCTCTCGGTCGATGTGCATATGCCGTGGCTCACCACAGTCATAGGAATAGAAATAGATGCGATAGGAACCGATACGCAACGCAGTGGGCATGATTAATAGCAGGTTCCTTTGTTCAAAACATTGTGCAGTGAAAAATGTGCGGGCATAAGCTTAACACACATCATCGAATAATCCCAGTAACCGGCGAGTTCGGACCGGTGCAGGAAGATGCCGTCGAACAGCAGGGAGATCGAAGCCGAATTCCTTGAGAACGCGCACCAACTTCTCGGCGTTCTGCGGGTGGATGGCGATCTAAGGGCTTGTAAAAGAACAACTTACCGTGATTTGTGGTGATTCCGGGCCATTTTGCAGGAAGTTATTCTTTTACAGGCCCCAAATGTCCATGTCAGCGGTGGCGCGTGGATAGCCGTGATAACCGACGGCGTAGCCACCGATGAGCAGATACTCAACCTGATGGGCGCTGAGTAATTGTAAGAACTCTTTGAAGTCGGGTGGCAGCCGGATTGTAGCCATAAACGATCTGGCGCATGATTTCGATGGCTTCCAAGCGTTCAGAAGGGGTTTTGGTAAGCCAGTAGGCTGTCTCGTCCGATGCATCGAACAAGGATGCCACTGAAAAAGCCGTTCGTTCCAGTGTGGGAAAGTCGTGCGCATTCATGTGGTAACTATACTTAATTTTGCTGGAAATGCAAAACTCACGCCGCTGAGGAACGCTTGAGAAAGGCCAGGGTTCTCTCCCACGCCAAGCCGGCCGCGACTGCGTCGAAGGCCTGCACGCGATCCGGCTCGAAGAACCAGTGACCGGTGCCGGGATAGTGAAAGAAGCTCACCGGGCAGCCGGCACGCCGCAGGGTGTCCTCCAGGGCGTCGACCTCAGACCGCGGTTCGAACGGGTCCGTTTCGGCAAAGTGACCGAGATAGGCGGCGCGTGACGCACTGTAGTCGCCGGGACGGGTGCCGTAAAAAACGACGACCGAGTCGACGTGTTCGGGATCGGTGACCGAGAGTTCCAGGGCGAAATAGGCACCCAACGAGAAGCCGATCACCGCCAGACCACGCTCCGCCCGGCCAGCCCGTTCGCTCAGAAACCGCACAGCCTCGCTGAGATCGGCCGCGGCGCGGTCGGCGTCGAGGGCCTGGCTGAGGGCCTTGGCACCGGCGATGGTGTCGGTGACCTGGCCGTGGTAGAGATCCGGCGCAAAGGCGACGAAGCCGGCGTCGGCCAGCCGCGCGCAGAAAGCCTTCACAGTATCGTTCAGCCCCCACCAGGCATGAAGGACCAGGACGGCGCGGCCATCACCGGTGTTCGAAAGGGCGAGGTAACCGTCAGGTTGAATAGGTGGCATGCGAGTCTCCATTTGTACTTCTGCTTGTACTTCTGCTTGTACTTCTGCGCTTCGGTGGTGGCCGCGTCAAATGCGCGCGGGTTTGCGTATCGACTGCCATAGGGCATAGAGCAGCAGGATCGAAATGAGCACGGCGGCCAGCACAAATCCAAACTCGGCCACGCGCCGGATGGCCAGGCTCTCGAAATCGCTCACCTTGCCTTCGAGCGGGATCAACAAGGTCAGCGTCGAGCCGAGCAGCAAACCCACCAGCAGCACGCTGACGACGATCCGGCGAACACCCTGCTCGACCGCTGTCTGCACGACGTGGACCCGCTGGTCGATACGATTGACATTGACCTGAAACGCTAAATCTCCCCGCTGAAAATCATCGAGCAGCGAGGTCGTCGCCGTGACCAGTGCCGGCAGCCGTCCCATCAACCCGCGGGCCAGCGGTTTGGCGGTGCGGTCGAGAAGGTCGCCCGGTGCGAGCTGTTGGCGCACCAGCTCCTTGAGTTGGGCATAGGCGACGTCGAGGATGTAATCCATCGGCTTGTCGCCCACCAGCGTGCGCATGATCGACTCGCCCTGCGCGATGGCTTTGATCGCCAGGGTGAACTCTTTGCGCAGCTGCAGGCCGTGACGCAGCAGCACCCCGATGAGGTCACTCATCACCGCAGTGAGGGAGGGGGTCGAGTCGGCAAAACGCAGATTGCGGTTCATCAACCGTTCGATGTCGCGCCGCAGTGTGTTGGAATCGTAGGCTTGCGCGGGCCGGCAGATGGCCACCAGGACGCGTGCCACCGCGCCGGCGTCCTGGTCCTGCAACGCCCAAATGAGTTCTCCCAGGGCCAACCGGTCTTCAGCGCTGAGGTAACCCATCAAGCCCATGTCGAGAAAGATGATGCGACCGGTCTCGACGTTGACCCACACGTTGCCCGGGTGCGGGTCGGCATGGAAGAACCCATCGAAGAGCACCTGCTGCAGGAGCGCCCCGAAGAACGTGTGTGCCAGCTGCTCGCGATCGAGGCCGGCGGCGGTCACGGCCGCAACGTCGGAGATTTTTGTTCCCTCGACGCGCTCCTGCGTCAGGACCTTGCCCGTGCTGGTTGTGCCGTAGATCGTCGGAACGTGCACGGAAGGGAACGGACGCATGTTGAGAGCCAGCAGGCGCGCATGGTAGGCTTCGTTAGTCAGGTCCAGTTCGGTCACGACGTTCTCGGCAAACTCGTTGAACAGCGCGCCCATGCCAAACTGGCGGCTCCACGCCACCCGCCGTTCGACCAGATCGACCACGTCCTGCATCACGTTGAGGTCACCCTTGACCGTCACCTCAATGTTTGGGCGCAGGACTTTGACGACGACACGTTCGCCCGTGGGCAGCGTGGCGGCATGCACCTGGGCGGTGGAGGCCGCGGCCAGCGGCTGCGGCTCGAAGGTGGCGAAGACCTCGTCGGGTGGTTTACCCAGTTCGCGCTGGATAACCTGCACAACTTCTGTGTAAGAAAAAGGTGCTACCTCATCCTGCAGCTTGTTGAGCTCGGTCTGCCATTCGACGGGCAAAAACTCGCTGCGGCTCGCCACCATCTGCCCGAATTTGACGAACGTGGGACCAAGCTCCTGCAGCATCAGGCGAATCTTAGCAATAGGGGTTTGGTCGGCCAGGACGCGCCGGCGCCGGTAGATTAGCGGCTGCAGCCAACGCCGCAGGCCGCCCAGGGGTGAGACGCCGATCACGATATCCACCCCATAGCGCTGAATCGTGCTTACCATCTGCTGAGTCCGCAGATTCTCGACGATCCGGTTGCGGCGCCCCGTCGGCAGCATGCCCAGCCAACGCCAATAAAATGGACTGCGGCGCCCTTCCATGACAAGCGGACTATCCAGGCCGGTCAACGCCTCCAGGACCATGACGATCAGACCCATCAGCATGGCACCCAGGATGGCTGAGAATAGCCGGGTACCACCCACCTGCCACACGGTGGGGGCCAGATAGGACAGGAGCAGGAAGATGAAGGTGTCGGTGGCCAGTGCCAGGAGGCCCATCGACCAGATGTACAACCGACCGGTGAAAAACAGGATCACCGGGCGCACGAAGGCGTGCAGGATCCCAAAGATCAGCCCGATAACGATGTACGAAAATACTTCGGCGAACGGTTCACCGAAATAGGCAAAAGGAACCAGGCGCAGGCCGGGTACGACGTTCATCACGATGGCGGCGGCCAGCGTGTTCACAATGACGCGAATGAGAAAGTAGACCATGACCTTTGCTGAGCCTGATGGTTTGTGCAGCGCCGTTCAAGGACGAATCACGCAACGGCTGACCCTACCGCTATTCGGTTGAACCAACGCACCCTGGCTGATCGGCTTACAAATGAAAATCGCCGGCCGCCTCTGGCTGGTACAAGACTTCCTTCACCTGCAGGCGCCGGACACCATCGGGGACCGCCCACGTGAAGGTATCCCCCACGCGATAGCCCAGCATTGCCGTGCCGATCGGGGCGAGGACCGAAATCTTGGATTGGGTGATGTCGGCATCCTGCGGGAAAACGAGGGTGTAGACCATTTCCTCGCCGGTATCCAGATCGAGCAGATGGAGGGTAGAATTCATGGTGATGACGTCGGCAGGAACCTCTTTCGGGGCCACCACGATGCCACGCGCAAGTTCGGCATCGAGGCTGTCCAGATACTCGTTGCCGCGCCGGTCGAGGCGTCGTGCTTCGTCGATGAGTTCGCGCAAACGCTCGAGATCGTATTCCGTGATGTAGATGGTGCGTGCTTCCATGTCATGGGCCTCTCTAGGGGCCTGCAAAAGAATAACTTCCTTCAAAACAGCTGGTATTTGCCGCAAATCACGGTAAGTTATTCTCTTACAGGCCCTAGGTGATTGGAGAAGGTGCGCTTCTCCGCCGCCGGCGCGCGATGATGATCCCTGCCACCAGCAGGAGCAGGATGCCGGCCCCCACGCCGCACAGCACGACCGGGCTGCGCAGCGGAGAAGAAGCGCCCGGGTCTCCCGCAGCAGGGACGCGTGGGTCTTGCCCATCGACCGGCTGCGGTGCCACGGGTGCGGCCGGTACCTGGGTGAAATCGAACGCGGCAGTCAGGTCGGCGGCGCCTGCATCGCGCGTGCCCAGTGGTGCCAGGTCCCAGCGCGTCTCGATGAACTTGAGCAGCGACGTCATGTCGTAGACGGTGTGGTCGACAAACCCCTTGCGCGCGTAGGGTGAGATGATCAGCAGCGGCACGCGCCCGCCCGGCCCCCAGCGGTCGATTACCGGCGGGGCGACGTGATCGTACCAGCCGCCGAAGTCGTCGTAAGTGACGAAGATGACGCTGTCTTGCCAGTACTTTGAGAGCATGACGGCCTGGATGAGCAGGACGGCGTGTTCCTCGGCCTGCTGCACAGTCGAGTAACCGGGGTGCTCGTCGAATGAAGGCGAGGGCTTGAGGATCGTCACCGCACCGAGCGTGCCGTTGATCAGGTCAGGCACGAATTCTTGCGAATCCTTGAGATGCGCGCGACCCGCCATGCCCGGTCCATAGGGCTTGAAGTAGCCATGCGAGGTGAGCGGCGGCATCGGCACGAAGGGCAGCGGTTGGGCCGCTGCGCCGTCGAGAGCATCCTGCCAGCTGCCATTGTACTCATTCCACGAGATACCGGCCGCCGTGAGCCGGTCGCCGATCGTAGGCAGGTCGATCGGCGGCAGACGGTGGTCATCGGGCAGCGAGCCGTGTGGTGGATAGAACGAATCGACGCCGGTGTTGATCGCATAACCATCCGGCGTGACGACCCAGTTCTCGTTATCGTCGATGCCGATCAGCTTGCCACTGGCGTCGAACTCCGGTTTGGCGACGTACTTGGCTGGCGCGTCGGGCCAGGGCGGGGTGCACGCGCACACCAGCCACATGTGGTTGAGCCACGAGCCACCAAAGGCTGCGGTGAAGAAGTTGTCGGCAAAGGCGTAATCGCGTGCATACGGAAAGAGCGGCAGTTTCGTCGTATCGTAGTAACCCATCGGCTGGCCGCCGGAATCGGTCCAGGCGACGTATTTGTCCATTTTGCCGTCGTTCATCTGCAGTTGGTGCTCGTAGAAGCGGTGCACCGGTGTGTTGACCAGTGCGTTGTTCGGCACGTAATCGTCGATCAGGAAGGGCTTATTCGGCAGGTCCTTGGGGAAGCGCGGGTCCGACAGCCCCGGCAGCGTGTCGATCGGGCTGCCAAAGCCGGCGTATTTGAGACTGACTTTGACCGGCGGCAGCGTGGGGTAGGGCACGCCATTCTGGTCAACCTGGATGACCTGACCCCCGGGCGATTCGACGCCGTTGACGCCGGGCAGCCGGCTGTAGAGGTTGTCGACCGTGTGGTTTTCCAGGAACAGGATGATCACATGATCGATCTTGTCGATTCCTTCGGGGGCCTGCGCTGTCGCCGGTCCCCACAGCAGGCCCAACAAAACGGTGCTTACAACCAGCAGATGCAGAACACGGCTTGGCATGGTGAAGTCTCCATTCCTGCTGTGATCGAGATGGACGGTAGCATACCCCAAGCAAAGCAAGTTGTCAATCGCGCGGCAGAAAGCGGTGCTTTGCCTGGAAGGACTCCGTCACGGATCGATCATATCTCGCGAGTCGCACCGATGCGCAGCAGATCGTCCACGATCTCGTGCCAGTGGGTCAGAAAAATGAGGTGACCTTCACCGGGTATGATGCGCAGCGTCGCGTTGGGGATGGCTGCCGCCATCGCCTGCGCCATGCCCACCGGGGTGCTGTTGTCGAGCTCGCCATGCCAGAGGGTGACTGGCACCCGAATCTCCTGAAGCGGAAAGCCCCACGGCCTGGCTGCCAGCTCGACTTCGTGTGCGAATGCGTCGATCCCTTGACGTGTTGCCTCGGCGTAGCTGGCGAGGAACATGGCGCGCACGTCTGGACGCTGCAACATGGCCTGGTCGGCGGGCGGGTTGTGACGCGTGTACCGGTCGAAGAAGCGCTGCGGATCGCGTCGCGGATCGCCCCGCCAGCGCATCGCCAGGCGCAGGAGGAACGGTGCATGGCGCGCCAGCGCATAGCCGATGCGCCGCTCGCGCGCCACGCCCGCAAGCACGGCGCGGTCGTCGAGCGGACCGGAACCCCCTACGATGGCGGCACGTGTGATACGTGCCCCCAGTTTGTAGGCGCACGCAGCCAGGAACGGCCCGCCGCCCGACGTGCCGGCCGCAGCTAAATGCTCAAGGCCGAGCTGATCGGCCAGCTCAGAGACGTCGTCGGCCCAATCGAGCAGCGTGCGTCCCGGCTTGGGGTCCGAGCGGCCGAAGCCGGGCCGGTCGGCCGTAATCAGGTGCACCCCCAGGGCGCGGCAGACGTCGGCATCCGGGTGCATCAGCCGGCAGCTGGGGAGGCCGTGGAAGAAGAAAACGGGGGTGCCCAGCACATCGCCGTACTCGGCATACGCAAGGGTTCGCCCATCCCGCAGACAGACCGAGCTCGTTGGCACTACCGGGTCGTCGTGTGGCATGGGCTACCGGCTTCGCTTCTCAGCGCTCCGCCTGCTCACGGGAATCAGCCTGGCGGGCACCTATGATCCACCGTGCGTCTGCAGCCAGGCCATGATGGCGGCCACTGTGTCGGGGTCGAGCATGGCGTCCTCGGCGTTGTAGGCAGCCAGTGCGTCGCCCGCGGTGAGCTGCGCACGTGGGCGGGGCTCGTGCTTGAGCACGTGGTTGGCGTGTTCAGGGTAGACGATAGTGATGTTGGGGTGCTGCGCGGCCAGCCGCTCGAAAATGCCGCCATCGGCCTGCCAGTCGACTTGGATGTCCTTCTGGCCAATGACAATCAGGACGGGCACGGTGACCCTGGCCAGCAGCGCCGCCGGGTCGGTTACCCATAGCTCGCGGGCAAACGGCTGGTTGACCGGATTGGTCAGACCGAGGATCAGCATGCGCATGACATCCGGCGATTGCTTGTCCACCGGGACAGGCCGGCCGGCCGCAAACTCCTCCATCGAGGCATCGAAGGCTGCCAGCTGCACATCGCCATCCGGCAGCGCCGCCAGCTGCGCGGCCACCTGGCTGCGTGCCACCGCGCCGATCGACCGGGCGGGTGCGGCGGTGAGGATCAGCCCGGCGCAGGGGGTGGCCGATGCGTGCAGCTGGTAGTTGAGCGCGTGGATGCAGCCCTCACTGTTGGCCAATACGAAGATGCGCGGCGGCTCGACTGAGCTCACCGAAGTCGGGGCAACGTCTGGGCGCTGCGCCAGCAGGTGGATGGCGCCGGCCAACTCGTCAGTATGGCTTTGCATGCTAATGTTGCCGGCCAGGCGCTGTAGGTTTTCCTGAGCGTGCGGCCCCGAAGGACGCTTGTCGTAGCGCAGCGTGACGTAGCCGTTGGCGGTGAGGACCTGGGCGAGGAGTCTGGCACTGCCATTTCCGCCCGGGACCAGCGGTGTGTTCCAGTCGCGATCGGTCGGCCCACTGCCGGCCACGAAGACAATGGCCGGGAACGGGCCATCGCCCGGCGGACGCGTCAGGGTGGCGTAGATCGCCAGCCCGTCCAGCTCCCACGACACCGGAACCTCGTCAAGGCTATCATAGTTCAACATAGGATAGTTTTCCTGTAGTGTGGTTCTGCGTCACCGCAATATTATACACATGATATCGCCGGCACCGGTGGCGCCGCCGGCTGAGGAGTCTGATTGTATTCTCCTCGTGTAGTGGCTCTCAGATGTCCGCGGTACCGGCGACCGGCGGCTCGATCGCGCCGACTTGGAGATCCCCGGCGCGGCGGTAGACGCTGATCACCACGCCTGAACCCGTGGTGTGCGATCGTACCAGCGTCAGGGCCGCGGGAATGGTACTGGGACCGAAGAGGCGCTTGCCGGTGCCGAGGATCACCGGAAAGGTCAACAGCCGGTATTCGTCGATGAGATCGTTTTCGATGAGTGCCTGGGCCAGGCCGATGCTGCCGTGCACCTGCACTTCACCGGCAAAGCGTCGTTTGATCTCGGGTACCTCCTCCACGACGTCGCGTACGTGCGCGGTGCCGCGCCACTCGAACGTGGTGCGCGTGCGCGAGGCCACGTACTTGGGCAGTGCGTTGAGTTTGCTGGCGACCAGGTCGCCCGGATCGGTGACCAGCGGCCAATAGCCGGCAAACAGATCGTACGTGAATCGCCCCAGCAGAAACGCGTCCGCCCGCGTGAAGATATCGTCCATCGCCATCCCCATATCGGCGTCGAAATGCGGAACGACCCAGCCGCCGTAGGGAAAGTCCCCGCTGGTGTCCTCGGTGGGACCACCCGGTGCCTGCATGACACCGTCGAGTGTCAGGAACGCAGTCAATGTCAGTTCAGCCATGCGATACTCCTTAAGAACGAACCGCGCGTTTGAATGCCTCGACCGCCCATTGATACCCAATCACGTCATTGATGCCCGCGATATGGCCGATGAAACATTGATCCTCGTCACTGTACTCGATGCGGGCTGCATATCCTCTGTAAATCATCGTATTCAAAGCATCACCCACCCGTCCGTACCTGGGCGATCTGGCGCGAGATAGCGATCAGTCTACCCGCCTCGTCCCACACCTCTCCGTCGGCCTCGAGCAGCCCGCAGGTGACGAAGCGGGTTCTGAGGGCGCAGTTGAGCCAGCGGGAGGTGGGCAGGTTGCGGATACTCACGGTCAACATGTAGGTCCTAATCTTTCACATAATGACCCGCCACCGGCTGGCAAAGCGGGCAATGAACACCGGATTATTCATTGCGCCGGCACTACCCGGCCAACGCGACGAGGGCGGCACCGTACTTCGAGAGCAGACGCCGCTGGGTCTCGGTATCGAGCCGGGTAATGCGCGCCGGTTCCAGGTTATCGTGGATGTCGGCTAACTTGACGCGCCGGGCCAGCGGATTTTCACGCACACGGGCGTAGTAGGTCTGCGCTGACTCGCCTTCGATCCGCGTGATGGCTACCACGGCATCGACGATGGCCGCGTCGAACATCTCCCGCAGCTCAGCCTCGGTCACGGTTGTGTCTTCCAGGACATCGTGCAGCAGGGCGACGGTCCTCGACTCCTCGTCGGCCAGCTTGGCGGCAACGCGCCGGCAGTGTTCGAGGTAGGGCGCGCCAGACTTGTCCGTCTGGTTGGCGTGCGCTGTGGCAGCGAGGGCAAGCGCCTGCGCGGCGGTCTTGCCCCAAACAGCGTCCAGGTCGGGCATGTCGACTTCCGAACCGGTAAACCAGCGATGTGTCATGGTGTCCAGCGAATCTATTGCGTCAATGCGCCCCGCGGCGCCGTGGTCGATCAGGCCGACAGCACACTTGCCAACAAATCGATTTGCCCGATGTGGTGGGTGGCATGAAGCAGGTTGCGCAGGATGGCTTTGACAACGCTGTGCGGCTCGCCGCGGATCGTAATAGTCCTGGCGAAATCCTCTTCGTCCAGCGACTCCAGCGCCGTAAAGAGCACGCGCCAGCCTTCTTCCCAGCGCTGCATGATCTCGGCGCGGCTGTCGCCTGCCTCGTGCACGAACTCACGCGGGCGCGCACGCGTCGGCTTTTCACCATCCGTGGTCAAAAAATCGGTCCAGCGCGAGATGAAGTTGCCGCCGAGGTGTTTGACCAAAATGGCCAGGCTGTTGGTGTGCTCGTCCCCATCTTCGCGGAGATGGGCAAAAAAGGCTGCATCATCGACCTTTGCCAACGCTGTTTCGGCCATCGCCTTCTGCCCGCGATACTGCGTAATCACTTCGGCCTTGAATTCCAGCCACGGACTGCTCATCGTTTCGATCTCCTGGTTGTGGTGGTGCCGGCATCTGAAAAGATCGCGGCAAAATGGCCCGGTACCGCTACTGGCATGACGACGGCTGCTACGGTTCGAGCACCTCGAAATAGGTCCAGCCATCCAACTCCGGTGGTTGGATGCCGATCTGCGTCAGGATCGCCATGACCTGGGCGCGGTGTTCGGTGGCGTGGTTGATCGCCTGCGTCAGCAGGATCGTTTTGGGAATCTGGCGGGGCCCGCCTTCCCAGGCGACCTGGACGGTGTCCGCGGCCTGCACCCTGGCGGCCCATTCGACCAGGCCCGTACCCGATGCACGCAGCGACTCAGCAATTTCGTCCAACGTCATGGGCGGGGCATCTGGAGCACGGCGCACTGGCTGACCGGTGCTGATGCGCGAGATGTACGAGCGCTCGGCGGTTGCGATGTGCTGCAGCGTGTCGTGAATCGAACCGTAGGTGCCGGTCATGGTGCTGTCGAGTTGTTCGGCGGTCAACTGGGCACACTGGTCGACCAGCCGCAGGTTGGCCCAGCGGTTGTGGTGAAACAGAGTGGTAAGCGTATCGGTGAAGTTCATGGTTATCCCCCCGGCGTGTAATGAAGCACGACAATCCCGCAATCGAATGCCGTGGCGTTGACCAACTTCAAATCCTGTTTGCGTTCGAGGGCACCGAAAATCGACTTGCCGCTGCCGAGCGCTGCCGGATTGATGAACAGGTGAAATTCGTCGATCAATCCTTCCCTGACCAGCGCCGCTACGAAGGTCGCACCACCATACGCGATGATATCTCCCCCGTCCTGTTCCTTGAGGTGCCTGATTTCACTGGCCAGGTCGCGCTTGGCCACCACCGTATTCTCCCACGGCGACGCGTCGAGCGTCCTGGAAAACACCACCTTGGGCGTGTCCGTGAATTTCCTGCCCGCCGCAGCCTCCGGATTATCCGGATTCGCCGCGACTGCGGCCCAGTGCGGGATGAACCCCTCCGCCAGCTTTCTTCCCAATACGATGCAGTCCACAGGCTCTGTGAGATCGGTGACGAGCTGTTTCAATGCGTCATCCCACGCCCGCGCCACAAAGTTCATCTCACCATTAGGCCCCGCCATGTAGCCGTCGACGGTCACCTGTACCTGCAGTTTGAGTTTCCGCATGATGATCACTCCGTTCACGTTCAAATTTCGATACTTGCTTCAGAGGGAGCGACGGTAATTACGGTTCCGTCAGCCAGTGCCAGGCCTTGTCCTCGTCTTGGAGGTCGAAGGCTCGCGCCTCGCCCCGAATGAAGGGGTTCGAGAACCTGGTCAGGCGCTGCTTCCAACCGGGAGAGGTCACGGTGGCCACCTTGTCGAGGTGACGCCTGACCTTCAACATGGTCTTGACGTCCTGAAGTACCGAGAGCGGATTGCTCCAGCCCCGAAACTTGTCGGCGCGAAACAACAGCCTGATCGAGCCGTACTCGTCGATCGCTTTCAGAAAGGTCGGTCGCAGGAGCTTCTCGTAGTCCTCGGGGTAGACCTTGCCGACCACGTCGAGGCCAATGACGTTGCCCTTGCTTTGCGGAAGAATGCTGACCATTTGCCCACCTTTGCCGCCATCCATTGACTCTCCTGCACAGTCTCGACAGGAGCTCAGACCCACGTGATCGGTGATCATGCCGTAATGGAGTTCAGCGGCGGCTACCTGCGGCCGGGCGCCCAGGCGGACGCGCGTGTGCGGCATCGACAATTGGCTGGGCCTGCAGCATGAATTCCACCTTGACGGATTCGAAGGGAAACTCGACACGACCATCCGCTGTGCGCTTGAGTATGCCCGCATTGAGCAGCACCATCACATCACCGTGAACAGCTTTCACGTCGCGGCCGGTACGGCGAGCCGCCTCGCGAATCGAGATGGGGCCGGCCCCGCACATCGCCTTGGGCAGCTGCCATCGTTTGGCCGTAAGCACCTGCCACAATAATTCTGGGGTGTCGAAGGCGATGCGCGCCGCGTGTTCTGCCTGACCAGTCTTCATGGTATGCACGGCGTCAGCCAGTGTATCGGCAAACGATCGTACCTCAAGAACGACCGTGTTCATTGTTCCACCTCATCGTCGCAGACGTCAGCCGTCTCATCCCCGAAACGGTGCCACGAACGGCCCGGCCAGCACGGCCCGCAGCTCCGCCAGCACCATCGCTGTGGCACCCCACACCTTGTGTCCCTGGATCTCGAAGAACGGCACTTCCACCTCCATGCCGCGCAGCTCCCAGGTCTCGACACGTAAACTCTCATCGCTCAACAGCCACGCCACAGGTACTTCCAGCACGTCGGCAACCTCGTAGGGGCTGGGAACAAAATCGGGCCGGCCGGGCCGGAACACAACCACCGGGTAGATGCGGTAGTCGCTGGGCGGGATGTACAGCGGGGTCAGCACGCCCAACACTTCGGTGCCGGCGATGGGTATCGCCAGCTCTTCGTACCCTTCGCGTAACGCCGTCTGCACGAAATCGGCATCTTCGGCGTCACGCGCCCCGCCGGGGAACGAGATTTGGCCGCGGTGGTTGGGCAGTGCCTCGCTGCGCCGCGTCAGGACCAGGGTCAGCTCACCGTCGCGCGGATAGAGCAGGATGAGCACGCCGCCCTCGCGCGGCCGGTGAAACGGGTCGATGCCGCGTTCCATGCCAGGCCGCGGGCGCGGCATCATGGCAATCTGGGCATCCAACCCCGGCAGCGGCCGCTGCAGCGCCATACGCAGCGTCTCCATGTCGATGGACAAAACAGTTTCACTCATGACATCACGTCGTACATTACACAAACCAGAACCGCAACCTCGGATGAGGGAACCACCAAGGCACCAAGTCACCAAGTTGTACTATGTTTATGTCGTGGTGCCTTGGTGCCTTGGTGGTAATTTTTCCTCTTATTCGATGGGTCCAAAACGTGAGGCGACAAGCTGGACGTCGATGATGTCCAGGTCGCCGTCGCCTGCGCCGTTGTTGTTGACGTCGTAGATGTAGTTGTAATACCCGTTGGTCCAGAACTGCTGCACACCCGCCGCCGTCGCACTGATGTCGCTGACGTCTACCTGCCTGTTGCAGTTCATGTCGGCAAAATAGCAGTTGACCTGCACCTGCTGCGCAAAGAAGGGACCCCAGTTGTTGCCCACGTCCTTGCCGCGCACCAGCGCCTGATAGCGCCCGCGCCCGCGGCCCAACGTACTGACGGTGGCCTGCACGTTTTCGATGGTCGAGTTGAAGATGCCGTCCGAGGCTGCCATCGCGGTGCCCGTGCCTGGTGCGCCGGGCGGCGGTGCACCGCGCCCCACCAGGAAGTACTCGGCGGCGGTGATGGTCTGGTTGCCGTTCTGCGTATCGTTGATCTGCGCCGTGAGGTTGAGGGACATACCGGCGGTGACCGTGGCCGGCGTGGCAGTCACGCTGCGTGCGTCTGGGCCAAACACCCGTTGGTAGGGCAGATCGGAGACGCGTGCGGCGTACTTCAGGGCCGGCAGCATGTCGCTGATGATCCCCGGCAGCAGGCTGCACGTGGTGAAAAAGTCGTCCCCATCCAGCTCGATGACGTAGGCGGGGATCCCCAGCTCGCCATAGGCCCAGTCGCGCGTATTGCCGCTGACCGGGTAGAGGGCGTTCTGGTACGGGTAGCCGCTGTAGGTGCCCATCTTGGCGGCGATGGCTTCGAGCTGGGTGTCATTCGGGGCCGGGTTGGTCGTCCAACCCCACGGCACCAGGATCACACCAGCCACATTGTGTATGTTGATCAGGAAGCCCGTCGTGGTCACCGGTGCCGGATCGCTGTCATTCGGCCCGCGCTGGTCGGGAATGATGGAGCGCACGAAGTTTTCGTAGGCCTGGATTTCTGGCTCCGAACCAGGTGTCGGCCCGCGATAGGTTTGATCGCATACGTAGGTGCTGTGCCCCGACGCATCCCACTTGAAGATGTGGTTGCGGTTGAGATCGACGCCGTACTGGCTGCCGTCATCGGGCGGCCAACTGCACGCATTGGAGCCGGCGATGCCATTGTCGCCGTTTTTGCGCCAGTACCAGGGATTGAAGGGCGAATAGTTGGTTCCCAGTTCCACCAGGTGCCGGCCATCCGGGTTACTGCTCAGTACCACGTAGATCTCGCGCTGGTCGAGCATCCAGGTGACGTCGGGATCGACACCGTAACCGCCCACCAGCATTTCGATGAAGGCCTTGGCCAGTTCAGGCGTTGGGATCTCACGCGCGTGAATGCCACCATCGACGAAGAAGCGGCCCTGTTTTGGCCCCAGCGCACTCTCGTTCGTGATGCGCGCCACCCACAGGTCGTATCCGGCAAACGTCTGCCCACCGGTGGTGGTGCAGCCGCCCTGCTGTTTGCACCAGCTGTCGCCGTAGTCGATCAGCTCGACGAAGTTAGGATGGGCGGCGGCGTAGGTCTGCAGCCAGGCGTACAGGTCGGTCAGGCGGGTGTAACAGGCGGGCCAGGCGTCGGGCACGTCGGGTGCCGGACCGGTGACCGTGAGTGTGTAGCCCAGGCTGCGCAGCTGATCGATTTCGGCCTGCGTCAGGATGACCCGTGTGGCACCGGCCTCCAGGGTCTCGGCCCAGTCGGGGATGAGTTTGCTCAACGCGGCCGCCTCGGCGCCGTCGCTGAGGGTCAATTCGACATAAAAACGGGCATTCGGGTCGGACCCTTCGACCGGCGGTGCTTCGGGGCCCGGCGCGGCCAGCGCACCCAGGGGCAGCATCGACAGGACGAGCAGTACGGTCAAGGCAGCAATGGCAAAACGCATTCTCACATCTCCTTATTCCGCTTACGGTTGGGGGGATGAGCTTTCAGCAGTTACCTATATTTTCTCCAGGGCCAGCTTCACGCTGTCCTGCGGGCTGACTTTGACCTGGACATCGGCCAGGCGGCCGTTTTCGTCGATGACGAAGTGGCTGCGCAGGATGCCCATGTACTTCCGGCCATACATCGACTTTTCGCCCCACACGCCGTATGCGTCGGCCACGGCGTGGTCGCCGTCGACGAGCAGCAGGAAGGGCAGGTCGTATTTGGTCTTGAACTTCTGGTGCGATTTGGCGTCGTCGGGGCTGATGCCCAGGACGACCGCATTTTTCTCTTCGATCTGCGGGTAGGCGTCGCGGAAGCCGCAGGCCTGGGTGGTGCAGCCGCTGGTGTCGTCCTTGGGGTAAAAATAGAGCACGACCCGCTTGCCGCGAAAGTCGGACAGGCGTACGGTCGTGCCCTGGTCGCTGGTGAGGGCAAAGTCAGGTGCTGCATCACCGATGTGTAACGTCGTTGTCATCAATATCTCCGTCGCTGATTGGCGTGTGCCGGTTCACCACGGGCAGGAACGAGGGGATTTTACTCGATTTGTGTGGTCTGTGCAAGGACGTGTGGCTTTCAAAACATTGACGGTCACTACCATCTGTACTACAATGCCCCATTCGTATGAGCTGTCGGAAGGACTGCTGATCGTGAGCCACAGCCAGGCCAACCAACCGCATGCGCCGGGACGAATCTGCCTGCGCGACGGCCAGACGGGACGCTGGTTGTCGTTCGGCCAGCCACGGCGCGTGGTCAGCGCCCAGCATGTGGACGAGGTGCTGCCGGCATTGCGCACGGTGCTGGCGGCAGTCGAAATGACGGGCTGTTACGCGGCGGGCTTCATCGCCTACGAAGCCGCGCCGGCGTTCAACCGGGCGCTCATGACGCACGCTGCCGGCGGTTTCCCCTTGTTGTGGTTTGCGCTGACCGGCACGCCCGACGAGTTGGACGAACTGCCACCCGCGCCGCTCGCACCCTGGCCCGCATTCGATTGGCAGCCTACCATCACCCCGGACATGTATCGGCAGGCCATTGCCACGATCCACCAGCACATCGGGCGCGGCGACACCTACCAGGTCAATTTCACCTACCGCCTGCGCAACCCAATCACCGCCGATCCGTGGACGCTCTTCGCACAACTGGCGCGGGCCGATGAACCGCCGTACGGCGCCTTTATCGATGCCGGTGACTGGGCGATTTGCAGCCTGTCGCCCGAGTTGTTCTTCACGCTGCGCGACACCACGATCGTATCGCGCCCCATGAAGGGCACCCTGCCGCGTGGCCTCTGGCCGGCCGACGATCGGGAAAAGGCGGCTGCGCTGCGCGCTTCGGAAAAGGACCGCGCCGAAAACGTGATGATCGTCGACATGGTGCGCAACGACCTCGGGCACATCGCCGAGGTTGGCAGCGTCCATGTGCCGGAGTTGTTTGCGCTCGAGCGTTACCCCACCGTCTGGCAGATGACGTCGACGGTGGAGGCGCAGACCGCCGCACCCCTGGATCAGATCTTGACTGCGCTCTTTCCCGCCGCCTCGATCACCGGCGCACCGAAGCGCCGTACGATGCGGTTCATCCGCGAGTTGGAGACGACCCCGCGTCGTATCTACACCGGCGCCATCGGCTTCATCGCGCCCAATCGCCGCGCCCAGTTCAACGTCGCCATCCGTACGCTGCTCATCCACCAGGACAGCCACCAGGCCGAGTACGGCGTCGGCGGCGGCATCGTCTGGGATTCGCACGCCGATGGGGAATGGGCCGAGAGCCAGGTCAAGGCCAGGGTGCTGCATTCGCCGCGGCTGCCATTCGACCTGTTGGAGACCCTGCGCTGGACGCCGGATGGGGAGTTCTGGCTGCTGGACCTGCACCTGGCGCGCCTGGCGCAGTCGGCGGAATACTTCAGCTACCGCATCGACCTGGCCCGTGTGCAGCACGCGCTGACCGGCGCCGCCGCCCATCTGCCCGCGGCGCCACACAAGGTGCGGCTGCTGGTCGGCCGTGCAGGTGCCTGCCAGGTGCAGGTTAGCCCGCTCGAACCTCCCCCGGCCGGCGTGCCTGAGATCGCCCTTGCGCGTGCCCCCATCGAGACGCACGACCCATTTCTCTACCACAAAACGACGAACCGCCAGGTCTACGACGCGGCACGTGCCGCGCGTCCCGAGTTCAGCGACACGCTGCTCTATAATGAACAAGGCGACGTCACCGAATCGACCATCGCCAACGTCGTGGTCGACATCGCCGGCCGCCTCTGCACGCCGCCCGTGCCCTGCGGCCTGCTCGCCGGCACCCACCGTGCATGGCTGCTGGCACAAGGACAGATTCACGAGCAGGTCCTGACCGTAGCCGACGTCCTGCACAGCCCCAACGTCTACCTGATCAACGCCGTGCGCGGTATGTGGCAGGTGCGCGTGGTGGGGAGTGGGGGTTAGGGGATGGGGATTAGGGGTTGGGGATTAGGGGTTGGGGCAGCAGCGAATTTGACACAACAGAACAAGCGTGCTACCATCCAAAATCCAAAATCTAAAATCTAAAATCCAAAAGGATCAAACAATGAGCAGCCTGGACAAAGCAGTCGAGACGCAACTCAACAACATTCAGAGCAAAACGGGCAAAACGCTGGTTGAGCTGACGGACCTCGTGCGAAACAGCGGGTTGGACAAACACAGCGAGCTGCGTGAGATGCTGCAGCGCGAACTGGGTCTCGGGCACGGCGATGCCAATACCCTCGTGCACTACGCCCTGCAGTCGGACGGAGAGCGAGCCGCTGCCGCAAAAGGGGCCACGATCGACAACGTAATCGATGAAATCTACACAGGCGGCAAAGCAGGCCTGCGCCCGATCCATGACCGGCTGATGGCCGAGCT
>CAYUCC010000082.1:0-21496 GCA_964443225.1 uncultured Anaerolineae bacterium
CCATGCGCAAACAGGGCCATTCTGTCTATGAGGTTCTGTGCGACCTCTTCGCTGGCAACATACGCGCCCCTTGTACAGCATACTGAATAGTTACTTTAGATTTTGGATTTTAGATTTTGGATTGGATTTCCGATTTTGGATTTCCGATTTTGGATTTTGGATTGGACGTGCCCGGCATAACGTGCCATCGTGCGATACATGTGATACAATAGGGACACGTCCCCAATCCAAAATCTAAAATCCAAAATCCAAAATCTAAAATCAATGGAAATCCAAAATCCAAAATCCAAAATCCAAAATCGTTACGCTCGCCAAACGATCTTTGCCCCCCTGGGAACAGCCGGCCAGGAGCGGCTGCTGTCGGCGCGGGTGGTGCTGGTGGGCTGTGGTGCAACGGGCACCGTGATTGCCAACCACCTGGTGCGGGCTGGCGTGGGGTTCCTGCGCATCATCGATCGCGACTACGTCGAGCTCAACAACCTGCCGCGGCAGCTGCTCTTCGATGAAGATGATATCGAAGAGGGGCTGCCCAAGGCGGCGGCGGCGGTTCGCAAGCTGCGCCGCATCAACTCCAGCATCGAGATCGTTGGTGAAGTGACCGACGTCCACGCCGGCAGCGTCGTGCAGCTCGTGCAGGATGCCGACCTGATCATGGATGGCACCGATAATTTCGAAACGCGTTTTCTGTTGAACGACGTGGCCATCAAATTGGGCAAACCATGGATCTACACCGGAGTCCTTGGCTCCTATGGCACGACGATGACGATTTTGCCCGGTGAGACGTCGTGTTTGCGCTGCTACATGGGTGAGATGCCGGCGCCAGGCACGATACCCACCTGCGACACGGCCGGCGTGCTCGGTCCGTCGGTGGCAATCCTGGCTTCGATCGCGGCGGGAGAGGCGCTCAAGCTGCTGGGCCGTTTTGGTGACGTGAACCGCGGCATGATTCATTACGATTTGTGGGATAACTCATTCGAGGTGTTCGACCTGGGTGCCCCCAGACCCGACTGCCCGGCGTGTGGCCAGCACGACTACGAGTTCCTCAACGCCGCGCGCGGTACGCAGACCCTGACCCTTTGCGGTCGGCATGCGGTGCAGGTCAGCGTCAGCGGCGGCGGTATGCTCGACCTGGGGCGTCTTGCGGAGATGCTGCGCCCATTGGGGACCGTGCGCTATAATGACTATCTACTCAAGGCCGACATCGAGGGCTACAGTTTCACCATCTTTCCCGATGCCCGCGCCATCATCGGCGGCACCCATGATCCCGACACCGCACGCACACTGTACGCGCGGTATATTGGGGGGTAGGGAGTAAAGTGCTCCCTACTCCCTATTCCCCACGCGACGCGCAATGACTTTTTGCACGACGTCGACGTCGGCCGGCAAGTAGACTGGGGGGTTGGCGTGCACCGCCTCCACCTCCGCCAGGGTGTCTTCGTGGTAGCCAACCTTGAATTGGGTGAACTTCAAACCGTGGGCGGTTGAAATGACGACCACGCGCTCGTTGCCCTGGATGATACCCCGCTCGCGCAGTTTGAACAGCACGGCCAGGGCCACCCCGGTGTGCGGGCAGGTGTACATACCGGTGCGGTCGGCGCGGGCGGCGGCATCCGCCAGTTCGTGTTCGGTGGCCTGCTCGACGATGCCATCGAACTCGCGCAGGGTCATCACCGCTTTTTCGTAACTGACCGGATTGCCGATCTGAATAGCCGAGGCCAGGGTAGCCTGAGCCTGCACGACCACTTTTTCTTTGAATCCATCCTGTGCGCTCAGGTACAGTGGGTTGGCTTTGGCGGCCTGGGCGGCCACCAGGCGGGGCAGGCGGTTGATCAAACCCAGGTCTTTCATCAGGCGCAGGCCCTTGCCCAGCGCACTGATGTTTCCCAGGTTCCCCACCGGCATGATGATCCAGTCGGGGACAGCCCAATCGAACTGCTGCACGATCTCGATGCCGACCGTTTTCTGGCCCTCGATGCGCAGCGAATTCATCGAGTTGGCCAGGTAGATCGAATTATCCCGTGTCACTTCCTGAACGACCTGCATACAACCATCGAAATCGGTATCGAGCGCCAGCACCAGGGCGCCATTGGCGATCGGTTGGATCAACTGGGCCGCACTGACTTTGCCCTGGGGCAAAAACACGATCGTGGGAATGCCGGCGGCAGCACCGTAGGCCGCAAGGGCCGCCGATGTGTCACCAGTCGAGGCGCAGGCCACCGCCCGGATCGGTACCCCGCGGGCGATCATCTGTTTGACCACACTCACCAGCACGGTCATGCCCAGGTCTTTGAACGACCCGGTATGGCTGTTGCCGCACATCTTCACCCACAGGTCGGGCAGACCGATCTGTTTGCCCAGGCGCTCGGCCCAGAACAGGTTGGAGTTGCCCTCGAACAGCGAGACGATGTTGGCGTCGTCGATATCGGGCACAACCCACTCTTTTTTACCCCACACCCCTGAGCCATACGGCCACTGTGTGGTGGCGGCGCGCCGCTCGAACAACGACATCCACACGGCGGCGCTGCGATCGTGCAGGCTGTCGACGTCGTGCGTCACTTCGAGCAGCCCACCGCAGGTGGGGCAGGTGTAGATGACTTCGTACAGGGAGTAGCGGCCCTGGCAGCCGCGCACACACTGGAACCAGGCGTGGTAGGGCATCGTGGCGTTCAACCGTGGATAGAGTTAGTGCCGCCGCGGGCGTCCGGGCACGGCGTGGCACTGGCGGCAGCGTGCCTCGTAGACTTCCGATGCACCCACCAGGATGACCGGGTCGTCGTAATTGGCGGGACGGCCATCGATCAGACGTTGGGTGCGGGCGGCTGGAGCACCGCAGCAGACACAAATGGCATGCAGTTTCTCCACCATCTCCGCCTGTGCCATCAGGAGGGGAATCGGGCCAAATGGCTCACCCCGAAAATCAAGGTCCAGACCGGCACAAATGACGCGCAGCCCGCGATCGGCCAACGATGCCGCAATCTCGGCCACCGTCCAGTCGAAGAACTGTACCTCGTCGATTGCAACAACGGTGGTGTCCGCCTCCAGAAGGTCGTAGATGGCCTGCGCCGAAGTGATGGCGTGCGCCTCCCACTGCATACCGGTATGCGATGAGACCTGGGCCTGGGCATAGCGGTTGTCGATTTCGGGCTTGAATACCTGGACCTTTTGTTTGGCGATCTGGGCGCGCCGTACGCGACGAATCAACTCTTCGGTCTTGCCACTGAACATGCTGCCGCAAATCAATTCGATCCAGCCGCCGTTCGGCTGCATAAAGGGCATGTGACTCTCCTGGACAATGAAAAAGGCTGAAGCCGTTGCCGGACTTCAGCCTCTGCGTTTGCGGTGCAATTAGCGGGTGTCGCCACGTCGCCGTGCGATGCGGGCAGCCTCCTCGGCATTGGCCTTGGCCTGACGCTCGGCTTCGATGCGCGCCACCCTGGAGCTCTTGGTTTCCAGACGCTTCATGAAACGCTCGACCTGCCCCGCCGTGTCGACGATACGCTGTTCGCCGGTGAAGAAGGGATGACACGCCGAACAGACGTCGGTTCGGATGGTTTTTTTGGTCGATCCGGTTGTCCAGGTGTTGCCGCAGGCACAGACCACCTGAGTATCGTGGTAGTAGGTTGGATGAATTTTCTCACGCATGGGATTCCTTCTTTCTGCCAGTTCTTGCAGCCGGTGGTTCCCACCCACCGCTCAAAAGGACTGGGAAAATGAACAACAAATTGTCAGACAACCCGTTCGGGGTAGATGCTGACTTTGCGCTGATCCCTGGAGTACGCCTCGAACTTCACGAACCCATCGATCGTCGCAAACAGGGTGTGGTCACGCCCGACACCCACGTTGTGGCCAGGTTTGACCTTCGTGCCCCGCTGGCGCACGATGATCGAACCGGCGGTGACTTCCTGGCCATCGTAGCGTTTGACGCCCAGGCGCTGTGCATTACTGTCCCGACCGTTACGGCTGCTACCGCCACCTTTTTTATGTGCCATGATGTCTTCTCCTCAGTCTTGCGCTCGTTGTTAGAGCCTATCCGAATAACTCCCCTCAGCCGCCTTATTGAGGCCAAAATCGGGTTATTCGGATAGGCTCTTAGGCCACTATCTCTTCGATCTGCAGGCGGGTGTAACGCTGGCGGTGACCCGTCTTTTGACGAATACGTTTTTTCGGGCGATACATGAATATGACGACTTTTTTGCCCTTGATCTCTTTGACCACGGTCGCCCGCACGTGTGCACCTTCGACAACCGGTTTGCCCACCGTAATCGTATCACCGTCGGCGATGAGCAGCACCCGATCGAGGTGCACCGTGTCTCCTTGTGCGACCGGCAGCAGTTCGACGTCGATCTGATCGCCGGGCTGCACCTTGTACTGTTTACTACCAGACTCAACGACTGCAAACATGACTCAAACCTGTTCCCTCGATCGTCACGCGCTCGACGCCCGTCCAAACGGGGCCAAGACTTGACCTGGCGCACGATATGTGATGGTTCACCGCCAGTGCATCCGCCCAGCGGTAAGATGGCTCGTGGCACCCAATGAGTACCAAAAAATGCGGCAGGCGACGTGCCTGCCGGCTGACGGACAGGGATTATAGCAGTGAGGTCGGGGGTTGTCAATTTGGGAGTAGGGAGTAGGGAGTAGGGAGTAGGATATAATTGAAGGGGGTTTGGAGCGGATTACTGTCAACGGATTCGGGGAACGGATTGAACGGATTACTGTCAACGGATTCGGAGAACGGATTGAACGGATTACTGTCAACGGATTCGGGGAACGGATTGAACGGATTACTGTCAACGGATTCGGAGAACGGATTGAACGGATTACTGTCAACGGATTCGGGGAACGGATTGAACGGATTGGAGCGGATTGCTGGGCTGTGAGTTGTGGGGGCGCGTGGGATAGAGGGGAATGGGGGATGGGGAGGTTAGGGGGGTGGGGCGAAGATGAGGCGGGTGCGTTCGATGCGGCGGGGTTGGTCACCCAGGGTGAGTGCTTCCAGGAGTTCGTCGGGGCGGCCGGTGGCGCCGGCACGGCTGGCCAGGCGGGCGAAGAGCAGCGTCCAGCCGTCTGCGGTGGTGCCGCGGCACTGCAGGTCGTCGACGAGGGCACGGATGTCGTAAGCTTTGCCGTCGCGGGGTCGTATGCGTATCACTTCGGGTGCGGCCAGGAAGTTGGCTACGATGGCGGCGACGTCGGCAGGCGTTTCACGGATGTCCACCTGAATCGTATACTCGGCCTGATCGACCTGTGACTGCAGGGACGGCAGGTTCAGATCGACCTCCCGGACGTCGTAGATGCGCACGCCTGCTGGCAGCTGCGGCTGCGCGCGGGCGATGAACGCCTCCGGTGCGATGGGCTCGCCCAACCACAGGTCGGCTACTTCGGCGACGCCGCTGCAGCCCACCGGCAGCGCCGACGCAAACTGGATACGCAGCTGTGGATTGAACCCCTGCGAATACGCCACCGGCAGCCCAGCCCGCCGCAGGGCTCGCTCCCACATGCGCGCCAGGTCGAGATGGCCAACAAACTTGACCGGTTCACCCTTGGTATAAAAAAACCGCAGTCTCTGCATCGACTCTCTTTTCCTTGTTGTCCAATTGTACCATGCGCGTAACCTGCATTAAAATATGGACCTATGCGTGTTTGGCTGCTCGAACCCTATTTTACCGGATCGCACGCGGCGTGGGCCGCGGGTTATGCCCGCCACAGCCAGCACCAGGTGACGCTGCTGACCATGGCGGGGCGCTTTTGGAAGTGGCGGATGCACGGTGCCGCGCTGGAAATGGCGACGCAGGCCCGCGCGCGCCTGGCGCAGGAGGGAGCTCCCGATTTGCTCCTGGTCAGCGATATGCTCAATGTGCCCGCCTTCCTGGCCCTCGTGCGTCCCGCCCTGGCGGACACGCCAGTGGTTTTTTATGCCCACGAGAACCAGCTCACCTACCCGCTGCCGCCCGGCGAAAAGCGTGATCTGTCGTATGCCCTGATCAATCTGCAGAGCATGCTGACAGCCGACCGTGTCTGCTTCAACAGCCGGTTTCACCTGGACAGTTGGTTCGATGCCTTGCCGCGCCTGTTGAAACACTTTCCTGACTACAATCACCTGTCCTCGGTCGACGATCTGCGGGCGCGCAGCCAGGTCCTGGCCCTGGGTCTTGACCTGCTTGAACTCGACGCGCACGCGGTGGACAGGTCTTTCCCCGCGGGTCCACCCTTGATCGTATGGAACCAGCGCTGGGAGTACGACAAGAACCCAGCGGAGTTTTTTGCGGCGCTGTACCGGCTGATGGACGAAGGTTACGACTTTCGGGTGGTGCTGCTGGGTGAGAATTTCCGCCAGGTGCCCGACGAATTTGTGGCGGCGCGCGAGCGGCTGGGGGCGCGTGTGCTGCACGCCGGTTACCTGCCTGACCGCAGGGCCTATGCGACCTGGTTGTGGCGGGCCGATCTGGTTGTCAGCACGGCCTGGCACGAGTTTTTTGGTGCTGCGGTGGTCGAGGCGATGACCTGCGGTTGTTTTCCCCTCCTGCCGCGCCGCCTGGCCTATCCCGAGATCGTGCCCGCGGCGATGCACACCGCCTGTTTGTACGATGACTTCGATGGTCTTGTGCAGCGGCTGCGACGCCTTCTCACGCAACCCGCGCTGCTGCGCGAGACATCGGCGCTGCGCGCCGCGGCAATCGGTTACGACTGGCGGTACCAGGCGCCCGCGTACGATCAGCTCGCCGCTACAACGACCACCCCACGCGCTTGAACCCCTTTGGGTGACAGCTCCACCTCGAACTCCACCAGGTCGTCCGTCTGGAGACTGGTCAGCCCGGGAGACAGCCCGCTGCGGTGCACGAACAACTCGGCACCGTGGGCGCGGCTGATGAACCCGTACCCTTTGCGCCCATTGTACCATTTGACCAGCCCACGCTCGCGGCCTGTTGCGGCGGTCAGCTCGCGGCAGGCCGGGCAGACGAGCAGACGGCGCGCGTCTTCGGCGGCAGCTTGTTGGGTGGGGGTGACGACAAAACGAATCCCACAGTGTTGGCAGTATTGAACCAGGTCGCGACTCATTGCCGGCATTTTTTGCTCCAACCGCATTGTAGGCGGATGCCGCCTGGCGGTCAACTTTTCGATTTGTTATGCACCGTGAGTCAAACGTGGACAACACGCCTTTGACAGGATACCACTTCTCGGATAAAATAGCCCCAGTACGGCGACGTAGCCAAGTGGCAAGGCAGGGGTCTGCAAAACCCCGATCGCCGGTTCAAATCCGGCCGTCGCCTTTTCATAGAATGCAACACACTATTCGTGTGTTGCATTTTTTGTTATTTGCACGATCGTACAGTGTGATGGTAAAATTCATTCAGTCGGGGCGGTGGCGGAAGGGCAGACGCATTGGTCTTAAAAACCAAGGGACATAACCGTCCGTGTGGGTTCGAATCCCACTCGCCCCATGCACCCGCTGTGGCAACACTATCTTCTCACCTGGGCCTGCACAGCGACGATACGGCTGGTGCTTGCTGATTTGTGTGGTCCCGTGATCAACCCTGTGACACGGGCATCAGCCTGGCCGTAGCTACACCTCAGGCCTGCCGATCCAAATTGAATACGGCGCCTGCTCGGGGCGCCCCGAACTACCAACGGAGGTACGACTATGGTGTCGAAGCGAGTAACGTTAGTCCTGGCGCTGCTGACCATTGCGGCGCTGCTCCTCACGGCCTGCGGCTCCACACCGGTTATGCCCGGCGATGAATCCGAATCGGAATCAGACGGGTTCTTCGTCGCATTGCCGCGGGCCACGATCGAAGTCGGCGAGAGTGGCGCTGCCGAATCCATCATCGGTATTCCCAACGAAATTCTCTCCGGTCTCATGGGTGGCAGTCCTCAGCTGATGGATCCTGCCATGGTGGCCAACATGCAGGCCAGCAACATCCAGCACATCGAATTGGTCAGCGGCAAAGATGGTCTGTTCGTCTTCGTCAACGGGGAGGCGCTGCCGTACCTGCGCTGGGAAGGCAGCCGCCTGCGCGATTCACTGCCTGTCATCCAACAGCTCAACAGCCTCTACGGCCAGTTGACCGGCCAACAGCTCGCCGACTGGATTCCCAACATGCTGCCCCTCCTGCAGCGGGTGGGCATGGACGTGCTTATCCAGCTGCCGGTTACGGAAGGGGCCGAAGCGATCGAGGTGCGCGCCGACGATGCGGCCCTGCCGGAACCACAGGATATGGAAGCCGCCGCCGGTGACCCGCAGGGTGCTGTGGCCTATCTGCCTATTTTCTACGATGCCAGCGGGGCACCCCAGGTGATGGGGCCTGGTGGCCAGCTGTGGCGCCTCGATCCCCAGATGCTCGTCGCGATGGGGATGGGTAACCTTCCCCTGTTCCTCAGCCAGGACACGCTCAATACCCTGATGCAGGCCGGCGTGAAGTCGGTGGGGATCGAGAGCTCGGGGCCCGGTATTCAGATCGCGGTGAACGGCGACGAACTGCCCATCATGGTGGGTTGGGGCCAGGACGAATTGAACAACGTGGTCAAACTCCTGGAGGGTACCGGTATGGTCGATCCGGCCGCCGTGCAGCTGCTCAATGCCGTCGTGCCCGCCATTCCGGCCGCCGACGTGAGCTTGTACATGGAGTTCCCGGCCGCCGAGGGGCAGTAGATCCGCTCCCGGCGCGTGAAAGGAGCGCCTTGTGTCGAATCATCCATTTCTGAAATTCATGGCCATCCTGTTCAAGGTGATCGGCGTTGTGATCCTCGTGCTGGGAATCGTGAGTGCCTTGGGGTTGTACAGCAGTACCGGCAATACGTTTGATCTGTTTGGCTTCAAGTTTACATTCCCCAGCGCTATGCGCTGGGCCATTGCCTTGACGCCCTTTCTGTCTGGTTTGCTCGGTTTTCTCTGGTACTATACCCTGGGCAGCGTGATCAGTGTGCTGCTGGAAACCAACAACACGGCCCAAGCGACGGCAAAGTCGGTCAAGGATATCGAACTGACCTGGGTGGCACCACGGAGCACGCCGATGCCCGCGCCCGCCTTGAGCGCCCCTGTGACGGCCACCGATGCACCCCAGGTGCCTACAGACGCCGCGTCCTGAGTTCGCGGACCGGTGCCTGAGCGCCCGTGTTTTCGGTACTATCGTCTCGTAGCGTAGTGCCTGCATGTTAGGCTTATCGATCTGGCATGCAGGCACTGTTGGCATTGAACCATGAGCGCTGCCCCTTCATCACAACCTGTTCCGCCTGATGACTCCTCCGACCGAGGTCAACGCGACCCCGATCTATCGGCAACCGGGTCACCATCCCAATTCCTGGTCGAGCTGAATGACCGGCTGGCATCGGCTGCCGAGGGTCGCGACAGCCGCGCCGATGTTGTGCGCCGCGTGCAGGAGTACCTGGCGACCGATGCCGTCTGGCTGGCCCCTTTCGATTACCTGAGCCGGTCGTTCGAAGTGGGTGTGCGACTGCGTGCGTATGATTGGCCCGAAACACTGATGCGGCAGTGCATCGATACAGGCCAGGTGATGCAGCGTTCACCCCTTTTGCTGGTTCCAATCGCCAGCGCCCAACAGCTGCCCTGCGGCGTCTTGGCGCTGGTTCGTACGCAGCGGTCGTTCTCGACCCGTGAGCAGCGCCTGCTGCGCCGCATTGGGGCGCTGTTGGCGCGCGAACAGCAGGTGCGGCGCCAGTATCTGCTGCTGCGGGTTCTCGACCGCACCGCCCGCCGTGAGCGCCCCATCGACATCTACGGGTACCTGCTTGATGAACTGCGCCGCTTCATTCGCTACGACCACAGCGCGGCCATCCTCGTTTTGGACAACGAATACAACCAGTTGATCGTGCGCCAGGAGCTGGTCACGTCCAGCGATGGCACCGAACGGCTGCCGGTGCCGCGACGTGTCGATCTGCCGCCTGGGATTGCCCAACACCTGGCACGCTCGTCGGGTCGTCTCACCTTCTGGCGTGCGACGCCCACCGCGCCCTGGCAGCACGATCCGGCGGTGATGCCGATTGCCCAGACGCTCGCCTACGGTGAAGCACCCTGGCATTCGGAGGTCGAGGGCGCGCTGCTGTCGGCCCTACCCACTGTCTCGTCCGAGACCACCATCCTGGCTCTCCCCCTGACCTACCAGGATCAGGTCTGGGGCTACCTCAAACTCTCGACGCGCACGACCATCCAACTTCCAACCTCCAACGTCCAATCTCCAACCTCTGATGTCCCTCCCCCCGCACTGACGACCGACGACTGGCAGGTGCTCGAGATGGTAACCAGCCGCCTGGCGCTGACGCTCTATCAATCGAACCGTCACTACCGACAGCAAGTGGAGCTGGGGGCTGTCCGGTCTGTGGGCCAGGTGACCATCCACCCCGTCTCGTTGGAGGAGGTTTGTCGCGCCGTCCTCAAGCCGGCCGTCGAGACGCTCAACCTGCGGGTGGGAGCGGTGTCGACGCCCCTGCGCCTGATCGATGGCCAACCGGTACGTGCCGAACGCCGGCTCGCGAACGATTCCGTGCCGCAGCTGCTCGACGATCTGGAACGGCGCGCCGGGGCGACGCGCACACACGTCATCGAGAACGATCTTCCACTGGCGCACCCGACCGGCAGAGGACAAACCCTGCGGGCGGCCCTGGTGGTACCGATCACGTACGAGGACGAGGTCATCGGCCTGATCAGTGTCCTGTCGACGCAGGTTGGCCGGTTTGGTAAACACGAAACCGAATTTTTGCAGGTTCTGGCTAACCAGGCGGCGCTGGCATTGAAGACGGCCCAGCTGTATGAGAAACTGCAGCAGGAAACACGCGAACGGCAGGCGCGCCTGGCTTTGCTGCACGAGCTCAGCCGCGAATTGAACCAGCTGCAGGAAATGACGTCCATCCTGCAGCGTGCCGTCGATACGGCGCGCCAACGGCTGCAGTCGGAGACGGCGTCGGTATTTCTGCTGCACGACGGTCGTTACCAGATCAGCCGCAGCGCGGGCCAGGACGAGGCGGCATTCGCCGGTGAGACGTACCACCTGGGTGAAGGCCTGACTGGGTTGGCCGGCACCCTGCAGCCGACCAGTGCGGCGGCGAGCTGTCCATTCAGGGTGCAGTCAGGCCAGGAATTACACGCCTGCCAGTTTTCACCACCAGTCGACACCGTGGTGGCGGGCGACAACTTTGGCACGGCCCTGGTGTGCAATCACGTTGACCAGTGCGATGCGGTGATCGAGGCGCACCGCCAGCGTTACCGCCATCTACTGGCCAGCCACCAGGTCCGGCATCTGATTGCCGTGCCGCTGAACGATGCCAGCCACACCTTTGGCATCCTGCGTGTGGTCAACAAACTGAACCCCGACCGCACCGTGGCGTCCGCTGGATTCAGTGAAGACGACCGCGACTTACTCTCGACGATTGCCAGCCAGGTGGCAACCGCGCTCTCGAATCTCCGTCAGACCCAGCGGCTCACCAGCATCTTCGACATCAATGCGGTGCTGACGCACCAATACAGCCGGCAGGTGATTGGCGATCGTATTGCCGAGATCATGACGGGCGACGTCATGGGCTACAACGCATGTATGCTGCACCTGCGGGCGGGCAAATCGCTGATTCTGACCTCGTTTCACGCGCGGCCGCCGATTGCTGCACCCGAGTTCGACCTGGCGCTCGGGGATAGTGTGACCGGTCTGGTGGCTGAGAGTGGGCAGCCACGCCAGGTGACCGAGATCGCGACCGAACATCACTTCAAATACCGCACCTGGGCCGCCATCCACGGCTACCAGTCGATGCTGTGTGTGCCCCTGCGCGTCGGTGACGGCGTAATCGGAACGTTGTCGGTCTATACAACCTACCGTTACCACTTCAACGAGCAGGAAGTGCATACCCTGGCGACCTTCGCGACCCAGGCAGCGCTGGCGATTCAGAACCGGCGCTTTTTCCAACACCTGGAGCTTCTGCGCGAAGTGACGACGACGATCACCCAGGCCGGACAACAGCCCCAGGTATTGCAGACAATTGCCGATGCCGCACGGAAGATCCTGGGGGCCGACCTGGCGGCGATCTGCCCGTATGACGCACGACACCATCAGTTGGCCGTCGACCAGGCCGCCACGACTGGCCAGGAGACCGGCGCACGTCTCCGTCAACGCCCGCGCAAGGACAGCACCACGCAGCGTTTGCTGGCGGCACCCACGGGCTATCTGGTGGTGGAGGATGTGGCGGGCGCACCGTGGATCGGTGATCTGCGCGAAGCTGACGAGGGCAGTTTTGTCCGGGCGGAACGCATTCGTTCTTACCTCGGCCTCGTGCTGCGGGTGAAAGACGATCCGGTGGGGCTGCTGTACTTCGATTACCGCGAACCACGCACCTTCAGTGACGACGAGATCCGTCTGGCCCGCATGTTTGGCAACCAGGCCGCTGTGGCCATCGACAACGCACGCCTGTTCGATCGGCTCGAACGCACCGTGCGTGACCGCGAGGCGGTTCAGGAACTGACCACCCAGGCGCTGCGGCACAGCGACCTGCACAGCATCCTGGGCAGCGTGGTCGATACGCTGCGCCGCGTGCTGCATTTGGATTATGTATTGATTTCGTTGGTCGATGATGAAGCGCAGACTATTCGGGCGGTACGCAGTGCCGGCATACCGGTGGCGTGGGAATCTGCCCTGGAGTTTGCGCTCTCAGCGCGCGACGCCCGCGCCCACGTGGTTCGTACCGGTGAAACCATCATCAGCCAGGCACAGGATGCTCGTTTCGATCCTGATGTGTTCCAACAGCGTCCTACCGCGCCGTCTGTCCGCGTCTTCATGCCAATCCAGGTCGAAGATACCAACATCGGAACGGTTGAGGCCGGCTACTGGCTCGCACGGCGCACAGAGATTAGTGACGAGGAGCAAGAGCACCTGCGCGCATTTGCCTCCCAGGCGGCCCTGGTCATTCGGCGCGCACAGCTGGCGGAGGCCACGGCACAGCGCAGCGCCCAGCTGCGCATGCTGCAGGAGATCAGCCAGGAGGTCAACCACGCCATCACCAGCCGTGCCGAGTTACGCGAGGTCCTGGTGTTGATCGCCCACCGCGCCGCGATGATTGCCGCCGGGGCCGGGGTCACGATTCGGCGGCGCGCAGCGCGTGATTCTCTCCTTTGGATCGAAGAGGCCCACGGTGGCCTGCAGCTGCCCGCGACCCCGGCACACCACCTGATCGAAGAACATGCCGGTGACCTGACCTTACGGCGCATGATGCCGATCCTGGTGAGTAACCGTCATGAGGCGGTGGATTTCCTGCCCGCGCTGGCTGCTGTGCCGGGTGATGTGCCTGCATTTGCCTGTTATCCCCTGGACAAAGACATGGATACCGCCCAGCGTGTGCTCACGATTGCCTATCCCACCGCCCATGTCTTTCGCGCCATCGAACGTGAGACGCTGCAGTTGTTTGCCGACCAGGCGGCCATCGCCATTCACAATGCCGTCAAACACCGCCAGGTGGTCGAAGCGTTCCAGCTGCAGACGGAGGGTCTTTTCACGGCGAGTCACGAGCTGCGTTCGCCGGTGGCGTATTCCAAACAGGTGACGGCCAACCTGCTGGCAGGCAAGTTGGGCCCGCTGACACCCAAACAACGCGACCGCCTGCAGAAACTGCAGGACAGCCTGGACCGCCAGCAGCGCCAGATCGAACACCTGCTCTGGATCAGCCGGCTGGAATCACACCAGGACAGCGAGTCGTACCCGGCCGAGGCGCAGTTCGAGATGAAGCGCCTCAGTGTGGTCGATTTGCTCAAACACACGCACCAGCGCTATGCGGTCGCGGCGCGGGCACGCCAGATCAAACTGACACTCCAACGTACGGCGCACCATGGCCTGGTCGTGTGGGGTGACGAACATGCACTCAACCAGGTGCTGGACAACCTGGTGGAAAACGCGCTCAAGTTTACACCGGAGGGAGGCAGTGTCACCCTGGGCTGCGAATCACACGAGCGGCAGGTCAGCCTGTCCGTGGCCGACACGGGCATCGGTGTGGCCGATGAGGTCAAGGGACGTGTGTTCGAAAAATTCTACCAGGCCCACCCGCCGGCCCAACGCAGGGGACTGGGTCTGGGGCTCTACATTTGCCAGGAGATCGTACACCTGCACCACGGCGGCATCCGTGTCGTCAACACACCCGGCGCCGGTGCGACGTTCATCGTGACCCTGCCGGCGGCTTGAGGAAGGCTGTTCGTGTGAACCGGCTGGTCCTGCCGGACATGACACCCGCAAAGAAACCCTCGTCTCATGGTGCAGCGGTGGCACAGTGACCGTGGCATGGGGATGGCAGAGGCATGCAGGAACGGAATCATTGTAAAGGAATCCAATGACTATGGAAGGTGCAACGATCCTTGTGATCGACGATGACCCCGATTTTTGCGAACAGCTGACCGACTGGTTCGAACCACTGGGCTGCCACATGTTGGAGGCCCACAGCGGTGCGGATGGCCTGCGTCTGGCGCGCAGTCAGCGACCAGATGCCATGGTCCTCGATATTCGTATGCCGGTCATGGATGGCTATGAGGTGCTCAAATCGGTTCGTGACGACGAATCCCTGGCGGCGATGATCGTCGTCGTATTTTCGGTCACCGGCGAAGTGCTCGACAAACGTATCCGCGGCTTACGGCTGGGTGCTGACCATATCCTGCCCAAATCCGACAATTTTATGGAACTCGAAGCGGTGATCAGGCGCGAGCTCGAGCGGCGGCGTCCCCGGCGGCCTGGTCGTGACGTGAGCCGCGACGTGCCAGCTGCCACCCTGGGCGCGCTCGGTGTTCTATCCTACGACGCCGAGGAAGTGGCCGTTTCTCTGGACGGTCAGCGCAAAGCGGTTCGCCTCACGCCGTTGGAGGCGCGTTTGATGGCGTGCCTGTGGCAGCATCGCGGCCGCCTGGTGACGCGTGACATGATCGCTGAGGAAGTGTACGACGACGCTGCGCTGCCCGACGCCGTCAGCGACCAGGCCATGGATCGGGTGGTGGGACGTTTGCGCCACAAGATCGAGCCGGACGCCAAAGTGCCAGTTTATATCGTCACCGTGCGTGGGCACGGTTACCGGCTGGTGCCCGAAGGACAGCCGCCGTCCGAGGTGAGCCAAACGTAAGGGCTTGCACAAGAATAACTTCCTGCAAAATGGCCGGAATTCGCCGCAAAGAACGGTAAGTTATTCTTTCACAAGCCCCAAGTAGGCTGCCTGGTACTCGAATGCCCGCCATTCGACGGTAGTTTGTCGCCTTCCTACCGCCTGAGTGTCCAGCTTGAAACCAATCGGTTGGATAAAATGATGCCATCGATTGGACGTCGCCGGGGAGCGCTGGTTGTTATCAGCGGCACAGGCGTGGACACTCGACGAGACATCGGACAAGGAGGGCGATATGGAAGTGTTGGTGGCTGTGTTGGCTGCGATCGTACTGGTCATCGCCGCCTTGGGTGGTGGAACGGGGTCTACGGCGGCTGCTGCGCCGGCGAGCGTTCCTTCACAGTCAGCCAGTCGTGACTGGCTGACCATGGTGGCTTTGATCTTCTTGTTGGGCGTGATAGGCCTGACGCTGCTGGGTTTGGTGAGGCCCTACTTTTCATAACTGTATCTTCTTCGAAGGAGCACCTGCTGGAAGGCGGGTGCTCTTTTTTGATAAACACTGCGCTTGTTTGATGCTGCCCATCGAGCAAGCGCAGTTCTCGTTGCGACAGGTTTTTTTGGCGGGTGCTTGTAAGGCAGCTGTCGGGCAGGGCCAAAAGGCCGGTGCTACAATGGCACACGTGACGGGAATCGGCCCGCAGCGAATGCAGCTCACAGTTCTGGCCATCAGCCAATCGAGGTGCTCACCATGACTCTGTTACTCATCATTGTCGGTGTTGTGATCGTGTTGGCAGTTCTGATGTCGGGCGTTGGGGGCAATACGCCCACGAAGCCGCCGATCATCTCCATTGTGGAAGAGCCAATCGGCAGCAATGTCGATCTGACGGTGACGGTCATCTTGTTCGTGATCCTGCTGCTGGGCCTTGTTTTGTTCAGAACAACCACCTGACCGAGGCTTTCCCCTACTGCCTCAGCCGGCGCCTGTGTCCCCCGACAGGCGCCGGTTTCTTTGTGGGCACTGATATCATGCCAGTACTGCGGTGCACTTGGTAAGAGCCCACTGGTCAACGTTGTGATCCGATACAATCCACGGTATAATAAGGCAGCACCTTTCGTTTTGCCATCCAGAAGTTTTTGCCACAACCCTGAAATCTTTCGGACAGCAGGGCTTCTCGGCAGGTTTGCGAACAAGCCCTTACCTCTTGCCATCAGAAAAATAAGGAGCGTTTACATGCTGGAGACCGTGGTACACTTTACCCATGAAGCCGGCTTCAAAGTCGGGGGAATTGGTGCCGTCCTGGATGGCCTTCTGGGGTCGTCAGCCTACGTGGAAGCTGTGCCGCGCACGGTGGTGGTGGGGCCGTTCAACCGCTACAACGGCGATGAGATGGACCGCATGCTTGCTCCCCGTAACAAACTCACGGTTTTGTACAGCCCCCTTCTGGGTGTCGATCTGGTCGACCCAGAGGTGGCGGAACGTTTACACGGTGTCGAGACCGACTATGGCGTGGCTTTGCTGTATGGCCGCCGGGTATTTGGTGCTGCCGAACATGAAGTCCTGCTGGTGGACGCCACGTTTGCGGCGCCCGAACGGATTCACGACTTCAAATTCTTCGTCTGGCAGCGCTACGGCCTCGACTCCGGTCGCTACGATCAGTTTCACGAGTTCAACCTCTACATGAAGATGGCGCAGGCTACCTTTGCGGCTGTTCGGTCCTTGCTCGGCGATCAGCAGGGCGAGCGCATTATTGTCGCCCACGAATGGATGGGCCTGCCGCTGGTGTTTGCTGCCCAGCTCAATGAGCCCCAGGCCTGGAAAACTATTTTCTACGCCCACGAAATGGCCACTGCCCGCAACCTGGTCGAAGAACACGGGGGACACGATACCCGCTTCTACAATGCGCTGTTTGCGGCGCAGCGCGAGGGTCGCTCCCTGGAAGAGGTGTTTGGGGAGCAATCCCACTTCTACAAACACCCTCTGATCCGGCAGGCGATCCACTGCACCAATATCTTCGCCGTGGGTGACCTGGTGGTGTCTGAGCTGCGTTTTCTGGGTGGTACCTTCTCCTGGAAGAACATCGACCTCGTCTACAACGGCGTCGTGCCGATGACGGTCGATCTGGCGGATAAATACGCCAGCAAACGAAAACTCCAGCAGTATACAGCCAATCTGATGGGCTATTGGCCCGATTATGTGTTCACGCACGTGGCGCGGTTGGTGGTCAGCAAGGGGATGTGGCGTGACCTGCGGGTGATCGAACACCTGGATCACATGCTGGCGAGCGAAGGTAAACGGGCGGTGTTGTTCGTGGTGGCCACGGCCGTGCCTACCGGCAGGCGGCCTGAGGATGTGCGACACTGGGAGTATCAGTACGGCTGGCCGGTCGGGCATCGCGGCGACAACGGTGACCTGGTGGGACAGGAAGTATCCTTCTTCTTCGATGGTATAGACCGCTTCAACCAGGGTTCCCAGGCGGTCAAGGCGGTGTTGGTCAACCAGTTCGGTTGGAACCAGGAGCGCTGTGGCTACCGCATGCCCGCCGACATGGAGTTCATCGACCTGCGGCGCGGCAGCGATCTGGAATTTGGACAGAGTGTGTACGAGCCATTCGGCATTGCGCAGGTGGAGCCGTTGGGGGCCGGTGCCGTGACGGTCATGAGCAACGTGTGCGGCTGTGTTGGCTTCATGGAGCGGGCGGCCGCGGGGAGCGAACTGCCCAACCTGGTCGTAGCCGACTACGTTGGCGTACCACCGTCTTACAACATTTGGTCGGCCCATGACGCGCTGCGCATCGACCAGGGGATGCGCGATCACATCGAGCGCACCAACAGCTACGGCGTGGCCTTGCGTATCTTCAAACGCCTGCCGACCAACGATGTCGAAACCGAGCGGCTGCTGGCCCGCGGGCAGGAGATCGCCGCCCGTATGAGCTGGGACGTCGTGGTACGCGACTATTTGCTGCCCGGTCTCGACCGTCCGTAGGATTGGGAACCAGGTGTTCCCACATCCACCTTGCGACCCTCTGCAAGGCCAACTATGCATTTTGGCCCTGCGTTTGGTATAATACGACAGGCGTCCGTCCGTTACCGCACGCCTCCTGTGCTCCCAAACGGCTTTGCGTCGTTGGGGGGTAAATCGTGGTCCACAGCCAGTCACATACACTGCGTGGGTGATATGTCATGCCGAGATCTCTGCGATGCCCCTGCATCCGGCCCATGCACGCCACGTCGACCGATCGCATCGTCGCGTCCCATGCGCGCGTGCGGTCGCGCCAAAGCGGCAGCGATGGGGGATTGCCGTCAGCACTGAAGCTTGTGTCTGACCAGTTCCGACAATTGCCCATCGCTACCGCATTCCAGGATGGCCATTCGCGATGGACCCCTGGTTGATCCAATGATCACACGCGAAACGTAAATCGTCCGCCGCAACTTCATCGTGACGTCGCAAGACAAGATCTGGTCTCAAAGCATCACCGGTGCAAAGGAGGACACACCATGGATGACAAGAAGACGATCGTGACCGGCAGCGGGGGTGGAGATGAAGTGCCCACCCAATACGTTGGGTCCGGTGGACCGCCGGTCGTACGGCCGGTGATCCCCGGTGCCGACCAACCGACGCCCCGCCCCGGTCAGCCAGCATGGGGTGGGCCGGTGGCCGCCGACAGCGCCGGCACGTTTGGCGGGACGGCGGCTCCGGCCAGCCCTGAATCGGCCACTATGCTTATGGACCGGCGCGCGGCACCGGCTGTGCTGGCCTGGCTGGTTATCACCGACGGTCCTGAGCGCGGACACATCTTTCCGCTGCGACCCGACAACACCACCGTGGGGCGCGTGGGCGGCAACGACATCGTCCTGCCCGACGACGCCTGTTCCAGCCAGCACCTGAAAATCAAATACGAACGGGGCGACAAGTCAGACGAAGGTGAGTTTGTGCTCATCGATCTGGCCAGTCGAAATGGCACGTACGTGGGCAGCAAAACCACGTACCGTGAACCGGCCAGCCGTGTCTACCGGCACGTGCTGCACGACGGCGATTACCTGCTCCTAGGCGAAACGACGCTGGTATTCAAGAGAGTGTGAGGGCGGTATGCAAACATCACACACACACATCCCAGCCTGGGTTATGTTGGGCACCTGGGTCCTCAGCCTGCTCCTGATACCCGCGGCGGCGGCCCAGGGTGGATCTGGGGTGCTCATCGACGACGTCGACAGCAGCGCGTTTCCCGCGATGACCACCCTGGTTTCGGTGCAAGACGCCAACGGCGTGCCGATTCCTGACCTGGACATCCGTACGTTCGAACTGGTGGAGGATGGGCGAACTTCCTTTCCACCGGCTGCCGTGACCCAGGAGATCAATCCCAATGCTGACGTCTCGATCGCCCTCGTGATCGACCTGAGTGGCAGCATGGCAGGCGAGCCGCTGGCCGAAGCCAAAGCGGCTTCCACGCGTTTGCTCGAACAGTTGATCGATGCCGAAACTGATCCAGATCGTATTGCGTTCTTCGGGATCAATCGTGCGGTCAGACCGGAAGATAAAACGATCGACGACGCCGTCGAAGTTCCGTTTACCAACGACAAGAACCGTGTCCTGAATGTGGTGAACTTCCTGAACATCGAAGGGAACCAGCCCACGCCCCTGTACGACGCCCTGGTGCGTGCGGTCCGATTTACGGCCGAACAGGGGGGGCGTCGTGCGATCATCCTGATCAGCGATGGCTTCGATTCGGTCAGCGCCATGGCTGCGGAAGACCCCATTGCCGAAGCCAATCGGGCCGGCATCCCGATCTTCCCGATCAGCCTCAGCACCAACCGCGTCAATGAGGATTATTTGCAGCGTCTGGCTGTACGAACCGGGGGTGAATACCGCAAAGCCCCGGCCGCCGAAGAGTTTTCGGACCTGTTCCAGAAAGTGCTAGACCAGATGAAACTACAGTACAAATTGGACTACACCTCGCGCGTACCCCAGGACGATCAGCAGCACAGCCTGCTGGTGCGCGTACAGTCACCTCGTGTGCAGGCCTACAACGAGTCCAAGTTCACCGTTCCCGGGGGATTGCAGCCCGCAGCCACGCCAGCCGGACAAGGTGGTGTGGTCGCACCCCTGGCTACCGCCACTGTGGCCGCGGCAACCACCGAAACGCAGGGCGCGCTCGATGGCATCACCGGTTTCATCCAGGACAACCCACTGGCGGCGGCGTTGATCGGCATAGCGATTTTACTCCTCATTGTACTGCTGGTCCTGCTGTTGGTCTGGATGCGCCGCCGAGGCAAAGCGGCTGCCGGCACACCGGCGTACGATTACGGCACTCCCGGCAGCGACTGGTCGATTGCGTCCGGGACCAGCAGCGCAGGTGCCCCACCACCGGTGGTGCCCGCAGCCAAACCGGCGCCGACGGTGACCGCGGGCGATGTGCCACCCACGGCAGCGGCTCCCATCGGCGGATTCGCTGTGCCACCCAGCCCAGCCCCCTACGCGGGCCAGGCCCCGCCGGAAGCCGCCGGGGGCACGCGCGTGATTCAACGCCCACCCAAACACGCGGCGGTACTCCTCGACCCCAAAAATGCCAGCCGGCGTTATGACGTGGGGGCAAATACCGACATTGGCCGCGCCCAGACCAATACGATCATGCTGAGCGACGCAACGGTCTCCCGCCAACACGCCCGGTTGCGCCTGGAAGAGGACATCTTCATGCTGTACGACCTGGGCAGTGCCAACGGCACCTTCGTCAACGGTGCGCGGGTCGAAAAGCCGGTGGCGGTCAAAGATGGCGACGTCATCCGGTTTGGTGACGTCGAGTTCACCTTCAAACAACTCACCTAAAGGCTTGCAGTGGATAGATACATCGGCCAGCAGCTCGCCGGCAAATATGCGATCCAGTCTGAAATTGGCCGCGGTGGCATGGGCATCGTGTACCTCGGCTTCGATACGCTGCTGCAGCGTAAGGTCGCGATCAAGATTCTACCTACCGAACTGACGTACGATCCGCAGTTTGTGGCACGTTTTCGCCAGGAAGCTGTCACCGCCGCCGGTCTCCATCACCCGGGCATCGTCACCATTCACGATGTCGGTGAAGAAAACCAGGTGCACTACATCGTGATGCAGTTCCTGGACGGGGTGACGCTGGACCAGTGGCTGGTCCACCACGGCTCCATGCCATTATCGCAGGCCCAGCACGTCGTGCGCCAGGTTGCCGATGCCCTCGACTATGCCCATCGACGCGGTATCGTTCATCGCGACATCAAACCATCCAACATCATGCTCAGTCCCGATGGCCAGGCCACGGTGATGGATTTCGGCCTGGTACGCGCGGGTGAGGGTACCGGTCTGACGCGCAGCGGTCTCGTCGTGGGCACGCCCGAGTACATGGCGCCCGAACAGGCACTGGGCGAGGCGGTCGATGGACGCACCGACATCTACTCGCTGGGCGTC
>CAYUCC010000083.1:0-21033 GCA_964443225.1 uncultured Anaerolineae bacterium
GGTATCCGCATCATCGGCGACATTCCCATCTTCGTCGCCTACGACAGCGCCGACGCCTGGGCCAACCGTGACCAGTTCTACATCGACGACAAAGGGCAGCCAGAGGTGGTAGCCGGCGTTCCGCCCGACTACTTCAGCGAAACCGGCCAGCTGTGGGGCAACCCGCTGTACCGCTGGGACGTGATGCAACGGCAGGGTTATGCCTGGTGGATCGAGCGTATTCTGGCCACCCTGGCGCTGGTCGACATCATTCGCGTCGATCACTTCCGCGGTTTCGAGGCCTACTGGGCTGTGCCGTTTGGCGAGGCAACTGCCGTCAACGGCGAGTGGATCAAGGCGCCAGGTATGGATTTTTTCACCGCAGTGCGCGCCAAACTGGGTGAGCTGCCCATCATCGCCGAAGACCTGGGTGTGATCACACCCGAAGTGCGTTTACTGCGCGATGCCTTCGAATTCCCCGGCATGCGCATCCTGCAGTTTGCCTTTGGTTCGGGTCCCAGAGAACCGTTTTTGCCCCACAACTACCCAGCCAACACTGTCGTCTACACCGGCACGCACGACAACGATACGACGATCGGCTGGTACCGCAACAGCTCGACCGAACCGGAACGCGATTTTGCACGCCGTTACCTGGGCCGCGATGCCAGTGATTTTGCCTGGGACATGATCCGTACCGCCTGGTCTTCTGTGGCGTGCATGGCGCTGGCTCCGATGCAGGACCTGCTCAGCCTGGACTCCTGGGCACGCATGAATTACCCCGGCCGCCCCAGCGGTAACTGGAGCTGGCGCTGCCAGGAACACGATCTGAACGATTACGCGGCCAACCGTCTGCACCAGCTGACTTACCTGTACGGGCGGCTGACACCGCAGCCGGAAGAGACAGAGACCGCAGAGACCAAGGCGAATTGAGGCACCTGCCATGGTCGAACTACGGCTTGATGGGCTGATCGATCTGCCAGGTGAACGTCGCTGGCGCGGCCAGACACGGCCGGTGCCCGGGATCCTGGCCCTGGTGCGTCGCGACCACGAGCTGCTGCTCATCCGCCGCGTGGCACCGCCGTACATCGGGCAGTGGGCCCTGGTCGGTGGTGCCTGGGATTTTGGTGAGACGCTGGCACGCGGTGCCGTGCGCGAAGTCCACGAGGAAACGGGCCTGGACACCGAGTTCGTCGCCCTGCGCGGCGTGGTCGACGAACGCCTGCATCCACTGGGTGAATCCGATGCGGGCGGGCATTGGCTGCTGTTCGTCTGCGAAGTGCGCATCCTGGGCGGCGATGCCGCCGAGCAGGCCGAAGGACCGGTGGCCTGGTTCGATTCACCGGGGCTGGAGCGGCTGCATACCACTGGGCAGATCGTGCCGAGCGATTACGTGATGATTCAAGAGTTCCTGCGTGCACCCGCACAGGCGCTCTGGCACGCGGAATTGACTGCGCACGCTGGAGAGCACGGGCTGCACTTCTTTGGACGTGGCGCCTGAGGACGTCGTGGGTGGACAGACGCATGGCGCGCACATGACGCGCAATAGGGCGCGTTTTCAATCGGGGAGCGTCAAAACCACGCACGCCGGTGCACCATCACGGCTGCCCACGATGTGAAACTCGATCGGCCCGTGGTCACCGGCAATGGTCCAGTGCCCGGCGCGGTGGATGTGCCCACTGACGACGTGCGTCACCTTGGGCTGCTGGCGTACGAGCTGGCCCAGGGTGAAGTTGCCCATGTATGCGCTGAGCAGATTCCAAAACGCGCTCTGCGGTCGCGGCGGTACCGATTCCTCGAAGATGGGCCAGTGGGTGATGACGACCACCTGCCGCACGTCAGCTGACTGCTGCAGCGCCTGCAGACGCTGGGCAAAACCGCGCGCCAGGTAGCGCGCCATAGCCACGTCACTCCACGGCCAGTCGACGTAATCGGCGTCGTGATTGACAAGCCCCTTGAACTGGCGGTATTCGGCGGGGCCATACGGCAGCTGCGGGGTGCGTGACGAATAGTCGTACCAACCCATCGTGCCACAGATGCCGGTCGCTCCCAGCACGAGCGTTTCAGTCTCCAACCAACCATACCCCTCGTCGCGCGCCACCTGTGGCAGCCAGCGCTGCCACAGGTCCTGGCTGCTGTAGGTATTGCGGTAGACGTCGTGGTTGCCGGCAATTACCAGGCGCGGGCAGGGCAGATCACTGAAAAGCTGCAGACCGCGCTGAAATAAGCGCAGAGGGTGACCCACGTCGCCGGCAATGACGAAACAGTCCGGCTGCTGGTCCTGCACCCACTGCGCAAAGTCTAAGAACGTGTCGCGCTGCGCCGGCCGGTAATGCAGGTCGGCTGTCACGAGAAGGCGCACGGCTGTTCAGTCCTGCGGTCTAGCCCATACCATTGACGTGTTCGGGCAGGATTTTGTACGTCACACGTACTTCACCGGGACGCCGGTTGCCGTATACTGCGGCGCCGGTGTATTTCTTTGACAAGGCATCGATGTGCGCATCACCGCCTTCGGTCGTGATCTCCACCACCGGTCCGCGGATCTGCACGTAACGGTACGGATTGCCGGGGTCGAGCAGTGAGAGGGCCACGTAGGGGCGCGCCGTCATGTTGCGATCCTTGAGCAGGCCGCGCGCCGAGTTGACACGCACGTATTCACCGTCGAAATCACACCACACCGGCGTCACCTGCGGCGTACCGTCGGCCATGATCGTGGCCAGGTGGGCAAAGGCGCGTTTGTCGAACAGGTCCTTGTATTTTTCCAGGGTTGGGTGCATGATCGTTATTCTCCGTGAGATGGTCCATTTTGGCAAATAGATTTGACACGAATGGCACGGCGATGGTCACAGGGCTTTCTTCCATTGTGCTGAGTCTCTCCGCCAAAAAGAAAAATAGGCCGATGTAGCATGACCGACGTCGAAGCCTGGCTGTTGGTTGGTTGCAGTATACTACCCCTCTCATCGAATGTGTGGTATCATCATGCAGGCAAATTCAGCGATTCCATGAACAGTTGGCAGACCAGATGCCTTATCGCTTCGAATGGGACATCCGGAAGGCAATCGTCAATAACGGCAAACACGGTGTTAGCTTCGATGAGGCCAGCACGGTATTCGATGATCCATTGGCATTCATCTTCGATGATGAAGAGCACTCTATCACCGAAATACGCGAAGTGATCATCGGCCACTCGGTCACGGGCCGACTCCTGCTCGTCAATTTCACCGAGCGGCCTGGAGAGGTATTGCGAGTGATCAGTGCTCGCCTGGCAACCAAGAAAGAACGTAAAGATTATGAAGACAACATCAGCTCCTGAACCGGAGCAATCAACGGCCGACGACATGCTCCCTGAGTACCACTTTGATTATGGTAAGGCTCGACCAAATCGCTTTGCGGGGCAAATCGACAAAAGCCAGGTCGTGGTCATGCTCGACCCTGACATCGCGGAAGTTTTTACGACCTCTGAATCGGTCAATGCTGTTCTGCGTGCCCTGATAACAACGATGCCACCAACCGCATCCAGAACTCGACGCAAGGAGCGGTCTGCGTCACCACGTTTGCGCTGATAGCTACCGCCGCACAGTGCACAAAACAACGGGGAGATCATGACCATCTACCTCGACGTCTCCCCCGCGATCAACGGCAAAGCCGGCCTGGGGCGCTATGCCGCCAGCCTGGCGACCGCCCTGGCACCGCAGCTGGGGGAGCGCCTCGGCCTTTTCTATAACCAGGCCGGTCCGCCAGCTTCCGCAGCCGACTGGGCTGCACGCGGTTTGCCAACACCCACCGGACCCGTGCGCACTGTGCGTGCCGGCTACAAGCCCTGGCGCATGGCGGTGTGGCTGGGACAGTTGGGCCATATCGGCTTCGACCGCCTCCTGCCCAATGCTGAGCTCTACCACGCCACCGAACACCTGGTGCTGCCGCTGCGCCGCGTGCCCACCGTACTCACCGTGCACGATCTGATCTACCGTCACCTGCCGCAGCACCACAAAAAACTCAACTACTGGTTCCTCAACGCCGCTATGCCGTTGTTCTGCCGGCGCGCCTCGGCCATCATCACGATCTCCGAATCGAGCCGGCAGGACCTCCTGCGTGCCTATGCCGTCGACCCCGCCAACGTGCACGTGATCTACGAAGCGGCCGCCCCCCATTTTGTGCCCCAGCCTGTGACCCGCATCGCCGAGGTGCGCGCCCGCTACGCTTTGCCGGACCAGTTCCTGCTTACCGTCGGTACCATCGAGCCGCGCAAAAATCTGGAACGCCTGCTCGACGCGCTGCTTATCCTGCGCCGGGCTGGTCACGACGCCCACCTGGTGATCGTTGGCAGCCGCGGCTGGCTGACCGAAGGGTTCGAGCGTAAGCTGGCATCGTTCCCCGCGCGTGCGGCGGTTCACCTGCCGGGGTACGTGGCCGACGCCGACCTGCCGGCGGTTTACAGCGCGGCACGCATCACCGTGCTCGCCTCGGTGTACGAAGGGTTTGGCCTGCCGGTGCTGGAAGGCATGGCCTGCGGCTCACCGGTGGTGTGCAGCCAAACGTCAAGCCTGCCCGAGTTGGGTGGCCAGGCCGCACGCTACTTCGACCCCTACAGCGTCGACGACATGGCCGTCACCCTCGCCACCGTATGGCAGGATGACGGCCTGCGCGACGAGATGCGCACCCAGGGCCTGGCCCAGGCGGCCCGGTTCTCCTGGGCGCGCACCGCCACCGAGACGCTGGCCGTTTACCGGGGTGTGGGCCAGGTGTCAAACGATTCGTAGCACGACGTGGTCAAACCGGCAGGAACTGCAAAAATGACCTGCTCAAAAGCTTCCTGAACAATTGCCTGGCATTCGTTGCCTACCGGTACATGTGGCCGCGCGGCAGAGCCGGCATGAACTGCAGGTAGGCCGGGCTCACCACCGTGATGCAGACGTGAATGGTATGCGCACGCCCGGCGGCACTACCCACCAGGTGAAGCGTCAGCGGGCCCGCCGGCAGCAGCGGCGAATCGCGCACGATCAGCCGCGTCTCCTCACCCGGCAGCACGGCGGTCTGCTCGAACCCGAACAACAAGCCCGGCGGTACGTCGGCCAGGCTCAAATCGACCGGTCCCGGATGCCCGCGGATTGGCAGAACACGGACCACCACCTCCAGGCCGCGTCCGGCCAGCAGCCGGCCGTCACCCGCATCGGCGTACAGGGCAAAATCAGGCGCCTGCACCGTCACCGGCAGGATGAGCGACCGCGTGGTCCCACCGCCGACCGCTATGACCTGCACGTGGTACCAGCCCGGTGCCAGCGTTGGCGGCGCACTCAGCGCCACGGCAATCAGCCGGCCATCCAGCGTCGGTGTGATGACGTCCGGCTCGAACGCCACCTGCAAACCATCCGGCAGGCCGCCACCAGCACTGAACCCGACACCCTCAGGATAGTTCGGCTCGGTCGTGCGCAGGCGAAGGGTCACCGTCGTGGTCTCGCCGGCCACCAGGGTGAGCGACGCTGACTCCAGGGCCAGGCTGAAGGGCGCGGCCGCGGGTGTTCCGGTCACCTGTGCTGACTGGACGGACCGGCCCCCCTCGACATCCACTGCCTCGATCCACACGGCGTACGGCTGCCCGGTTTCCAGGCTGTCGATCGTATGGGCCAGGTTGAGGCCCACGTCGATCACCTGGGTGGCGGTGTATACCGGTGCGCTGACGTGCACGCGGTAGGTGTCCACATCGGGACTGGCCAGGGCAGCCCACGACAGGGCCAGCCGGCGGTAGCCCGGCACCATCGTCAAATGCGCATTCCAGGCGCTGGGCCAGGGCTGTGTCACCCGCACGGCCTGCGGTGCGTACACGCGCAGCGGGGCATTCTGCTGGTCATCGGCCTCGACCCAGAAGTGATAGAGACCACTCGGCAAAGCACTCAGATCGGCATGATAGGTCTGCAGGCTGCCGTTGGCCAGCGGGTGCGGATCGACAAACAGCACCGGGCCGCTGAACGCCGGGCGCTCGATCACCCGCGGCGGCTGTGTATCGGTCATCACCAGGGTTACGGTCATCGGTCCGCTGTTGGCATAGAGACTCAGCGTGAGCGGCGTCGTGGCGGTGAGCCGCCACTCGATATCGGCCTGGCGGTCGCCCGTGGCGGTGGCGGCCACGCCGGTCAGGCCGGGACGCGGCTGCGCACCCAGCACGGCCAGGTCGTAAGCGGACGGATCGGGCGGTACGTCGTGCAGGACCGCCTGCCATTCCCCGTCCAGTGCCTGGCTCACACCGTACATCTCCTGCGTACGCACACGTTCGACGGTATCGGTGACTTCTTCGGTACTGTAGATCACGTTGGGCGGCAGCGATGCGGACGTAATCACCGTGCCGTTGGGATCGACCAGCGTGAGCGTCGGTGCGGGCCCGCTGCGTTTGAGACCAAACAGCACGTCGGTGCTATCGGTCACCACGACCGTCACCACGATATCCCCTTCGGGTGTCACCCGAATGCCATCACCGGCATCGAACCAGGATCCGGGTGACGCCGTCTCGCGCTGGGCCAACCAGGCCTGGCGCACCGCCGCCAACCGGTCGCCGGGTACAAGCCGGTAACTGTCGACATTCCCAAAGGTCAGGTGCCCGCGTGTGTCGACGAACAGCCCGTTGCACCAGCCCAGGAAACAGGCGCGGCCGCGGAATCCCCAGGCCCCGTTGGTAAACTCGCCGACATCGACCTGGGCATCACCCAGGATCCAGGCACGCGGCGGAATGGTGATGCCGATATTCCAGATGGCGCCCCGCGGTACCCCCACTTCGAACGTGCCCGATCCGGTGAAATGGAAGCCGTTGTCACTCCAGGCGTTGATGCTGACACGGCCGCGGGCGACGATGACCTCCATCCACAGGGTCGCCGAAAAACGGTTCGGTGTCAGTCTGGCTTCGGCACCGGCAACGGGGAAGATGAACACATTGACTGTCCCGGCGACGCCCATTTCGAATGGCTGCGTCACCACCGAAGCACTGGCCCGTGCGCTGATGACAGTCATGGGGCCGAGTTTCAGGTCAGATTCGATCTGTGCCTGCAGCCGGATGGTGACGGCGCGCGTCACCGGGTCGTAGGTGATGCTGCCACCGGCCTCCGTCATCGAGAAACCGGTCGTGCCAATGGGGATGCGGCAGGCCAGAGTCAGCCCGATCTCCTCGAGATACAGGCCATCCGGGCCACCCGTACCCTCGGGGATTTGCCGCGGTGCCCGTGCCAGGCCTGTGTCTGCGCGCACGTGTGAAACCGGCGAGGCCTGGGGTGTTAGCTCCAGGAGCAGCTTCGGCGCGCTGCCCTCGATTGTCTGCACCCGCATGACAACCGACACCGCCAGTCCGGAGCAGCCGCCGGCCGGCCCCAGGTTGGGCAGCGTAAGACTGGCACCGGCGACAATTCTGAGGGAGTTGTTCACCTGCTCGAACCCGCCGCGCAGGCCAATGAGGCGCACATCACCCACCTTGATTTCAGGCAGCGCCAGGGTGCCGCCGCCGATACTGATGCCATGCGGCGAAAGGCGCAGGTTGTTGGCCGTGAGCACACTGCTGCCAAAAGGCTCCGGCATCGACAGGGTGACTGTCTGGGCGTGCAGTGTATCGCCGTCGATCGTCACCGCGCTGGCCCCGACGCTGAGACCGGCCGCCGTGACGTGCAGCGAATGCAGCGAGCCGCCGACGTGCCCCAGCTGCAGCCAGATCACCCCGGCTGCGCTGCCGCTCAGACCATCAGTCCCCTGAATGTCGACGGTGCAGTCGAACTCGAGTCGCAGTCCTGCCGCACCGCCAGCCACCAGCGAAATGGATTCGATGCGCAGCGGGAAGCCGTCCTGGCCCAGGTTGACCGGGGTCGTCGCACTGAGGTGGTCGACGTGCAGCCCGGCCCCGGTGACGCTGATCCCGGTGACAGTCAAGGTCGAATGGCTGAGGGTCGCCGGCAGTTGCAGAGCGCCGCTGCCCACACTCAAGCCGGCGTTGTTCATCGTCACATTGGTAAGCGTGAGCGGGGCACCAGCGATGTCCAAGACCAAGGCGGGTATCGTCGCGGAGATCGTCCCGTCCGGGTTCAAGGCCAGCGACACGGTCACATCGCGGGTGGTGCCAGGCAGCCGTACCTGCAGCGTCGCCGCCAGCGAAAGGCGCCCGTTCACCAACTGCCCGCTGACTTGCTGCAGTCCCAACCGCGTTCCACTGCCAAATATCAGGCGGGCAAAACTGGCGGTGGCACTCGGCTGCGGTCCGCTGGTCGTGCCGCGCAGGGCAAACTGCAGGGTGCCATCGCCGCTGAGATCACCCTGGCTTACATGCAGCGCCGCCGCACCGCTGGCCGTTCCGCCAACCAGGTTGATCTCGCCCCAGGCGGGCTGGCCGTCGAAGATGAAGCCGGCCAGCCCGGCGAGCCGCGGCTGCCCCGTGCCAACGGTCACGCGACCAGTGCTGGCGCTGGCCGAAAAGCTGCCGGAGAACAGGCGCTCGATGTTCTGGCCATAGCCGATGGCGACGGTTGCATTACCGGTCAGGCTGGCCTGATCGAAGAAGACTTCGGCGTCCGGCTCGACCAGTGGGAAATAATCACCCAGCACCACGTGACCTTTAGCCTTTGTACGGCCATCGGGCAGGTCGTAGAAATTGTCCGCCGCCACACGAATCACGCCGGCGTTGCGGGTCTGTCCGGGGGGCGGTGGTGGTGTAGCGCAGGTGTCGCGGGCCACGGTGATGGTATTGTCGTGCCGGTTCGCCAGGTAAATGAGCCCGCTGAGCGGATTTATGGTGATGCCATCGCCGTCACCCCAGCCGGCGGGCAGCGAGCCCCGATACGTGAGACCCTCACCGTCGACCTGGTACAGATCGCGCGCGCTGCCCCAGGGAGAGGCAAACACCTGGTGGTCGCCAGGGTTCACCACCAGGGCCTTGGGCGTGCCGGGCAGCACGATCTCGGCGCGGCGCACGCCAGTGTCGAGATCGTAGACGTAGACCTTGGACGCAACACTCGAAATGAACAGCTGGTCGAGTTCTTCATCCACGGCCAGGCCAACGATGCCCGTGTCACCGGCATTCAGCAGAAAGGAAACCTGGTTGTCCGGGTTGATGGCGTAGATGTTGCCCGATTCATTGCTGACTACATACGCGGTGTTGCGGGTAAGATCCACCGCCACAAAGGTAGGATGGTTCGGTAAGGTCGCGGTCTCGATGACCGTCAGGGTCGCCGCATCGATGACCTGGACCGTGTTACTGCCGTAGTTTGCCACATAGACGCGTTGGATGAGCGGGTTGACGGCGACACCATAGGGCAACTGGCCAACGATCACCTGGGCGAGGGTGCCATAAGTGCTGGCGTCGAGCACCGTCAGGCGCTGCGAGTCACGGTTGGTGATGTACAGCCGGTTGCGCACGCTGTCGTACGCAACCTGGTTGGGTGAATCGATGCCGGTGATCGTACGCTGAATCGTATGGTTGGAACCATCGATGACCACCAGGGCATTTGTGCTGTACGCGGCGGCATAAACCAGGTTGGCATCCGGATTGGCAGCGAGTCCTTTGGGCTGGGTGATGCCGGAAATGGTGGTCACCGCGACCGGCGTACAGTCGGTGGGTAGATTGCCGGCGGCGCTGGCGCCTGGCGGCAAGAGGAGAGATACACTCACGAGGACAAACAACACCAAAACCCCGGCCAGCGCGCCTGGCCAACAGGATCGACGAGGGGATGTGTCCATACATGCCTCCGTGATGCGAATCCCAGGCGGTTGGCCAGTACCCCTGACCGGCGCCAGGTGGGCAGCGGTATCAACCGCCAGGGTATGTGACGAAAACACGCGGCAGAGGGCAAAACCGCGGTTGGCGTTCTTTGTTAAAGATGACGCAATTGCGTGAAAAAAGTAACTTGGGACCTACAAACGAATGACTTCCAGCAAAATAACTGGAATTCGCCGCTCCGAAGGCGGTGGCGGTTGCGCAGTTGCCATCTTTTTGGAAAGATGGCAACTGTGCGACCGCCAAATTCGATCAAAAAAGCACGGGAAGTTATTCTCTTAAAAGCCCTTAGCTGTTCTGCTTCGACGTTGCCAGATGACGTAACCGGCCGCGAGCAGCCCGAGCGCCACCAGGGCGACAATCCACCAGGCCCAACCTGGGATGCCAGTGCTGCCGTTGGACTCGACGCCAACCAGGGTAGCCGCCGTGGGATCGACGAGCACGACGCTCACTGGCCCATGCCGCGTGACAACGTTGTTCATACTGACGTCTTCGACCCAATAGAAGTAGGCGCTGCCAGGTACCAGGCCGTCATCATCCACCCACGTGTACACGAAGCCGTTCGGGCTGCCCGGCGCCTGCGACGGGATCAGTGCCTCGTTCAGCTGCCGGTCGGGTCCGGCTGCCGATGGTCCCCGCCACAGGTTGAATCCGCGGTTGTTGAGTTCGCTGGTCGACTCCCAGGTGAGCAGCACGGCATCTCCCTGCTGAAGCGCGCTGAAATCAGCCAGCGTCACACCGAGGGGGGTAAACGACCAGGTATAGTCTTCAACCTCGCCCCCACTTGCACCCCCCGTGGGCGCCGGCGGCGCCTCCAACAGGGTCTGTGCCGACGCATAGACACGGAAACGGGCATTGATGGTCTGTTCGAACACCATCGCCGCGTAGGCGAACTCTTTGACTTCCGGCTGCCCCGCCAGGACCTGCTCGTTGGCAAAGACCTGTTCACCGAGGTCGTCGAAGTCACCGTCCTGGTTGAAATCGAACCACCCCGTGACCCAGCCATCGGCGCCGGTGACCGAAAGGGTGACACTTCCCACCGTTTGGGTCCACGGATTGCGGCTCACACCGTCGTCCACGCGCCACACCGCACCGAGAACCGGTCCGCCCTGGGTGTGCCACGGCAGGCCATAACTGTCGTCCAAAGAGCCGTAATCGGTGTCCATGCGGGCGCCGGCGTGAATGGCAAAGGTGTCGAGTGCCGCCAGGGTCCGGTTTTCGATCTGGCCACTGCTGTTGACGACGATCAGATCGGCCGGCGGGGCATCGTTGTTCGTGCCGGGCACGACACATTTGCCGGTTGCGGGAATGAAGTCGTACTTCGTGATGTCGCAGTACGTGCCCTCCGCCATGCCCGTCTGGAAGGTGCGGGTCAGGCTGCTGCTGCCGTTGCGGTTGATGGCCACGTACCCCTTGGCGCCGCGGCCAAAGGCAACCTGGTCGCTGTCGTTATCCCACCAGTTCGTGACCGTCTCGCCTTCGGTGACCCAGCGGAAGCGCACCAGGTTGGCAATCGCGGTATCGCGGTGCTCGCACACCCACTTACCCAGGTCGCTGCCCATGACGGCACCGGGATACGTGCCCGCGCAGTTGGCGGGTACGTCCCCGGCAACCTGGCCGCTGCCGTAGACGGGTCGAATCATCGCGGCTCGCCCCGGACCCCACGTCACACCACCGTCGGTCGTGCTAGGCGGACCCAGGCTGTCGCCCGTGTTGCTGTTGGGATCGGTCGTCCAGTAGTAACTCGACATGATCGATGGATGGCCGTAGGGGTAGGCCAGCGTGAAGACGTTGGCCAGCCGGTGGACCTTGCCGTCGCGGTGATCGACGACACACGCGCCACCCGGCCCGTGCCCGCGCTGGTTGTCGTGGTTATCGACAAACACCTGGGCGAAACGCGTCGCCATCATATTGCCGTAGGGCAAAAACTCCAGGTCGTCGATGGAACCGCTGCACTGGTTGAACTTGTCCCCCATGGCCTGGCTCCAGGCAAACTCGGTGACGTCGCCGCTGGGTGTGTACTCCCAGTCGCGCACGCGTTCGCTGGAATCCAGATCGATGACCTCCTGGAACACGTAGAAACTGCCAGTCAGCCCGTCGAGAATCGCCGCGATGTCCTGGCTGGCCATGTGTTTGGCCCCGTCGATGCGGAAACCCTTGACGCCGGCATCGATCAGAGCTTGCAGGTAATCGCGGATTTCGCCCTGCACGTCGCTCTTGCCGGTGTCCAGGTCGGGCAAGCCCGAGAGTTTGCAGCGCTGGACCTGGGCGCGGTCGGCGTAACTGGCAATGGTGCAGTCGCTGTGGAAATCGTTGGCCTGGTACTGCGTGCCATAGAAGCGCGTGGTGGCCGGGTTGGCGTCGTACTCCGTACCGGCGGTACCGGTGCCGGTTGGCGGCGTCCCCACTTCGACGTCGGCCATGTGGTTGATGACAGCATCGACGTAGATCGCCACACCCTGGCTGCTGCACGTGCTGACCATGCTGATAAAATCGGCCCACGTGCCGCTGCGGCTGGTGAGCGCGCTGGTGAGGTGGGTCACCGGCTGGTAACGTACCCACCACGGGAAATCACTGGCGGGCTGGCCACCCTGGTCGACCGTCGGTACCAGGTGTTCGTTGGGCGGCGAGACCTGTACCGCTGTGTAGCCCTTCTGCCCCAGGTAGGTGCACTCTTTAGCCACGTCGGCCCAGGGCCACTCGAAGAGGTGGACGAAAACACCCGCGGGGGGTGCCGGCCGCGGATCGGCGGCGGGGATGATGGTGATCAGCCCATCACCCTGGTCGTCGTCGCTTGGGTTGCCGCCAATATCGTAGCTGTCCTGTTTCCACTGGACGCCCGTCTCGCTCGTCTTCTTGCAGTACGCCGTGAATCCATAAGTACCGGGAGCCAGGGCGTTGAGCGCCGCCTGGGGGATGGTGCCCTTGTACTCGTCGTCATTGCCCTGCTGTGCGTTGAAGCTCATGGGGATGTCGCTCCACGCCGTGCCGTATTTGCCCCAGTGCAGATAACACTCGATGTCGGTATCCGGTCCCGGCGGATCGGTGATACCCGCTTCGTAGACACGCACGTAGACGTCGAAGCCGCTGGGCGCAAACGCGCCCTGGTCGATGCTGTGCGCCACACCGCCTCGTGGGTACATCTTGCCGACCCAATCCAGCGTGCTGGGGTTGGAGATCGTCTGCGTCGAGACAAAAACCGCCGTCGTGCGTGCGGGGATGGTGAACTGGTCGGTGGCATCATTGAATGACGCGCCCCCGGTGATCACGGGATCATCGTCGATGCCGTCGGTGTGCACGGGATGCAGCATAAAGCCGTTGGCACCGCTGATGTTGATGCTCTGCGGCAGCTTGTTGGCGTTGAAGAAGACCAGGATATTCTCGTAACTGGGATCGAGGTCGGTGCCCGTTTCATCGGACAGCCGCAGGACAATCAGCGCATCCTGGGTATTGGTCGTGTTGTAGTGGCTGGTGCGGGCGTTGATTTCGGCCTCGCTGTCGAGCCGGAAGAGCCGGCTGCTCTTACGAATGCGCAGCGTTTCGCGCAGATGCGCGGCTGCGGCATCGATGTCGGCGGTCGCGGGATCGAGGGCCGTGTTGTTCAGGAGCGGCGTCATGATGGGCCAACGGCTGCTGTTATCCCACGTCGGCGGCAGACCCTTGCCGAAGTTGTTGCTGCTCCCATCCCAGTACACGCGATTGAACCAGTCGCCCGAATCGTAGCTGTTGCGGTCGAGCGATTTGGAGCGCAGGAGGTCACTGCCCATCTGAAAGAAGGGCACACCCTGCGCCAGACCGATGATGCTCAAGCCCATGTTCTGGCTGCGCACGCGTTCGGCCATCGTGGTGGTTGGGATACCGCTGCCGATCCAACCCGGGTTACCGCTGCCGTCACCGTTGGGCAGCTTGAAGATGTTTTGGTCGAAGAGGGTCTCGTTGTCGTGTTTTTCGACGTAGTTGACCGCTTCCTGCGGGTCGTCGGTGAACGGGCTGCCCTGGCCGTTCCAGTCGCTGCCGCTGCCACGCAGCGCCGAACGCAGACGGTCGGTGGCGCCCCACAGGTCACCCTGGAAGCGGTTGCTGTAGCTGTAGCCGTTCCAATCGTAACTCAGGCCGTTGATGAAACCCTGTTTGCGGATCTCGGTCGAATTTTCACTGTAACCACCGTGCGCGGCGTCGCGGATGATGTCATTGAACGCGCCAATGCCAGAACCGGTCATGTTGTACTTCATGGCGTAGCAATTGGGGCAGGTCGTGAGGCCCTTTTCTTTGGCCGAGCCGAAGTCCCAGCCCTCACCGTACAGGTAGATCGTCGGATCGATGGCGGTGATCGCCGTCTGCAGGTTGGCCATGTTCTGGCGCGTGTGGAAGTTCATCAGATCGAAGCGGAAGCCGTCGACTTTGTAGGCCGTGGCGAAGCGTGCCACCGTGTCGATCATGAGCTTTTCCATCATGTCGTACTCGCTGGCCGTGTCGTCGCAGCACGAGGTGGTGTACAGGGCGCCGTTGGTGTTGTAGCGGTAGTAGTAGCCGGGCACCACCTTGTCGAGCACCGATTTATCGCCCTGGCCGCTGGCGGCGGTGTGGTTGTAGACCACGTCCATCACCACGCGCAGGCCGTTGCGGTTGAGGGCCGAGACCATGTCGCGGAACTCAAAGATTCGCGTCACGCCATCGGGGTTGGTGGCGTACGCGCCTTCTGGTACCCCGTAGTGATGTGGATCGTAGCCCCAGTTGAAGCCGTCGGTGGTGCGGGCGGCGCCTACCGCAGTCTGCGGGGCCGATGAGGCGCGGTCGGTGAGCGGGTTGAAGGTGATGGTCGGTTCGGTGCGTTCGCCCGCCGGCTCGATGACCGAGGCAATATCGAAGGCCGGCAGGAGGTGAATGTGCGTCAGACCGGCCGCCTGCAGCTGCTTCAGATGGTCCATGCCGTCGGAGAGCGTTGTGTTGGCATGGGGACCGCTGCCATCGTAGGTGAATGCTTTGTATGTGCCGCGATCGGCCGCGGTGGTCACCGAGGCGTCGTTGATGCTGAAGTCGCGCACATGCACTTCGTAGATCGCGATATCCTCGGGTGCCGCGAGGGGTGGTTTGGACAGGCTGCTCCAGCCGGTGGGCGTGATGTCGCTCTGCGTCAGATCATCCAGGTTGACGAACTGGCTGCGCACGTCGCCGGCTGCGGTGCCGTCCTGCGACAGGCTAACCGCGTAAGGGTCACTGGTCAGGTTGTTTTCGACGGCATCGGTCGCCGGTACGTAGACCTCCACGTCGAACCGGTAGAACTGGCGGTCCCAGGTGCTGTCGCCGGTCACACTCCAGACACCGGATGCGGCGTCCAGGCTCATGACGTGGCTGCCCACCTCGGCGCCGGCCGATGTCGCATACCGTTTGAGTGTCACCGTCCTGGCGGTGGGTGCCCAGACCTTGACCGTGGGTACGGCGCCGCTATAGACTGGACCGAGCGTCTGGGTCTTGGCACTGGCGGCGTACAGCGCATCCAACACGCTCTGAATTTGGGCGCGCGTGGCGTCCAGCCGGGCGCCGCCACCGCTGTAGCTGGCCACCACAACCTGTCCCTTGAGCAGGTGTTTGGCGTCATCGGCGGCCAGGCCGGTGGTCAGGCGGATCAGGCCGGTGGCGTTGGGGTTTTTGGGATACCCGCTGACGCTGCCGCTGGCCGTCAGGGTCACGTAACACGGGCCGGCCGGGCTGGGGAAGGTGCACGCTGCTGCTTCGGCCGCCGTGGTCAATCCACCATCGGCGTCGTAGAGCAGTTTGTAACCCGACCCGGCCACGCCGTTCCAGGCGATGGTGTTCGTGTCCAGCCAGAGGGCTTTGGCCGCGGTGACGGTGATGGGGGTTGGGGCGGCGTTTATGACCGTGTACGTGAAATAGGCGTCGTCCGTTTCGGACCAGGAGGTCTGATACTGGCTGGTGTCGCGATTGCCCGGCGTGCCTGAGATGCGGCCCGAACCGAAGGCCAGGCTGCTGTCACTGATGTAAAAGACGTAGTTGACCGTCGTGCCGGCCGCAAAGGGGGGAATGCTGGCACGCCATGTACTGTTGGGGGCGGCATAATTGGAGAAACTCGCCGTGGCGACTGCGCCGTTGCTCTTGTTGGGCGCCGAGCCGTCGGTGGTGTACACCAGGTAGATGGTCTTGCCGCTCGTGTCGAAGACAAAGTTGACGAACAGGTCGGCCGCTTCGGCGCTGCTGATGGTCGAATTGGCAGCGCCGGTGCTGTTCGCGGCCTGGCGGAAATTGGGCTGCACCGTGTAAGGGCTGGGGATGTAGCCGATCGGCTCCAGCACAAAGTGTCCGCTCCCGCTCCAGGCCGGCGCGGTGTCTTGGGCCCACCAGGGTGCCGACGCGCCCGCTGCCAGGGGCAGCAGCAAGGCAGCTGCCAGCAGCGTCACGATGACCAACGACAAATACACGATCGGGCGAACACCATTCCTACGGTTCTGCATGAGGTCTCCCCCTGGGTTCTGTGGTAATGTTTTGATGTCACGGGTCGGACTTTGAGGTTATTGTATCATGGTTTGTGGAAAATATGAAGAGAGGTCACGTCTGACCGGGTCTTCGTCGACACCGACCGCCGGGGCAAAAAAACGCGAGACGAAGTCGAACTCACCTGCGTCGGCGCGCGCCGTGACGATCACGCCGCGTGTCTCGACCTGGCGCAGGCGGGTGAAATCGGGCGCCAGACTGCGCACGTCCGCTTCGCACGCCACCTCGACCAGGTAATCGAACTGGCTGCGCTGCACGGCGACCGGTGCGACCCCTAGTGCCTCGATGAGGCCGGGCGGTGGGGCGGCGCGGGTGCCGGGTTTGGCGGGGAAATCGAGCTCGATCCAGTCCTTGCTCCCGGCCTGGTTGGCCGTCAGAAGGCCGCTGGCGGTGTAAAACCGCGCCGTATGTCCCGTGGACAGGCGGCCGCTCTCCCACAGCACGTGGGCGCTGGCGAGGGTGGCATGGCCGCACAGGTCCACCTCGGCCAGGGGTGTGAACCAGCGCAGGCGGAACCCGTCGTTTTCGGGGTGAAGAAAGGCGGTTTCGGACAGGTTCATCTCGGCCGCCACATGCTGCATCCAATTGGCGTCCGCCGGGCCACCGAGCAGGCAAACGGCCGCCGGATTGCCGGCAAAGGGACGATTGGTGAAAGCATCGACCTGGTAGATTTTCTGTGTCATCGAATCAAAAAGTGCTACGCAAGCGGAGAGATTATCTTGTCAGCCAGGGCTGGATACACTCGTCGGAAGTCGTGCGCATTGAGTGTGACGACCCGATCAACACCCGCAATCCAAGCGGCGTGCATCAGCAATCCATCATAGACAGCGCCCCCGATAATGCCCAAATCAGCCAGGTGGGTGAGCAAGGCTGAATAGTCAGAATCAGATAGAGTCACAACGGTGCAGGTATCATACACGTTTTTTTGAATGAGATGCAAAGCCAGTTTGGGCGAAATACGCGGATTGACAGGGAGTCGGGTCAGGATTGCATACAACTCGGCAAGGGTATGTGCCGCCACGAGTCCTGCATCTGTTTTCGCTTTGACACGTTGTAGCCACGGCAGGGCCAGGCTGTGAGCTGGATGGCCCTCGATCATCGCAGCAATCAACGTCGAGGTATCGAACAAGACTCTCACAGACCTGTCCGTTGGACCAGCTCTGCGATGCGGAGCTCCTGTTCGAGTTTGACAAAGTCATCCAAGTCACGGAGTGGTTCGACCTGTGCAACGAGCACGCCGCCCTTGTTGGTTAGCGATGGGGATACCTCATCCACGAGTGTCGTCTTGGCGTGGGCCCCCACGGCACTACCTTCGACAAACCGCACGAGTTCGGTACGACTCACGCGCCACTCTTTTCCCACCCGGAACCCATGCAAATCACCCCGGTCGAGCATATTGGTGATCGTGCGGCGCGTGAGTTGAAGCACCATAGCGGCCTGGTCCGACGTGAGCACCAGCGGCAAGTCAGACCACTGCGTGACAGTCATACTTGTACCTTCTTCAAAGACGCTCAAGTGATTTCAACAACGTTATATTACCATGTGCACTCTAATGTGTCAAGGCTGTGGCGTTCCGTGAAATGTCCTGCATCCGTCCGGCAAACGCCTATGCCAATATCGACTGCCGCAAACCGTTCGGCGCGACGAAGGCCGGCCGCGACGAGGCATCCACCTCTTGCGCCGACCACCCGCGCTGCGCGGGGCGTGCCGCAACGCCAGGATCAACCGATTACATCCACCAGCCCGCTTTCGGCTATTGCCGGATCCACGGTCAGCAGGGGTAGTCCCAGGGCGCGAGCTGTGGCTGTTGTCCACTGTCATGGCTGCTCTCCTGTGCATGGTCCTCCGGCCGGTTCATGTCTGATTATCGCATCGCTGTCCCGCTTGCGCCAGCGCCTCGCAGCCAGGCTGGCAAAGCGCTGGCCGGTTTGCTGAACCTCTGCGTTTCGTCAACCGCCCGCCATCGCGCCAACGATCAGAAACGGTTCGCTGCCCGCCACGATGGCAGCCGGCAGCGGGGTATCCAGAGGCTCGTGCGACCAGTCCTGGCCGCAGGCAAAAAAGCGCACCAGCGAGCGCCGTCGCTGCGTCGCAGGGTCGCGGACCGTCCCGCGCAGCATGGGATAAGCCGTCTCCAGGGCATCGAGAATGGCACGCGGCGTGACTGGTGCTGCCACCTCGAGCTCGATCTCTTTGCCGACCCCGGCCAGGCGCTGCAGATGATACGGGAGCACGATACGGATCATGGCAGGGTTTGCACGGCCACCGACAGCACGGCGGGCAGATCGCGCACGATGGGCATCCAGTGATCGCCGGCATCAGCTGATACGTAGACCTGGCCGCCGGTGGTGCCAAAATAGACACCACATGAATCGAGCGTATCGACCGCCAGGGCGGTGCGCAGCACGTTGACGTAGCAGTCGTGCTGCGGCAGACCGTTAGTGAGCGCCTCCCACTCGTTTCCGCCCGTCCGGCTGCGGTAGACCCGCAGCTTACCATCGGGCGGGTAATGTTCGGAGTCGCTCTTGATCGGCACCACGTAGACGGTCTCCGGCTCGTGGGCGTGCACGGCAATCGGGAAGCCAAAGTCGCTCGGCAGGTTACCGCTGACCTCATGCCACATCCCGCCGGCGTCATCGCTGCGCATAACGTCCCAGTGTTTTTGCATGAACAGCACGCCCGGGCGGGTGGGATGCATGGCGATGCTGTGAACGCAGTGACCCACCTCGGCGTTGGGGTCAGGCAGCTCAAAATCGGACTTCAGCCCGCGGTTGATTGGCTGCCACGTCACACCGCCGTCGTCGGTGCGGAAGGCGCCGGCGGCCGAGATGGCGATGTAGATGCGGTTGGGGTCGTTGGGGTCGAGCACGATCGTATGCAGGCACATACCGCCGGCACCGGGCTGCCAGAGGTGGCCCTTGGCGCTGCGCAGCCCGGCAAGTTCCTGCCAGGTCTTGCCGCCATCGTTCGAGCGGAACATGGCCGCGTCTTCCGCCCCGGCGTAGACCACGTCGGGATCGGTCAGCGACGGTTCGAGCCGCCAGATGCGTTTGAACTCCCAAGGGTGTTGGGTGCCGTCGTACCACTGGTGGGTGCCGGGTACACCCTCGTAGGTGAACTCGTTACCCACCGGCGCCCATGTCTGCCCGCCGTCGTCGGAGCGCTGGATGAGCTGGCCAAACCAGCCGGAGGACTGCGAGGCATACAGCCGGTTGGGGTCGGCCGCCGAGCCGTTGATGTGGTAGATCTCCCAGCCGGCAAAGTGGGGACCGCTGACGTTCCACCGGGTACGTGCTTCGTCTGACGTCAGGATGAATGCGCCTTTACGTGTGCCGACCAGGACGCGAATTTTGTCCATGCGATAGCTCCTTTTTGGGTGGGGGATAGGGATTGGGGGATAGGGGTTGGGGGATAGGGATTGGGGGTTGGGGTTTGGGTTTGGTCCGATTAATTGGGTGTTTGGCAGCGATGAGGTGTCATTGTGGACCATTTGTTCTGGTTTGTCAAATTAGCGCGCACGGTGGATGAATTGCGCACCGGGGGTGGGGTCGTCGCACTCGTGCAGCAGCTTGCGGCGCACGGTCTCACCGGCACCGCCCTCGAAGAGCACGTTGTCGGGCACGACTACGGCGGCCCGGCCGTTGACTTTCAGCAGCGTCTTGACGTGCTGTACGAAGTTGAGCTGCTTGTTACTGGTGGAGGTCCAGAAGTCGTCGCGCACCACCGACTGCGCCTCGCGCTTGATCTCGCCCTGGTCGGTGGCGTAGGTGACGCTGCTCTTTTTACCGAAGGGCGGGTTGGTGGGGATCAGGCTGCTGCCCTTGCCCAGCTCGGCCAGGATGTGGCGGTAGTGGGCCTCCAGCTCATCACCGGTCAAGCCGGCCAGGCTTTGCCAATCCACGCCGGCGGGGATGGCGCTGGTTTTGCCCAGCAGCCGCACCTGCTCGTCGTCCATCTTGAGGAAGAGCAGGTAGGTGAGCTGTTCGACGTAGTCGCCGTAGGATACGCCGTCGTCGCGCAGGACGTTGCAGTAGTTCCAGAGGCGTTGGACGATGGCGGTGGAGTGGTTGTTGGTCATGTTATTCTGGTTTCATTTGTCAGGGCCGTTCGCTCGTGCGTTGCTTGGATTGTCGCGATCGAGCGCCCATTGAAGCGGATTGTTGACGATGTACCGGCGAATGGCATCAAGTTCCCGTTGGTTGCGGATGATATGGTCGTAAAAACCGCGCTGCCAGAAGCGCGCACCGGACATGTTGCGCAAGGCATTGATGCGTTTGGTGGTTTGGTACTTGTGATAGGCAACAATCTGGCCCAGGGTTGGCCTTCTGGCAAGCGACTTCAACAAGCTATCCGTGGCTGCTGCTTCGGTCTCATCGCGGGCTTGCGCCTCTTCGGTCAGAGCCTCATCCATCGCAGCCGTCCATTCCTGGATGATATAGATCACGTGGCCGTGGTTAGGCATCACAACCGATTCATCGATTGTGACATTCCAAAAGCATTGCTGAGTTGCGTCAAGAACTTCTCTGACCAAAGCACCCCAGGGCGAAAGATCCACCGAGTCATAGACCACATCTCCAAGCACACATTCGCGCCCATGCACACAGAATGTCATGAAATAATAGCCGGGCTGGCCATAATCGTAGCCTGGCAGGCGGGTAGATCGTCGATGATGCTTTTGTGGATCGTAGATCACCACCATAATTCCCTCCGTTTCGATGGTGGGCGGGATCCCGCCCACCATCCACCCGCGCGTCGCATCGTAGGGGCGGGGTCTCCCCGCCCAGGTTCCCCCGCGTCCCGTACGCCCA
>CAYUCC010000084.1:0-20920 GCA_964443225.1 uncultured Anaerolineae bacterium
ATCGTGGGGCAGGCCTGGGCGGCAGCCACGACGAACGCGAACAGACGCTCAACCAGATCCTGGTGGAGATGGACGGCTTCGATACCGATACGAACATCATCATCGTCGCCGCCACCAACCGGCCCGATATTCTCGACCCTGCGCTGCTGCGCCCCGGCCGCTTCGACCGGCAGGTGGTCATGGATCGGCCCGACATGAAGGGCCGGCGGGCGATTCTGGATGTCCACACGCGCGGCAAGCCGATGGCGCCCGATATCGACCTGGACACCATGGCGCGGCAGACACCCGGTTTTGTGGGTGCAGACCTGGAAAACATGGTCAACGAGGCGGCCATTCTGGCGGCGCGTCGCAACAAACGCAAGATCACGATGCAGGAAATGCAGGAAGCGGTCGAGCGTGTGATGGCCGGACCCGAACGCCGCAGCCGGATAATCTCGGACGCTGAAAAGGAGATCGTGGCCTATCACGAAGGGGGCCACGCGCTGGTGGGGCACATGCTGCCGCTGGCCGATCCGGTGCACAAGATCAGCATCATCTCGCGCGGCATGGCGTTGGGCTACACCATGGCGCTGCCGGAAAGTGACAACGTCCTGCGCAGCCAGGCCAAATTCGAAGACGACCTGGCGATGGCACTGGGCGGCCGTGCCGCCGAAGCCATCGTCTTTACGGACATCACCAACGGCGCCGCGGGCGACCTCGATCGTGTGACCAAAATTGCGCGCGCGATGGTGACGCAGTATGGCATGAGCAAAAAACTGGGACCGCAGGTGTTCGGCCACAAGGATGACCTGATGTTCCTGGGGCGTGAAATCACCGAGCAGCGCAATTACAGCGAAGAAGTGGCCGAAGAGATCGACCGCGAAGTGCGACGGATCGTAGACCACGCCTACACGCGAGCCAAGGAGATCCTGACGACCTATCGCGACAAGCTCGACCTGATCGCCATGACGCTCATCCAAAAAGAGACGCTCTCGGCAGAGGAATTTGCAGCACTCCTGGCCGACCTGCCTCTGCCCCCTGGCAAGGTCCCCGTGACACCACCGGCGGAGACGACCCCGTCACCCTCGCGACCGAACGAAGAGCGTCGCGAACGCAGCGGTGATCGCCTGCCAGGCGCCCCCGCCCCCTTGCCTGCCTGAACCAGGACCTGAATCGACACCAATCGCCGGACGAACTTCGTCCGGCGATTTTGTTTACGGCGTCAGGCAGCCCGTTTTCTGCAACCTTTGTCGTTTGCCAAGCGTATTAAACATAGCCGCGACCGCCCAAAAAGGGCTTCACGTGGTCGTGGGCAATACGTGGCAAACTGCGAGGTTATGACATGGACCAACAGCAAATGACGACGATCGAACCGCTGCCCGCTGCCGAAGCGCACCGGTTGTACCGTTCACGAACCGACCGCCAGGTGGCGGGTGTCTGCGGTGGGCTGGGCGAATACCTGGGCTTTGATCCCACCCTCATTCGGCTCGCCTGGCTCGTGTCCATCATCTTTGCCGGTGTCGGTTTGTTTGCTTACCTGGTTGCCGCCGTGATCGTCCCCGAAGAGACACGCGCACATGCAGCCAACAAACCGCTGATGCCACTGCGTGGCGCCGGCTTCCGTGCCTGGGTTGGTGTCGACAGCAATCGCGGTCTCGTCTGGGGTGGACTGTTCGTTGCCCTGGGCATTCTGCTCCTGCTCGGCAACTTCAATATCCTGCCGCTGCGGCAGCTGTGGGATCTGTTCTGGACCCTGTTCTGGCCGATGGTGCTCATTGGGCTGGGCGTCATCCTGCTGCTCGGCATTACCGGCCGCGGTGTGGACTGGCGGGGTGTGCTGCGTGGCCAGCGCCCGCTGGTGCGCAGCCGCAGCAACCGCATGGTGGCGGGTGTCTGCGCCGGTCTGGCCGATTTCCTTGGCATCGACGCCAGCGTCGTGCGCATCGTTTGGGCCATTGGCTCGGCCGCCACGTTGGGCCTGGGTCTGATGGTCTACGTGATTTTGCTCCTGGTGATGCCGGAAGCTCCCGATATGGCACCCCCGCCATCTTCGACTGCACCATGATGGTCGTGCGACGGCTTTCCTCTGATACCGGTTCAACCTGGAGAGGAAAGCCGTCACTGTTCGAACGATTGGACGATTGTCGGGTCTACAGAGGGGGAGAACTATGGAAACGAAGAACCGTGCGCCGGTGTTTCTGGCCATCATTCTGATCCTGATTGGTGCCTGGCTGCTGCTGCAGAACCTGGGGATCTCTTTTCTCAATCTGGGCGTGCTCTGGCCGGTGCTGCCGGCGTTGTTGGGCGTGGTCCTGGTCGGGCGTTACTTCGTCAACAGCCGGTCGAATCCCGATGATTTGGGTGGTGGCATTTTCCTCATTGGGCTGGGTGTCTTTTTCCTCGCTTTTTACAACTACGATCTATTCAATGAAGACTGGTCGAAGGCGTGGCCGGTTTTCCCGTTGTTGATTGGCATCAGCAACGGCATCACCTGGCTGTTTCACTGGCAGCGATGGAGCCACCTGCTGTGGGCGTTCATTGGTTTTGCCGTGGCTGCGGTCGGCTTTGCGTTCACCGGAGGCCGGATCGACGAAGAAATGCTTATGCAGATCGCACGGCTGTGGCCGGTCTTTTTGATTCTGGCCGGTTTGGGTTTTCTGGTACAAGGGCTGCTCAGCCGCGACACCGATTCTCGCTAAACGGGTGCTGCGGTGTATAATGCGCAGCGTTCGATTCAATACGCAGCGACGAGGAGCTGATTGATACCATGGGACGATTGGTGCAGTTTGCACTGGGTTTTGCGGTCGGTACGGCGTTAGGTTTTGTGACGAGCCGGCTGCTGACGCCAGCATCGAGTGAGGAGATACAGGCCGGCGTACGCCATCGCGTGGAAACGGCCATCGAAGAGGGCAAACGGGCGGGCGTCGCACAGGAAGAGGCCCTGAAGGCGCAGTTTACCCAGGAAAAACGCCTGTAGCAGCCGATCCGATTTACCGCCCTCAGACACCCTGTTGAGGCGACAATCAGGTTATTCAGATCGGCGGCGTATCAGCGCTGGCACTGCGGGCAGAAGTGGGTGGCCCGCTGACCGAGTACGATGCGCACGATTGGGGTGCCGCAGTTCGGGCAGGGTAACCCCGTACGCCGAAAGACACGGTGACGTTCCTGGTTCTGACCGCGCCCGCCGCCCGGCCGTTGGTAATTGGCCAGGCTGCTGCCGCGGTCGAAAATGGCCTGCGCCAGGACCTGGCGCAGCATCGTGTGGATGCGCGCCACGTCACCGGGCTGCAGACTGCTCCCCGGGCGACGGGGATCGATCCCCGCGGCAAACAGTATCTCGTCGGCATAGATATTGCCGATGCCGGCGATCACCCGTTGATCGAGCAAAAGAGATTTGACAGGCGCTTTGCGATGAGCAAGGCGCCTGTTTAGTGCCTGGGGGGTAAAGTCGGGATCGAGCGGCTCTGGCCCCAGGTCATGCACCACCTCCTCGGCATTGGCAACCAGGTAGACGCGGCCAAATTTGCGCGTATCACGGAAGATCAGCCGCTGGCGGTTGTCCAGGTCGAACACCAGGTGAGTGTGCCGGTCGAGTGGTAACTCGGCGGCCACGACGTGGAGCTGGCCGGTCATCCGCAGGTGGATGAGAAGCGTCGTACCGTTGGCCAGCGGAAAGAGCAGATACTTGCCGCGACGGGCGGTACCGACGATCTGTTGGCCAACGAGCTGCGCTGCCAGTTCGTCGGCGGCGGGCATCGCTATCGTGCGCGGCCAGCGGACGTCGACCGCCGTGATGCGCCGGCCGACCAGGTGGTGACGCAGCTCGCGGACGATCGTTTCGACTTCGGGTAGTTCGGGCATGGGCGGTGGTGTCCGGAATCGGTCGGGTTATCGACGATCGGCGCGCGCCGACCGCAGGCTGATCTGCCAGGCAACAAAGAGCAGAAGGGCCAGGCCGCCCAGGGCCACCAGGGCCGCATCGAGCCAGGGCTGGCCAGTGGCTGTGCCACCGCGCGCGGGCGCGCTGCCCTGATCGGGCACATCCTGGGCGCCTGTGGCGATCTCCACCGCTGGGGCGGTTTCGGCAAGGGCGATGGCGGGTGCTTCCTGGGCAGCTTCCGGGACGGTGGTGACCACGCCCTGAGGTGCTGCATCTGGTGCTGTCGTTACGGCGGCTTCCGGCACGACGGTGACTGCGGCTGAAGACGTCGTGTCTGGTGCGGTGGGGAGCGGGGCCGGCTGCGTGGGCTCCGCTGCACCGCTGACGACAGTTTGGCGTTCGGCTTCCAGCGCGGCGCCGGCTTCAGGTGTGGGGGCGGCTGCGGGACCCGCGGCGCTCATGGCAGCTGCATCCGGCGACGGTGCCACTTTGGCGGCGGCATCTTCGTTGGCGGCCAGCGGTGCGACTTCTGGCACTGGTATCTCGGCCGATACCTGCATCACCACAACCGTGGCGGACGCCGGCGCGGGTGCCGCGGGTGCGGCGTTGCTCAGGATAAGGTTGCCAACCAGCACAACCAGGAAGAGCATGGTTGCCACCGCGGTGGCGTTGCGCAGAAAGACCGGGCTCAAAAAGGCGCGCCACCAGGGCTGCCCACCGCGCACCGGCAGGACATCGGCCTCACTGAGCGTGAAGCTGTGCGGCAGCGGCACGCGCGGCAGCTGCCCCACCAGTGCAACCGTCTGGCGCAGCGCGTCCAGGCGCCACGCTGCGTCACCACTGGTCAGCGATCGTTCGACCAGGGCACGCTCCTCCGGTGTCACCTCCCCATCCAGGTAGGCAGAGAGCAGCTCATCGGAGATGCTGTTGCCTGCGGTGAATTTGCGATTCAGATCATCGACCATCGGTCTTTTCCACGATTCCAAACTTCATGACTTCTCAACGCCTGTCGTTGAGACGGTACTGCTGAGGCAAAAGTTCCGGGTGTTCCAGCAGCAGGTCCCGTACACGAATGCGGGCCCGGCTCAGGCGCGATTTGACGGTGCCCAGGGGTACGTCGCAGATGTCGGCAATTTCCTGGTAGGCTACCCCTTCGACATCGGCGAGCAGCAGGGTCAACCGTTGGTCGGGTGGCAGCAGGTCGATACAGTGGGTCAGGTACGATGCCAGCTCGCCCTGCAGTGCCTCACCTTCGGGACCGGGGCCAGGGTAGATCAGGGCGGTGGTGTAGTCAGGGTCTTCGGACAGCGCGTCGAGTGAGCTGGTACCGTGCCGGCTCTGGGCGCGCAGCCAATCGTAACAGTTGTTGGTGACAATGCGCATGAACCAGGATTTGAACGAGCCGCCGCGAAAGCCGCCCAGCCCACGGTGGGCTTTGATGACCCCATTCTGCACAGCGTCAGCGGCCGCATCGGGGTCGTTCAACATGCGGTAGGCAACGTTGTACGCCAGACCCTGGTACTGCTGGATCAGGCGATTGAAGGCACGCAGCTCGCCGCGCTGGGCGGCACTTACCAGGGCTTGTTCATCCATGACTTGACGAATCGACCGAGTTGCACTATACTGTCGCTCGATAGTGTAACGAGCGCTTTCGTCGGCGCGCGTTTTTTTCTAACACGAAATAACGTGAGCCGCCATATTACTGCCGAAGTGGCGGAACAGGCAGACGCGACGGTCTCAAAAACCGTTGAGGGATGACCTCGTGTGGGTTCGAGTCCCACCTTCGGCATCGGATTATACCAGGTGTTGGCGAAAGACGCTAAACCACTCTCAGGAGGATGAAAGGGGCTGACTTGGCTGCGGTGAGACGGATCGTGTCTCGCGGCCGGCGAAGCCCCTTGCTTTTTGCGCTATGCGCGTGATACTTGGACGTCCAAGGGCTGGTAAAAGAATAACTTCCGGCAAAAAGGCCGAAATTCGCCACAGATCGCGGAAAACTATTCATTTTCAAGCCCGAAGCTGGCCCATTCTGCTGTTCGTGCTGGTATGCCTGGTCAGCGTGGTGAGCGGCTGTGGTGCCGGAATGCCCGCCGCGTCCTCCTTGAGCCTCGATGAAAAGGAAACGATCACGGTAGAGGTGGCGCAGAACTTCGCCGCAAACCGTGACCTGGCGGCGGCCGAGGCACGGCTGAACGAACTCGAACTGCCCAATCGTGCACAGTGGGTAGCGCTCGTGGCCGACAAATACCTCCATGAGGGCCGCAACGAACAAGAGACGCGGGCCCTCATTGGTTTGGCACAGGCGATGGGCAGCAGCACCGATGCCATGGCACTGTTTGTGGCGACGGCGACGCCGACGAGCACACCCACCCCGCTGCCCACCAGCACGCCAACGCCCGAACCGACGGCAACCAGCACACCAACCCCCACGGCGACGCCGGTGCCGACCGATACACCCATCCCCGCACCCACGGCGACGTCACGTCCCCCCACCGCAACCCCGGTGCGGGCGACACCGACGCCGGTGCCACCGACTGTTCCCCCCAAACCAGCCGTCGATTATCGCGTTGTCAAGTCGCGAATGCTGACCAAGCAGGAAAACGGTGGCTGCGAGGGTAATCACAACTTTTTTGTGCAGGTCATCGACGCAAACGGCGCACCGATCAACGGTGCCTTGGTTCAACGAGTTTATGCGTCGACCGAGACGACGGTTTCTGGCAGCAAGGATTCACCATTTGCGCTGGGGACCACAGGTCAGGGCTGGGGGCAGTTCGATATTTTCAAAAATGGGGACCAGTTGTTGGTCATTTCGGACCCGGCCAAAGGCGCTGTGACCAGTGAGGTCACGCGGCCAATGAGCGTGCGGGATGAAGAAATCCCCATTCCGGAACTGATGGGTGCCGGTTATTGTGCTTCCGAAGCCGAATGCACCCAGCTCATTGCAGAAAACCGACTCTGCCGTTTCCACTACTCGTATGAAGTGGTGTTCCAGCGGACATGGTAGGGACGTGTTGTGGAGGATGATAGTTCGTGAAATCGAGCTTAATGCAAGATGCGCCGCTGTTTACGTACCTGACAGAGGCGGAACAAGAAGCGATCAGTGAACGACTGCAGCCGGCATCGTACGTGCGCGATCAGGCCATCTTTCAACAGGGTGATGCCAGCACGGCGCTGTATCTGGTCAAATCGGGATGGGTGCGGATGGCCGCCCCAGGCATCGCTGCCCTGGCCAACCTGGGTACCGGCAGCATCCTGGGCGAAGGAGACCTGTTCCTCGGCCGGCCGCGCACCACGTCGGCCGTGGCGATGGGCAACGTCGAGCTGTGGACGCTCGCCGGCCGTGATCTGGAAGCCTTGATTGCGCAGCACCCCGAAATCGGCATTCACCTCAGCCAGGGTTTTGGCGGTCACCTCGTGCAGCTGGAGAGTTACCTGCGCCAGCGCCTGGCCGAGGTGCCGGGCTTCGACAGTCTGACCGAAACGCAGCTGACACAGGTGGCAGGGCATTTGCAGGCCATGCAGGTTGCCCAGGGCGAGGCACTGTTCCACCCGGGACAGAAGAGCACCGGTCTGTATGTTGTAGAACAGGGCGCACTGCAGGTGGGATCCGGCGAGAGCTTCGTCGAACTGGGACCCGCTGACATTGCCGGTCAAATGGCCCTGATGGCAGATAAGCCGCAGCTTGAAGAAGCACGCGCCGTTCAGAGTACACTGCTCTGGTTTTTGCCCAAGGCCGATTTCGAAGCGTTGTGTTCGGTGATGCCAGAACTGCGCACGGCCCTGAGCCGTAACCTGCGTGCAACCCTTTCTGCAGCCGATAAGAACGAGGCCTTGCGCCGCCTGGCGGCCATGCCGCTGTTGGCTGGTGTACCTGAAGACGTGCTGCGGGCCGTGGCCGACCGGCTGCTGTTGCAGCACGTGCCCAAGGGTGAGGTCATATTCAAGCAGGGCGGACCCGGCGAAGCCATGTTCCTCGTGGACAGCGGCGATGTCGAGCTCTCTTCGGCGCTCGACTCACCGGACGATGTGTTGGCCCGTGTGGGGCCGGGCGGCTTCTTCGGTGAAATGGCACTGCTCACCGGGCGTCCCAGCGCCGTCAATGCCCGCACGATCAACGACTGCAATCTGTGGGTGCTCTACCGTAACGATTTCGAAACCCTGATGGCGCGTTACCCGGCGTTGAGCATGGCGATCAGCCGAGCGCTGGCGGCACGCCTGGCCGATGCCGATGAACGGTTCGTCGATCGCCATCTGCGCCGACTGCCCCTGTTTGCCGGGCTCACCAGCCAACAGCTCGAAGACATCTCCAAATACCTGCGGCCGGAGCGTTACCGCCGCGGTGAGACAGTCTTCGTGCAGCATGAGCAGGGTAACTCGCTGTATCTGATCGAAACAGGCCGTGTGGCGCTCACGTCGATCGAAAGCGGCAAGGCGCTGGAACTGGCCGCTTTGCACAGTGGGGACTTCTTTGGTGAACGTTCGCTGCTCTCCGGTGAACCACACACCACATCTGCCATCGCCCAGACCGATGTCGACCTGTGGGCCCTCGATCGCACCGATTTCGAATCCTTGATCATGCGCTACCCTAGCCTGGCCCTCAACATCAGCCGGGCCCTGAGCCGTCGCCTGTACCAGACCGATACGCGCCTGGTGCAGGCCCGTGGCACCGACGCCCCGCCCTCAGCGGGCCGGCCGGCCGCGGCGGTTGCGGCTACAGCGGCGGTTGCCGCTGCCGCGCCCCGCCCGCCCGCGGCACCGCGGCCAACCGCGACCGCGGAGACCGCCGCCCCGGGCGGTGTGTTGGGCGCTGTCTGGGGATTGGGCCAGGCGGCCGACAACCTGGCAACATGGTATCGCACGCGCAACCGCGCCACCAAACTGCGTGTTTGGGCGATCGTGCTGCTGTTCATCTGGCTGTGTGGGATTGCGGTTCCGGTCACGCTGTTTTCGGCCATAAGCCAGCAGCCAACGGCCAACAGCGCACGGCGCATTGTGTTCATCGCCCAGGACAGCATCCAGCGGTCGATCGGCAGCGTCGCACCGGCGGCGTTTGCCCAGGGTGAATCCCTGGCCATGGCGCAGCAGGCGCCGCAGATACCGCCAACACCCACCTGGACACCGCCCCCCACGGAGACGCCTGAACCGACAGCGACGCCCGAGCCAACGGCAACGCCCGAGCCAACGGCAACGCCAACGGCAACCCCCGAACCGACCGCGACGCCGACACCGCTGCCACCGCCCACACGTGCACCGGCCGTACGCGCAGCAGCCCCGGCCGCGGCGGCACCTGCGGCGCAGCCCGCCAGCCCGGCCGCCAAAGCCGTTGTCGCCCAACCCACCACCCAATATACGATCCGTGAGATGCGCCGGCTCACGCCGTGCGAGAACAAGGGTAATCACAATATCTTCGGCACGGTGGTCGATGCGGCAGGCAATCCGGTAGATGGCATCACGTTCGTGCAATCACCGGCCAACAACATCGGCGAAGTGATGGATCGCTCCGTCAGTGGGTCCAAAGGACCCGGACGCTTTGAGTTCGTCATGTGGAAGGGCGCCGAATATGCCGTCTATGCCACGGCCGATGGTTCGAGCCCGTCGGGCAGCGATGTGGCCCGTCCGATGCATTCGAACTTCGTCGACGAAGCCGAATGCGCCCCGGGCGAAGGCGGCAATACCCTGTTCCACAATTCCTTCAATGTGATCTTCGTCAAGAACTGGTAGGTAGGAGTACGGAGTAGGGAGTACGGAGTAGGTGCCCGACTGCAACTAACTCCTACTCCGTACTCCCTCCGTACTCCCTCCGTACTCCCTACTCCGTACTCCCTACTCCCTGTCCCCTTTCTGTTGCCAACTTGTCCTTGACAAGCCTCCCCTGATGCCTTATACTTGCGCCACTTAACAGCGACGAACGGTAGTAGTAGATCAGCACCCAGAGAGCAAGCGGTTACGTTCGCAAAAGAATATCCCCGTCCGAACAGAAAAACACCGGGATGCATTCTTTTGCGAACGATTGGTGCAAGCTTGCCGGCAGCGGTGCCTGCCAGGAGATCGAACTCGACCGGGAGCTGCGTAGGTGAAGCAAGAGTCGACGGCAGTCATGGCCGCATCTTGGGGAGTAGCCTGCGCCGGGTCACCTCCGTTAACGGGATAACAAGCGAGCGCGTACAAAAAGGAGTTACGGAATGGTTGTCGCACAGCCTCTCGCCCGCCCATCCGGAAATTGACCGGATGGGTGTGGCGGCCGAGGCATCGATCGCCAGGCCAGCGCGCTAACCAGGGTGGTACCGCGGAGCGTTCCTTCGTCCCTGATCGGGACAAGGGCGCTTTTTTATTTTGCCGGCGCTTCACACGGCGCCTGACCAGGCGAGGAGAAGAAATCATGGCAGACCGTTATGTTCCGCAAGAAATCGAACCAAAGTGGCAGGCACGTTGGGAAGCATCGGGGCTGTACGCCACGGTGGATGACCCGGCCAAACCGAAGTGGTACTTCCTGACCATGCTGCCCTATCCGTCGGGTGACCTGCACATCGGCCACTGGTACGCCATGGCACCCAGTGACACGGCGGCACGCTACCGGCGGATGCAGGGGTACAACGTCTTTTTTCCCATTGGCTTCGACGCGTTTGGCCTGCCGGCCGAAAATGCCGCTATCAAACGCAACATCCATCCGGCAACGTGGACCTACGCCAATATCGAAAAGATGCGCCATCAGCTGCGCAGCATGGGTGCCATGTGGGCATGGGACCGCGAGGCGATCACGTGCGATCCGGAGTTCTACAAATGGACGCAGTGGTTCTTCCTGCGCCTGTTCGAGGCTGGCCTGGCCTACCGGGCTTACGCTCCGGTCGACTTCTGCCCAAAGTGCAACACCACCCTGGCACGCGAACAGGTGTGGGGCGAAGACCGGCACTGCGAGCGCTGTGGTACGCCGGTCATCAAAAAAGACCTGAACCAGTGGTTTTTCAGGATCACGAACTACGCCGACGAGCTGCTGGACTTCGACAGGATGCAGTGGCCTGACCGCGTGCGCCTGCTGCAAACCAACTGGATCGGGCGCAGCGAAGGGGCCCACGTCGACTTCAAAGCTGAGACCGGTGACCCGATTCGCGTCTTTACGACGCGGCCCGATACGCTGTGGGGAGCCACCTTCATGGTGCTGGCACCCGAACACGCCCTGGTCGACAAACTGACGACCGAGACCCAGCGCACGGTCGTCGAAGCGTACAAATTCCAGGCCACCCGCCAGACCGAAATCGAACGCACGGCCACCGACAAGGAAAAGACCGGTGTCTTCACCGGGGGTTACGCGGTCAACCCGGTCAACGGCGAACGTATCCCCGTGTGGATTGCCGACTACGTGCTGGCGACCTATGGCACCGGTGCCATCATGGCGGTGCCGGCACACGACGAACGCGACTTCGCCTTTGCTCTGAAGTTCGGCCTGCCCATCATCCCGGTCATTGCGCGGCCCGATGGTGCCATACGCAGCACCGCCTGGCACGACCACGTGCGCCCCGGTTTCACCGCCGCCCTGGATACCGCTGGCATTGCCTACACAATCACCGCCAACAGCTTCGACGTCACCCCGGAGCCGGCGCAGTTCGATGCCTACATCGCTATCGTACGCCAGTTCAAAGTGACGGGCAAATGGGTCGATACCGCCGGTGCGCGTGTGGTATTCGTCTTCGACGACGGCGCCATCGAGCTGGACAGCGTCGCCGCCGACCAGGCGATCGTCGAGCACTGCCGACGCAGCGCACCGCAGCGCATGGCGCAGGTCAACACGACCATGCAAATCCTGCAGGATCGCCCCTTTTACAGTGATATTCTGTTTCACGATGCCTACCACACCATGATCAACTCGGGCCGCTTCAGTGGCACCGCCGGTGACGTGGCCAAATTCCAGGTCACGGCATGGCTGGCTGACGAGGGCATCGGCCACGGCGCCATCAATTACAAACTGCGTGACTGGCTGATCAGCCGCCAGCGTCTGTGGGGGGCGCCCATCCCGATCATTCACTGCCCAACCTGCGGCAATGTCCCTGTTCCCTATTCCGAGCTGCCGGTCAGGCTGCCCGACGATGCGGAATTCCTGCCCACGGGTGAGAGTCCGCTGAAGTATCACGCCGGCTTTCGTTACGTTACCTGTCCGCAGTGTGGTGGACCGGCAGAACGTGAGACCGACACCATGGATACGTTCATGTGCTCGTCCTGGTACCAGTACGCGTACGTGTCACCCTACTGGAAGCGCGGCGAGCGCATCGGGCGTGAGGACCTGCCGTGGGACCCGGCGCAGGGTGCCTACTGGCTGCCGGTCGATCAGTACACCGGCGGCATCGAACACGCCACGATGCACCTGATGTACACCCGCTTTTTTACCAAGGCACTGCGCGACCTGGGCATCGTGAGCTTCGACGAACCGATGCGGCACCTGTACAACCAGGGCACCATCCTGGGCGAGGACGGTGAGAAGATGTCCAAAAGCCGCGGCAACGTCGTGTCCCCCGACGACCTGGTGCAGCAGAACGGAGCCGACGTCGTGCGCGGGTACCTGATGTTCATCGGACCGTGGGACATGGGCGGACCCTGGAACAGCCAGGGCATCGAAGGGATCCAGCGCTTTGCCCACCGCGTGTGGAACGTGGTGCTGGCTGCGCCCGAAAAACCGGCCCAGGGCACGGACGGCATGGACGCCCAGGTGACAGAGCTGCGCCGCCGGACCCACCAGACGATTGCACGTGTCACGGCTGACATTGGGGCATTCCGCTTCAACACCATGCTGGCAGCACTGATGGAGTTCAACAACACCCTGATCAAAGCGCGCGAAACGGCGGTGTACGGCAGCCCCGCCTGGCACGAGGCCACCCGCGCGCTGCTGCTGCTGCTGGCACCGGTCATGCCCCACCTGGCCGAGGAACTGTGGGAGCGAACGGGGGGGGCCTACAGCATTCACCAACAGGCATGGCCGCAGTGGGATGCAGAGATCGCACGCGAGGACGTGATCACGCTGGTGGTACAAATCAACGGCAAAGTGCGTGAGCGCATCGAGGTGCCGGCGGAAATCGACGAAGCAGCGGCGACCGGGGCGGCGCTGGGCAGCGAGCGCGTGCAAAAGTGGCTGGAGGGCAAAACCGTCCGCAAAGTCATTTACGCACCCGGCAAGCTGGTCAATATCGTCGTTTAGTGCTACAATCCGGCCGCGGCGTTTGTTTACCCCCAGGCGAAATCAGACGAGGAGGACCGAATCATGAAACGTGTGATTGTATTGCTGGCGATTGCCGCCCTGTTGTTGACTGGCTGTGGTCAATCGGGCATGTCGCAGGCACAGACCGACTTTTGCGCGTCGCTGGGTTCATTTCAGGAAGCGCTCAAAGGTTTGGGTGAGATGCCGGTGGATGCCAAAGTGGCCGACCTGCAGGCGCTGACCGATACCGCCGACGAAGCGTGGGACAAAGTCATGGCGGCGGGCGAGACCTACAAAGAAGCCCAAATCGGACAGGTCGACGCAGCGTACAAAACGCTGAGCCAGACCTTGCGTTCGATCCCGGATGACGCCACACTGGCCGTTGCAGCGGGTTCGGTGACACAGGCGGTCCAGAGTGTCGTAACCGCCTTCGATCAGTACGGCACCGTGGTGTGCCCCGAGAAGTAACGCTCGCGAACAATCGAAATCCATCAACTCCTGTCTCCTGCGTGTTGGGAGACGGGAGTTCTTTATGTCTATTACGAAAGGAACAATCCCGTGCAGTCATCACCTCGCAAACGTGTCGTTTCATCGATCACGCTGATGAGCCTGGCCGTCCTCGTACTTGGCGCCTGCGTGCCCGCCACCCAGTTGACCGGAACTGCGCCGGCAACCGCCGCCGTAACCGGCACGGTCACCTACCGTCAGCGCAGTGCCCTGCCGCCCGGTGCCGTCGTCACTGTGCAGCTGCAGGACGTCTCTCTGGCCGACGCCCCGTCCAAACTGCTGGGTGAGCAGCAGATCGCCATGGATGGCAACTCGGTACCGGTCGCGTACTCGGTTGCCTACGATCCGGCAAGTATCGACCCCCGCAACACCTACAGTGTCGCCGCCCGCATCACCACCGCTGACGGCAAGCTCCTGTTCATCTCGGATACGACCATTCCGGTCATCACCCGCGACAACCCCACCCAGGACGTGGAAATCGTGGTTGTGCCGGTACCCGGGCAAGGCACGAGCACCGGCGGTACCGCTACCGTCTCCGGCACCTTGACCTACCGACAGCGCATTGCCCTGCCGCCCGGCGCAGTAGCCAACGTGCAAATCCAGGACATCTCCCGCGCCGATGCGCCGGCGGACGTCGTCGGCGAGCAGGAGATTCTAATGGACGGCAAGTCGGTGCCGGTGGCATTCGACGTGCCCTACGATCCGGCCACCATCCAGGACAACCACCGCTACAGCGTCCGCGCGACCCTTCGCGATGCGGCGGGCAAGCTGCTTTTTACCACCGACAAAATCACCCCGGTAATCACCGCGGGCAATCCCACGTCGGGTATCGAACTCATACTTGTGCAGGTGGCCTCCTGAGTATTGGTGCCTGGGTGCGTTGATGGTACAATGAAACGAGTAACGGCGCTTCCAACGTAGTAGACGGAAAGGGGAATCCAATCATGACCGACGGTAAGGCTCATCGTTACATCTGGGTGGTGGAATGGGACGAATCGGTGGTCAAACCATCTGTGATTGTCACCCATCGTATTACGCTCTTACCCGAAGTACGCGTCGATGACTTCGAGCAGTTCATGATCATGGATGCCTTCGAACGCCTGGGCGAAGTACGGACGCGTGCGGGTCGCGTGGCGCGCCAACAGCTTCTCAAGGACGTCACCGGAGAGACGCCCGAGCGTTTTGCGGATTTGGATGTGAGTCTCGACAATTTCGGTATGCGCACGTCGTACAGCGGATTCACCGAAGTGGGCCGGTGGGAACGGTCGACAGCCGCCGCGGCGTAGGACCCGGAGGCGATCATGACCATCGGCCTTTACGACTTCGAACCGGACCTGGCGCGGGCCTTCACCCTACCAGCCAGCTGGTACACGGATCCAGCCATGCTGGCTGTGGAAAAAGAGAAGATCTTTCGCCGTACCTGGCAGTATGCGGCCTCGTTGGATGCACTGCGTTTTCCGGGCAACTACGTCGCTGTGGAAATCGTCGGTATCCCGATCGTGCTGACCCGCGACCTGCACGGGGACCTGCGGGCATTCTACAACGTTTGCCGGCACCGTGCGGGCCGCGTTGCCAAAGGTGCGGGCAACCGCAAGACGCTGCAGTGTGCCTACCATGGTTGGCTGTATGGGTTGGATGGCTGTCTGCGCACGACGCCCGAGTTCGAAGGGGTGGCCGATTTCGACCGTGCAGACTACGGCCTGCTGCCAATTCGGGTCGAAACCTGGGGGCCGTTTGCGTTCGTCAACATGGACGCGACGGCCCCGTCGCTGTTGGAAACCCTGGGCGATATACCCCGCGACACGGCACGCTTCGAGTTCACTGCCATGCGCCGCGTGGAACGGCGTGACTACATCATCGATGCCAACTGGAAAGTCTACATCGACAACTACCTGGAAGGGTACCACGTGCCCGTGGCCCATCCAGGACTCTACCGCGAGCTCGACTACGAAAATTACCGCGTCGATACCTTTCGTTATTACTCATCGCAGTACGCCCCGATACGGCCGGTCAAGGGCGAAGACGCCGCTGGTCGCCACTATACGGCCCTGCAAGGCGACGACCAGGCTCACTACTACTGGATCTTCCCCAACTTCATGCTCAACATCTATCTGGGCATGCTGCAGATCAACGTCATCGTGCCGCTCAGCCACGATCGCACCCTGACGATTTTCGAATGGTACTTCGCCGATCCCGGCACGCCCGAAACGTGGAATATGCTGCACGACTCGATGGCCTTCAGCGACGAGATTCAGGTCGAGGATATCGAAATCTGCGAGGACGTCTGGCGTAACCTGCAGAGCGGTGCCTACACGGCGGGGCGCTACTGCGTAAAACGTGAAAACGGCGTACACCACTTCCACGGCCTGCTGCACGAATACCTCAACCGGTGATCATTCCCTACCGTACCCACACCACCACGCGCCCGACAGCCTCACCCGCGGTGGCCGTCAAACGCCAACAGCCGGCCGTCGGAAACTTCCACACCGACGGATAGTCTGGTTCGGGCGGTGACAGCGTATCCTCCAACACCTGCCGCAGTCCATCCCCACCCCCGTACCGCTCGGCCTGTACCACCAGCTTTCCCTTGAACCCATTCTGCGGCAGCCACAGTATCTTGTGCCGCTCATCGACAGCCGTCACCATACTCGCTGCGCGCACACAAAATGCCCCATCACAGGCCTGGTAATCCTCCAGGCCGGTGACAGGGCATTCTGTTTCACCCAGTGGGATTGTCAGGTCGATCGCAGGCGGGGTCGCGGTCAGCACCGCGCCCGGAGGGCGCGGTGCTTCTGTCACTGGCACTTGTGGGCTGCCCACAACCACCGGCCCCGACACCGTAGGTGTCCGGGAAACCGGGTCGTTCACAGGTGCACCACACCCCACCAGCAAGCCGGCCACCCACACCAGGCTCACCGCACACACCCAACCGCGTACCATCAGAGTTCCATTGCCCCACTGTCACGTCATCTAGCAAACCCTACTCTCTACTTGCTGACCGCAACTAACGGCGTTACGAAGGCAACGATCGAGTACGAGTACGAGTACGAGTACGAGCAGGACGGGTCACCTACTCCCTACTCCGTACTCCCTACTCCCTACCCCCCAAACGCCGCCGTCACCAACGCCACGTCGATGATGTTGATCGCGCCATCGTTGTTGACGTCGTAGTCCGCCTCGTAGAGGCCGGTCTGTGCATAATCGTTCCAGGCCTGTGCGACCAGCGTCACGTCGACGACATCGACCGCACCGGAGCAGTCGACGTCCGGCGGCGAACAGGGAACCGCATTCGGACAGCCGCCGAACCAGGTCACGGCATTACTGAGGGTCTGCTCGGCTGCGCTGGCATTACCGGCGGCGATGCGCGCCCACTCCGTGCTGAAGAAAGCGGTCTTGAAGCTGCCCGAGGCGTAGTTGGCGATGGTTGGCTGGTTCACGCCGTTGACGAAGGCCGACGATGCACCGGTGAGGCCCAGGGCATCGGCCAGGTTCTGGAAGCTGGGGAGCGCACCGAGCGTGACGTGCCCGATGCTGCCGCCGATGGGATTGCCCACCACGCCGTTCACCTGCGAATTGGGCACTTCCTGGTGGGTCGTCACGCCCAGGTAGGTCGAATCGAAGATGGTAGACCCGCCCCGGTCCTTCATGTAATCCTGGGCACTCAACAGCAGGCGCCCGCCGCCGATCAGGTAGGAAGCCAGGTTGCCCTCGTCGGTGGCATTGGGGCCGTTGCTGCCCAGCTTGTCGCCCGCAAACCAGATCACGTTGGAGTAGGGCTGCATGGCGCTGAGCGTGGGACCATTGCCGGTGCCACCACCCACGTCGAAAACGGTGTAAGGAATCCCAAGCGCGTTCAGCGCGGCGGTGTAGGTGGGCTGCAGGTTGGGGTTATTGTCGTCGTCGTCGACCAGCAGCGTGCACACCGGCGCCGTCGCCTGGGTCGTGAAAGCAAATGATGGCGACCAATCGCTGGTGCCGCAGGTGTTGGCGCCGCGCACGCGCCAGTGGTACGTGCGGTCGATGCGTAAGGGCGGCGTGACGTTCCAGCTGGTGCCGGTAACACTGCCGGCGGCTGCCACAATGGTTGTGAAATAACGATCTTCGGCCACCTGCACGTGGTACGACGTGGCATTGGCGGCGGCCGACCAGGACAGCTGCGGATCCAGGACGACATTGCCAGCATTGTTGGCCGGTGACAGCAGGATGGGTACCGCAGCAAAGGCATTGACCGTCAGCTGCACCGTCGTCGAGCGGGTGGTCGTACCATCGGTGCCCTGGATCGTGATGGTGTATTCTCCCACCGGTGTGTTGGCCGCCGTGGTGATCGTCAACGCCGAGGTGCCGGGTGCGCTGACGGGATTGGGGTCGAACTGTACGGTTACCCCCAGCGGCAGGCCGAGTGCACTCAGTGTGACGTTCCCCGTGTAGCCGCCAGAAGACACCACCGACACCGTGTGGGCAACACTGCCCGGCCCGCAGACGCTGCCGCTGGTGGGTGCCACCTGCAGGTTGAAGGTCGGCCCCAGCTGCAAACATTCGTTGGCACTGCACAAGCCCGAATCGGGATCGCAGTCGGTGCCGCCGTTGTAGGAATTGAAGCCGCCGACGGCGCAGACCATGCCGCCGGCGGTGGCCGTACCCAGCAGGCGCCGCGCCTGGTTCAGGTCATCGCCCACCGTCCAGGGCCCACCCCCGCTGTAGGTTTCGGTCGAACCGAGCAGCGTGCCAGCCGAGGAAAAGCCACCGCCCACGATGATGGCGGTGTCGCCATCGAGCATGGTGCCGGCGGCCAGGTTGCGGTCGGTGACCAGGCTGCCAATGGTGCTCCAGCTGTTGGTGGTCGGGTTGTAGGCCAACGTCGAGGTGAAGGCGGGTGGGGTGATGTTGTCATCACCGCCGGCGACCAGGAAGAGCCCGCTGCGCCAGTAGCCGACAGCGCCGTAACGATTGGTGGGCAGGTTGGCCAGCTGTGTCCAGGCGTTGGTGGTGGCGTTGTAGACGTAGGTCTTGTTGCTGATCGTCGTACCAGAACCGGTGCCGGTCGAGCCGCCGGCAACGTACACCTTGTTGTTGGCCGCATCGCAGGCAACGGCGTGGAAAATGACCGCCGTCGTTGGGTAGTTGGCACCCGTCGTCCAGCTGTTGCTGCTTATCGTGTAGATCCAGAGGGTGGGTGAAAAGACGGGTGCGCTGGAGGAGCCGGTCAGGCCGTTGGGCACGTAGATTTTGCCGTTCATGAAGCAGCCCTGCAGGTTACGCGCCGCCGTCGGCAGGGGCGCCTTGGTCGTCCAGGTGTTGTTTGCCGGATTGTAGGCTTCCACCAGGTCGGTCGGGTTGTAGTCGACGCCGCTGCGCACCTCGCCACCAATGGCAAATATCGACGTACCATCGGACACCACGGCCAGCCGGCCGCGCGGGACACTCATGGGCGCCTTGAAGGCCCAATTGGTGTCGGGGTTGGCAGCCGGTGCCGTCTCGAGCCCCGTCAAGCGCCAGGGATCGGACGTGGGTGCCAGTGGGTTGGGCACATCATCGGCCAGGGCCGGTGCAGCAGAGGCCAGGGTGGCCAGGACGACAAAGGTCAGCAGCAGCCAGAATTTGCGATGCGACACGAGGTGACCTCCAGGCGGTATGGGTTGGCACGTAGGTGCGGACGCATAGTGTAACATAGATCACGTTTCCGGGCAATCGTGCGGATGCAACATCACAGACAACCGAACGCCATCGTGCAACCATGATGGCTGATTGGACAGGAGGAGGCACATCGTCGATGGTCAGTCTGGTCGTATCACCCACGTTGACAGTGGACGTCTATCTGCGCGGCGCGTTCGACTCGTTCGGCAGCGTCGTCATCTACCGTGAGCGTACCGATGAAACGGTCGCCGTTGCGGCAACCGAGTTGGATCACCTCATAGCCGCATTGATCGAGGCTCGTGCGCTGCTCCAGGAGAACAGCACCCACCCCGCCACGGGCGAGTCACCGCCGTGAAGGTGATCGGCCGTGAAGCCCTGAAAGCCAGGCTGGACGCCGGCGTCTCGCTCAAGCTCGTCATGGTCACCGGCGAATGGGAATACCGCGCCAAACGTATCCCCGGTTCGATCCACTTTGCCCGCCTGGACATCGCCCTGGCCAGTCTCGATCCGGACGATGAGATCGTGCTGTACTGCAGTGACGAATACTGCAACACCAGCCGCCACGCCTACCGCGTCTTCGAAGCCGAAGGATTTTCGAATCTCTGGCACTACGCGGGCGGTCTGGCCGACTGGGAAGCGGCGGGATACCCGCTTGCGGGCGAGTGGGTTGTGCCATCATGAGGGCCATAGTCCACAAATCGTAGAATCATCGGGTGTGCTGCACGTGGGTGTACGGCACAACGCCCCTGACGGAGGAGTTCGCACCCCCAGGTGCGAACTCCTCTTTCTGCGAAAATCCCGGTCAATACCACTTCGACGTCCCGTGCCGCGGACGGGATTTACTTCCCTGCGCTGCCCTGTTTCGCCACTGCGTCGGCCGCGGCCTGTGCCGCTGCGGCGTCACCCAGGTAGTAGTGCGTCAGCGCCTTGAGATCATCGTCCAACTCGTACACCAGCGGGAAGCCAGTGGGGATGTTGAGCTCGATGACCGCTTCTTCCGAGAGATTGTCCAGGTATTTCACCAGGGCACGCAGGCTGTTGCCATGGGCGGCAATCAACACGCGCTGCCCGGACCGAATGGTCGGCACGATGGTCTGGTGCCAGTAGGGCAGCACACGCGCCAGGGTGTCCTTCAGCGATTCGGTGCGCGGCAGCTCGGCATCGGTCAATGCCGCATAGCGGCGATCGAATCCGGGAAACCGTGGGTCATCCAGGTCCAGCGCCGGCGGTGGGATGTCGTAACTGCGCCGCCAGACTTTGACCTGGGCATCACCGAACTTGGCCGCCGTTTCGGCTTTGTTGAGGCCTTGCAGCGCGCCGTAATGGCGCTCGTTGAGCTGCCAGGCACGGTAGACGGGGATCCACATCAAATCCATTTCGTCCAGGGTGATCCACAGCGTGCGGATGGCGCGCTTGAGGACGGAGGTATAGGCGATATCGAAGGTGAAACCCTCCTCATGCAGCACACGGCCCGCCGCATGGGCCTCGCGCGTTCCCTGCTCGGACAGATCGACGTCGGTCCAGCCGGTGAAACGGTTCTCCAGGTTCCAGGTGCTTTGGCCATGGCGCAGCAACACAAGTTTTATCGTCACAATCGAGACTCCTTATTAACAAGGCGGTTTGGAACATCACCGTGCCGCACAACGGCGGCCTTCACGAGTTATTATCGCATAGGAGTGGTGAATTATCAAGGAGTGCGGAGTACGGAGTAGGGAGTACGGAGTAGGGAGTACGGA
>CAYUCC010000085.1:0-20740 GCA_964443225.1 uncultured Anaerolineae bacterium
AAGGTGCTCTATGAGCTATTCCGTGGTTAATGTAAAGCTAACTTGAACCATGCCGAATTCAGTATATCCCCCGAATCGTTTCGATGTCAAGATATCATCTGTCCCTCCGCCGCACGATCGCGTCCGTCATCCGTGCCACGCGTGCCATCACCTGCACGTCGTGCACACGCACGATGTCGGCCCCGCGTACGATGCTGACCGCCACCGCCGCCGCGGTACCCTCCACCCGCTCCGCCGGCGGCAGGTCCAGGGTGTAGCCGATGAACGACTTGCGCGAAGGCCCCACCAGCACGGGATAACCCATCCTCTTGATGACATCGGTGCGGTCGAGCAGCTCCAGATTCTGCTCGCGCGTCTTGCCAAACCCGATGCCCGGATCCAGGACGATGGTCCGATCGTCGACGCCGGCCGCCTGCGCAAGCGCAATACTCTCCCTGAGCTCACGTTGGATGTCCCCCAACAGGTCGTCGTACGGCACACCAACGTACCGCCCACCCAGGCGCGCCTCCTGGGCGGCATTTTTGGGCGTGCTGCGGTTGTGCATCAACACCACCGGCACACCCGCGGCCGCCACCACCGCAGCCAGCTCTGGGTCCAGGCGCAGCCCCCATACGTCGTTGACCATCCGCGCACCGGCACGCAGCGCAGCCTCGGCCACGACTGCCTTGCTGGTGTCTACCGAAATCGGCACCGGCACCGAACGTGCCAGACCGGTAATCACCGGCAGCACACGCCGCAGCTCTTCGCCGGCGTCCACCGGTGCGCTGCCGGGCCGTGTACTCTCGCCGCCCACATCCAGGACGTGGGCCCCCTCGGCTGCAAACCGCTGGCCCTGCGCAATGGCGGCCTCGACCCAGTCCACGGGCGCGTCCGTCACTAATCCATCCCCCGAAAAACTGTCGGGCGTGGCGTTGATGATGCCCATGACGTGGGTCTGCCGGCCCCACTGCCAGCCGAACATGGCGTGCGGCTCACCGCACACCGCACGATGTAACGCGTCCGCAGCCGCCACGCGCACGACCCCAGTCGTATCGACACCCTGCAGCAGGCCACTCACCGTCTGTCCGGTGAGGGGGATTTCCATCAACGAGGCAATTTCGGCCAGCGGCACCAATACGAAGGCCCGCACCGCCAGCTGTGGATGGGGGATGGTCAGCGTCTCACTTTCCCACACCCCATCGCCATACAACAGAATGTCGATATCGATCAGCCGCGGGCCGTAACGCTCCCCCGGCTGACGACCCATCAGCGTCTCGATCTGCTTGACGAATGCCAACAACGTTTCGGGGTCCAAAAAGGTCGTCCCCTGCACCACCAGGTTGTAGAACACCGGCTGCCCGGTCATACCCCACGGCGGCGTCTCGTAGAGCGACGAAAATCGCTCCAAATCGACCGCCCGCCGCAGCCGGCACAACGCCTCCACCAGGTTGCCCCGCCGGTCGCCCAGGTTCCCCCCCAACCCCAAATACACCACCCGCCGCCCCACCCGATCATCTATCTGCTTGTCCATCCCCACACGCCTCCCCCATCCTCTGCTCCCATCAGCCCCCTCACCTCCCCCCACTCGTATCCTCCGCTCCCATCAAACACCAAACCTCCAAGACCCTCTCCTCGGCTCCCCCTACTCCCTACTCCGTACTCCCTATTCTACCACATCCCCACACCACCCTTGACCTATCACACCACACCCCCCTATCCCCCCAAGCCCTACATTATATCCTACTCCCTACTCCCTACTCCCTCCCCTGGGACTTTCCCGGTACTTTTCTGGCACTTTTCTGGGACAATTTGGGGATATTTTGGGGAAAAACCCGGTTGTCAGGCCGCTGCGAATGTGTTAGATTCTATCCAAAAGACGCCGCCTGCAAGAGGTTCTATGACCACGGCATTGTCTCCAACACCGACTGAACTGGCCAGTCTCTGCGAAACACTCGTACCAGCGCTGCATACCAACGAACACCGGCCCTGGTGTGATGAGTCATCGGAGCAGAGTTACACCCGTCTGTTCCACATCACGCTGCACAATTTCTACAGCGGCCGGTGGCACCGCCTCTGCGCAGCACGCCGCCCGCGCTGGGCACCGCAGACCTGGCCGCAGTACGTGAATCACGTCGCCACCTGTATCGAGACCAACTTCGACCAGGTGGCTGCCCTGCAGACCCACGATCCCCAGGCCTGGCAGATGATCCATACCCATCTACGTGACATGATGCGCCGTCACCTCGCTGCCTCTGGGTTCAGTCACTTGTGGCGGCTCTGGGACAGCGATGACATCGCGCAGACGGCATGCGAGAAGCTGATCCGCGTGCTGCCCGTGTACCCCTGGGACGTAGCCTTCATGGCGTGGCTCAACAGCGTCGCCTACCACCAGGTCACCGACCAGACCTGTAAGGGCCGCCGCGTCCATGACGCCCGCGTGGTATGGGAGATCGAGACCACGGACTCTGAATGGGCCGAAGCGCCGGGTGGCCGCGGCCCGCAGCGTCTGACGCTCGACGACCACAGCCGGCTCGTGCTCCGGCGCGAAGCCTGGCGCGAAGTCCTGGCTGTACTACCGACAGAGGTGCAGCGGATCGTATTCTACCGCCGACGTCTGTGCGGTTGGGACATCGAATCGGTTGCGGCATCGATCCAGCGCTCGTACACCGCCACGGCCAGCATCCTGCTGCGTGCCGATCGCAACATCCGCACGTTCATGGAAGCACACCCCGATCATTTCACCTTGTGAACGGCAGCTCCGCCGTGACAACATCCAGACAGGAAGAAGACTGCGCCGCGTTCTCGACGATGCATATTTGCCAAACGGCGCCATTGGGTGCATCATGCAGCTATCCTGAACGGTGGTGAGCTGGCCAATGAAAGACCTGTTTTTGCTGCGTCCCGACATGACATTTTTGAACCATGGCTCCTTTGGTGCCTGCCCGCGCCCTGTGTTCGACCGCTACCAGGCCTGGCAGCGAGAGCTGGAATCCCAGCCAGTGGAATTCCTGGGCCGTCGTTTTTCCAGCCTCATGCAGGAAGCCCGCGCGTCATTAGCCGCTCATCTGCGCGTGGCGGCCAACGACGTGGTATTCGTGCCCAATGCCACGACGGGGATCAACATCGTGGCCCGTTCACTTGCTCTGCGCCCAGGCGATGAAGTGCTCAGCACCGACCACGAGTACGGCGCCATGACCCGCACCTGGCGCTTCGTTTGCCGGCAGCATGATGCAGTCTTCGTGACGCGGTCCATTACGCTGCCTGTGGACGATCCCGCAGCGGTGGTCGATGCCGTGTGGGCGGGGGTAACCCCGCGTACCCGCGTGCTGTTCATGAGCCACATCACCTCACCCACCGCACTAACCCTGCCGGTGCGGGACCTCTGCCAACGCGCGCGCGCCGCCGGGATCCTGACTGTCATCGACGGTGCCCACAGCCTGGGCCAGCTCGACCTGGACCTGACGGCGTTGGGCGCCGATTTCGTGAGCGGCAACTGCCACAAATGGCTGTGCGCACCCAAAGGCGCGGGATACCTCTACGCACACCCGGCGGTACAAGACCTGGTCGAACCCCTGGTCGTGAGCTGGGGCTGGCAGAGTGATACGCCGGGGTCCTCGCGTTTCGTCGACTATCTCGAATGGCAGGGCACCGACGATTTCTCGGCGTACCTGACCGTGCCGGCGGCCATCGAGTTTCAGCGCGCGCACGACTGGCCCCGGGTACGCACCCGCTGCAACGAGCTGGTCCGCCTGGCACGCCAGGGCATTTCAGAGCTGACAGGTCTGCCACCGATTTGCCCCGACGATCGGACGTGGTTCACACAGATGGCCACCCTGCCTCTCCCGCCGTGCCACGCAGCGCGGCTGCAGGCATGTTTGTGGGAAGCGGAGCGGATCGAAGTACCGGTGATTACCTGGAATGGCGCACCCTTCATTCGGGTGTCTGTTCAGGGTTACAATACCGAAGAGGATGTACAGAGGTTGCTCGCGGCGTTGGCGCGGTGGTTACCGCAAGGGTTAGAGGAGTAGAGACGCTGCGCTGCAGCGTCTCTACTCACCCGACCTGCCCAATCAACGATTATTGTCCTGGAACTGCGCCACGGTCGTATGACGCGGGGCGCGTTTTTGCACCAGGCGCAGGCGCTGCATGGAGCGGCGCAGCGCGGCTTCGTAGGCCTCGCGTCGTTCCGCCCCACGCGGGTGGGTTTGCAGCCACTCTTCGGCGCGCTGACGTGCCTCTTCGGCACGCGCAACGTCGATATCCTCGGCCGCCTCACCGGAACGCGCCAACAGAACCACCTTGTCCGGCCGCACCTCGAGGAAGCCACCACCAACGGCAAAGTAGCGGTCAGGCTGTCCGGCCTTTTTGACCACCACTTCGCCCGGCTGCACGACCGCCATCAGCGGTGCGTGGCGTGGCAGGATGCCCAGAATACCATCGGCACCCGGTGCGATGACCATATCCACGTCGTCTTCGAAGACGCGGCCGGTTTGGGCGACAAATTCAAAACGAATCGGAGACATTGGGGCCTCCTCAGCTGCCGGCCAGCTGCCGGCCTCTCTCCACTGCCTGCTCGATCGTGCCGACCATGTAGAAGGCCTGCTCGGGCAGGGCATCGTGTTTGCCGTCCAGGATTTCCTTGAAGCCGCGTACCGTTTCTTCGATCTTGACGTAGGCGCCGGGCTGGCCGGTAAACGTCTCGGCCACGTGCATCGGCTGGGTCAGGAAACGCTGCATGCGGCGGGCCCGTGCGACGACCAGTTTGTCATCTTCGCTCAGTTCTTCCACACCCAGGATCGCGATGATGTCCTGCAGGTCACGGTAGCGCTGCAGCGTCCGCTGCACACCGCGTGCCACGTCGTAATGATCCTTGCCTACGATGTTCGGATCGAGGATGCGGCTGGTCGAAGCCAGCGGGTCCACCGCCGGATAGAGACCCTGGGCGGCCAGCGCACGTTCGAGCGAAATCGTGGCATCCAGGTGCGCAAAGGTCGTGGCGGGTGCCGGGTCGGTGTAGTCGTCGGCGGGCACGTAAATCGCCTGCATCGACGTGATCGACCCAACTTTGGTGGACGTGATGCGCTCCTGCAGTTCACCCATTTCGGTACCCAGGCTGGGCTGATAACCGACAGCGCTCGGCATACGTCCCAACAGCGCTGACACTTCCGAACCGGCCTGCACGAAGCGGAAGATGTTGTCGATGAAGAGCAGCACGTCGCGCCCTTCATCACGGAAGTATTCCGCCATCGTGACGCCAGTAAGTCCCACGCGCAGGCGTGCACCGGGCGGTTCGTTCATCTGCCCGAAAACCATCACGGTCTGCGGCAGCACCCCCGAATCCTTCATTTCATGGTAGAGGTCGTTGCCCTCGCGTGACCGTTCACCTACACCAGCAAAGACCGAGTAGCCGCTGTGGAACTTGGCAATGTTGTGGATGAGCTCCTGAATGATGACCGTTTTGCCCACACCGGCACCACCGAAGATGCCTGTCTTACCACCCTTCGTGAAGGGGGCAATCAAGTCCACCACCTTCATGCCCGTTTCGAAGATTTGGGTTTGGGTCGATTGATCAACGAACAGCGGCGCAAGCCGGTGAATCGGATAGCGCGTAGTGGCTTCGACTTCGCCCTGCAGGTCGATGGGCTGCCCCAGGACGTTGAAGATCCGACCCAGGGTGTTGGGACCCACCGGCACCAAAATCGGATCCCCCGTGTTGATGGCGGTCATGCCGCGACGCAATCCATCGGTACTCGACATCGCCACCGTGCGCACGCGATCCCCACCCAGATGCTGCTGGACTTCGCACACCAGCGTGCCCCCATCATCCAGGGGAATGTGGACGGCGTCGTAGATTTCAGGCAGCTCGTTGGTTGGGAACAGCACGTCAATCACGGGGCCGACGATTGCGAGCACCGTACCTGTTGCCTGCTTGCCGTTGCTTGTATTTGCCATTACGTCTTCCTCCAGATTATACTCATGTTCTGTTGAAACTTGGGGTTTTGAGGAGACACGCCATCCCAAAAACTCCTGGTTTCTTCAGAACATGAGCTTAGATCGCCCGTGCGCGGGGCGCACACCCGTCAATGAAAGCGGTCACGTTGACTACGCAGCCTGGGCCAGGGCCGATGCACCACCGACGATGTCCATCAGATCTTTCGTGATCTTCTCCTGTCGCGCTTTGTTGGCGCTGAGCGTCAGGTCGGCGATCAGGTCGTTCGCCGCATCGGTAGCGTTACGCATCGCCACCATGCGTGCCGAGTGTTCGCTGGCAATCGCTTCGTACAGGGACTGCAGAATCTGCACTTCGGTGAAGCGTTCCAAAACGACCCCCAATATCGCCTGCGCGTTGGGCTCGAAGATGTAGTCGGTCGCCGTGGCCACCGGCGGCTCTTCGGGTACGATCGGCAAGAGCTTACGAATGACCGGTCGCTGGACGACCGCATTCACAAATTCCATGAAGCCGATATAGACAGCGTCATGCGATTTGCTGGTGAAGTCATCGATGACGACGCGGGCAATCGGAACCACGCTCGATTCATCGGCACCCACGTGATGGATGTCCATGGCACCGCTGGTTGGCCTGTCTCCCACACTGATGAACTCGGCCTCGATGCGGGGTCCGTAGCGCCGCATGAAGTCGCGACCCTTGCGTCCCACCGTGATCAGGCCAACCTCTTTGCCGGCGTCTTCCCAGGCGCGTGTGGCACGCATGGCTTCACGCAGCATGTTGGCGTTCAGACCGCCAGCCAGGCCACGGTCCGAAGTGATCAACACCAGCAGGATGCGGCGCTCAGGCCGCTCCTGCAGCAGCGGCTGCAGATCGACCTGGCTGGCACGCAGGCGCGCCAGAAAAGTCAACATGTCCCAGGCTTTGGCGGCATAGGGTCGCGTGGCCAGGGCCTGCGCCTGTGCGCGCCGCATCTTGGATGCGCTGACCGCTTCCATTGCCTTGGTGACCTGGGCGATGTTTTTGACACTTTTGATGCGTCGTCGAATCTCACGGTCGTTTGCCACGGCACTATCTCCCTGGCTCTACGGTGTAAAGCTGGCGTTGAAATCGCCGATCGCCTGCCGCAGCCGGTCGGCTGTGGCGCTGTCCAGGTCCTTGCTGGCCATGATGCTGCGCCCAATATCGGGATATTGGGTATCCATGGCACGCACGAACTCCTGCTCCCAGCGTTGGACACTGGTGACCGGGAGCTTGTCCAGGAAACCGTTGGTCGCCGCAAAACTGACCATCACCTGATGGTCGAGCGGAACCGGCACGTACTGCGCCTGTTTCAGGACCTCTGTCAGACGCTGGCCGCGATCGAGCTGGGCCTGGGTGGCCTTGTCCAGGTCGGAACCGAACTGGGCGAAGGCGGCCAGTTCACGGAACTGGGTCAGCTCCAGCTTGAGACGCCCGGCGACCTTCTTCATCGCCTTGGTCTGGGCGGCACCACCCACGCGGGACACCGAGATACCGACGTTCAGCGCCGGCCGAATACCGGCGTAGAACAGGTCCGACTCCAGGAAGATCTGGCCATCGGTGATCGAGATCACGTTGGTGGGGATGTAGGCCGACACGTCGCCGGCCTGGGTTTCGATGATGGGCAGTGCCGTCAGCGAACCCCCGCCAAAACTATCGTTGAGTTTGGCGGCCCGTTCCAGCAGGCGCGAATGCAGGTAGAACACGTCACCCGGATAGGCTTCGCGGCCGGGCGGGCGCCGCATGAGCAGCGACACCTGGCGGTAGGCCTGGGCATGTTTGCTCAGGTCGTCGAATACGATCAACGCATCGCGCCCGCTCTCCATGAACTCTTCGCCCATCGCGCAGCCGGCGTAAGGTGCGATGTACTGCAGCGCCGCCGGGTCCGAGGCCGAAGCCGACACGACGATCGTATGCTCCATCGCGCCGTACTTTTCCAGGATAGCGACCAACTGTACCACCTGGGCACGCTTCTGGCCGATGGCGACGTAGATACAGATCAGGTCCTTACCCTTCTGGTTGATGATCGTATCGATCGCAATGGCCGTTTTGCCCGTTTGACGGTCACCGATGATGAGTTCACGCTGCCCGCGGCCGATCGGAATCAGGGCGTCGATCGCTTTGATACCGGTTTGCACCGGGGTATCTACCGATTTGCGGGTCACGACGTTGGGTGCAATGCGTTCGACGGGACGCGTGCGGCTGGTGCTGATCGGGCCCTTACCGTCGATCGGCTCACCGAGGGCATTCACGACGCGCCCAATCAGCGCATCACCCACGGGGACCGATACGATCCGCCCGGTCGACCGCACCAGGTCACCTTCTTCGATGCCGGTGTATTCACCCATGATGATGACACCGACGCTGTCCGCTTCCAGGTTGAAGACGATGCCCATTGTCCCATTGGAGAATTCCACCAGTTCACTGGCCATGGCGTTCGTCAAGCCACGAATGCGCGCGATGCCGTCACCTACCTGAGTGACTGTGCCGACGTCCACCATTTGTGTGGGGACTTCGAAGGACAGAATTTGCTGCTTTATCAGTTGCGCAATACTCTCAGCTTGAGAGGTACTGGTTACTGCCATTGAATCTCTCCTCTTGTGGGATGGTCACGACCAGTGACACAATCACGTGCTGATCCCGGGCTACCGTACGACGCTGGCCAGCTGATCGCGCATGCGGTTCAGACGCGTGGCGATGCTCGAGTCGATGAGCTTATCGCCCACACGAATGACCAGGCCGCCGATGATGGCTGGATCGACCTGAAAATCGAATTCCAGGTCCTCGCCAAAGTCGGCCGTGAGTTTCTCCCGCAGGGCCTGGCGCTCACTGTCGGCCAGCGGCTGCGCACTCTTGATCTCGGCGACTTGCGGTCCCAGTGCGCCGCGCTCCAGTTGTCCTCTGAGTTCGAGCACGATTTCGCGCAGTTTTCCCAGGTCACCGTTGGCCAGTAGAACGGATAATAAATCCGTCTCCAACTTGTCCAGGTTCGCGGGCAAGAGACTGGCCAGGATCTTCTGTCGCGCCGCAAAATCCCGCCGTAAGTCATTCAACTCCTGCAGGATCGAGCCCCGGTCCAGGGCATCGGCGACCGCGCTCAACTGGTTGGTCCAGTTCTCCAAGGCGGCAGCAACGAAGCCGCCGGCGTAATCGCGCGCACTTTTATCGGCGTTCACTTGAGTTCACCCGCGATGAAATCTTTCACCATCCGCTGCTGTTCGGTCGGGTTGGACAGTTCGTGACCCAAGATACGTTCGGCGGCAAGCACGGCCAGATCAGCGATCTGGCGCTGCATGTCGCGCATCATCTGTTCGCGTTCGGCAATTGCTTCGGCGCGTGACTTCGCCTTCAATTCTTCGGCCTCGGCCTGGGCGGAAGCCAGAATGCTCTCGCGAACCTTTTCGGTTTCGCTGGCGACAGAGGCCACCCGCGCCTGTGCGGCACGTCGTTCCTGATCCATCTGCTTCATCAACTCGGCCCGTTCCAATTCGGCCTGCTGGCGTACCTGGTCGGCCGCCTTCATACCGTCTTCGATGCGCTTACGTCGCTGCTCCAGCATGTTGAGCAAAGGCTTGTAGGCGAACATACGCAGGAGCAAAAACAGGACGATAAAGTTGACGATCTGCGCGATCAGGAAGTTGCCATTAATGCCAAGTTGTGATAGGTTTTCCAAGCTGGCACCTCCTCATATTCTCCATGGTTTCCCGTACCGCCGGCGACCCCGGCTGCCCGGGGAGTGTTCCTCCGCGTCTGTACGATCGCCGCATCCTCATCAGGCAAACGGAGCCAGACCAGGCGCGCCGACGAACAGCAGCAGAAGGGCAATCACCAACGCATAAATCGCGATGGCCTCTGCGAACACGATACCGAGAATCATGTTTGTGCGGATTTCACCAGCAGCTTCCGGGTTGCGGCCCATCGCCTGCAGCGCACCCATGACCAGCAAACCGACACCGATGCCAGGCCCGATGGCGCCCAAGCCGATAGCCAGACCCGCAGCCAGTACTGCATTCATAGTTCTTAAGTCCTCCTCAAGTATGGTGTGACGTACGACATGAAACAGCGTGTTCTATGTGTCAGACGGCGCATACGCCGCTCGATGACCTGCTGAGGGTCGATTGCCCGTCACGCAGGACTCAATGCGACGCTTCCGCCGCGTGCTCGTGCCCGTGATCGTCGTGCCCCTCGTGGCTCACCACCGCCGACGCCAGGAAGATCAGGGTCAGAATCGCAAACACAAAGGCTTGCATGAAGCCGACGAAGAGCTCCAGACCCAGGAAGGGCACCACCAACAGGAACGTTACCAGGAAAGGCATCACAAAGAGCAAGATCTGACCGGCGAAGATATTGCCAAAAAGACGGAAGGAGAAACTGATGATCTTTGCGAACTCCGAAATCAGTTCCAGGATCCCGACAAAACCGCCGATCAGGATCCCCATGGCCCCGCCCAGGCCTGGTATCTTCGGTAAGAAGAACTTGCGGAAGTAACTGCCCCCCAGTGCCCGTACCCCTTCGATCTGCACCAGTACGACGGCGATCAGCGCCAGCGCAATGGTGAGGTTCAGGTCGGTCGCCGCCGCCCGCAGGAACGGTTTCAGCACGTACGCCCCGTATTTGCTGGTGTGCGACTCGGCGGTGGCTTCACCCTCATGCGCAGTGGCTTCATCCTCGTGCGCGTTGGCTTCGGCCAGAATCTCCTGAACCTGTTCTTCGGTCAAGCTGACCGTTTGGGCCCGATCGAGTGATGGCATGCCCAGAACCGTGGTCAAGCCATAGCCCGTGCGCACCGTCCCATTCGTATGCTCGGTCGCCACCTCCAGTGGTTCGATGATGCCAATACTGTCGAAGCCCGGCACCAGTTCCCACCAGTTGGCCACCAACAGAAAAATGAGGATGGTGATGAAGATCGGGAACCACCGTTTGGAGTTCACCTTACCCGCCACATCCTCACTCAACCCTTTGAAACCCTCGATAAACCATTCGACCAGGTTTTGCAGTCCGCTCGGCGTGTCTTTCAGCCGGCGCGTGACCAAAAACGCAATCAGGAGAATGGTGATATCGGCCAGGAGCGTTGCCACCAGTGTATTGGTCACATGGAACGAGCCGATGTAGAAGAGGCCTTCAGCGGGTAGCAGAATGGTTGGCAGGGCAACGGGGAACAGCATGGTGCCGCCAATCAGGACAGCCAGGAGTACGACAATAATCAAGAGGTTGCGCGGTGTGAACAGTCTTTTCACTATGCAGTGTCCTCCTTCTCACGTAGGGCGTCGCTGCTGGGCGCAAGCGCACGCCAGGTCCGACTGAAGTGATGAACGAGGAAAGTGGTCGTCGCAAGGACACCCACTCCCATGCCGACAAGAATTCCCCAGGGCAGGAGGTGGTAGGTGGTGTCCAACCACACACCCACACCGAGGGGAATAAGGACCAGGATCGCGACGACGATCAAGAGGAAGTAGACTCTGTGAGCTGGCATGCAGCGGGTCTAAGGCGCCTCCTGGCCTGATTGCGTCACGCTCCGTGGTGATGCACTATGGAGCTGTCTGAGTGTTCACAGACAGTGGTAGCATCCTGGTTTGGATTATAACATATTGTACCAGGCGGCGCAAATAGGGCACAGAAGCCGGTTTTTGGCTACCACGCCCACCCTACGACGATTTTACGTCACCCAGACTGGTGGCCGCCGAGGCCGGGCGACCCCGCTGTGTACGCAGCCACAGTACCGCCCCCGGCAGACCGGAGAGCAGGATCAGGGCCTGCATGACCAGCGACACAGCCAGGGCATGGTCGTACGGCACACCAGCCAGACCGTAGAAGAAGACGTAAGCATTCTGGTTGACGCCAATGCCACCGACCGAAATCGGGATCAGCAGCACGAGTGCGATGATCGGGTTGAACAGCGCAATCATCAGCAGCGGCATGCCGCCGCCCAGGGCTTCGGAGATGGCATAGTTGACCAGGTTGGTGAGCATCAAGCCTCCCATCCCAATCGCAAACGCCAGGGCCAGGGTCTTGTAGCGGAACCGGTAGGCGCCAAAGGCATCGGCCAGGCGGCCGTAGATCGGCGCCAGGGGTTTCAGAAAGGACCACCCAAAAGCCAGCGCAACCCGCGCCCGCAGACGACGGCTGAACAGCAGCGCCATGGTAAAAGCCAGGGCCACCAGCGCCGTGACCGCGGCGACGGCGATGACCTCCATGTCGGGCCGGTGCGTGGCCGACACCAGGATGGTGGCTGCCACGACCGCCGAGGTGATGAAGGCGAGCAGCCCCACCAGACGATCGACGATGACCGACGCCGCGGCGTCGAGTTTGCTGTCGGTGTAGGCACTCAACTCGTAACCACGCACGACGTCGCCGCCGATATTGGCTGGCAGCATGGTGTTGAAAAAGACGCCAATGAAGGTGTAACGCAGCAGCATTCGAAACGGCACCCCGGTGACCTGGGCCCGCAGGAGAACCGCCCACTTGGCGCAGTTCACGACGATGGCCGAAAAGTAGAGAACCGTTGCCAACAGGAGATAGACCACATTGGCACTGGCCAGTTTGGCACGCAGCATCCCCAGGTCGACCTGGCTGAATATGAAGGCGATCAACGTCGCACTGATCGCCAGTTTGAGCACAAAAATCAATTTGTCGCGCACAATCGACGTCCTGGTGTCCGATCAGGGTATCCGCTGATACAACAACCGCCCGCAGTGCGGTCGTGTGACGAATCGCGTTCCCGATCGGGATACGCCGCAGCCGGCAGTCGCTGCGGTCTGGTCACGGTCCGATCTGCAGATTGGTGTGGGTTGCCACCGGTGCCGTGTCCTGGGCTCCCAGCCGGTGCTGGACCTCCTGGACCACATCGGCCTTTTGGGTATACGCCATGTCCCACACCACGTGCCGGTCATGTTTGATCATATAGTCATACCAGCCCAACAGCCGCGCCCACCCTTCCAGGGCCGCCAGCAGAAACAGGGTGTACAGCAGACGAACGGCTCCCCATACCTCTTTGAGCGCCACCCGGATAACGCGCGTGTTCTGGATGCTGGAAACTTTATAGCCGTACTTGCGCTGCAGGTAGAGGTGGCCGGCGTGGTTCCGTCGGCGCTGGCGTACGAAGTCACTGATGGTATTGGGACCGGTGTTGTAGACGACCGCATCGGGTGCGTAACGCACCTGCATGCCGCGCTGGACGACGAGCGCCTCCACGAACGCTTCATCCATGGCGATGTCTGGTGGAATCTGATCGAACACCTTACGGAATGCAATCATCTCTCCCAGGCGCGGAATCTCGAGGCACAGCTCGTGTTCCATGCGCAGCCGCAGGTGGGTGAAGAACCCCACGATGTGTTCGGGGGTATTGACCGGAATCTTGTGCGCACCGGTCATGCCAACGGTAGGGTCGGAAAACATACGCACCAGGTTCTCGACGGTGTTCTCGCGCGGCAGCGTGTCCCCGCTTTCCAAAACACAGATGTCCTCGCGCGCGTTGGCCAGGAATACGTTGACCGCCGACGCCTTGCCTTCACGCCTGGGTTGTACGAACAGGCGGATGCGCGCCTCGCGCTGCGCGATTTCTTCGACAATCGGTATCGTTCGGTCGGTGCAGCCGCTGGCCACGACAATGATTTCGACAATATCGACATCGTGCAGGTACTGGGTACACAACATCTCCAGTAAATTGCCGATGTTGGCCTCTTCATTGTGGGCCGTAACACCCACGCTGCAGCGCAGGCGTGGTCTTGCCTCGTCGATCATCTCCTACCATCCTCCACGCGCCACTCCCCCAATCCAAAATCCAAAATCTAAAATCCAAAATCGGAAGCTCGATTATACCAGAAAGGTTTCTTTTTCGGCAACAAAGTACCCAAGTGCCCACAGCGCCAGGACGTAGCCGAGGTAGTTTTCGTTCATGAAGCGTGACACGAATAAAAACACGAACAAAAAGAACCCGTAACGCCACGCCGCACCGGCCAGGGTATTGTCACGTGCCTGCCAGCGCATCAGCCAGACCAGCAGCGGCAGACTGATCAACAGCTGCGGTACCCAAAACGGCCAGTAGGCAAAACGGCTGCTCACCCACTGCAGCGCCAATACAACGTTGCTCGCACCCCAACCCCAGATCTGGTAAGCCTGGGCGGCGGTACCATTGGCCCAACGCCACACGTCATCGACGAGCGCATTGGCGTCCCACAATACGTAGGGCGTCATGAGCAGCAGGAAGGACACAAGGGCCGGCCAACCGGACCGCACGAGTGTCATGAGTGTGCCAGGTAGCGTGCGCGTTGGACCCACCGGTGCCGCACTCAAAAGGAGCCAGGCGTAAAACGGGGCAAAGAACCAGGCCGTCGGTTTACTGGCGCACGCCAGGCCAAATACGAAGGCGGAGAGCCACACGCGTGGACGCGGGCGCGCCAGGAGCCACAGTGACAGTACGATCCAAAAGAGGACGAAGACGTCGTTTTGCCCAAAGATGACGTCGCTTGCCATGATGGGGTTCAATCCCAGCAGCGCCATCAAGGCCAGGGCGGGGCTGCCCGCTTCACCGGTGCGCCGTGCCAGACCGGGCACCAGGCACAGCATCACAAGGTACACCAGCAGGTACACCAGGCGTTGATCGTACCATCCCAACAGCGTCCGGCTGGCAGCCTGCAGCGGTGCCGAAAATACGAATGTCCACGGCAGATAAGGATAATGGTACAGCGCGGTTCGATACTCGTCGAAACCCCATGCCGCCATCGGTGTCTGGGTGTAATCTTCGATGTAGGGGTTCTTGCCCGCCCTGAGGAAATCGATCGTGGCTTCGGTCTGGATCACCCCGCCATCGTGGCTGTAGCTGGCCGGGCCGCTGGTCTGGCGCAGCAGGATCAGTTTGATGGTCGGTGCAACGACGGTGGCACCGATGATCACGGCGAGCAAGATCACCTTGACCCACCAGGCGCGTCGCGAACCCAACCGTGCCCGCAGACCATCGGCCAGCAGGTACAGGGCCAGCGCCGCAAACGCAGTGGCGATCAGGATCAATGACAGGCCATCGACGTAACGGTCACCAAATGTCTGCCACACCGGCGGTGCCAACAGCCTTCCCAGGACAGGATGGTTCGCCACATCCTGGAATCGCAGCGGCAAAACCGCCGCCTCGGCCAGGGTATCGATCCGCACGCGGGCTATGAGCAGCAGCGCTACCAACAGGGCATCGTAGGTGGGTCGCATGGCTGCCATTATAGCATAACACCGCCGCGCGGGCCGAAAGGACACATGAGTCTGAAGGAAACTGTGCGTAACTTCCTTCACAGCCCTGGGTTTACATTGCAGGCGATTTCAAAAAAAGAACTTTCGGTTTTTTCCGATTTGGCGCTATAATTCTGGTAGAGTGATGGCAATTTACGTACGGGCGTTGACGACGGAGGAAAAGGATCTGCTGCACGCGCTGGCGGCCGAAGGTGATCCCACCAGCCGGCGCTGGGCGACACTGGTTCTCCTCTCCGCCGAAGGCCGGCGGGTACCTGAAATTGCACGCCAGGTCGAATTGAGCGAAGTCCAGGTGCGCCTGCGTATCAGAGAGTTCAATCATCGCGGCGAACACGCCCTGCAGCGGCGGCCATCACCCGGACGACCACGCAAGATCAGTGAAACGCTGGGGCGCAGGTTGGCCTGGCTCATGCAGGAAAAGGAACCACGCGATTTTGGCCTGGGCCAGACTGGGTGGACACTCGATCTGTTGGTTGTGGCGGCTGAGCTCCAGGGATGGGTATCCAGCATCAGCCACGAGGGCGTGCGGCTGGCACTTCAGAAGGCCAAGTCACCCTACCACCTGTTGAAGCGTCAACGACGCCCCAGGAACGCGCAACGAAAAATCAGGAGATGAAAATGCTGCAAAACACGGTAGCAACGGCGCTGGACAATGGCTCACATCTGACCCAGCCCCCGGGTACGGTAGAGACCGAGATCGTCGAGGCAGTCGAGGAATCGATTGGGGACCCCATTGCGTGGCGAATCGGTGAAATGGTGGCGCGTGTCGCCCACGCTCAGGAGGAAGACGTTTACTTCTTCCTGCAACCCGTCGCCGAAATCGATGGCGCCGAGGTAGTGGTGCGCGGCCGCCGCAAGCTGATGTTCGCATCCTACAGTTACCTGGGTCTGCTCAACCATCCCAAAATCAATGCCGCAGCCAAGGCTGCCATCGATCGTTTCGGTACGGGAACCCACGGCGTGCGCATCCTCGCCGGCACCCTGACGCTGCACGAAGAACTGGAACGCACCATCGCCGCGTTCAAAGGGACAGACGATGCGATCACCTATTCCAGCGGTTATGCCACGAACCTGGCTACGATTTCGACCCTGGCCGGGCGCAACGATTGGGTCATTTCGGACAAGTGGAACCATGCCAGTATCGTCGATGGTTGTCTGTTGAGCCGCGCCGAGTTCGTCCGTTTCCGGCACAACGATATGGATCACCTGGCCCATCAGCTGCGACGCGCACCGGCAACGGCGGGTAAACTGGTCGTCGTCGATGCGGTCTTTAGCATGGATGGTGACGTGTCCAACCTGCCGGCTATCGTCGATCTCTGCCAACGCCACGGCGCACGGTTGATGGTCGATGAGGCGCACAGCCTCGGCGTGTTGGGCGCCAACGGACGCGGCATCGAGGAGCACTTCGGCATGCCCGGCAGCGTCGATATCAAGATGGGTACCTTGAGCAAGACGATTCCGGCCATCGGCGGTTACGTCGCCGCCGATCAGCGTACGATCACCTACCTGAAGCACGTGGCGCGTGCCTTCGTTTTCTCTGCCGCGCTGCCACCACCCGTGGCCGCCGCCGCAATGGCCGCGTTCGAGGTTCTACAGACGGAGGGGGCCGAACGACGGGCAATCCTGCACCGGAACGTCAACCACTTCCTGGGAGGACTCAAGGCCCTGGGCTTCGACACCGGTCACACCGAAACCCCGATTATCCCGGTGATCGTGGGCACCGATGAAAACGCCATGGCCATGACGCACCACCTGCAGGCGGACGGCATCTTTGCGCTCAGCGTGCTGCCACCCGCCGTGCCGGAGGGCACCAGCCGTATTCGCGCGAACGTGACGGCGGCCCACACCACAGACGAAATCGACTTTGCCTTGCAAGCCTTTGCCCGCGCCGGCCGCGCCATTGGCGTCATTGCCTGAAGCCATCATGCGTGCACCAGTGGTGATCGACTTCTCCAACCAGGTGGTCTGGGTCACCGGTGCCGGACGCGGCATCGGACAGGCCATTGCCATGGCGTTTGCCCAGGCCGGGGCCGCAGTCTTGGTCAACGATATCGATGCGGCCACCGCCACGGCGACGGCGATGGCCATCACGAATGCGGGCGGTGACGCCCTGGCTGTGCGCGGTGACGTCGGCCACAAAGCGGACGTGGCGGTCATGGTGGGCGCAGCCCTCGCACGATGGAACCGCATCGATGTCCTGGTCAATAACGCCGGCATCGAGCCGGTGGCCTCCATCCTCGACATGACCGAAGCCGACTGGGACCGCACGCTCGCCACCAACCTCAAAGGTACCTTTCTGTGCACCCAGGCCGCCGGACAGGTCATGCGCGCCCAGGGTCGCGGCGCGATCGTCAACATTGCGTCCACGGCCGGCAAAGCGCAGCCCCTCTACTTGCGGTCGGCCTATGCGGCCAGCAAAGCCGGCCAGGTCGGGTTTACCAAAGAAGCTGCGCGCGAGTTCGCTGCATTTGGCGTGCGTGTCAATGCGGTGTGCCCCGGGGTGGTGGTGACGCCGATGACCGAACACCTGCGCCAAAACGCCCAGCAGATGGCACGCTGGATGCAGGAAATTCCCGCGCAGCGCCTCGGTGAGGTCGACGACGTGGTCGGCCTGGTGCTGTTCCTGGCATCGGACGCGGCATCGTACATTGTTGGGCAGGCGATTCATGTGGATGGGGGAATGATGATGGGGTAGGGGGGAGTAGAGGTTGGAGGTTGGAGGTTGGAGGGTAGATGGGATGGTAGAGGAAGGGGTGAGGGGATGGGGCTGCGGGGAGCTTCGTGTCGGGTGGTGATTGGGACGGAGGATGGGGTTTGGGTGCTGGAGGGCGGGCCGGCGGGGTGGTCGGTGCGGTTCGATCAGCTGCATGGGCGCGAGGTGTGGGCGGTGACGGCGAGTCCGCACCAGCCAGAGGTTTTGTTTGCTGGCACGGGTGGGCATGGTCTCTTTCGCAGCGTGAACGGCGGCGGGAGCTGGCGGCCGATGAGCCGCGGGTTGGAGAGCCCCTACGTACGCGGGCTGGCGTTCGATCCACACGATCCGCAGCGGGTGTATGCGGTCGTCGAGCCGGCCGCCTGGTACACCAGCACCGACGGCGGTGAAACGTGGGCGTGTACGGCGGATGCGGCGTCGTTTGCCGGTGCCGACACCGTTGTGACGCTGGCGGTGACCGCCGACGAGGCGCCTGTCTGTCTGGTAGCCACGCCCGAGGGGGTGTGGCGTTCCGTCGATGGCGGGCAGACCTGGCAGCACGCGCCGGTGCCGGCCGGTGTTCACCAGCTGGCGGTGAGCGGTTCGCCAACTGGCCTTCTCGCCGCGACCGAAGCAGGCTTGTATCGAAGTCGCGATGCGGGCAGCACCTGGTCTTGCTGTCTGGAAGGTACAGTCACGGCGGTAACGACGACCCAGAATGGCACCTGGCTGGCGGCGGCGGTTTTCCTTTCTGACGCCGCCGCGCCGGCGGTTGTCATCAGCCAGAACGCCGGGGCAACCTGGGCACACCTGGGCGCCGCGGCTGGACCGGTAACTCGCCTGGCGGGCGGTGATGACTTTCTGCTGGCCATCGACCACGCAGGTGGCTTGTGGTATACTGGTGGAGCGGCCGATCTGTCGCCCGCCCACTGGAAGACCGTCGCCGGCGACGTGCCGCCCGCATTTAATCTGCACGTAACGACACCGTAGAATCCTGCTCGCCCAACAAGGAGGACACCACCATGGAATGTTACAATTGTGGACAACCCGTACCTGATGGGAGTGAGCGCTGCCCCACGTGCGGGCAGCGGTTTGCGGTCGAAAAGAAGGCACCCAAAAAGGGACTCCTGGCCAGGCTGGGGTGCGGCAGCAGCCTGCTGGCGCTGCTCCTGCTGGCAGCAGGCATTCTGGCCTTGTGAACGAGTTTTTTGACGAAAAACGTGGGAAGGTGACTGGCTGATGGATAATTACGTAGCGCGCCTCAAGGCACGGCTGGCAGAGGTGGTAGACCTGCAGCAAGCAACAGCCCTGTTGGCGTGGGAACAACAGACAACCATGCCGCCCGGTGGCACTGACGCCCGCGCGGCACAATTGGGCACGCTGCAGCGCCTGGCGCACGACCTCTTCGTGGCCGACGAAACGGGCCGCCTGCTCGACGACGCGGCGGCCGAGGTGGCCGGGCAGCCGGCAGACAGCGACGACGTGCGCCTGGTACAGGTGACCCGCCGCGATTTCGAACGCGAGGCCAAACTGCCCTCCGATTTTGTCGTCGAGCTGGCACGGTCGCGGGCGATGGCACACCAGGACTGGGTCAAGGCCAAGGCGGCGGCCGATTTCAGCCTCTTTGCACCCGCCCTGGCGCGCCAGTTCGAGCTGGCCCGCCGCATGGCCGATTACCTGGGTTATGATGAACATCCCTACGACGCCCTGCTCGACCTGTTCGAGCCGGGAATGCGCGCCAGCCAGGTGACAGCAATCCTGGCCGATTTACGCGATCAACTGACCGCACTGCTGCGGCGTATCCAGGCCACCGGCACCGAAATCGACGACAGCCTGCTGCGCCAGTCCTACGACGTCACCCGCCAGCGTGAGTTCACCTATGACGTGATACGGCGCTTTGGTTACGACTTTGCCCGCGGGCGCCACGACAGCGCACCGCACCCGTTCTGCACCAGCTTTTCCATCAACGACGTGCGCATCACGTCGGACACCAAACCGGATGACCTGGCGTATCTGCTGTTCAGCGCCATGCACGAAACCGGTCATGCCCTGTACGAGCAGGGTATCAGCCAACAACTCGAGCGCACACCGTTGGCCCAAGGCACCTCGCTCGGCATGCACGAATCGCAATCACGCCTGTGGGAAAACGTCATCGGGCGCGGCCGTCCCGCCTGGACCTTCTTCTACCCGCGCCTGCAGGGATTGTTCACTGCCCAACTGGGCGGCGTAAGCTTCGATCAGTTCTACCAGGTCATCAACCGGGTGCAGCCGTCTTTCATCCGCATCCAGGCCGATGAGCTGACCTACAACCTGCACATCCTCGTGCGCTTCGAGCTCGAGATGGCCCTGCTGGAGGGCAAACAGTCCGTCGACGACCTGCCGCAGGCCTGGAATGACAAGATGGAAGCCTACCTGGGCATCGTACCCCCCAACGACGCCCAAGGCGTCCTGCAGGACGTACACTGGTCGGATGGGCTGATTGGCTATTTCCCGACCTACACCCTGGGCAACCTGATCGCGGCCCAGCTGTTCGATACCGTTTTGGCCGCCCATCCGGAGCTTCCAGGAGAATTTGCGGCCGGTGAATTCGGTACCCTGCGCAGCTGGCTGCACGAACACGTGCACGTGCACGGACGCAAATTCACCGCCAACGAGCTGCTGGCACGCATCACCGGCGGCGGCCTGGACGCGGCGCCGTACATCGCGTACCTCAGAAACAAGTTTTTCGACGTGTACCAGGTACCCCATTGAACGAAAGGGGGGGGCGGTTGCACCGCCCCCCCCTTTTTTCTGCCCTCACGGAGGAGTTCGCACGCCCACGTGCGAACGCTTGCCCTCCCGGAGGAGTTCGCACGCCCACGTGCGAA
>CAYUCC010000086.1:0-20571 GCA_964443225.1 uncultured Anaerolineae bacterium
CCTGCCGCTGTTGATGGACGTCAACCAACTTCGTCGTTCCATCGAAACCGGCGTCAAAAGTCGTACGTGGGTCTATTATTCGGCTGCCGAGAATTTTGCCTACGATCATGAGTCGCCCCCGGCGATGTGGCAGATCAGCGACGATACCCACCTATTCTTGCCTGAGGAAGCGGCGCGGTTGGGGCTGCGCATCAAGGGCAAATGGGCACCAACCGTGGATGGTGGTACCGGCATCGAACTGCAAGAGGAACCGTCGGACGAAGAGCTGGACCGCCTGCTCGGCGCTGGCAAACCGCCGCGACTGCGTGGGCAAGGCGTGCCGGCCCAGGCGTTCCAGCAGATCCTTGACCAGGCCCAGGAACACGCTGCCGTTGCACTGCGCCAACTGGAGATTGCATTTCAAGGGATCGAGCCGGCGCGGGCCACCGACCTGGTGGGCATGGGACTGGCTATCCCACAAATGGGCAAAGCCACGTTCGGCATCCAACTCCACCTTATCGTCGAGTTCGATGATCCTACCCAGGATAGGGTTGACATCCACTTTCACGGCGGCTGGGATCGTTACCAACGTCTCAAGCAGGTGACCGACGCCTTTGTCAAAGACAAACGAGTCAAAAGCCTCAAGGTCAATTTCAAACTGACCATCGATCTGGAACAGCCCCTGGCGCTGGGGGACCGCCAGCTTGCTGACATTCGGGATGCCGTGAGTGCCATGGGTGTGAGCGTGGTCGATGTCACGGCTGAGCCAGTGTACGCAGAGACCACATGAAAGCACTTAGTTTTCACCAGCCGTGGGCAGAGTTGATCCTCCAGGGTCGCAAAACCCTTGACCTGCGCACCTACCGTCGAGACTATCGCGGGCCGCTGGCTGTCCATGCCGCATTGGAAATCGAACGCGCGGCGTGCCTGCTATACGGCCTCGACCCCAGTACACTGCCCACAGGCAGTGTGGTTGGCATCGTGGAACTGGTGGACATCGTACCCCTGGACGCGGCCGAGTACGCGGCACGGTCTGCTGAACACTTAGGCGGACGCCACTTCCACGAGCCGATGTATGGCTGGGTGCTCCGTAATCCGCGCCGCCTTGCCGGTGCCATCCCGCTGCGCGGGCAGCGCAATCTTTTTACGATCGATATCGAACTGGACCCAACGCTACCAACCTCGCGTGCGCAGGGTGCGACGACTACGATCACGCCGGGTCACATCCCGCCCAGTTCAGCACGCCAGGCTGACACGACAACCCGCCTAGGCGCTGGTGCCGAGGGCACCAGCCAGGCGCTGCCGTTTGAACTGCGGGTCGTGCCTGACCAGCCTACCGCTGCTTCGATGGACTATGCACTCGCCCTACGCCAGCGCGTGGTGGAGCCGGCCGATGATCACCTCTACACGAGAGGGTCGGAGCGGCTAACCACCATTGCCACGTTGCGGGGCGATGTCCTGCGGGTAATTGCCGATCACGTCATCGAAGCGATGCGCCAGTCAGGCTACAAACCAACCGATCTGGGCCCTCACCGCAGCACACCGTTTTTCCTGTCCGAGGCGGTGGGCGTGCGCCTGGGGTTGATCTTGCTGGCCGTGAAGCCGCTCAGTAAGGTGGGGCGGATCGAGGCGGTCGCCCAGGGCATCCGTTTGATGTCCACCGAGGAAGCTTATTACTGGTACAGCAAATGCACAGCCAGGGATACTGCTGAGCGGGCGCAGACCGCGCTGCGCGTGCTGTTGGCCGCTGCATAGTCGAACCAGGGGAGTGACTAATGCCTGGAATAGAGCGCATTACCGTACAGGGCTTCAAATCGATCCGTGAACTGAGCCTGGCATTGAGGCCCCTGAACGTACTGATTGGTGCCAACGGTTCTGGTAAATCGAACTTCGTCGGCGTGTTCAGTTTTCTCAACGAGTTGATAAACGACAATCTGCAACTCCACGTTGGCCGATCTGGTGGCCCGGACATGTTCTTGCATTTTGGACAGAAGACCACGCCACAGCTGCAGCTGCGGGTCGATTTTCTTCCAGGTGACGGATACCGCGCAAACGCCTACGCATGCACCCTCGTTCCGGCAGTGGGTAATGGCTTCGTCTTTGTCGAGGAAACAGCCTACTTTCACGATCGCCAGCGTTATACTGTCCCGTATGCAACCCCTTTCGGCGCAGGTCACAGCGAAAGCAAATTGACCGGTGAGCCTGCTGCGGTCGCCCATTACGTCACCAGGGCTATGAAGAGCTGGCGCATCTATCATTTTCACGATACCAGCGAAACGGCACGAGTGAAGCAGTTGGGAGATTTGAACGACAACGATTTTTTGCGCCCCGACGCCTCCAATTTGGCCGCCATTCTGTATATGCTGGAGCAGACGCAGCCTGGCCATTATCGTAACATCGTCGGCGCTGTGCGCATGATTGCACCGTTCTTCGATCAGTTCACTCTGCGTCCCTCCCCATTGAACCCCGACAAAATCCGGCTGGAGTGGCGCGAGAAGGGATCGGACATTTACTTCAACGCCTATGCACTGTCAGACGGCACGCTGCGTTTCATCTGTCTTGCTGCGCTGCTGCTCCAGGCTTCAGAGCGTTTGCCTGACACCATTCTGCTCGATGAACCAGAGTTGGGCCTACATCCGTACGCCATCACGGTCCTGGCCCAGCTACTGCGTGCCGCATCCAAACACACCCAGGTGATCGTTTCGACCCAGTCGGTCACGCTGGTCAACCAGTTCGCGCCAGAGGACATCATTATCGTCGACCGTGCCGAACAGGCATCGCGATTCCGGCGTCTGGAACAGGACCAGGTCGACCACTGGTTGGAGGACTATCGCCTGGGCGATCTTTGGGAGAAGAACGTCATCGGGGGACGACCCAGCCCATGAAGTTTGCACACATTCTCGTGGAAGGGCAGACCGAAGAGACGTTTGTGCGGGATGTGTTAGGCCCGCATCTGCAGCGTTGCGGTCTGTTTCTCAACGCTGTGATACTGGCTACCGGCTGGCTCGAGTCGGGGCGAAAATTCCGCGGCGGCGTGTCCCGGTATCAGCCAATCCGGCGCGACCTGCTGAAGCTCCTGGCCGATACCAGCGTAGTGGCTGTCACAACGATGCTGGATTATTACGGCTTGCCGGATGACTTTCCGGGCCTGGCGAATCTGCCGCCGGGATCGTGTTACGATCGTGTCCGACACGTCGAGCAGGCGTTTGCTGACGAGATCGGCCATCACCACTTCATGCCATTTTTGACGCTGCACGAGTTCGAAGGGCTGCTCTTCACACGACCTCAGGCCATCGCTGACGTCTTCCCGGAACAAGATGTGTCCAAGGCGCTGACCCGCGTGCGGGCCCAGTTTGCCTCGCCCGAAGAGATCGACGAAGGCCCAGATAGCCATCCTTCCGCCCGCATTGTGCAGTGCGTAGTTGGGTACCAGAAGCCATTTCACGGCGTACAGATCTCACTGAACATTGGGCTGGATGTACTGCGCGCCGAGTGCCACCACTTTGCGCGCTGGCTGCAGCGCCTGGAAACTTTGGGCAGCCCGCTGGCCCCACCCTGACCAGGAAACTGAAAAAGGATACCCGTATGTCCCGTCCGCCCGTTCTCATCGAATCCTGGCTCCCCATCGAGGCCATCGGCGCCGAGAGCAAACGCGAACGCGGCGCCAGCAGCGCCCTGCCGCCGCTCTACTTTCTGCACGTCTGGTGGGCGCGGCGGCCACTAACCACCAGTCGTGCCGCCATTCTGGCCGGCGTGCTGCCGCAGTGGTCAGCGGACTGGCCGGCCCATCTGCAGGTGCGTTTTCCCGATCAGGCGCGTTACCACCAGTGGTTTCTTGAGCTGTGCGGTATCTTCGGTGATTCAGTCCAGGCCCGTAAGCTGCTTGACTACGCCAAGCAGCAAGGCAAGGCGATCCCAAACCCCTACACCCATCCACGAGCCTTCACCGTCAACCCTTCGACCGAAGACCTGGCTCTGATGCAGGACTTACTGGAGCACACCTGGGGCACGCGTGACCTGTCTGTGCTCGACCCCTTTGCTGGCGGTGGTTCTATCCCATTCGAGGCGCTGCGCTACGGCTTCACCACCATCGCCAATGACCTCAACCCGGTGGCGGCCGTCATTCTCAAAGCCACACTGGACTATCCGGCCCGCTTCGGCCCTTCCCTGGCTGATGACATTCGCCAGTGGGGCCAGCGTTGGTATGAGCTGGTCAAGCCGAAACTGCAGCCCTATTTCACCCTACTGCCTCCCGGCGCGGAAGGCGCGGCTTACCTCTGGGCGCGCACCGTGGCCTGCCCGGTGACCGGCAAGCCGGTGCCCCTCAGCCCTAACTGGTGGCTGCGCAAAGGCGGCGACCCCGTGGCGGTCAAGCTCATTGCCGAGCCGGACATGGACGAGCCACGGTTTGAGATCGTGACTGGCCGCGACGTTGCCAAGATCGATCCCGACACGGGCACCGTCAGCCGCGGTGTGGGCCGGTCACCCTGGACCGGCCAACCCATCGACGGCGATTATATCAAGGCCGAGGCGCAGGTGGGGCGGATGGGGCAGATGCTGTATGCGGTGGCAGTGAAGGTGCCGGGCAGATTCGAGTTTAGATCACCAACGGATTTAGACGTTGACGCCTATGTCGTTGCAGAAAAGGCTGCACTCGAAAAAAGGGCTGCATGGATTGCTGGTGAGCTCATTCCCACTGAATTATTTCCTGGTGGAAACGATAATCGCCCACTGACATATGGCATGTCTGCTTGGTTCGATTTTTTCTCGCCAAGGCAGATTCATAGCATGGCGACGTTTATGATCGAGCTTCGGAACATTTCCAGAGAGATGGACGCACAACTCGGTCATGATCGTGCGAAAGCGGTTTATTCGTACCTGTCGTGTGCTCTAGATATCTGCGCAGATTACAACAACATTCTGTCCACGTGGGAGGTGTCGCGACAGGTAGTTAAACATATATTTGCGCGTCACGATTTCTCAATGACTTGGAGTTACGGGGAGTTTGATGGTTCTGCCAACTTGCTGCCTTGGGCATGTTGGCAGGTTTTCGACGCCTATAGAAAACTGGCTAATCTTGCATCACCTGCGCAACAAGCACTGCACAGCGCAGGCCTTACGATGCCGACGCACGCCCTAACTATTATCGCAGGGTCTGCAAGCAACCTGACGTCTCTCCAAGACAGTAGCATCCACAACATCACTGTCGACCCCCCCTACTACGACAACGTCCAATACGCCGAACTCTCCGACTTCTTCTACGTCTGGCTCAAGCGCAGCGTCGGGCACCTGTTCCCCGAGTTCTTCGCCGACGAGCTGACCAACAAGGACGACGAGGCCGTCGCCAACCCGGCCCGCTTCGATGCCATGGGCAGCAAAAAGAAAAAGCTCGCCGAGCAAGACTACGAGCGCAAAATGGCTGCGGCGTTCCGCGAGATGTACCGCGTCCTGCGCCCCGACGGCGTGCTGACGGTGATGTTCACCCACAAACGGGTCGAAGCGTGGGATACCCTGGCCACGGCATTGATCAGCGCCGGCTTCGTCATCAAAGCCTCCTGGCCCGTTCACACCGAGAGCGAACACAGCCTGCACCAGGCCAAAAAGAACGCCGCCAGCAGCACGATCCTCCTCGTCTGCCGTAAGCGCGACGACACGGATCGCGAGCCGGTGTGGTGGGAGGACATCCAGGGCCAGGTGCGCGCGATTGCACGCACCAAGGCGCGCGAGTACATGGCGCAGGGCATACGCGGTGTCGATCTGTACATCAGCACCTTCGGTCCAACCCTGAGCGTCATTTCCGAGCACTGGCCCGTGCTCACCAGCCAGATCGATCCCAAGACCCACCAGCCGCTGCCCCTGCGCCCCGACACGGCCCTCGACCTGGCGCGCGAAGAAGTGGTCCGCCTGCGTAAGGAAGGGCTGCTGGAGGGCCGCCACGTCCAGTTCGACCCGGTGACCGACTGGTACGTGATGGCCTGGGATGCGTTCGCCGCCGAGGAGTTCCCCTACGACGAAGCGCGCAAACTGGCCATTGCCCTGGGGCTGGAGCTGGACAGCTACTTGATGGCCACCAAACGCATCGCCGCCAAAAAAGGGGAATACGTGGTTGTACAGCAGCCGGCGCAGCGTCGCAAAAAAGGCATGGTCGATCCCGATCAGACCAGTTTCGCCCACTGGATCGACGCTGTGCATACGGCGATGCTGGTCTACACGGAGGATGGCGCGGGGGCGTGCGACGTATTTCTGCTCAGGAGCGGCCTCAAACGTGACATCACCTTCAAGGCGCTCCTGCAGTCGCTGATCAACGCCATTCCACGCGCCCAGGTCAAGGACCAGTTCGTGCGTCCCGAGGCGGCGGTGCTCGACAACATGCGCCTGGCGTTCTACGCCAGCGAGCTGACGGTGCCGGCGATCGAAGAGCCGAAATTACCGGCAGTTGCGCAGTTGCCGCTGGATTGGGAATCGCGCGCGCCAGACGACGAGGGGGAGGACGATGAATGAGCGTCCGGCACCGCCCCCGCGCGGGCGATCAGTCACCCAGTTCAGGTCCGCGACCCTGGTTCTGCCGCGCGCAGTCGGGCGCAGCATCCCTCGAGGTTAACCATGCCCCTGCGTGACATCGCCTTTCGCGTGTTCTACAGCCCCAATAACGATCCGCTGCACAGCTTCTATCTGCCGGCGCTTGCCGCCAGCGTGCAGTACGACCGCAGCGCCGGCTTCTTCCGTTCATCTGCCCTGGCCGCCGCGGCAACCGGCGTCGTCCGTTTGATTGCCAACGGCGGTCACATGCGACTGCTGGTGGGCGCAGAGCTGTCGCCCGCCGATGTCGAGGCTATCGCCAAGGGGTACGATCTGCGCGATGCCCTGGCCCCGGGCATGCTCGGGGCACTGGACGATCTGGCAGACAGTCTAAAGCGCCAGCGCGTCGAGGCACTGGCGTGGATGGTTGCCCACGGCACGCTGGACATCAAGGTGGTGCTGCCGCTCGACGTGTACGGCCGGCCCATCCCCGGACCGGCTGCACAGGACTACTATCACGTCAAGCAGGGCGTGTTCGTCGATGCCGAGGGCGATCAGGTGGCCTTCGTGGGCAGCGTCAACGAATCGGAGCAGGCCTGGAGCCACAACTACGAGACGCTGCAAGTGTCGGCTTCCTGGGAGAGCGAGCGCGAGCGGGAGGCGCTGCGCCACATCCGGCGCACCTTCGATCAGTTGTGGGATGGGCAGGATCCGCATTGGCTGGCCATCGAGCTGCCACACGCCGTCCAGCAAAAACTCATCCGGTATGCCCCCGACCAGCCGCCGACGGTCGATGCGCTGGAGCGCCGTCCCCTGGCCAGGGTCGGTGAGGTCGCCCAGACACCAGCGCTGGCCCTGTCACCACACGAGCGGCTACTTTTTCAATTCCTACGTGATGCACCTTTCCTGCCCGGCGCCAGCGATCTGGGTACTGCCACCGCCCCTGTTCCACCCTGGCCGCACCAACTACAAACCGCACGCACCGTGATCGACCGCTACCCCGACCGCGTGATGCTGTGTGACGAAGTGGGACTCGGCAAAACGGTCGAAGCTGGTCTGGTGATCCGGCAGTTGGTGCTGTCGGGACGTGTCCGGCGTGGTTTGATCCTCACACCGGCCAGCGTGCTGAAGCAGTGGCAGGAGGAGCTGTACGAAAAGTTCAATCTGCGCATTCCACGTTTCGACGGGGGTCAGATGCTGGATGTGGACGATCGTTTGGTGGGCACACCAACTGCGTCCCCGTGGGATACGGTCGATCTGCTGCTGGCGACCAGTCACCTGGCTCGACGTCGCGAGCGTGTCAAGGAGCTGGTGGCAGCGCAGCCGTGGGATTTGTTGGTCGTCGATGAAGCCCACCACGCACGCCGGCGGGATTTCCTGCAGCCACAGTATCGCCCCAACCGCCTATTGACGCTGCTGAACGAGCTGCGCGACCATAACCAATACCGTGCGCTGATTCTGATGACCGCCACTCCCATGCAGGTTCACCCGGTAGAAGTATGGGACCTGCTGATGACCCTGGGACTGAGCGGTCGTTGGGGGGCTGATGAGGCCAACTTCCTGCGTTTCTTCAGCCAACTGCGCCGGCCTTACGATGAAGTGGACTGGGATTTCGTCTTTGACCTGATGGCCGATACGCTGGGGCCTAATGGACAGTTGGATTCCGCCTTCGAACAGGCGATACAACGTCAGCATGGTGCTGTGCTGGCCAGTGCCCTGCGCGAGCTGCCCTGGCAGTCCACCTCGCGCCAGAGTACCTTGCGTGCCTTGCCACCCGAAGCGCATGGGACCGTCAAGGAGATGGCGCGCCGGCACACCCCGCTGCGCCAGGTTATGTTCCGCAACACGCGCAGTTTGCTCAGGGACTATCAAAAACGGGGCCTGCTCAAGGACAAGGTGCCTTATCGCAAACCCACGATCTGCCGCATCGACTTTCGTCGCGATGAGGCGGACCTGTACGCACGCATCGCCGACTACATCAGCCACTTCTACCAGAAGTACGAACAAGAACGCCGCGGTTTAGGCTTTATCATGACCGTCTATCGCCGGCGGCTCACCAGCAGTTTTTACGCGGTGCGCAAGAGTCTGGAACGCCGCCGCGATTGGTTGACTGGTCGCGTCGATGCCGAAGAGGCCTTGACGCAAGAAGACCGTCAGGACATCGAGGATGAATTGGAGGATGGGGAAGAGCTCGCTCAACTCCCATTCGAGACTGCGCTCACACCGGTCCAGCGCCAGAACTTCCGCCTGGAGCTGGATTACCTGGATGATTTCATCAACGAGCTGCGTTCGCTCAGTCAGGCTGACTCAAAGCTGGCCCAATTGAAGGATCAGCTCGAAACGCTGTTTCTTGAGCGGCCAACGGTGCTGATTTTTACCCTCTACACCGACACCATGGACTATCTGCGCGATGAGTTACGGGTAGTCTACGGCCGTGCCGTCGCCTGTTACTCCGGTCGTGGGGGAGAGACCTGGAATGGTATCGCCTGGGTCGAAACGACGAAGGAAGAGGTCAAAAAGAAGTTCGGCACCGGTGAGATTAGGATCTTGCTTGCGACCGAGGCGGCCAGCGAGGGTCTCAACCTGCAGACCTGTGGTGTGTTGATCAACTACGACATGCCGTGGAATCCAATGCGGGTGGAACAGCGTATTGGCCGTATCGACCGCATTGGCCAGAAGTACGACTGGGTCTGGATCTACAATTACTTCTACCGCGACACGATCGAAGAGCGGGTTTACCGGGCGTTGGAAGACCGCATTACCTGGTTCGAAGACGTGGTGGGTGACCTGCAGCCGATCCTGGCCGAAGTGGGTGAGGTCACACGCAAGCTGGCCATGTTACCGGTCGATGAACAGAAAGCCGAGTTCGAGCGCGAGATTCGTCGCCTGCGCAAGGCAATCGACGAAGCCCGGCTGCAGGCGTTCAAGTTGGACGAGTACCCGCAGACAGCCGATCCTGACGGGCGCCTGCATTCACCCATCACGTTGCGTGATTTGGAGGAGATTCTTACGCAGTCTGAGGCCACCCGACACCTGTTTGCGCCCCATCCCGAGCTGGCGAACTGTTATGTCTTGACGATCAATGGTGAACAGGTTGCCGTCACGTTCGTGCCCCAGTGTTTCGACGACTACCCGGAGACGCTGCACTTTCTGTCCTACGGCAGCCCATTCTTCGATGCTCTGCTGAATACGGTGCCGGTACCGGAAGCTGGTACGACCGCGGTGGTTCGTTTTGCCAATTGGGACGGCGTGCCGGTGACCGGCTGGTACGATCTACGCTCGGCAGCGCCGCGGCCAATTGCCACAGTGGCCGACCTACGTGGAGCAATGAACGGGACGCCGGTTGATAAAACCGTGCTGGCAGCAGAGCAGCACTTTCGTGAGCAGGTCGAGGCGACCCGGCAGGCTCTCGGCGCGCGCAATGCCGCGTTCGCTGAGCAAGAGAAACGCACATTGATCGCCCGCGCGCGGCGTCTTCTGGTCAAAGCCGCCCTGGTCGAAATTGCCCTGGGCCAGCGGCCTGAGTTATTCAGCAGCGCGTCCCATCCAGCGAGTTTCGACGATCAAACGATCCACGATCTTCGTTACCGTAAATCACCGTGGACGTGGATGCTAAAGATTGGCTATCAGGCGGGGCTGCGACCGAGCCAGACCGACCCCTACTGGCTCGAGATCAACGGCCTGCCGGTCGACAAACTCAGAGACCGGTTTCAAGCACTGACGAACGAGGCGAAGAGTGTTCTTGAGGCGGTGAAGGCCAATGGGATGCTCCAGGAACAGACTACCCTGGCTGCAAAATAGATGTCCCGTATGACATAACGGAAAGGCGTCAACCGATGTCAGGCATCATCTACCTTGTCCACAACGACGACCACCTCGTGGAGATGACCGAGCGCTATTACGACTCCGAAGCCCGGCTTCAAGAACTGCTCGCCCGTTATCCCAAGCTGCTCGCTGGTGATCAAATCGACGAGGCGAACCCGCGTCGCTGGCTGCTGGTGTCGCGCGAAGTGGGTGTACCCTGGGAAGACGGCGGTCCCGACCAGATGTCACTTGACCACCTCTTCCTGGGCCAGTATGGTATCCCAACTCTGGTGGAGGTCAAACGCAGCAGAGACACGCACGTTCGTCGTGAAGTGGTCGGACAAATGCTCGACGACCAGGATACTGCGGGAGCTTCTCTGAGGGCCTAACGTACGCGTTCGCCGCGAGCGCGGCGGAGCGGCATCACGTACAAGCGCCTGTCAGGCCGGCGCTTACTCCGATGTCCGTGCAAAACGAATCTGCCTTTCCGTCACGACCACAAACTGGTTTGCCAACTGCTCCGCGAAGCCTTCAAGCAATCGCTGCAAAGCGGCAATTTTGTTCACCACCCGTTCATCTTCAAGCCGTAGAAGCACAACACCGTTATGAGGGCGGTGCTCTCGGTAAACCTTCTCGCCAAAGTCCTTGTCGTTCGTAATCAGAATCCAATTTCCGGCAAACGCTCTGGCAATGACTGCATCGTCATCCAGGCCGCTTGCCTCTTCATATACTGAGTAAACTTCGTGTCTCTGCTCGCGCAGCCAGCGTGCCACCGCCGGTCCCGTACATTCATCCACGAGGAAACGCATCTATGCGGGCTCCGCGACCAGCGGCATAAACGAGGTACTCGCCAGAGACTTGGTGGCAAACAACAAGCACGCTTGAATATCTTCGCTTGTTAGTCCTTTGTACTCTTCCAGAATCTCCGTGTTTGTCGCGCCATGAGCCAACAGATTTAGAATGTATTCTACGGTCAGGCGAGTTCCCTTGATAATCGGTTTTCCAACCATGATTTTGGGATCGAAAGTGATACGCTCAAGAAGTTGCTGCTCTCTCATCGTTCCATCTCCTATTCCTATATCGGAAACCTCATTGGCGTTTGCCGGAACGGACGTGGACTTCACCGCAGTATAGCGCAGGTCACTTCACGTGACAAGTGATAGAGCGCCGCTTCAGTGCACCGTGTCATTTATCGGGTGATTCTGTCATTCTACCACCCAACAGGCGATTCAACCAAGCGCTTTGACGGTGACGTCACGAGCAACAACTAGCGTGCAGGTACACGCTGTCAGCTTTGCGCAATGGGATTTACGTGTATAATGTCCTGATTAGAGTTGAAAAAATGATCGACGAAAACGCCCTGCAGCAAGTTGTGGCACGCGTGGTTGCATCGACCGACGAAGTTGCATCATCCTGTTTAGCCCCTGTGGGCGCAGTGGCGCCAACGAAGATACCAACCTGGATCTCGGGATTGTGCTGTCAACCGTGAGACGGGTATGACGAGATCGTTTTGCCTGCATTAGGTCGTCGGCAGTGTGGGCAATGGCGAGGATGTCCCGGTGTATCCGGAGGTAGAATACCAGCAGCGTAACAAGGAGTCATCGTTATGAAAGCATTCAAAATTCTGTTGGCTGGTTTTGTGCTGACAGCCGCCTTGGCGGCGTGCCAGCCTGACGCATCAACCCCTCAAGCTGCCCCAACCGCTGTCGTGGAGGAACCCACAACCATCCCGCCAACCAGGGAACCCACCCCCATACCGGTAAGCGAGAAACCTACCGCGACCCCGACACGCGCGAAACCCTCTGCAACACCAACAACCGAAATAGCCACCGTGGCGCCGGCGCCACCTACGATTGCGCCAACCGAAGAGCCAACAGCTGTACCTGAGACCAAACCAGCGGAACCTGTGATCCTGGCGACGGGTGAGTTTCAAGGGCGCGATGATGCGCATCAAGGTTCCGGGACAGCCCAAATCGTGCAGGAAGGAGAACGGCGCGTCCTGCGCCTGCAGAATTTCTTCAGCAGCGAAGGCCCTGACCTGTACGTCTACCTGGTTGAGAACCCCGACACCTTCGATGCCGGCGCCATCGGCGAGTTTCTCGATCTGGGTCTGTTGAAGGCGACGACCGGCGACCAGACGTATGAAATACCCGCCGGCGCTGATCTGTCCCGGTACGGCGGCGTCCAGATCTATTGCCTGTCATTCAGCTTTATCTTCTCGAACGCACCGTTTGCAGATTGAAACAAACGTGGCCCATCGTTACTCGTATCTCAACGCCTTGATGATCTCCATGCGCGACGCCTGACGCGCGGGCAGCAGCGCAGCCAGCACGCCAAAGATCAAACCAGCGGCGATTGCCGAGAGAACGCCGGCCAGCGGGAACGTATAGGCCATCCGCATAAAACCGGCGGCATTCAGGCCGGCGACGAACACGTAACTGAGGTACAACCCCGCCAGAATACCAAACGCCGTGCCCATCGCCGCCAGCAGCAGCGCTTCAGCAACAATCGTCTTCGACACCTGGCTGCGGGTGGCGCCAATGGCACGCAGCATGCCGATTTCGCGCGTGCGTTCGATCACACCAATCGCCAGCGTATTGAGGATGGCAATCAACGAGGGGAACGCCAATACGGCCAGCAACACATAAAAGCCCGACATGATCGCGTCGTACTGTACCATGAACTCGGCCACGTAGTCGCGCCCCGAAACCAGACGGAACTGCGGATAATTGTCCACGATCTGATTGAGCCGCTGCTCGACGGCCGCGGCGTCTGCACCCGGCTCCAGGTTGACCTGGTAGAGAACGTCCTCGCTCTTATTGAAATCCTTTTTCATCGCCAGCTGCGAGATGTATGCCGTGTTGATCTTCAGGCTCAACACATCAGTGCCAATCGCCACAATGCGGTAATTCTGCTGGCCGGTGGGTGTGGCCAGGGGAATGACATCGCCGACTTTGAGACCCAGCGGCGTGGCGAGAATACCATTGACGATCACACTGCGGTCATCGGCGGCCAGGGCGTTGAACGCATCCTGGGCGTTGCCACTGACAAAATCCATCCCCGACATGGCCGCATAATCTGCAGGATCGATTCCCAGGACGGAAATCGTGGTATCACCCATGCCAGTTTTCAGCGAGACAGACTCCACCGACGATTGCGCGTAACGCAGTGAATTGACCCCACTAACCCCCGAAATCGCCTTGAGTTTGCCTTTGAGCGTCTCACTGGCGCCGACATCGCCTTTCCATACGGCCACTGACGGAGGAAGCAGTAAATAGTCGCTGCCCAGGGACCTGTTGAACATGGACTGCGCAAGCCCCACCATGCTGAACATCATGCCCCCGGCGCCGACGACAATCGCCAGACCAATCATCGTTGCGCTGGCCGTGATGGCCGCCCGCGTGGGTTGGCGTGTGAGGTTACCCTGGGCGAGTTCGCCCGTGCCCTGGCGCGCAAAAATCAGCGCCAACAGCGCGCCAAAGACCCGTGCAATCGGTTTGACCAACGCCGGCGCGACGAGCACCAAACCGACAAGCACCAGCAAACCACCCAGCGCAATCAGCGCAAAATTGCCACTAAACAGTCCCACGACGGCAATGACGAGCATGACTGCGCCGGCAATGGTACCGATGCGGCTCACATGGTGCATGACCTCGCTGAGTGACGGACGCAGCGCTTCCATCGGCGTCACGCGGCTTGCGCTCAACGCCGGCAGCAAACCCGAAAGGAGTGTCACCCCCAGCCCCAGGCCAATCGCCACTACAAACAGGGATGGGGAAACCACGGGAGCCAACTCGATATTCATGAACGACTTGATGTAGGGATTCATCGCGGTCGTGATGGCAACTCCCAGAAGATAACCCAACCCAATGCCAATAGCCGTGCCAATCAGACCTTGCATCAGACCTTCGGTGAGCACCATGCCAACAATGGTCCTGCGATTGGCACCGATGGCACGCAGCATGCCAATATCGTGCCGCCGCTCGGCCACAATCGTGCGGAACGTGTTGAAGATGATAAACCCGCCCATCGCCAGGGCGAGGATGCCGAGCATGCCGAATACGGCTCCGGCGCTCTGCATGGCGGCGGAGAATTCCGAACCGCTCGTCAAGCCGCCCAGCGTAAACGTGTTTCCCAACTGCGCCTGGATGGCATTGACGATCGTTTCGCTTGCCGCTTCATCCTGGGTCGTGAGATTCGCTTCGATGACGTTGATCCGCCCCGACATATCCAACAGCTTCTGCGCCTGCGTCAGCGTCATCAGCACCTGCTCGTTGCCCGCAAGGGCGCGCCCCGACACCAGGCCAACGATCGTCAGTTTGACCACACCCTCGGTCGTTGGCAGTTTCAGCGTGTCGTTCAGTTTCACGCCGATGGAATCGGCCAGCCGCTCTGAAATCACGGCGACTTTGCCATCGCCCCGCTGCAAAAAGCGACCCTGGGTGAGCCGGTAGTCGTGCAGGTTTGGCGCCACCGCCGGATCGATACCGATGAGCGACAGGGCGCTGACCGTCGAGTCCTTGCCGTAAAAATCGGGTGGCAGATTGAGCGTGCGCTCCAGTGACCCGGCGATGGCTGCAATCCCGTCGAGCGATTTGATCTTATTCAGCGTCGACGCCGAGAAGGACTCGCCCGTCTTGTGCGTGATCATCACATCGGTCTGACCTGACGCCGCGAGCAGGCTCTTGTTGAACGCTTCCGTCATCGTGGGCAACAGGACGCCCATACCGAAAATCACCATCACACCGATGACAATCGCGAGTGTGGTAAGAAACGTGCGCAGTTTGCGCCCACGCAAGTAGCGGGCGGCGAGCGTAAATTGGAGAGTCATCGCACACCTCACATCGACAAGGAATCTTGTCCCTGTCTGCTAGTTTTCCTGTCAGTGCTCGGCCAGGATGGATGTTGTCACCGTTTTGCACTCGTGCACCGGTGGAATTGGTGCACGAGCTTTCCGGCCAGAGCACTAGGCAATTGCTTTCATGATCAGCGAGACGGCTTCCGTTTGGTCTGTCCCTTTGGACTCCAACTGCATCTCGTTCACGATCTTGCCGTCCTTGAGAATGACGATGCGGTCGGCATAGGTCGCAATGCGCGGATCGTGGGTCACCATCAGCACGGCGCGTCCCCAATCCGTAGATACCTGCTTCAGCAGGGCGGCGATCTCGTCCGACGATTTGGTATCGAGGTTGCCGGTTGGTTCGTCGGCGAGCACAACAACCGGATCGGTGATGAGCGCGCGCGCAATCGCCACCCGCTGCTGCTGTCCGGCAGACAGTTGATCGGGGCGGCTGGCCAGGCGATGTCCAAGCCCGACTTTGCCCAGCCACTCGGTCGCTTTTTCCTTGGCCTGGGTCGCATTCCCGCCGTCGAGCAAAAGCGGCAGCGCCGCGTTTTCAACCGACGACAGAATCGGGATGAGGTTGAAGAACTGGAACACAAAACCGATTTTGCGGCGGCGCAGTTGTGTAACGCCGTTGTCGGACATGTCTGCGATCGCCTGCCCGTCGATGCTGACGGTGCCCTCTGAGGGCCGGTCGAGGCCGCCGAGTAAGTGCAGCAGCGTGGACTTGCCGCATCCGCTCGGTCCCATCACGGCGACACACTCGCCCGCTTCGACGCTCAGGCTGACATGATCGAGTGCAACGACAGCCGTGTCGCCCGTGCCGTACACCTTGGTGAGATTCTGCGCTTGAATGAGAGACACTGTCGGCTCCGTCTTCGAGTTCTGGTTTCACTCCCCTGGGCCGTACTGGGGAGTCACAATTGTCAGTTACCGTGCCTCTTCCATTATAGTCGCATAACAGGCAAAGCGACAAGTGGTGCATGGCCCCCTACACCCAACCCGTGGCGCGAAGAAGCGATGGGGACGAAGGCGCAGAGTCTGCAACGATGGGCAGGTGGAATCGGCGGCCCAATCGTCCCCCGGACCAGAATCGCTGTGCAGACCCACTGCGGCTGGAAGTTGCCGCGGCACGATGTGTGATGACCTCGCTCCTTTGCCCAGATTGTGTAAGTTGGGTATAATCCTAACCATAAGTCACAAATGACTGATACACCCACATTCAAGTCCGGGTGAACTGGCTCCAACTATGATAGAGTTTTCCGGGGCGCTGCGCCGATAGCTGTTGCTTCACAAAGTTGAGCAGCATGCGAGTCAAACATGCCAACTGTCTTACGAATACGTTCGTTTCGCTTTCACTTCTACTCCGACGAACGCAACGAACCGCCTCATATCCATGTGGCTGTACCGGACGGCGAGTGCAAATTCTGGCTGGAGCCAGTGCGGCTCGCCCGAAACAAAAACGTATCGCCGCATGTGGTGCGAGAAATGGAGCGGTTGGTGTACGAGAATTACGACCTATTGTTGAGGGCTTACCATGAGTACCATCATCAGTGATCAACTTGCCTCCTCGGTGGAACCAACCGCGATTCGCGCCTGGGCCGAAGGCCGTTATATCTTCCTGGAGTTGACCGACGGACGCATCGTAGGTTTCCCGGCCGATCGCTTCCGTATTCTGCGCGGCGCCAGCAACGAGCAGCTCAAAGAGGTGTCGTTGTGTCTCAACGGCTACGCTTTGCGTTGGGAATCGTTGGACGAAGATATCACTGTGCCAGGCGTGGTGTCAGGGCGCTTTCAGTTGCCACTCAGCCGGGACGTCGACTTCCGTATAGCCGCTTGACAGCGGCTACACGGTCGCTGTGCGGAGGGAAAATCAGAATAGGGCGCCAGATCGGTGTCGCCAGGAAGTCCATCGAACACTACGATTTCGACCCCACCAAGTTAACTCCATTTGAATCTGAGAGCCTTATCGTTGAGAATCCGGACACCTTCGATGCCGACGCCATTGGCGAGTTTCTCGACCTGGGTCCGTTGAAGGGGACGACGGGCGACCAGGCGTATTAACTTCCCGCCGGCGCTGATCTGTCCAGGTATGCGGCAGTTGCCTCCCGTCAAAACCCAAGCCCAACACGCCCCTGGTACGTCTCCTCGCCCACCGTGCGCTGCATGATCGACCACCCAGAGACGCGCGCCGCTCCCGCGCCAGACTCACAGCCCGCTTCAGCGGGATGGACACGGATATCCCCACCTCAGCGCTGCGCAGGGATGGGCTATGAATTTCGGGTATTGACAACACGACAAACGTGTGTTATAGTCAGACAAGTTGGGAGCGCTCCCAAAAACAGGTGGGCCGTCCAGCGAGCAATCCCAATCAGTGGCACAGACAGGCCGCCAGGCCAGCAGATTGAGGCGCGGCAGGTGCAAAGCGGTTCATTGATGAGTTGACAAAGGCCATCGCCTGTGAACCCAACAAAGAGCGCTCCCAAAAAGACGGGAGCGGGCATGACACTCGAACACATCGCCGAACTTGCGGGCGTCTCGCGCTCGACCGTTTCGCGTGTCGTCAACGACGACCCAAACGTCAATGCGGCCACACGCGAGCGGGTGTGGCAGATCATTCACGAACACGACTTCCATCCCAACACGGCGGCGCGGGCCCTGGCCAGCCGGCGCAGCCACATCATCGGTCTGGTGATTCCGCAAGCGCTCCACACCGTCTTTTCCGACCCCTATTTTCCCACCCTTATCCAGGGCATTGCTGCAGCCAGCGAACAGCGAGGCTATTCCTTGATGCTCTCGCTGATGATTCACAAACCCGACGACACCTTCGGGCGACTTATCCGGGCGGGGCACATGGACGGGTTGATCGTGGGCTCCGCACTCACCGAGGAACTCTTCGTGCAGCGCCTGTTGGACGAGAACTTCCCCTTTGTGCTGATCGGGCGCTCACCCAACCACGCCGAAATTACCACAATCGATGCCGACAATGTGCGCGGGGCCAGCATGGCAGCACAGTACCTGGCACGGCTGGGATATGCGCGCATCGCTGCCATCACCGGCCCTCTGAACATGATTGCAGCCATCGACCGCCGCGAGGGGTTCTTGCTTGGACTGCGGGCCCTCGGGATCGACGTGCCGGCCGTGTACATTCAGGAGGGAGACTGGTCGGAGTGGAGCGGCAACCAGGCGATGGAGCGTCTTTTGCGGGCCCAGCCTCGGCCCGAAGCGATCTTCGCTGCGAACGATATCATGGCGATCGGCGCCTGCAAAGCGATCCGCACCGCCGGCCTGCGCGTGCCCGAGGACATTGCGCTGGTCGGTTTCGACGATGTCCCCATGGCTTCTGCGGTCGAACCGCCCCTGACCACGGTTCGCCAACCCATCGAGCGGCTGGGCTACCTGGCTGCCTCGACGCTGATCGATCGATTACAGATGGACCCGGCCCGTCAAAACCTGGTCGATGTCCAACACATCGTCCTGCCGACCGAGCTGGTGGTGCGCGCATCGTGTGGGCAGGCGCTCCGTTTCGCAGTCGGCCCGCGCGCACTCGCATCACGATGATCCTAACGAAGGAGGTACCCGGCTTAAACCATTTGTTTCTGCTGTGTCGATCGGTTGTGTTGCACAACTATACCCCTCACCCATTCACGCTCGGAGGAGATAATGAAAACTCGATTTACCTTCCTGGTAGCCCTGGTGTTGATCGCCAGCGTGCTGCTGTCTGCCTGTGGCGGTGCCGCAACGCCCGCCCCGCAGCCAACCACCGCCCCACCCGTGGCCGAACCTACCACCGCGCCGGAACCGACCACCGCACCGGAACCCACCACGGCACCCGAACCAACCACCGCGCCGGAAGCGACCGAAGCGCCGGCCGATGCAAACGAACTACCGCGCAATGAAACCCTGTACTCCAACGGCCAGCAGTGGAGCCCGGTTGTCGGCTGGAATCCATATTCCAACAGCAACAACAACGCGATGGCCATTGCCCAGCAGGACAACGCCCGCGTCATCATGTTCGAGACGCCGTACCTCTACAACATGCTCGACGGCAAGCAGTACCCGCTGCTGGCAGATGGTGACTTTGCCTGGAACGACGACCGGACCGAGGTCACCTTCAAGATCAAGCCCGCCGCCAAATGGAGCGATGGCACGCCGGTGACTGCAGAGGACGTCGCCTACACCTGGGCTACCCACGTCAAGTACAACACGCCAACTGGCGCCGCCAATATTGATTTTATCGAAAACATCGAGGCGGTGGATCCCCAGACTGTCGTGATCAAGGCCAAGCTGGACGAAAACGGCAAGGCAGTCAATCCGTTGATCGTCGCGGCCTACCTGAGCACCAACTATGTCAACCAGAAGGCCTGGACGCAGACGCTTGAAGAGCGCGTGGGTGGCGATGCCACGGCGCTGCTGGCCGATCCCGCCGAAGACGTCGTGTACTCCGGCCCCTATCATAAGTTCTTCGCCGATGATACCAAGGTGGTCTACGTCCGCGACGACAACTACTGGGGCCAGGACACGAGCATGTGGGGCAAACTGCCGGTTCCGAAGTATCTCGCACACGTGATCTTCAAGGACAACGCGGCCGGCACCACCGCCCTGCAGGCGGGTGAAGTCGACGTCAGCCAGCAGTTCAACTCCAACGTCCAGGATCTGTGGGAGAAGCAGGACCTGCCCATCTCCACCTTCCTGCCCGACCCGCCGTATGGTATCGGCGCCAGCCTGCCAACCGCTTTCTACAACCTGAAGTCTCCAGGGTTGGATCAGCTCTGTATCCGCAAGGCCATCGCCATTGCCGTGGATTACCCAACCATCATCGCCAACGCGATGACGAACCAGTCGGCCACCTTCGACCAGGTACCGCGCTCGCTCATGAATCCGACCCCGGGCGAGCAGGCCATGTATGACCAGGCTGCCGTCAAGGACCTGCAGTGGGCCGGCAACGACATCGATGGCGCCAAGAAGCTGCTCGACGACTGCGGTGTCGTCGACAGCGATGGCGACGGCTGGCGTGAGTACGACGGCAAGAAACTGGCCTACGTCGCAACCTGCCCCAACGGCTGGTCCGACTGGCAGGCCGCTATCGAAGTCGTCGCGGCCGCCGGTAAAGAGATCGGGATCGACATCACGACCAACTTCCCCGAGTGGGGTGTCTATCAGACCGTCGTCACCAAGTCGGATGCGCCGCTGCCCGAAACCGGTTATGACATCTTCATGATGTGGAGTGACGGCGCCGGGCCCACCCAGCCGTGGGGACGCATCCGCAAGCTGATGAGCTCGGAGTTCATCGGCATGGCGAGCAACTGGAACGGTAACTGGGGTCAGTACACGAGCCCAGAGGCGGATGAGCTGATCAACGCGATCCCGCGCGAGACCGATCCCGCCAAGCTGAATGAGATCTACACGGAGTTGGTCAAGACCTA